>NZ_JBIWOK010000002.1:382054-613336 GCF_044767675.1 Streptomyces sp. NPDC101219
GCCGGTCCTCCTCGGTCACCGCGACGCCCCGATGACGCAACAGCAGAAGAAGCGCACTCGCCAGCCCCTCGGCCCGACCCTCTTCACGGCCCTCCTCGCGACCCTCTTCACGACCCTCTTCACGGCCCTCCTCACGGCCCTCCTGCCGGAGCTTCTGCGCGGTCTGCGACTGGAAGAAGGAGAGGTCGACGGCCATGAGATGCCTCCAGAGATCCGCGGCCCGGGACGTGCCGAGGCCTTGTTCCGTGAGTTCGATGAAGGTGCCGGCGGTGGTCTCGTCGTCGGCCGACAGGCTTTTCAGCGCCTTTGCCAACGCGTTCAGTATGGCATCGGCTTCCGGCTCGCAACGGTGAAGAGCGGCCGAGAGGATCGTGAGCGAAATGTCCCGGGCGGCTTCGTCGGGGCTGTCGATCACCGGCACGTCATTGGGCCCCAGGACCAGCGGCCGCAGGGTGAGGGAGGGCCACTGACGGGGGCCGATGTCGAACTGCTGGGCGGCCCATGCGGCCGTCTTCCGGTCCGGGCACACGACGAGCAGCACCGGTGGGATGCCGTACTTGGCGTACACGTGGGAGAGGTAGTAGGCCCAGCTGGCCGGCTTGTCCGCGCTGGGCGCGCTCTGGGACTCGACCGCCAGCACGAAACTGCCGTCCTCGGTCTCCATGCGCAGCAAGGTGTCCACCCGACGCTCCAACGGCCGCGTCTCCGTGAGGTCGGTGGAGAGTTCGGACGCGGACAAGGGTGGGGGGAAGGCGACGCCGAGATTCCTGGCGGCGCGTGCGAAGAGGCCCGGTTCCTGCTGGAAGATCCGGTGCAGTGCCTCATGGGATGAGCTGACCATGGCGCAAAAATATGGGCGCCGACGGGTCCGCTTCGCGCAGATGCGCCATCTGTCCCGCGAACGAGTGGTCCGCACAGCAGGGAGCTGACGCCACAACGCAGAAGGGCCCGCACGACCGAAGTCGTGCGGGCCCTCCCAGGTGCTCGCGGTGGAGCTACCCGGTCAGATCAGCAAGCTCACTTGTTGATCTTGGTGACCTGGCCGGCGCCCACGGTCCGGCCACCCTCACGGATGGCGAACTTCAGGCCCTCCTCCATGGCGACGGGCTGGATGAGCTCCACCTTCATCTCGGTGTTGTCACCCGGCATGACCATCTCGGTGCCCTCGGGGAGGGTCACGACGCCGGTCACGTCCGTCGTGCGGAAGTAGAACTGCGGGCGGTAGTTGTTGAAGAACGGGGTGTGGCGGCCACCCTCGTCCTTCGACAGGATGTAGGCCTGGGCCTCGAACTCGGTGTGCGGGGTGACCGAGCCCGGCTTGATGATGACCTGGCCGCGCTCGACGTCCTCGCGCTTGATGCCGCGGAGCAGCAGACCGACGTTCTCACCGGCCTGGCCCTCGTCGAGCAGCTTGCGGAACATCTCGATGCCGGTGACCGTGGTGGTGGTCTTCTCCGGCTTGATGCCGATGATGTCGACGGTCTCGTTGACCTTGAGGACACCACGCTCGATGCGGCCGGTGACGACCGTACCGCGACCGGTGATGGTGAAGACGTCCTCGATCGGCATCAGGAACGGCTTGTCGACGTCACGCTCGGGCTCGGGGATGGACTCGTCCACGGCCTTCATGAGCTCGAGGACCGAGTTGCCCCACTCCTTGTCGCCCTCGAGGGCCTTCAGAGCCGAGACCTTGACGACCGGAACCTCGTCGCCCGGGAACTCGTACTCGGAGAGGAGCTCGCGCACCTCGAGCTCGACGAGCTCCAGGATCTCCTCGTCGTCCACCATGTCGGCCTTGTTCAGCGCGACCACGATGTACGGAACGCCGACCTGGCGGGCCAGGAGCACGTGCTCCTTGGTCTGCGGCATCGGGCCGTCGGTCGCGGCGACCACGAGGATCGCGCCGTCCATCTGGGCGGCACCGGTGATCATGTTCTTGATGTAGTCCGCGTGACCGGGGCAGTCGACGTGGGCGTAGTGACGCGACTCGGTCTGGTACTCGACGTGCGAGATCGAGATGGTGATACCACGCTGGCGCTCTTCCGGCGCCTTGTCGATCATGTCGAAGGCCGAGGCCTCGTTCAGGTCGGGGTACGCGTCGTGCAGCACCTTGGTAATGGCGGCCGTGAGGGTCGTCTTACCGTGGTCGATGTGACCGATGGTGCCGATGTTGACGTGCGGCTTAGTCCGCTCGAACTTCGCCTTCGCCACTGGGGTCCTCCTGTGGAGTGGTTCTGTACGCCTTACTTCATCGGCGCCAGGTGATCTGTGCTGGGAAACCCGGGCCCGGGACGCCCCGCCACGATGGCGGCGGGACGTCCACCTGCAAGCTCCGGGGTCAAGCCTAAAGCGTGCGGACGGTGTCCGTTAAACGGAGCCCGTCACTCGCCCTTGGCCTTCGCGATGATCTCCTCGGCGACGTTCCGCGGAACCTCGGCGTAGGAGTCGAACTGCATCGAGTAGCTTGCGCGACCCGACGTCTTGCTGCGGAGGTCTCCGACGTAGCCGAACATCTCCGACAGGGGCACGAGGCCCTTCACGACGCGGGCACCGGCCCGCTCCTCCATGGCCTGGATCTGACCACGGCGGGAGTTGATGTCGCCGATGACCTCGCCCATGTAGTCCTCGGGCGTGGTGACCTCGACGGCCATCATCGGCTCGAGGAGCACGGGGCTGGCCTTGCGCGCGGCCTCCTTGAAGGCCTGCGAACCGGCGATCTTGAACGCGAGCTCGGAGGAGTCGACCTCGTGGTACGCACCGTCGAGCAGCGTCACGCGGACACCGGTCATCTCGTAGCCGGCGAGGATGCCGAACTGCATGGCCTCCTGCGCACCGGCGTCCACCGAAGGGATGTACTCCTTCGGCACGCGGCCACCGGTCACCTTGTTGACGAACTCGTAGCTGGCGTCGCCGCCCTCGATCGGCTCGATCGCGATGATGACGCGAGCGAACTGGCCGGTACCACCCGTCTGCTTCTTGTGGGTGAACTCGACCTTCTCGACCGACTTGCGGATCGTCTCGCGGTACGCGACCTGCGGCTTGCCGACGTTGGCCTCGACCTTGAACTCACGGCGCATGCGGTCGACCAGCACCTCGAGGTGCAGCTCGCCCATACCGCCGATGATGGTCTGGCCGGTCTCCTCGTCCGAGTGAACCTGGAAGGAGGGGTCCTCCTCGGCCAGGCGCTGGATCGCGACGCCGAGCTTCTCCTGGTCGCCCTTCGACTTGGGCTCGATGGCGACCTGGATGACCGGGGCCGGGAAGTCCATGGACTCCAGGATCACCGGGTTCTTGTCGTCGGACAGCGTCTCACCGGTGGTGGTCTGCTTCAGGCCCATGACGGCGACGATGTCGCCGGCGCCCACCGACTCGATCTCCTCACGCTTGTTGGCGTGCATGCGGTAGATCTTGCCGATGCGCTCCTTCTTGCCCTTCACGGAGTTCAGCACCTGGGTGCCGGACTCCAGACGGCCGGAGTACACGCGGACGAAGGTGAGCTTGCCGAGGTGCGGGTCGCTCATGATCTTGAACGCGAGGGCGGCGAGGGGCTCCTCGTCCGACGGCTTGCGCTCGATGACCTTCTCCGCGTCCTTGACGTCGTGGCCCTCGATGGCCTCGACGTCGAGCGGGGAGGGCAGGTAGCGCACGACCGCGTCGAGCAGGGGCTGCACGCCCTTGTTCTTGAACGCGGTGCCGCAGAACACGGGGGTGACGGTGGTGCCGCCGCCCTTGCCGGACGCGATGGTGATCCGACGGATGGCCGCGTAGAGCTGCTCCGCGGTGGGCTCGGTGCCCTCCAGGTACAGCTCCATCAGCTCTTCGTCGTTCTCCGCGACGGCCTCGAGCAGCTTGCCGCGCCACTCCTCGGCGGCCTCGGTGTGCGTGGCCGGGATGTCGACGGTGTCGTACATCTCGCCCTTGGTCGCCTCGGCGGACCAGACGAAGGCCTTCATCGTCACGAGGTCGACGACGCCCTTGAAGTCGGACTCGGCGCCGATCGGCAGCTGCATGACCAGCGGCTGCGCACCCAGGCGGTCGGAGATCATGTCGACGCAGCGGTGGAACTCGGCACCGGTGCGGTCGAGCTTGTTCACGAAGCAGATACGCGGAACGCCGTAGCGGTCCGCCTGACGCCACACCGTCTCGGACTGCGGCTCGACACCGGCCACGCCGTCGAACACCGTGACGGCACCGTCGAGGACGCGCAGCGAGCGCTCCACCTCGACGGTGAAGTCGACGTGGCCCGGGGTGTCGATGATGTTGATGGTGTGGTCGATGTTCTCAAGCGGCCAGTGACAGGTGGTCGCAGCAGAGGTGATCGTGATGCCACGCTCCTGCTCCTGCTCCATCCAGTCCATGGTCGCGGAGCCCTCGTGCGTCTCACCGATCTTGTAGGAGACGCCCGTGTAGAACAGGATCCGCTCGGTGGTGGTCGTCTTGCCCGCGTCGATGTGGGCCATGATCCCGATGTTGCGGACCTTGGCCAGGTCAAGCGAAGTGGTAGCCATAAGGCTTCAGTCTTCTCTCGGTTTCGAAGGGGTTTCGACTACCAGCGGTAGTGGGCGAAGGCCTTGTTGGACTCGGCCATCTTGTGCGTGTCCTCGCGCTTCTTCACAGCGGCACCCAGGCCGTTGGAGGCGTCGAGGAGCTCGTTCAGCAGACGCTCGGTCATGGTCTTCTCGCGACGGGCGCGGGAGTAACCGACCAGCCAGCGCAGCGCCAGGGTGTTGGCACGGCCGGGCTTGACCTCGACCGGCACCTGGTAGGTGGCGCCACCGACACGGCGGGACTTGACCTCGAGGGTCGGCTTGATGTTCTCGAGAGCGCGCTTCAGCGTGATGACCGGGTCGTTGCCGGTCTTCTCGCGCAGGCCCTCCATGGCGCCGTAGACAATGCGCTCGGCGGTGGAGCGCTTGCCGTTCAGCAGCACCTTGTTGATCAGGGAGGTCACCAGAGGAGAACCGTAGACCGGGTCGATGATGACCGGGCGCTTCGGGGCGGGGCCCTTACGAGGCATTCTTACTTCTCCTTCTTGGCGCCGTAACGGCTGCGAGCCTGCTTGCGGTTCTTGACACCCTGGGTGTCGAGCGAACCGCGGATGATCTTGTAACGAACACCCGGCAGGTCCTTCACACGGCCGCCGCGCACGAGCACGATGGAGTGCTCCTGCAGGTTGTGTCCCTCACCCGGAATGTAGGCCGTGACCTCGATGCCGCTGGTCAGACGCACACGCGCGACCTTACGCAGGGCCGAGTTCGGCTTCTTCGGGGTAGTCGTGAACACACGCGTGCAGACGCCACGACGCTGAGGCGAACCCTCGAGTGCGGGCGTCTTGTTCTTCTCGACCTTGTCCTGCCGGCCCTTGCGGACCAGCTGCTGGATCGTAGGCACTACTTCTCCGGTTTCTGTGTGCCGATGGGTACAGCTAACCTGGAACGTCACCGACCCACGCGGTCGGGTGTGTCGAATCACGCGGACTCCCGCCGCAAGGCAGAAAGAATGCGCAGATTGCGGTGGCCGTTCAACAGCCCTCAGTGCGGTGGAAAGGCACGCACGAAGGCCAGGGCACACCCCAGGCACAAGGTCTGAGCGTACCTATCGCATTCGCTGCGGTCAAAACAAATGGGTCACACCCGGGCCGTCAAGCCCGGCGCCCGGTCCGTCAGCCGCCCGAGGCGGCCGCCACCATGAACGACACCATGAACAGCAGCACCCAGCCGGCCGTCGACAGCCAGCCGAGCACCAGTCCGGCGATCGCGAACCCGTCGCCCTCCTCACCGGTGCGCCGGATCTCCGAGCGCGCCGAATGGCCCAGGATGATCGCCGGAATGCCGGTGAGCCCGGCCGTGAACAGGCACAGCCCGCCGCAGACCGCCGCCGCCACCGCCTTGCCGTTGGTGCGCGTCCGGGGCGGCAACGGGAGAAAGGCCGGAGGAACCCCCACGGGGACCGGTGCGTGCGGAACCGGCCCCTGGGGCAGGTCGGCCACCAGCAGGGCCAGCTCGCCCACCGTACGGGCCGCGTAGGCCCGCGCGACGCGGCGGTCGAACTCGCTCTTCTCCAGCCGTCCCTCGCCGTAGCCGGAGCGGAGCACGTCGATGGCGCGCTCCCGGTCGGCGTGCGAGGCCAGCATCGACGGGGAACCGGCCTGGCCGGCCCATGGCTGCGGAACTCCGGGCCCCTGCTGCCAGGGCTGCCACTGCGGATACGGCGAATGCGACACCGAGCACCATCTCCCCCGTTGACACCGGGTCCCTCCATGATGCGCTGGAGCGGACGTTTCCGGCACTGTTACGGACGGAAACCATGCTCCGGACGGTTCCCGGCACCGCTCGGCAGCCGCGGACGTGAGCGGAAACACACCGGCGCACCACGCCTCCCGCCCGCTCCGGCACACGCCGGGGCGCCCCGGACAACGCCGAGGGGCGGCCACCCCGTACGGAGTGACCGCCCCTCGGACCGAACTGCCCGCTTACTGGTTGTACGGACCGTAGTCGTAGTCCTCCAGCGGAACGGCCTGGCCGGAGCCGGTGCCGAACGGCGAGTAGTCGATGTCGTCGTAGCCGACAGCCGAGTACATCGCGGCCTTGGCCTCCTCGGTCGGCTCGACCCGGATGTTGCGGTAGCGGGACAGACCCGTACCGGCCGGGATGAGCTTACCGATGATGACGTTCTCCTTGAGGCCGATGAGGCTGTCGGACTTGGCGTTGATCGCCGCGTCCGTCAGGACTCGGGTCGTCTCCTGGAAGGAGGCGGCCGACAGCCAGGACTCCGTCGCCAGCGAGGCCTTGGTGATACCCATCAGCTGCGGCCGGCCGGAGGCCGGGTGACCGCCCTCCTGGACCACACGACGGTTCTCGGTCTCGAACTTCGAGCGCTCGACCAGCTCGCCGGGCAGCAGCTCCGCGTCGCCCGACTCGATGATCGTCACCCGGCGCAGCATCTGCCGGATGATGATCTCGATGTGCTTGTCGTGGATCGACACACCCTGCGAGTTGTAGACCTTCTGGACCTCGCCGACCAGGTGGACCTGGACGGCACGCTGGCCCAGGATGCGCAGCACGTCGTGCGGGTTGGTGGCACCCACCGTGAGCTTCTGGCCCACGTCGACGTGGTCGCCCTCGCCGACCAGCAGACGGGCACGCTTCGAGATCGGGTAGGCCGTCTCGTCGCTGCCGTCGTCCGGCGTGACGACGATCTTCTTGGTCTTCTCGGTCTCCTCGATCCGGATGCGCCCGGAGGCCTCCGAGATCGGGGCGACACCCTTCGGGGTACGGGCCTCGAAGAGCTCGACGACACGCGGCAGACCCTGGGTGATGTCGTCACCGGCCACACCACCGGTGTGGAAGGTACGCATCGTCAGCTGGGTGCCGGGCTCACCGATGGACTGGGCGGCGATGATGCCGACCGCCTCACCGATGTCGACCAGCTTGCCGGTGGCCAGCGAGCGGCCGTAGCACATGGCGCAGGTGCCGACGGCGGACTCGCAGGTCAGGACCGAGCGGGTCTTGACCTCCGCGACACCGCGGCCCACGAGCTCCTCGATGAGCACGTCGCCCAGGTCCGTGCCGGCCGGGGCCAGCACCTGGCCGTCGACCACGATGTCCTCGGCGAGGCAGCGCGCGTACACGGAGGTCTCGACGTTCTCCGTCTTGCGCAGCGAACCGTCCTCGAGGCGGTCGGCGATCCGCAGCTTCAGACCGCGGTCGGTGCCGCAGTCCTCCTCGCGGATGATGACGTCCTGGGAGACGTCGACCAGACGACGGGTGAGGTAACCCGAGTCGGCGGTCCGCAGGGCGGTGTCCGCCAGACCCTTGCGGGCACCGTGCGTGGAGATGAAGTACTCCAGCACGGACAGGCCCTCACGGAACGACGCCTTGATCGGACGCGGGATCGTCTCGTTCTTCGCGTTCGACACCAGACCACGCATACCGGCGATCTGACGCATCTGCATCATGTTGCCTCGTGCACCCGAGTTCACCATCATGAAGATCGGGTTGGTCTTCGGGAAGTTGTCGTTCATCGCCTCGGCGACCTCGTTGGTCGCCTTGGTCCAGATCGCGATGAGCTCCTGCGTGCGCTCGTCCTTGGTGATCAGACCGCGCTCGTACTGCTTCTGGACCTTCTCGTCCTGCGCCTCGTAGCCGCGGACGATCTCCTTCTTCGCCTCGGGAACGACGACGTCGGAGATCGCGACGGTGACGCCGGAACGGGTGGCCCAGTAGAAGCCGGCCGCCTTCAGGTTGTCGAGCGTCGCCGCCACGATGACCTTCGGGTACCGCTCGGCGAGGTCGTTGACGATCTCGGAGAGCTGCTTCTTGCCGACCTCGTAGTCGACGAACGGGTAGTCCTCGGGCAGCAGCTCGTTGAACAGCGCCCGGCCCAGCGTGGTGTTCAGCCGGAACGGGTCGCCCTGCTGCCACTCGGCACCGCCGACGGGCTCGCCGTCCTCGCCCACCGGCGGGGTCCAGCCGCGCGGCGGGATGGTGCCGACCGGGAAGCGGACGTCGATCTTCGACTGGAGCGACAGCTCGCCCGCGTCGAAGGCCATGATCGCCTCGGCGACCGAGGAGAAGGAACGGTCCTCGCCCTTGAGGTCGCGCATCTCGCCGTCGGTGGTGAGGAAGAACAGACCGAGGACCATGTCCTGGGTCGGCATCGTCACCGGACGGCCGTCGGCCGGCTTGAGGATGTTGTTCGAGGACAGCATCAGGATGCGGGCCTCGGCCTGCGCCTCCGCGGACAGCGGCAGGTGCACGGCCATCTGGTCACCGTCGAAGTCCGCGTTGAACGCGGTGCAGACGAGCGGGTGGATCTGAATGGCCTTGCCCTCGACCAGCTGCGGCTCGAAGGCCTGGATGCCGAGGCGGTGCAGCGTGGGCGCACGGTTCAGCAGAACCGGGTGCTCCGCGATGACCTCTTCCAGCACGTCGTACACGACCGTGCGGCCGCGCTCGACCATGCGCTTGGCCGACTTGATGTTCTGCGCGTGGTTCAGGTCGACCAGGCGCTTCATCACGAACGGCTTGAACAGCTCCAGCGCCATCGCCTTCGGCAGACCGCACTGGTGCAGCTTCAGCTGCGGACCGACGACGATCACGGAACGCGCGGAGTAGTCCACGCGCTTGCCGAGCAGGTTCTGACGGAAGCGGCCCTGCTTGCCCTTGAGCATGTCGGACAGCGACTTCAGCGGACGGTTGCCGGGGCCCGTCACCGGGCGGCCACGGCGGCCGTTGTCGAAGAGCGCGTCCACGGCCTCCTGGAGCATGCGCTTCTCGTTGTTCACGATGATCTCGGGCGCGCCGAGGTCGAGAAGCCGCTTGAGGCGGTTGTTGCGGTTGATGACACGGCGGTACAGGTCGTTCAGGTCGGAGGTCGCGAAGCGGCCACCGTCCAGCTGCACCATCGGACGCAGGTCCGGCGGGATGACCGGCACGCAGTCCAGCACCATGCCCTTGGGGCTGTTGGAGGTCTGCAGGAACGCGGAGACGACCTTCAGGCGCTTGAGCGCACGGGTCTTCTTCTGGCCCTTGCCGGTGCGGATGATCTCGCGGAGCCGCTCGGCCTCCTCGTCGAGGTCGAAGGACTCCAGGCGCTTCTGCAGCGCCGCGGCACCCATCGAGCCGTCGAAGTACGTGCCGAAGCGGTCACGCAGCTCGCGGTAGAGCAGCTCGTCGCCCTCGAGGTCCTGGACCTTGAGGTTCTTGAACCGGTTCCACACCTCGTCGAGGCGGTCGATCTCGCGCTGCGCACGGTCGCGCAGCTGCTTCATCTCACGCTCGGCACCCTCGCGCACCTTGCGGCGCACGTCGGCCTTGGCGCCCTCGGCCTCCAGCTCGGCCAGGTCGGTCTCGAGCTTCTTGGCGCGGGCCTCGAGGTCGGCGTCGCGGCGGTTCTCGATCTGCTGGCGCTCGACGGAGACGTGGGCCTCCAGCGAGGGCAGGTCGCGGGTGCGGCGCTCCTCGTCCACGTACGTGATCATGTACGCGGCGAAGTAGATGACCTTCTCGAGGTCCTTGGGAGCCAGGTCGAGCAGGTAGCCCAGCCGGCTCGGGACACCCTTGAAGTACCAGATGTGCGTGACGGGCGCGGCGAGCTCGATGTGGCCCATCCGCTCACGGCGCACCTTGGCGCGCGTGACCTCGACGCCACAGCGCTCACAGATGATGCCCTTGAAGCGGACGCGCTTGTACTTGCCGCAGTAGCACTCCCAGTCCCGGGTCGGACCGAAGATCTTCTCGCAGAAGAGTCCGTCCTTTTCCGGCTTGAGGGTGCGGTAGTTGATGGTCTCGGGCTTCTTGACCTCGCCGTGGCTCCACTGACGGATGTCGTCAGCGGTGGCCAGGCCGATCCGGAGCTCGTCGAAGAAGTTGACGTCGAGCACTATGCGTCAATCCCTCTCAGGGTCGTAAGTCGTGGGGTCTGAAACGGGGGTCCTGGGGCCGGCCGGAGGTTCAGGGATCCTCATCGCTGAACCTCCGTGCCGCGGCTCCCGTCAGACCTCTTCGACGCTGCTCGGCTCGCGCCGCGACAGGTCGATGCCGAGCTCCTCCGCTGCGCGGAAGACGTCCTCGTCGGTGTCACGCATCTCGATGGACATACCGTCGCTGGACAGCACCTCCACGTTCAGGCACAGGGACTGCATCTCCTTGATGAGCACCTTGAAGGACTCGGGGATGCCGGGCTCGGGGATGTTCTCGCCCTTGACGATGGCCTCGTAGACCTTCACGCGGCCGGTGACGTCGTCGGACTTGATGGTCAGCAGCTCCTGGAGCGCGTAGGCGGCGCCGTACGCCTCGAGTGCCCACACCTCCATCTCGCCGAACCGCTGGCCACCGAACTGAGCCTTACCGCCCAGCGGCTGCTGGGTGATCATCGAGTAGGGACCGGTCGAGCGGGCGTGCAGCTTGTCGTCGACCAGGTGGTGCAGCTTGAGGATGTACATGAAGCCGACGGAGATCGGCTCCGGGAACGGCTCGCCGGAGCGGCCGTCGTACAGCCTCGCCTTGCCGGACGGGAGCACCATGCGCTCGCCGTCGCGGTTGGGGATGGTGTGCTGCAGCAGACCCGCGAGCTCGTCCTCGCGGGCACCGTCGAAGACGGGGGTGGCGACGTTGGTGCCGGGCGCGACGTGGTCGGCGCCGATGGCCTGGAGCCGCTCCGCCCACTCCTCGGCGAGGCCGGAGACGTCCCAGCCGCGGCTGGCGAGCCAGCCGAGGTGGATCTCCAGGACCTGTCCCGGGTTCATCCGGGACGGGACGCCGAGCGGGTTGAGGATGATGTCGACCGGGGTGCCGTCCTCCAGGAACGGCATGTCCTCGATCGGCAGGATCTTGGAGATGACGCCCTTGTTGCCGTGGCGGCCGGCGAGCTTGTCACCGTCGGTGATCTTGCGCTTCTGCGCGACGTAGACGCGCACCAGCTGGTTCACACCGGGGGGAAGCTCGTCGCCCTCCTCGCGGTCGAACACGCGGACGCCGATGACCTTGCCGGTCTCGCCGTGCGGCACCTTCAGCGAGGTGTCACGGACCTCACGGGCCTTCTCGCCGAAGATCGCGCGCAGCAGGCGCTCCTCGGGGGTCAGCTCGGTCTCACCCTTGGGCGTGACCTTGCCGACGAGGATGTCACCGGCGATGACCTCGGCACCGATGCGGATGATGCCGCGCTCGTCGAGGTCGGCGAGGACCTCCTCGGAGACGTTCGGGATGTCCCGGGTGATCTCCTCGGGGCCCAGCTTGGTGTCCCGGGCGTCGACCTCGTGCTCCTCGATGTGGATCGAGGAGAGGACGTCGTCCTGCACGAGGCGCTGCGACAGGATGATCGCGTCCTCGTAGTTGTGGCCCTCCCACGGCATGAACGCCACGAGCAGGTTCTTGCCGAGCGCCATCTCGCCGTTCTCGGTGGCCGGACCGTCGGCCAGGACCTGGCCCTCGATGATCCGGTCGCCCTCGCTGACGATGACCTTCTGGTTGACCGAGGTGCCCTGGTTGGAGCGGGCGAACTTGTGCAGGCGGTACGTGATGTACGTGCCGTCGTCGTTGGCGGTGGTGATGTAGTCCGCGGAGACCTCCTGGACCACACCCGCCTTCTCGGCCTTGACCACGTCGCCGGCGTCGACGGCGGAGCGGTACTCCATGCCGGTGCCGACGAGCGGGGACTCGCTCTTGATGAGCGGCACGGCCTGGCGCATCATGTTCGCGCCCATGAGGGCACGGTTGGCGTCGTCGTGCTCGAGGAACGGGATCATGGCGGTCGCGACCGACACCATCTGGCGCGGCGAGACGTCCATGTAGTCGACGTCCTCGGGGCTGACGTAGTCGACCTCGCCGCCCTTGCGGCGGACCAGGACGCGGGCCTCGGCGAAGCGCAGGTCGTCGGTGAGCGGCGCGTTGGCCTGGGCGAGGACGAAGCGGTCCTCCTCGTCGGCGGTCAGGTAGTCCACCTGGTCGGTGACCTGGCCCTCGAAGACCTTGCGGTACGGGGTCTCGACGAAGCCGAACGCGTTGACCCGGCCGTAGGTGGCGAGCGAGCCGATCAGACCGATGTTCGGGCCTTCGGGCGTCTCGATCGGGCACATGCGGCCGTAGTGCGAGGGGTGCACGTCACGGACCTCGAAGCCGGCCCGCTCACGGGAGAGACCACCCGGGCCGAGCGCGGACAGACGGCGCTTGTGCGTCAGCCCGGACAGCGGGTTGTTCTGGTCCATGAACTGGGACAGCTGGCTGGTGCCGAAGAATTCCTTGATGGAGGCGACGACCGGCCGGATGTTGATCAGGGTCTGCGGCGTGATCGCCTCGACGTCCTGCGTGGTCATGCGCTCGCGGACGACGCGCTCCATGCGCGCCAGGCCCGTGCGGACCTGGTTCTGGATGAGCTCGCCGACGCTGCGCAGGCGGCGGTTGCCGAAGTGGTCGATGTCGTCGGTCTCGACGACGACCGGCTGGCCGTTGTCGCCGACGGTCTCGATCTCACCGGCGTGCAGCTTCACCAGGTACTTGATCGTCGCGATGATGTCGTCGACGGTCAGGACACCGGCGTCGAGCTGCGTGTCCGTGCCCAGCTTCTTGTTGACCTTGTAGCGGCCGACCTTGGCCAGGTCGTAGCGCTTGGGGTTGAAGTAGAGGTTCTCGAGCAGCGTCTGCGCGGCCTCACGCGTGGGGGGCTCGCCCGGACGCAGCTTGCGGTAGATGTCGAGCAGCGCGTCGTCCTGGCCCTGGGTGTGGTCCTTCTCCAGGGTGGCGCGCATGGACTCGTACTCGCCGAACTCCTCGAGGATCTGCTCGGTGGTCCAGCCGAGCGCCTTGAGCAGGACGGTGACGGACTGCTTGCGCTTGCGGTCGACGCGGACGCCGACCATGTCGCGCTTGTCGATCTCCATCTCCAGCCAGGCACCCCGGGACGGGATGATCTTGGCGGAGAAGATGTCCTTGTCGGACGTCTTGTCGATGCTGGAGTCGAAGTACACGCCGGGCGAACGGACCAGCTGCGACACCACGACACGCTCGGTGCCGTTGATGACGAACGTGCCCTTGTTCGTCATGAGCGGGAAGTCGCCCATGAAGACGGTCTGGGACTTGATCTCGCCGGTCTCGTTGTTGGTGAACTCGGCCGTGACGAAGAGCGGGGCGGCGTACGTGAAGTCGCGCTCCTTGCACTCGTCGATGGAGTTCTTCGGCGGCTCGAAGCGGTGGTCGCGGAAGGTCAGCGACATCGACCCGGAGAAGTCCTCGATCGGGGAGATCTCCTCGAAGATCTCCTCCAGACCGGACTTGGTGGGGACGTCCTGACCGTTGTCCAGAGCCTGCTCGACGCGAGCCTTCCAGGCATCGTTGCCGAGCAGCCAGTCGAAGCTCTCGGTCTGGAGCGCGAGAAGGTTCGGAACCTCGAGGGGCTCCTTGATCTTTGCAAAGGAGATGCGCAGCGGGGCGGTGCTGGCGCCGTTGTTCGTATTCGCGGTCGAGGCAGTGCGCGAGGCGGCCAAGAGGGGGTCCTTCCGAGGGCTCGGACTCACTACGCGCGTACCGGCCCCCCACTGTGCACGGAGGCGGAGCCCCCTGAGACGGCCCCAAAAGGCCGGGTCAGAGACGGTCCGTTCATCTGTGCTCGAGCGAGGGCATGCCCCTGGTGACGGGCAGGGGACAGCTAACAGGCAGCGCAAAGGGTCAGTGTAGCCACTTGGCACACTGATGTCCAGTGCGGGTTTTCGAGACCCTCGGAGGCCCTCGTTGTTCTCAACTCCTGCGACAAGGCGCTGCCCTCAACGCACCGTGATACTGCCCTCTTCGCCACCGATCCATGCCTCGGATTCGGATCCTTGTGACGACGCGTCCTGAGAATTGCGCGCCGCGTGCCGTTCGTCAAGGCCCCCCTTGCCCGAACCGCCTTCCACCAGGCGACCCGTCGCGGCCCGTTGAGGCACATCAATGATCACCATACCCCCCGCCGTCCCGGGCGCAAGGCAGTCGCCGCCGGGCCCCTCGGACACCGAAGAGCGACCACCCGGATGGATGATCGCTCTTCCGTGCTTACGCGTTACACATCCCGCGGGACGTGCTGCGGATCCGGCCGGATCCGCGAGGTCCTACTTGACCTCGACCGAGGCGCCGGCGCCCTTGAGGGACTCGACGGCCTTGTCGGCCTGCTCCTTGTTGACCTTCTCGAGGACCGGCTTCGGGGTGCCGTCGACGAGGTCCTTGGCCTCCTTCAGACCCAGGGAGGTCAGCTCGCGCACGACCTTGATGACCTGGATCTTCTTGTCGCCGGCGCCGGTGAGGATGACGTCGAACTCGTCCTTCTCCTCGGCGGCCTCGGCCGGGGCACCCGGGGCGCCCGGGGCGGCGACGGCGGCGACCGCGGCGGCGGCGGTGACGTCGAACTTCTCCTCGAAGGCCTTCACGAACTCGGAGAGCTCGATGAGGGTCATCTCCTCGAACTGGGCAAGCAGCTCGTCCTGGGTGAGCTTCGCCATGATGGCGGTCCTTCCACTAAATCGGCAGGTGCCGGATGTACTGGGTGAGGCGGGCGTACGTCGGGCCCGCAACGACCCTCACCCCATGCGGTGAGGATCGGTCAGCGAGCCGAATTACTCGGCACCGCCCTGCTCGTCCTGCTTGGCACGAAGCGCGTCCACGGTGCGGACCAGCTTCGACGGGAGCGCCTGGAACACCTGGGCAGCCTGGGTCTGCTTGCCCTTGAAGGCACCCGCCAGCTTGGCGAGCAGAACCTCGCGGGACTCGAGGTCCGCGAGCTTCTTGATCTCGTCGGCGGACATCGCCTTGCCGTCAAGGACACCGCCCTTGATGACGAGATTCGGGTTGTCCTTGGCGAAGTCACGAAGACCCTTCGCCGACTCCACCGGGTCACCGGTGACGAAGGCGACTGCCGTCGGACCGTTGAACAGGTCGTCCAGCGTCGAGATCCCGGCCTCGTTGGCCGCAATCTTGGTCAGCGTGTTCTTCACCACGGCGTACTGGGCGTTCTCACCGAGCGAACGGCGCAGCTGCTTGAGCTGAGCCACGGTGAGACCGCGGTACTCGGTCAGCACGGCAGCGCTGGAGTTGCGGAACTGGTCCGTCAACTCGGCCACTGCGGCAGCCTTGTCGGGCCTCGCCATAGAGCCTCGGCCTCCTTCCGGGTGATTCGGACCGCGCGGACCCGAAGGAGGACTGGGGAAAACGAAACGCCCCGGCGCAGGCGCACGGGGCGAGACTCGACCGGTTCCGGCACGGCCTTGTGGCAGCGTCGACGTCCGGGAGTTCTTCCACAGTCACCTGCGCGGGTCGTCCGCAGTTCAGCGGATCCTTCGGCCACCGCGCCCTCTTACGAGCGCACGGCAACGACCAGCGGTCTTTGGCTTCCTCTGGAGAGTACGGGAACGGATCGCCGGGAGGCAAATCCGCTCCCGCGCTCCGGCAGGCGACGAGCGACGGGCGGCGGAACCCGGCGGATCAGCTCTCCCCGAGGTCCGCCATCAGCTCCGCGAGGTCGGCGGTCTCGGCGGCCGGCGGGGCCTCGACGGTGACCGGCTTGTTCACGTCGTGGAAGGTGATCGTCATGTCCAGCAGGCCCTTGTCGGCGTCGCCGCGCATCCGGAACCGCTTGGTGTGGTCGTCGCCGTCCACCCACATGTCCATCGTGAGCTTGTCGACGCCCATGCGTTCGTACCGCTCGATGTTCTTCTCGCGGCGCTCGGCCCCCAGGATTCGGGTCCCCCGACTACGACTCCCCCCGGGGGAACACATGGCTGACGCACTGAGAGATGCGGAGACCATCCCACCGGTATGACAGAGACGTTCGAATTTTCCGCGAGGGCCGGGCGCCCGCGGGGTGCGCTCGTCAGGAGAGGCCGCCGGGTCCGCCCTGCTCGCCCACCAGTTCCTTGAAGTCCTTGGTGTCCCCGGCGGGCGGCGCCTCAGTCGTCACGTCCACCCCGTAGCCGGAGTAGTAGGCGGTCTGGGTCAGCTCGCCCGACGACGTGACCGCCTTCTCCGCCTTCTTCACCAGCAGGCCCCGGTCGTCGACCCAGACGTCGACGGTCTGGGTGGTGACCCCGGCCCGGGTGAGCCGGTCCTTGAGGTCGGCCAGCTCGGCGGCGTCGAGCCCGGAGTCCCGGGGCGCAAGGGCGGCCACGTCCACCGTGCCCCGGTAGTGCGTGGCCCGGTCGCCGCGGACCTGCTCCGCACCGACCCGCCTGGCGTCCCCGCAGGCCAGCAGCAGCTTCACGGAGTGGTGCGGCGCGGTGTTGCGCATCTGGTCGCCCAGCTGGGCCCCGGCCCCGTCGGCGAGCTGTTCCAGGTCCCGGTAGGCGTACCGGAGCCAGTGCCTGCCGTCCGCCCGTGCGGCGAAGGCGTCGCCCATGCGGGCGTAGTAGGCATCGGGGAGGTAGCGGGCCTCCATCGAGGTGCTGCCGAGCCGGCGCATGGCGTCGGCGACGCTGCCGCCGGTGTAGGTCAGGGTGAGGGTGCCGGTGAGTCCGTCGCTCCAGGACAGGACTCCGGTGGCCTTCATCGACATGAGCGAGCCCATGGTCGTCGTCGACTCGACCCGGGCGGAGTCGGCCGCGCCGGTGGCGCGTTCCGCGGACTTCAGTGCCGCGACGGACGCGGGGTCCGCCCCGCCGTCCTGGCGCCCGGCTCCGCCGTCCGTGCCGGCGGGCCGGGAGGGGGACGCACCGGCCCCCTGGGACGGGCTCGTCGCGCCGGAACCGGCCGTCGTGCAGGCGGACAGGGCGGTGAGCCCGGTGAGGGCGGCCGCCACGGCCAGGGCGAGGCCCGTACGGCGCACTGAGGTGATTGTCGTCGGTCCCGGTCCCACCCCTGCGCCCCCGCTTCTGTTGTGCTGACCCCGTGTCGGCACCGTAGCGCAGACGGCCGACCGGCGGGCCGGAACGGGGACGGGCCCCGCACCTGAGCAGGTGCGGGGCCCGTGAACCGGTTGAGGTGAGCCGTGGGCTCAGACCGCGGCCGGGTCCTCCTCGACGAGGAGGTTGCGGGTGCGGTTCGGGTCGACCGGGATGCCGGGGCCCATCGTGGTGGCGATGGCGGCCTTCTTGATGTACCGGCCCTTGGCGGCGGACGGCTTCAGACGGAGGATCTCCTCCAGCGCGGCGCCGTAGTTCTCCACCAGCTTGGAGTCGTCGAAGGACGTCTTGCCGATGATGAAGTGCAGGTTCGAGTGCTTGTCGACGCGGAACTCGATCTTGCCGCCCTTGATGTCGTTGACAGCCTTGGCGACGTCCGGGGTCACGGTGCCGGTCTTGGGGTTCGGCATGAGACCACGGGGACCGAGCACGCGGCCGAGGCGGCCGACCTTGCCCATGAGGTCCGGGGTGGCGACGACGGCGTCGAAGTCCAGGCGGCCCTTCGACACCTCGTCGATCAGCTCGTCGGCGCCGACGATGTCGGCGCCCGCGGCACGCGCGGCCTCGGCACGGTCGCCGGTCGCGAAGACCAGGACCCGGGCGGTCTTACCGGTGCCGTGCGGGAGGTTCACGGTGCCACGGACCATCTGGTCGGCCTTGCGCGGGTCGACACCCAGGCGGAAGGCGACCTCGACGGTGCCGTCGAACTTGGTCGTGGAGGTCTCCTTGGCGAGACGGACGGCCTCGAGCGGGGCGTACAGCTTCTCCCGGTCGATCTTGGCGTCCGCAGCGCGGAGAGACTTGCTGCGCTTGCTCACTACTTGCTCCTGTGGGTTCTTAGGAGTCGTGGTGCGGGCCGAGCAGGCCCTGCCACTTCTGCTGGGCTTACGGGGGTGGAGGTCAGCCCTCGACCGTGACGCCCATGGAACGGGCGGTGCCGGCGATGATCTTCTCGGCGGCGTCCAGGTCGTTGGCGTTCAGGTCGGGCATCTTGGTGGTGGCGATCTCGCGAACCTGGTCACGCGTGATCTTCGCGACCTTGGTCTTGTGCGGCTCGCCGGAGCCCTTGTCCACGCCCGCGGCCTTGAGGATCATCTTGGCGGCCGGCGGCGTCTTCGTGATGAAGGTGAAGGAGCGGTCCTCGTAGACCGTGATCTCCACCGGGATGACCCAGCCACGCTGCGACTCGGTCGCGGCGTTGTAGGCCTTGCAGAACTCCATGATGTTGACGCCGTGCTGACCCAGCGCGGGGCCGACCGGCGGGGCCGGGTTCGCGGCACCGGCCTGGATCTGGAGCTTGATGAGCCCCGTGACCTTCTTCTTCTTGGGAGGCATGGCTCTCCGGGTCCTTTCATTCGGGTCCTGCCCGCGGCCGGGAAACCACCCGGACGCAGGCATACCGCACAACGATAGCGGGTATGTATGCGCGGCCAAAAACCGAGCAGGTCAGACAAACGCGCGAGCGCTCGCCTGACCTGCGCGGAAGCTGTGTATCAGCCGATCCGGGAAGTTCTAGTTCTTCTGGATCTGGTCGAAGGAGAGCTCGACCGGCGTCTCCCGGCCGAAGATCTCCACCAGACCCTTGACCTTCTTGGAGTCGGGGTTGATCTCGTTGATGGTCGCCTGCAGCGTGGCGAACGGCCCGTCGGTGACGGTGACCGAGTCGCCGACCTCGAAGTCCAGCACCTGGACCTCGACCTTGCGCTGCGGGGCCGGCTTGCCCTCGGCCTCGGCGGCCTCGCGGGCGGCCTTCTCCTCGGCCTCCGGGGCCAGCATCTTGACGATCTCGTCCAGCGTCAGCGGGTACGGGTCGTAGGCGTTGCCCACGAAGCCGGTGACACCGGGGGTGTTGCGGACGACGCCCCAGGACTCGTTGGTCAGGTCCATGCGGACGAGGACGTAGCCCGGGAGCTTGTTCTGCTTGATGGTCTTGCGGTCGCCGTTCTTGATCTGGACGACCTCTTCCTGCGGCACCTCGGCCTGGAAGATGTAGTCCTCGACGTTCAGCGAGACGGCGCGCTGCTCCAGGTTGGTCTTCACCCGGTTCTCGTAGCCCGCGTAGGTGTGGATGACGTACCACTCGCCGGGCAGCGTCCGCAGTTCCTCGCGGAGCTCCTCGACCGGGTCGCGCTCGTCCTCGGCCTCCTCGGCCGCTTCCTCGTCCTCGGCTCCGCCGTCCTCGCCCGGGGCGGCGTCGGCAGCCTCGGCCTCGGCGGAGGCCTCGGTGTCCTCGCTGTCCGCGCCGTCGACGGTGGCGAGCTCGTCCTCGACGGACTCGGCCGGCTCGATGGCGTCGTTCACGTTCGGGTCAGACACGGTGGCTGCTTCTTCCTGGATACATAGGGGTGGAACATGCGAAAGGAGCGCCGGGTACCTCGGCGCTCTTCGCTTGCGGCTCAGCCGAAGACGTATTTGGCGGCGTGACTGAATCCATAGTCGATCCCGGTGATCAGTCCGATCATGAGGACGACAAAGATGATCACGGCGGTCGTGTACGTCGTGAGCTGGTTGCGGGTCGGCCAGACCACCTTGCGGAGTTCCGCGATGATCTGCCGGTAGAAGAGCGCGAGGCGCCCCAGCGGACCCTTCTTGGCCCGCTTGCCGCCCTTGCGGGTCTTCTTCTTGGAGTCCGGAGCCTCGTCTTCGGCATCAGGCATGTCGATGGAGCCCACGGCGTCCGTCACTCGTCCTCACCTGATTCCGGGTCGTGGCCGTGCCGCGCCCGGTCTGAGCCGCACGGCGGTGCATTGCTGTACGTACATGCGCACACATCCTGGCGAAGGAGTGTGTAGCAGGGCCGGAGGGACTTGAACCCCCAACCGCTGGTTTTGGAGACCAGTGCTCTACCAATTGAGCTACGACCCTTTGTGTGTTCCCCAACGTACCGCATCCCACCGGTTGCTTGGTGTGCACCGGTCGTCGCGGGCCGTCGGAGGCCAACGAGGTGAGAGTGTACGTGGTCCTGGCCCGGGCGTCGAACAGAAAGCGCCCGTGGGGGCGTCGCCGGCCGGAGATCGTCCTGTCCGCACGGGCCGCCGGCGGGCCGATCCGGACAGGTGTTCCGGGGTTTGCCCCGTCCTGTTCAGTCTGTGAAACCCCTGTGCCGCCCGTGATTCCGGTCTGGAACGATGGGTGCATGAGCGCTGCTACCCCTCCGACCGAGCGCCGGGTCTCCGCCCGCATCGGCGCGATCTCCGAGTCCGCCACCCTCGCGGTGGACGCCAAGGCCAAGGCCCTCAAGGCCGCCGGGCGTCCGGTGATCGGCTTCGGTGCAGGTGAACCCGACTTCCCGACTCCGGACTACATCGTCGAGGCCGCGATCGAGGCCTGCAAGAACCCGAAGTTCCACCGCTACACCCCGGCCGGCGGCCTTCCCGAGCTGAAGGCCGCGATCGCCGCGAAGACCCTGCGCGACTCGGGCTACGAGGTGGACGCCTCCCGGATCCTGGTCACCAACGGCGGCAAGCAGGCCATCTACGAGGCGTTCGCCGCCATCCTCGACCCGGGCGACGAGGTCATCGTCCCCGCCCCGTACTGGACCACGTACCCGGAGTCGATCCGGCTGGCGGGCGGTGTCCCGGTCGAGGTGGTCGCCGACGAGACCACCGGCTACCGGGTGAGCGTGGAGCAGCTGGAGGCGGCGCGCACCGAGAAGACGAAGGTCGTCCTCTTCGTGTCCCCGTCGAACCCGACCGGCGCCGTCTACAGCGCCGAGGACGCCGAGGCGATCGGCCGCTGGGCCGTCGAGCACGGGCTGTGGGTGCTCACCGACGAGATCTACGAGCACCTCGTCTACGGCGACGCGACCTTCACCTCGCTGCCGGCGATCCTGCCCGAGCTGCGCGACAAGTGCATCGTGGTCAACGGTGTGGCGAAGACGTACGCGATGACCGGCTGGCGGGTGGGGTGGCTCATCGGCCCGAAGGACGTCGTCAAGGCCGCCACCAACCTCCAGTCGCACGCCACGTCGAACGTGTCCAACGTCGCCCAGGCGGCCGCTCTGGCCGCGGTCTCCGGCGACCTCGACGCCGTGGCCGCCATGCGCGAGGCGTTCGACCGGCGCCGCCGCACCATCGTGCGGATGCTGAACGAGATCGACGGCGTGGTCTGCCCCGAGCCCGAGGGCGCCTTCTACGCCTACCCGTCGGTGAAGGCGCTGATCGGCAAGGAGATCCGAGGCCGGCGCCCGCAGAACTCCGTGGAGCTGGCCGCGCTCATCCTGGAGGAGGCCGAGGTCGCGGTGGTGCCGGGCGAGGCGTTCGGCACGCCCGGTTACCTGCGGCTGTCGTACGCCCTGGGCGACGAGGACCTGGTGGAGGGCGTGAGCCGGATCCAGAAGCTGCTGGCGGAGGCCCGGGACTGACCCGGACCGATCCGTGCACCGTGAGCGGGCCGTCTCCCCATGGGGAGGCGGCCCGCTCACGTACGGGCGCACTCACGTGCGAGCAAGACCACGTTCCGGGAAAGCGCTACCGGCACGGACCGCGGGTGCGGCACGATCGGGCAATGGAACGTGTACGTGATGTCTCCCGGCTGCCGAAGGCCCATCTGCACCTGCACTTCACCGGGTCGATGCGCCCCACCACGGTGCTGGAGCTGGCCGACAGACACGGTGTCCGGCTCCCGGAGACGCTGACCGACGCACTGACCAGCGGCAGGCCGCCCGAGCTGCGGGCCACCGACGAGCGGGGCTGGTTCCGCTTCCAGCGCCTGTACGACGCCGCCCGCTCCTGTCTGCGGGAGCCGGACGACATCCGGCGGCTGGTGCGCGAGGCGGCGGAGGAGGAGCTGCGGGACGGCTCGGGCTGGCTGGAGATCCAGGTGGACCCGACGTCGTACGCGCCCCGGCTGGGCGGGCTGATCCCGGCGCTGGAGATCATCCTGGACGCCGTGGAGACGGCGCAGCGGGACACCGGGCTGCGGATGCGGGTGCTGGTCGCCGCGAACCGGATGAAGCACCCGCTGGACGCGCGCACCCTGGCCCGGCTGGCGGTGCGGTATGCGGACCGGGGCGTCATCGGCTTCGGTCTGTCGAACGACGAACGGCGCGGGATGGCCCGCGACTTCGACCGGGCGTTCGCGATCGCCCGCGACGGCGGCCTGCTGTCGGCGCCGCACGGCGGTGAGCTGACCGGCCCGGCGTCGGTGCGGGACTGCCTGGACGACCTGGGGGCGAGCCGTATCGGGCACGGGGTCCGGGCGGCGGAGGACCCGTGGCTGCTGAAGCGGCTCGCCGACCGCCAGGTGACCTGCGAGGTGTGCCCGGCCTCGAACGTGGCCCTCGGGGTGTACGACAAGCCGGAGGACGTGCCGCTGCGGACGCTGTTCGACGCGGGTGTGCCGCTGGCGCTGGGCGCGGACGATCCGCTGCTGTTCGGCTCCCGGCTGGCGGCGCAGTACGAGATCGCGCGGGAGCACCACGGCTTCACGGACGCGGAGCTGGCGGAGCTGGCCCGGCAGTCGGTGCGGGGGTCCGCGGCGCCGGACGACGTGAAGGCGGAGCTGCTGGCCGGTGTGGACGCGTGGCTGGCGGAGCCGCCGGCGGCCGGCTGACCTCCGTCCCCTGCCGGGGCCGGCGGGTCCCCCGGGACAGCGGACCCCGGAGGCGGCGGACCCCCCGGGGACGGCCGGCCTCGGCTCAGAGGTGCACGCCCACCGTCACCGGTTCGTTGACGAGGGTGATGCCGAAGGTGCGGTGCACACCGGCGACGACCTCCCGGGCGAGGGCCAGCAGGTCCTCCGTCGTCGCGCCGCCGCGGTTGGTCAGCGCGAGGGTGTGCTTGGTGGAGATGCGGGCGGGTCCGGTGCCGTAGCCCTTGGTGAACCCGGCCTTGTCGATCAGCCAGGCGGCGGACGTCTTGGTACGGCCCTCACCGGCCGGGTACGCGGGCGGCTCGGCGTCGGGGCCGAGGTGCTCCCGCACGCGCGCGCGGAACGCCTCGAACGCGTCGGCGGTGAGGATCGGGTTGGTGAAGAAGGAGCCCGCCGACCAGGTGTCGTGGTCCTCCGGGTCCAGGACCATGCCCTTGCCCGCGCGGAGCTTGAGCACCGCCTCGCGGGCCGTGTCCAGCGGGACGCGGTCGCCGGGTTCGACACCGAGGGTGCGGGCGGTCTCCGCGTACCGGAGGGGCCCGGACAGGCCGCCCGCGTCCTCCAGGGCGAACCGGACGCGCAGCACGACGTACCGCTCGGGGTCGGCCTTGAACCGGCTGTGGCGGTAGGAGAAGGCGCAGTCCTCGTTGGCGAGGGTGACCGTCTCGCGTGCGGTGCGGTCGTAGGCGACCACCTCGGTGATCGTGGAGGAGACCTCCTGCCCGTACGCCCCGACGTTCTGGATGGGGGTGGCGCCCGCCGAGCCGGGGATGCCCGCCAGGCACTCGATCCCGGCCAGCCCGGCCTCCACGGTCCGGGCGACGGCGTCGGTCCACACCTCTCCGGCCGCCAGTTCGAGGCGGGTGCCGTCGAGCGTGAAGCCCCGGGTGGCGACGACGAGTGCGGTGCCGTCGAAGCCCTTGTCGCCGATGACGAGGTTGGAGCCGCCGCCGACGATCAGCAGGGGCGTCCCGGTGTCGTCGGCCTCGCGGACGACGGAGATCACCTCGTCGTCGGTCGTCGCGGTCACCAGCCGGGCGGCGGGACCGCCCAGCCGGAGGGTGGTCAGCGGGGCGAGGGGAGCGTCGTGGAGTTCCTGCACGGGCCCAAGACTACGGCCCCCGCCGGGCGGTCCGGCGGGGGCCGTGCGTGCGGTCACGGGGGCGCGGGCAGGGACGGGCGGGCGGCCCGGGGCCGTCCCCGGGGCCGCGGCTGCTCGGCCCCGGGCCCGAGGACTGCCGGGAGGTGGCTGTCGTGCCTGACGCGCATACAGCGGAGGCGCATCAGGTCAGACGGCGCTGTACCTCGGTCCAGTCGACCGGCAGGTCGTCGCTCTTGGCCGGCCAGGAGACGAACTTGGAGTCCCGCATGTGTGCGGAGAGCTTCCGCGCCGTCGGCCCGTGCGGGCGGCTCCGGGCGAAGGCGGAGAGCGCCTTCGGCGACTCCCAGGCGGACAGGGTCCAGAAGGTGCGGCGCAACGGCTCCGCCTTGAGCGAGGCCCCGTACGCGCCGGGTGCCCGGCTCACCTGCCACCAGATGGACGGGGTCTTCAGGAAGAACCGCAGGGCTCCCCAGAGGCTGCGGGTCTCGAAGCGGGAGGCGAAGACGTGCACCTCGGTGTGCGGCGGCGGGGTGTTCGGGACGGTCCAGGGGAGGGTGGGCATGACGCGGTCCTTCCTAGGTGCCGGGTGTGGGGTGTCGGGCGTGCGTGCGTCGGTGTCGGTGGTGCGTGGTTCGCGCCGTCGTGCGTCGGCGGGGGGCGGGGACCGGCCGGAGGGCGGACGGTCCCCGTCCCCGTCGGGCCTGCGGGCCTGCGGGCCTGCGGGCCGTCAGGGCACCTTGTCCAGGACGGGTTCGGCTGCCGGGGCCGCCGGTGGTGCGGCGGGGCCGACGGGCCTGCGGGCCGGGATGAGCAGTGCGGCGACTCCGGCGAGGGCGACGGCCGCGGAGCCCGCCACGAGCGCCGGCCGCATGCCGTCGACGAAGGTCTGGCCGGACTCGTAGCCGCCGCGGGCCGCGAAGATCGAGGCCATCACCGCGATGCCGAGGGCGCCGCCCACCTCACGCAGGGCGTTGTTGGCGCCGGAGGCGATGCCCTGCTCCTTCGTGCGGACGCTGGACATGACCAGGTTGGCGGCCGGGGCGAAGTACAGGCCCATGCCCACGCCACTGATGATCAGGGCGGGCAGCTGGGCGGCGTAGGAGACGTCGGTGGTCACCACGACCGCGAACCAGCCGAGGCCGAGGGACTGCAGGAACAGCCCGGCGGCCACCACCGGCCGTCCGCCGATGCGGTCGGAGAGGATGCCTGCGACCGGCGCGACCACCATGGGCATGCCCGTCCAGGGCAGCATCCTCAGGCCCGCCTCGGTGGGCGAGTAGCCGAGCACGTTCTGCAGGAACTGGGCGAGCAGGAAGATCGAGCCGAACATGCCGAAGAACATCAGCAGGCTGGCCGCGTTGATGCCGGCGAAGGCGCGGGAGCGGAACAGCCGCATGGGCAGCATGGGGTTGCGGGCGCGGGTGCTGTAGAGGACGAAGCCGACGAGCAGCGCCGTGCCGGCGAACAGGCCGGTCAGCACGGTGGGGCCGGTCCAGCCGTCGGCGGGCCCGCGGACCAGGCCGTAGACGATGCCGAAGAGTCCGCTGCTGGCGAGCAGGGTGCCGGGTACGTCGAGCGGGGCCCCGGTGCCGTAGGACTCGGCGAGGCGCAGCCGGGCGAGCGGGATGAGGGCGAGGCCCAGCGGCACGTTCAGCCAGAAGATCCACTCCCATGCGATGTGCTCGGTGAGGCTGCCCCCGACCAGGGGTCCGGAGGCCACGGCGAGGCCGTTGACGGCACCCCAGATGCCGTAGGCGGCCCCGCGTCGTGCCTCGGGCACGGCTGCGGTGAGCAGGGTCAGCGTCAGGGGCATCATGACCGCGGCGCCGGCGCCCTGGACCGCGCGGGCGGCTATGAGGGCGTCGATGCCGGGGGCGAGGGCCGCGGCCGCGGACGACGCGGTGAAGACGGCGAGGCCCACGATGAAGAGGCGCCGGCGGCCGAAGCGGTCACCGAGAGCGGCACCGAACATCAGGAGCACGGCGAAGGTGAGCGTGTAGGCGCTCACGGTCCATTCGAGGTCGTGCAGTGCGCCGCCCAGGTCCTCGCGGATGGAGGGCAGTGCGGTGGTGACGACGAGGTTGTCCAGGGCCGCCATGAAGCCGGCGACGCTGGTGATGACGAGGGCCCAGGCGGCTCCCCCGCGACGTTCGGTGTGAGGTGACATCGCTCCCCCAGGAGGTGATCGCACTCGTTGATGATTAGTAATCGATGACTAACTTTCATGGTCATGAAAGACCGGTCCGCCACGGGACGGACGGGTCCGGTCACCAGGCCCTACGACGCCGGCTCCTGCCCTTCGTCCGGTTCCGGCAGGGCGAGGCCCTCCCAGACGCGGTGCTCCGGCGGGAACCCCATGGCGGCCAGGCAGTTGATGAGCATGCCGTAGGCCATGAAGGTCGTCGTCTCGCGGACGTCCGCCCCGAGGGCGAGGTGCGCGGTGTCCCACAGACGCATCCAGCCGTCTCTCACCGTGGCACCGAACTCGTGATCGCCCTCGCGCTCGGCGGCCGCCACCGCGAGATACATCTGCATCTGCATCTGGAGTTGTTCGGGCTGCTCCGCGATGGTCCTGTTGTAGGCCTGCGCCATGGCGCGCAGCGCTTCCTCGCCCTCCAGGCCCTCGGAGGCCTCCGCGAAGGCGCGGATGGTGTCCTCCACGCAGTGTTCGGCCGCCGCGAGGAAGATCGCCTTCTTGCTCGGGAAGAGCCGGAAGAGGTACGGCTGCGAGACGCCGACCCGCTTGGCGATCGCCTCGGTCGAGGTGCCGTGGTAACCGCCACGCGCGAACTCGGCCGTCGCCGCGCGGATGACACTCCGCCGCCGCTCCTCTGCACTCATCCTGACCATGAGAAGTAAGTTAGTACTCAATCACTAACTACGTCAAGAGGGATTCCGATTCGGGACGGACCCTGGGGGGCAGCGGTAAGGGGCGCCCTCCAGGGAGGAGCGCCCCTTACCGACCTGCATCGGCCGGCCCTGCTGGCCCTCGGACCGATGTCGCGGACCGGAGCGGCAGGCATGGCGGGCGAGCCCAAAACCGGACCCGGACCCGAAAACTCGGACCCGGCCCCAGACCCGGACCCGGACCCGGACCCGGACAGGAAACCCCGGACTCGGACCCGGACCCGGCTCAGGCGAGCCGCACGACCGCGCGGGACATGCCGAGCACCTTCTGCCCCGCACTGGTCACCGTGAGGTCCACGCGGACCGTGTTGTCGTCCAGCTTGGCCGCGACCTTGCCGCTCACCTCGATGGTGGCGCCCTGGTCGTCGTCGGGGACGACGACCGGCTTGGTGAACCGGACGCCGTACTCGACGACCGCGCCGGGGTCCCCGGTCCAGTCGGTCACCACGCGCACCGCCTCGGCCATGGTGAACATGCCGTGCGCGATGACGTCGGGCAGGCCGACCTCCTTGGCGAACTTCTCGTTCCAGTGGATGGGGTTGAAGTCACCGGAGGCGCCCGCGTACTGGACGAGAGTGGCGCGGCTCACAGGGAAGGTCCGAGCGGGCAGCTCGGTGCCGACCTCGACGTCGGCATAGGCGATCTTCGCCGTCATGGTGTTCGTCACGCCCCCTCGGCCGCGCGGGCCACCAGCTTGGTGCGGGCGGTCACGACGTGCTCGCCGGCCTCGTCGTACACGTCCCCGCGGATGTCCAGGAAGTCGTTGCCCGCCATCGACTTGATGCCCTCGATGGTGGAGACGACGGAGAGCCGGTCACCGGCCCGGACCGGGCGGGTGTAGGAGAACTTCTGGTCCCCGTGCACCACCCTGCTGTAGTCCAGCCCGAGCTGCGGGTCGGCGACGACCTCACCGGCGGCCTTGAAGGTGATCGCGAAGACGAAGGTCGGCGGGGCGATCACGTCCGGGTGGCCCAGCGCCTTGGCGGCCTCCACGTCGGTGTACGCCGGGTTGTCGTCCCCGACCGCCTCGGCGAACTCACGGATCTTCTCCCGGCCCACCTCGTAGGGCGCGGTGGGCGGATACGTCCGCCCCACGAAGGACTGGTCCAGCGCCATGCGCGCGGCACCTCCTGTGTCGGCTGTTGACGGGCATCGTCGACGTGCAGTGCGGTGAAACGACGCGAGGCCGCCCCCAGTGGTCCGGGGACGGCCTCGTGCACGAGCCTGTTTTATCGCGTTTCGCGGTGCGCGGTGTGCGCATTGCAACGCGGGCAGTGCTTCTTCATCTCAAGACGGTCCGGGTTGTTACGCCGGTTCTTCTTGGTGATGTAGTTCCGCTCCTTGCACTCCACGCAGGCCAGCGTGATCTTCGGGCGGACGTCGGTGGCAGCCACGTGAGTGCTCCTTGACGAACGGATTGACTGAATTAACGCAGAAAGAGTAGCCGATCGAAGGACCGACCCCGCAATCGGCTACTGTCTGTAGCGGTGACCGGACTTGAACCGGTGACACAGCGATTATGAGCCGCTTGCTCTACCGACTGAGCTACACCGCTGAGATGCGATCGGGCCCCGCCTCGCGACGGGAACCTCCCACACCAGAGCCCCAAAACGGAATCGAACCGTTGACCTTCTCCTTACCATGGAGACGCTCTGCCGACTGAGCTATTGGGGCGAGCGAGGAAGACATTACACGCTCCGCGGCCGATCGCCCAAATCCGATTCGCGGGTCCGATCCACTCGGAACCGTCGGTCCGCGTCACTCGGATCCGAGGGTCCGCGTCACCCGGATCAGCCGGTCCGCCTCCCTCGGAACCATCTGTCCGCCCGCTCGCAACCGCTGCTCTCCCCCCTTCCCTCTCGGGTCCTCCCCGACCTCCGCGAGGTCCCCTCCGCCCTCCCGGCCACGGGCAGTTCGCCGCGTCACCCACCTTCCACCGCACCGCTCGGGGCGCACTGTCCGCCCGCGCACCACCACGCCGGTACGACTATTGCGCTCCTCCCGGCGAGGGACGGGTCGCCACCCTAGGCTCTACTCACTCTGCGTGATCTTGCCTCTGAGTGATCTTGTCACTGCGCGGTCCTGCGGGTCCTTCGCGCGCAGCCCGAGCCCCTGGAGTGCGATGCCCGACAGCCAGCCGCAGCCGCCGTTCTCCTCCTCGTCCTCGGGCGCGGCCGCCCCGCCCCCGCTCCTGCTGTGCGGCGCCCGGCTGACCGACGGCCGGATCGTGGACGTGCGGCTGGGCGGCGGGCGTATCGAGGCGGTCGGCACGTCCGGCAGCCTCGCGGCGGACGGCTCCCGCGCGTGCGGCGCCCGGGTCGACCTCACGGGCCACCTGCTCCTGCCCGCCCCGGCCGAGCCCCACGCCCACCCCGCGACGGCGCTGTCCGCCGACATCGGCGGCCCGGTGCCCTACGACCCCGAGGCCGTCCAGCGCCGGGCGACCGAGGCGGCGCTGCTCCAGCTCGGGCACGGGGCCACGGCGCTGCGCGCCCACGTGCGGGTGGGTGACGTGGCCGGTCTCGGCGCGCTGACCGCGGTGCTCCGGGCGGCGCGTTCGCTGCGAGGGCTGACGGAGCTGACCACGGTGGCGATGCCACGGTTGCTTACCGGAGTGGCCGGCGCGGAGGCACGGGCGGTCCTGCGGGACGCGATGAAGATGGGCGCGGCCGTGGTGGGCGGCTGTCCGGACCTTGACCCCGACCCCACGGGGTACGTGGAGGCGGTCCTGGAGGTCGCGGCCGAGCACGGCTGCCCGGTCGACCTGCACACCGACGCCGCCGAGCCGGCCCGGCTCACCCGCCTGGCGGCGATGGTCGGCGGGCTGCGTCCCGGGGTCACCCTCGGTCCCTGCGCCGGCCTCGCCCGGCTGCCCGCCGACCAGGCCGCCCGCACGGCGGACCGGCTCGCAGCGGCCGGGGTGACGGTGGTGTGCCTGCCCCAGGGCGGCTGCGGTGCCGCGGACCGCCGGGGTGCCGCTCCGGTGCGGCTGCTGCGCGCGGCCGGGGTCAGGGTCACCGCGGGAAGCGGCGCCCTGCGGGACGTGTCGAATCCCGTCGGCCGCGGCGACCCGCTCGAGGCGGCGTATCTGCTGGCCTCCGGGCACGGCCTGTCCCCCGCCGACGCCTACGCCGCGGTGAGCGCATCGTCGCGGGCTGCGCTGGGCCTGCCCGAGGTGCGTGTGGAGGCGGGTTTTCCGGCCGAGTTGCTGGCGGTGCGGGCGGACAGTCTGCCGGGCGCACTGTCCCTGGCGTACAGCCGTGTCGTGGTGCACCGGGGCCGGGTGGTGGCCCGCACCAGCGCCGTGCGTGAGTACTGCGGTTCGGCGACGACGACGGAGCTGGGCCTGCCGCGCCAGGGACGCGGCGGGACCCCGTGAGCGGCGGTGGGCGTGCAGAGCCCTCGACTCCCGCCCGCAGTCGGGAAGTTGCCTGACGCTGCGGCGGTGCACGGCAGCGGGCCGGACCCCGGCACGGACCGACCGCACGGACGCTCCCGTGGCGGCGAATGCCGCAATCCGGAGTGGCGCATGCGCGTGGTGCGGCGAACGAGGGCCGTCCGGCGTACGGTCGAAGACATGCGCATTGTCATCGCTGGTGGTCATGGTCAGATCGCGCTGCGGCTGGAGCGGCTGCTCGCGGCGCGCGGATACGAGGCGGCGGGCATCATCCGCAAGCCCGAACAGGCGGACGAGCTGCGGCGGCTGGGTGCCGAACCGATCGTTCTCGACCTGGAGTCGGCGAGCGTGGAGGAGGTCGCACAGGCGCTGGAGGGAGCGGACGCGGCGGTGTTCGCGGCCGGAGCGGGTCCGGGCAGCGGGGCGGCGCGCAAGGAGACGGTGGACAAGGCGGCGGCGATCCTCTTCGCCGACGCGGCCGTCCGCGCGGGCGTGCGCCGCTTCGTCGTCGTGTCGTCGATGGGCGCCGACGCGTCCCACCCGGGCGACGAGGTCTTCGACGTCTACCAGCGCGCCAAGGGCGAGGCGGACGACTACGTGCGCGGCCTGGACGCCCTCGACTGGACCATCCTGCGGCCCGGCATGCTCACCGACGACGCGGGGACCGGCCTGGTCCGCCTGGAGGCCCACACCGGCCGCGGTCCCATCCCCCGCGACGACGTGGCCGCCGTCCTGGCCGAGCTGGTGGACACCCCGGCGACGGCCGGGCTGACCCTGGAGCTGATCAGCGGGCAGGCCCCGGTCTCGGTGGCGGTGAAGTCGGTGGCGGGCAACTGAGCCGCGGCCGGGGCGCAACGGCGGGCAGGCGCGAACGTCCGGGCGCCCTCAGGGTCCGGGCGCCCTCAGGGGCCGGTCGCCCTCAGGGGCCGGTCGCCCTCAGAACAGCGGCATCTGACCGGGGAACTCCGGCAGGACGTAGCCGTCCAGCCCCGGCTGCTCAGCTCCGGGGCGGGCCTGCCGCCGTGAACCGGGGCACGACGTGAGCTCCCCGCTCTGCCGTGCGCCGGGCGGATCGTGACGCGCGTACCGCCCGGCGACGACGGCGATCTCACGACGGCACTCGGGACACGTTCTGCGACGGGACGACATACCGCCAGTCTGCCCGTGCCCGGTCCGAACCAGAGCGAGAGGAACCCCTGCGCGCCGCGGAACGCGGAAGGGAGGGGTTCCTCTTACGTGTGTCCGTGTGGCGGCCTGCCACCGCGCCCGTACCCGTACCCGGGACCGGCCGTCGGGACGTCAGGGCCTCGGATCTCGCCCGGTCCAGCCCCGGCCGGCCCGTCGGCGCAGGACGGCCGCCCCGCCCAGCGTGGCCGTCAGGAGGACCGCCACCAGGGCGAACGTCGCCCATACCGGCGGTTCCAGCGCCCGCAGCACCAGCGCGCAGACCACACTGACCACCGCGACGGTCAGTGCCGCGATGCTGTTCCTCACGAGTACTTGCAGTTCTTGTCGCTGACGATCTTCCACTTGCGCTTCGAACCGAACTTGTTCTGGTAGCACTTCTTCGGCTTGAGCTTCTTCACCTCGGCCCACGTCGGGAAGAGCACCTTGCCGCCGACCGCGAGACCGCAGGCCGTGCCGAGGATCAGCTTCGCCTTGCCGCAGATGTAGGCCAGTCCGACCTCCACGCCGAAGCCCACGGCCAGGGCGGCGGCGCCGAGTTCGTGTCCCCACATGTTGATGTAGACGCCCCAGCCGAAGGTGACCTTCGGGTCGGCGACCACCGGGAACGCGGTGTTCTCGTTCGTGTCGATGTCCTGGACGAGGGTGTGCCCCTCGGCCGTGTAGCGGGTCGGCACCGGACGGCCCTGCGCGTCCTTCGCCCAGGGGGCGGCGACGGAGCCGGCGACCGTCTCCTCCCCGCCCTCACCCTGCTCGACGATGTCGAAGCCGCCGCCGTCGTCCGGGCGCAGCGAGGCGCCGTCCGGGAGGTCCAGTTCGAACCGGTGCCGGGTCGGTGCGGCGCTGTCCTTGAGGGTGACGAGCGTCCGGACGGACCCCTCCACCGTGGGCTGCACGGCGAGGTCGACAGAAGGCGCGGCGCCCGGGTAGACGACGGTGCCGCTGCCCGCCTTGACACCGTTCACGTCCTTGGCGCCGGCCAGGCGCAGGGTGAGGCGGTCACCGTCGGTGCCGCCGACCTCCACGGGGCCGTTGGCCGTGGCCGGGGCGGTGATGGTGACGGACTCCGCCTCGCGCTCGACGGTGGCCTCGGCGGAACCGTCCGCCCGTTCACGGGACGGAGCGAGGTCGGCCGCGCCCGTGGCGCGTTCCACGACGGCCGCGGCCTGGGCCACGGAGTTCGACGACGGTCCGTCAGCAGCGACGGCCGGAGCGATGGTCCCCACCAGAGCGGCGGCGGTGATCGCCGCGATACCGGCCAGCGGACGCCGGTACGACATTGCCCGAAGCAACGTTTCCCCCAGTTTTCGATTGTTCGATCGGTCGTTCCCGTCGGCATGGTCGGTGCCGACGGCGGAGATGATCTTCCGTGTGTTTCCAGCCGTTGTAAAGCCGGGGTGACGGGGCTCATAGACAGGGCGGGGGGACTGTGTTCCCCCGCACAGACGCCAAGGGATCACCTGCTGAGTGGCACCAGTCGGCGCCGCATCGACCGCAAGACTCGGGCCGCGGGTGGTGCCTCCTCCCTGGCCATGCACCCCGAACCCACAGGCCACGCGCTCGCCGGACCGGCCTTGCGGGTCCACTCAGGCCCCGAGCACACCCGCCTTCGCCCATCCCGCACCAGCCGTTCCGGTGCAGCCGGGCGGCGCGCCGACGGTCGCGAGCATCTTCCTGCCCGACGTCCGAGTGGTCACCGGATACGCCATCGAGCACTCGCAGCACGCACCCGCCGCGGCCCGCTTTCCTGGGCGGCTGGATAGCCGTCCAGGTTCTCGGTCTGAGCCGCCACCGCAGTGCCACGACGGTGAACTCGCAAGGCCACATTCAAGGCCACATTCAAGGGCAACAGGTTCGGGTGCCCTACACGCACTGCTCTGGGTGTTCGGCCCAGTATTTGGCCACAGCCGCCCACCACTTCGGACGTTCCTCGATCAAATGGACAATCGCCGGAGAGGTGCGCCGGAGAGACAACGCATAGTCGCGCCACCCCGCGTAGAACTTGATATCGGGACTGGCTTCGGTAATTACAAGACCATAGTCCACCACGTCGGCGAGCATGCCCGCGATGACGAGAACACGGACCCGCTGATGTTCGTCGTCCGGGAGTGATGTGCCGCCGTAGAAGTGGCCGTACAGCCAGGGCTCTGCGGCAATCAGGCTCTCGATCTGGTGCAGCCGTTCCATCCCGTTGTACATGGCAGACACGCCTGCCACGCCGTTGCTGATCGCCGTCTGCCGTGTCAGTTCTCGTGTCTGCCAACTGGACACGAGTAACGATGCAACCACACCGATCGTCGCGATCAATCCAAAGATCTTTTCCATCATCCCCCCCCAAAAAAAGGTATCGGTGCTCTACCCCCGCGAGTGATCCACTAACGGAGCCTTTGCGCGCCAGATCCCGCGCGAATTCCCCGTTATTGCTCCCGCCACTTCCGACACTCAGCTACGCCAGTGGTGGCCTCTCCGTCTAGCCGAAATCGCGGTGCCGCCCATGCCAGCCAGAAGCCATCAAGGAATTGGAGACACCCAGCATGACGTAACCCATCTCCCAACCCCTGGCATGCCGGGGTTTCGCTCGGGCTCGGCTCAGGGTGAACGCGTTGGAGAGCACCCGGCGTGCCGGTCCCAGCGTCGCGGTACTGCACAAGGTGTACGCCAGGTTCTTGACCAGACCCGGGAGCTGCGAACAACTGGATCGACGCGGCGCTCCGGATGGGAACGAACCGGAGCGACCATGCTCACCCCCCGGGGGGGGGGGACACTCGGAGGACCCGCACGGATCAAACGTGGGGTACGGGCGGTACGACGTCAGACACGTCCACGCCCGGCCCACAGTCAACCGAGCAGAGGCGGCAACAAAAAACCCCCTCCGACCAGGTAAGTACCTGACCAGAGGGGGTCTCCCTCAGCGTGGCGGCGCCAGGATTCGAACCTGGGAAGGCTGAGCCGGCAGATCTACAGACCGCGCAGGAAAGCTCGAATGAACTGGACTTTCCTGGGTTCTGTACTCGCCGGCCCCACATCTGCCCCGCGTTCCCCTTGGTGGTCGCTTGGCCCACACATGGCCCACTGGCCCTCCCTCCTCGACCGGTGCGGCCGCCTCTGCCGTCGCGAGGGAGACATGATCATTGGCCTCAGCCACCATCCCCATACTGACTCCATTGCGGTACAGCTACCGGCATAACCCCAGAACCGGAATCAGCGTGTTGTTCTTATGTAAGCCCTTAGAGCCCGCTCCTGTGGTGGATGAGCCGGTCATGAATTCGGCCGTCTTCGCTGTCGAGGCCCGGATGGGAAAGCCCGAAGCGCTCCAACGCCTGGACCAGGGAGTAGACGACCGGAGGGGTCAGTCGGCGCTGGTCCCGCTCCAGGGCACGTAGCAGAAGGCTCCGCAGCAGGGTGCGCTGCTCGCCCGGGAAGACCGACATGCCCAGGTGCCTGACGCACTCCCGATACAGCGCCTCCAAGTCGTTGACGGCCATGGAGTTCACGTCGTCGGCGAGCAACAGCTGCAGCACCTGGTCGAGAGCAATCCTGTACTGGTCGTCATTCTCCTGCAGGGGCAAGCCGTGGTCGCCGCCATCGAGACGCCCTGATGCGATCCCCAAGGCCAGCAGGTCCGCGTCGGCGCGGCAGCTGAACAGGGCCCGCCGGGCGACGACATCGGCGGAGGCCTCCCCCAAGGTGTGACTGCTCAGGGTCCAAGCGGGCAGCCGCACCATTTCCTCGCCCTGGGGGAGATCCGAGGCCCAGGACAGCAGAATGTCCTGCCGCGGACCGCCCTGTCGATCCACCACGGCCCGTTCAGCCATGAGGCACTGAGGCAAATCACCCCAGAGCGTCTGGTCCAGCTGCGACTCCCACAGACCAGCGAGCCGCCGCCACGCCCCGGGCACGTCGGTGGTGTCCAGGAGATCGGACACATACGTCTCGCGGCTGAGCAGGACGTGCAGCAAGGTGACGTTCGCCGAGTAGTACGCGAGGTGCAGCAGCGGTGTCAGTTGCCGCGGCTCGTACGGGATTTCGGCTTCCGGTGCTCTGTCGTCGAGGCAGCTCCTCAGGATGCCCTCCAGCCGCCGACACATATCCTGGCGCCGTTCGGGAGCGGCGGCCGCCACGAGGTCGTCGAGCCGCTCCAAAACCTGGGTCCGCTCGGTGAGCAGGGCGAAGGCCAGCAGGGCGTATAGTCGCGCCCCGTCGCCGGTCGCGGTGAGGTGCTCCAGCTCCTTCCAGATGGAGCGGGCAACCAGATACTCGCTGAACGTGGCGTGCAGGAACTCATACGCCTTGCTGGCCCGCCCGCGTCGCACGGCCTGCGCCTCGTGGATGAAGAAGAATCGGCCGAACGCGCGGTCGTCCGACCAGCCCCAGTCGCTGCCGAGTAGCGCCCGCGCGTCCCGCGCCACGTCAGTGCCGCCGACGCTCTGCCGCCCGCGGTTGAACATGGCGAGCGCCACCACACTCAGGCGCGCCATCTCCTCCTCGGCCTCCCGCTCGACCTGCTGCGGGAAGCGGGGGCGCGGATGGTGTTTGCGCACCTGGCGCTTGACGAAGCCGAGTAGCAGTTGCTCGTACAGGTCGGCGCCGCTCACCTCCGACCTGCGCACCCGCGCCAGATCGTTTTCCTCGGCGTCGTACAGCGCGAGGAGTAGCAACAGCAGGGGTTGGAAGGCGAGTTCGCGGTAGGGCTCCAGTGCGGCCGGAGTGAGCTCCGCGAGTCCGTGCTCGGCGAAATAATTCCGGTTGACCGTGTTCCAGACGGCGAGCCAGCGGTCCCTGCGTTCGGTATCGAAGGGCTCCAGGTAGATCGCCCTGCAGCCGGGCGGGGTCCTGCACCGGTCCATGACGACGGTGCGGCTGGTGATGACGACAGCGAGCGGGCGCCCTGCCGCCGCCTCCCGCTCCTGGAATGCCTGCACCTGTTCCACGTAGTCCCAATGCCCAAGCTCCCCTGCCTGCATCAGCTCGTCGAGGCCGTCGAGGAGCACCACGGGAATCCGGCCTGCGGCGCCTTCGAGCACATCGGACCAGGTGCCCTCCTCGTCGAGCTGCACGGCGACGGAGTGCGTGATCTGCTCCAGGACCGAGGCGTCCGCATCCACCGAGCGCAGCTCCACCCGCACTGGCAGGAAGTCGGAGGCTGGGAGGCGCGCCATGAGGACCCTGGTCAGCAGGGACTTACCGATGCCCGGATGGCCGAGGACGAGTAGCGGGCGGCACACGGCCTGCGGACCGGTGAAGTGCGTGGCGAGCCAGGTGCCGAGCGACGCCCGATCGCGGTGCTCACGCCACCACGCGTCGTCGTGCACGGGGTCGCCTTCCCGCACGACGACGGTACGCACGGCGGGTTCCACGTAGCCCATGCCTAGGCTGGGAACGGTCACCCGGGAGTGGTCTTGCGAGCTCTCGATCAGGGAGTGGCCGAGCTCCTGCGAGGGGCGCCGGCTCAGGATCCGCGCTGCGCCGAGCGGCGGGGGGTGCGGCGACACGGTGAAGGCGGCGCTCAGTCCGGCGAGGGCCGTGCCCGCGGCGGCCGGCGTGCGGTTCCGGATCCCTGCGTGGAACCACAGCTCCGGCTCGTGTTCCGCCAGCGGTTCGAGCAGGTCCAGGAATCGGGACGCGGTAACCATGGGATACGGCAGCTTCATGTGCGCGGTCGAGTTCTCCCAGCGCTCCCAGAGCCGTTGCAGCAGCTCTCTGTCCGCCGCTTCCACGGGCTCCTGCGGCGGCATCGTCAAGGACTGCATGAAGTGATGCAGCACTCCGGCCGCCTCCCGCTCGGCCTGCACATACTCCTTCTGCTGCGTCCGTTCCTGCTTGCCCCTGTTCTCGGCGTTCTCGGCCAGGTCGTCCATCACGTCTAGGAGTGCGGCCAGGCACAGCACCTGCACCATCGCGCGGCCGACCGCGCAGCGTGTCATGCGGTCGGCCGCACGCACGCGGGCAGGAAACCCGTCTATGGCGTTCTGGCACAGCTGCCGCAGCCCCGCCCGGAAGCCGCCCGGATCCGGTTCGTCGACTACCTGCTGCGCTCGGTCCCGGTCCTGGGACAGCTCCGGATCGATCAGCAGGGTCAAGCAGTTCGGCCAGGTAAGCCGGGCCGCCTGGAAGAGGTCCCAGGGGTCGACCCGGTACGGCTGCGCGTTCTCCGTCGGCCGGGTCCCCGCGCCGCGGGTCAGGTCCTCGACCAGCTGTCCGTGGCGCGTCCGCCACGTCGCCAGCTCGGCCTTGAGCGCGGGCCCTTCAGCTCCGCCTCGCCGCGCACAGTAGGTCACGATGCCCGCCACGTCGTGCCAGGTCGGGGGGCGGGTCAGCCGCCCGTTGAGCAGGGCGGACACCGCGCCCTCCGACTTGCGAATGGCCTCCGCTAGTTGGGCCTGCTGGACCTCGGCACGCCGTACCAAGACCTGTAGCTCGCGGCAGAACGCGGCTACCTCTCCCCCGTGTTGTGCACCGCCCACGCCCGGCGCTCCCCTCGGCCCGCGGTTCGGCATGCTTCGCCGTACTTCAGTCCAGAGTAGGGCTGACCTGCGCGCGCTGTACGTCGCTTCACCTCAGTTCGGGTTCCCTGACTGCGCGCCCCGACCCCGGCGAACCTGGCGGCACAACCCGATCCCGTACCGCCACCACGGTCCGACCCACGGAGCCCACCATGACCCTGCCGCCGATCGTGACCGCCCTGGGGCCCCAACTCCTGCCCGTGGTCGCCCTGTTCCTCCTCGCCCTGTTCGCCGCCGTGCTGCTCCCTGCCGTCTGGTCCCGCAAACCGGCCCGCCGCCGCGCGGCCGAGCGCATCGTGCGGTTGCTGGTCGACGCGGCCACCATTGTGTTCCGGGGCCGACGATGACCGGCCGGGAGGGGCGCCGACGCGACCAAGAACGCGCCAAAGCCGGACCGCTTCCGCGTCACGTGTCTTCCGCTGGCCGTACGGTCATGCACAGGTGATGGAGTGATCAAGGGGTGGCGCGCGGCAAATACCGCAACTGGATCAGCTCGCACGGCAACCTAGCCCAGCCCCCCGTCACACTTATCGACGACTACAAGGGCATCCTGCAGCCGGGTGAGCCTGCTAGCGAAGAGCAGGCTCCCGCCGACGAGCTCAGCCCACCGATCTTCTCTGCCGGGGATCCCGCGGTCGACGAGTATCAGCTCGCCTCTACTCCTCCTGCAGATCTGCAGCCTTCAACCCGCTTTCCAACTGTCCGCGTGGCTGTTCGGGGGTGTTCGCGAGGGGTCAACGGGGAGGTCAGGTGGGGTAGGTGTACGGCGGCGGACGGTGACGGCCGTTGGCGCACTGGACAAAGAACAGGACCGCGCCGCCTTCTACCGCCTCCGCGCCCGCGGCAAGGCCCCCATGCTCATCAAGCTCCCCAACGGACACATCCGCTGCCGCCGCAGCGACCTCGACGCGTGGTGGGCCGCGCACGAAATCGCAGCCTGACCCTGACCATGCCAATGGGGCCCCGCCGTTGCGGGGCCCCATTCGTAGGAAGGCCCTCGATGGGAAAAACGTACGACGTTCGAATCTGGTCTGTCCGACAGCGCAAGGACCGTGGACAGACCTCCGCGGAATTGCGCTGGAAGACGGGCGATACTCCGCACTCTCAGACGTTCCGCACCAAGACGCTGGCAGAGGGTCGCCGTGCCGAACTCCTGCGGGCGGCTCACGCGGGCGAGCCGTTCGACGCGTCCACCGGAGTGCCGCTCTCTGAGCTGCGGCGACGCAACGACGTCAATTGGTACCAGCACGCCCGCGAGTACATCGAGATGAAGTGGCAGCACTCCCCCGGATCCACGCGTCGGACGCTCGCGGAGGCCATGGCCACCGTTACGCCGGCTCTCGTCAGGGACACCATCGGCATGGCCGATGCCCAGACGGTACGGACGGCCCTCTATAGCTGGGCATTTAACGTGAGCCGTCGTGACCAGGAGCCGCCGGACGAAGTAGCCGCCGTGTTGGCGTGGTTTGAGCGGAAGTCCCTCCCAACGTCCTCTCTGGCCGACCGCATGCAGGTACGCGCCGCCCTGAACGCGTTGACCAAGAAACTGGACGGCACCACGGCGGCGGCGTCGACCATTCGTCGGAAGCGGGCCATCTTTCACGACGCTCTGGGTTACGCCGTTGAAGCTGGACGCTTGACGGACAACCCCCTACCGCAGGTTCAGTGGAAATCCCCAGAGCAGGTGGCGGAGGAACTGGACCCGCCTCCGTGCCGGACCCCCGACAGGCCCTCGCTCTGCTCAATGCCGTGCGCCTGCAGAGCTCTCGCGGGCGGCGCCTGGTCGCCTTCTTCGGCTGCATGTACTACGCCGCCGCTCGACCGGCAGAAGTCATCGGCCTACGCCTCCGGGACTGCGACCTACCCCGCCGGGGGTGGGGCACTCTCCGACTCCGGGAGACTCGCCCACGCTCGGGTTCGGCCTGGACTGACAGCGGCGAGGCACACGACCGGCGTGGGCTGAAGCACCGACCCCGGAAGGCGGTCCGCACCGTGCCGATTCCGCCCAATCTCGTGAACCTGCTCCGGTGGCATGTCACCGCGTACGGCGTCGCCCCCGACGGGCGGCTGTTCCGGACACAGCGTGGCGGACTCATCCAGGACACCGGATACGGAGAAGTGTGGGCGGAGGCCCGTGCCCGCGCGCTCACGCCCACTCAGTACGAATCACTGCTGGCCAAGCGTCCATATGATCTTCGCCACGCCGCTGTATCCACGTGTCTCAGTTCCGGTGTGGATCCACAGGAGGTGGCAGCGCGCGCTGGCCACAGCGTGGCCGGGCTGTTCAGGGTGTACGCGAAGTGCCTGGACGGCGGCGCCGCCACGGCCAATGCCCGGATCGAGCGGGCATTGAAGAACGGCAGTTAGGAGGCGTGGAAGCTGCCCCACGCCCGCCCCACACGGACTGGTCAGCACCCGAATCAGAGTGAGACGCACTGGGAAATAACGCCCGAAATGACGCTCTGGACTCAGTGAATGACGGAAGGGCCTGCGATCAGCATTGCTGCTGGTCACAGACCCTTTCGGTCGTGTGGCGGCGCCAGGATTCGAACCTGGGAAGGCTGAGCCGGCAGATTTACAGCGGGCCGGGCTCTCAGCCTCTGAGCTGGGCTTTCCCTCTGCGCACCTCGCTCCGGGGGACACCTGGGGGAAAGTGCCATCATCCGCCGTAGTCGAAGGTGAAGGTTCTCCAGACACTCTGTGGTGTCTCATCTGAGTGACTCATGAGTGCGTCCCGTACCTGTTCCAGGGCGCCTCCGTTCCTCTATCAGACGTCGGAAGCGTCTCCGTCTCCCTCTTCCCCACTGATCTCTTCGACATCACCGCCGTCGTCATCGAGGTCTGTCTGCGCGGCACTCAAGCGAAAAGATGAGGCGAACGCCGATGAATCAGCGATTCGCTTGAGCGCATTGACTGTTGGAAACATGCCCTCAAAGATCTTCGGATCAATCTGCGGACGCAGAGCATCCAAGATCTTAGGGTTGACCACCGGGCCGCCGAACAACTTAGGATCAATCTGCGGACGCAGACCGTCCCAGATCTTAGGGGAAACCACCGCACTGCCGAACAACTTCGGATCAATCTTCGGACGCAGAGCATCCAAGAGCCCTGGGTCGATCTTCGGACGAGGCAAGGATTCAAGGAGAGCGGAATCCACCAAGCTGTGACGCTGGAGCCCGGAAAGAGCTGCTTGAAGCGAAGCGAGAACCGATCCCTTCGACTTCCACGGCTCAAGGCCAGGATCATCAATCAATGCACCAATATTAGACACTTCTCCACTTACGGGACGCCCATACGAATCAAGCTCAATCAACCCCTGAAACCCGAGCTCCTTGAGCACAGTCGCACTTCGGTCAACACCGTCTCCCCGCTCGAAGCCTTCCGGGAGCTCTGTCGCCGTGTCCGCCAAGTCAAGACCGATCAGTGTTTCGGCAGTGAAGGAGAACTCTGCGAAAGCACCCCCTTGCTCAGCTACTCCCTTAACTTCCAGTTCAAGGCCCTGGACGCCTTGGACCGCCAGAACTTCAGGCTTCAAGGCGTCCAAGGGAAGGGCGCAGCGACGCGGCGAAACCAGCTTCTTGACGACTGAAGGGAGAACGGAAACGTTGATAAATTCCGCGATTGCCCCCCGCTGGAGGTTATCCTGCACATTCCGCAGATCGTCGGACGATTCATCATAGTGAGATGCGGCCAATGACAGCAGAAGGCTCGACAGGTCACTGAACCAGCGAACTCGACTAGCCGCACCCACCCCTTCAAGGTCCTCCAACAGGTCTTCATGGAGGTTGTCTTTTTCCTCATTTGCGAAGTCGGTCGAATTGTCCGTAACCCAGAATATGGTCTCTTCTGGACTGCTTTGCGCGATCTCCAAAATTAGGAGCCAGTTGAGGGTGTCCCGATATCCATCACCCTTCTGGTCACATGGCTTACGCCTCGAAGCAGCTCGCCTCGCTAGTTCCATATGAGGAACATCAGGCGGAGCCAGCACAGTGCCCCCCAGGTCCTCAATCAACTGAGTAAGGCGCTCCTGATAATCTCTACGCCGTTCCTGCAAGGTTCCCAAAAGGTCCTCGAATGGCTGCCCGAGGCCCAGTCGACCGGAATATTTCGTCGCGACCCTGTCAAGGGCGAGGGAAGCATGCCCAATCTCGCGTTCATAGCCCCCGACAGCTTCAGCAACGACAACCTCGGGAACGCGGATCTGCAACCCCCAGGCCTTACTGGCATGCGCCAACACACGCCAGGCAGTGCCGGAGCACGTGAAGTCCGAAGAGAACACTGTGGTATCAAGGATGACGATCACATGTCGAGTGTGACACCACATGGCCCGCCCGGGAGCTAGTTCAGCAGAGACGGGCGAGCGCCCGTGACGCGCCGGCTCTCGGCCGCCAGCCGAAGCGGCTCTGTCTCAACGGCTGGCGCCACGTCTTCCGAAGAGCCATTCCCCCCGCGCTCAGCTCACGAGGCATCCGGACGACCGGAGGAAGAGTGACCCATCCCCGCTACGCTGGTACGCACCACGTCAGAACGGAGAGTGCTCCGAGGATGGGACCGAAGACGACAAAGGTCTACGAGACGCTTCGCGCACGACTCGCGGCCGGCGAGTACGCCCCCGGCGACAAGCTCCCCTCAGAACGCGCCCTGGTGGAAGAACTCGGCATCGGGCGGACAGCCCTACGGCAGGTGCTCGCCCGTCTCGTCTCGGAGGGCCAGTTGGAGGTTCGCGGCCGAAGCGCGTACCGGGTGCCGGGCGCGGTGAGCGTTCAACGCCCGGAGGGTCTGGAACCCTGGCGCATCCACAGCGAGCGCGACGTGTACGACAACCGATGGGTCAAACTCCAGCTCTGGGACGTAGAGCCGCCCGGAGTGAAGCGGTTCGAGCACCACGTCGTGAGGCTTCACCATGTGGCAATCACCGCCGTCATTGATGATCAGGACCGCGTCCTGATGATGTGGCGGTACCGCTTCGTGCCGAAGCAATTCGGTTGGGAACTCCCCGGCGGCATCGTCGACGAGGGCGAGGACCCGGCGGACACGGCGCTGCGGGAAACCGTTGAGGAGACGGGATGGCGGCCCAAGTCGCTGGAACACGTGGTGAGCTATCAGCCCATGGTCGGCATGGTCGACTCGCCGCACGAGATCTTCGTGGGGCACGGCGCTGAGAAGGTCGGTGAGCCGACCGATCTGGAAGAGGCCGGCCACATCGAGTGGGTACCGCTGGCGGACGTTCCCGGGCTCATGGCCCGGGGGGAGCTGCTCGGCTCGGGCACCCTCGTTGCCCTCCTGCACATCCTGGCGGGCCGCCGTACTCAGGGGCTCACAACCGCGCACTGAGCAGGTCGACGCGACGACGCTGCCGGACCGATCCGGTACGGCCCGCCAACAGGCGAGCCTGCCGCAGGTGCGTGCTGGCGTCGTCGTACTCGGCTCGCGTGAGGTGAGCTTGTGCCAGGTCGGCGTGGAGCCCGGCACGGGCACGTACAAACGTCGGGTCCATGACTTCGAGCGCGCTGTAGAGGCTGGTGACCGCCGACTCCTCCCCGAGGAGAGCGAGCACGTTTCCTTGCCATCGGGCGAGATGGGCGCCGTTCAGGAAAATGCTCAGCATGTCCGGGTCCCGGTCCTCGGGACCCGGCGGGATGACGGCCAAGGCCGCTTCCAGCGCACGCCGACTGTCGTCCGGCATCTCGGCATGCGCGCACATCTCGGCTTCCGCCGCGTACAGCCACGCCCGCAGTCGAGCGGACCCGGACGGGCCGACGGTGCGCTGTGCGTCCCGCACCAGGTCGACGGCGAGCGCCGGCCGCCCCGCCTCGCAGAGCACGTACGCCTGCTCGCCCATAGCGTGGGCCAGGTACATCGGCTCTTCAGCGTCGCGAGCCGCCCGCTTGGCGAGTTCGTAGTGCCGCCACGCTCGCTCAACCGCTCCCGAGTCGATTGCCTGCCACGCCGCGAGAGTCGACGCACCGGCGAGCGCGAGCGCCACGGGTCGGCGTGTGCTGGGCAGCACGGCGAAGTTGAGCGCGTCTTCGAGGGCGGACAGGTGGCCAGTCATCTGGTCGACCAGGGCTGCGGCGCCCCGCTGTCGGTCCATGGTGCGCAGTAGTTCGGTCTGGTCGTTGAACGCCTTCACCATGGACTCACCGACGCTGCTCGCCGAGTCGATCCGGCTCAGCAGGTCGTCGTAACCGTCGGCGGTTGGCGCCGCCGGTAACGGGTCGGTGTCTCGCAGCTCCCCGTCCGTGACGCCGAGGAGCTGTCGCAGGACGCGCGCGTACCGGTCGGAGATGGTGCGCTTGCCGTTCTCCCACTCGGAGACGTACACCCGCAGACTCGCAGTCGACGCAACGTCCGTGAGGTTCCGCCGGGCGTACTGCTCGATCTCGCGAACCATTCGTTCCTGCGACCACCCGCGCGCCGTCCGCGCGCTGCGAAGTCCTGTACTCACAGGCGACCTCTCGACGTTGGTTTGGCTCGCACCACCTTGCCAGCATGGCGCACATCTCCGCAGGTCAACAGCCCTTAACAGGACGGATGTTAAGCCCTGTTGGCTACCGCAGGCCCTGGCCCAAGGGGTCTTCTGGAGATGCACCGCGACGGGGCGACCATCGCCCGAATCAGCGAACCACCTTGACACTGGTGCGCACCAGATGCACCCTGCTGGTGCGCACCAGATTCCAGGCTGGTCCTGGATTCGCGATGCGCGATGCGCGAGACGAACGCCCGGAGGGCTCCGTGAAACGGGCTCGAAGGAAGCGCCGGCTCTTTGACAACTGCATAGGTGGGCCCCGTCTCCCCGAGTCGAAAAGACGGACCGCGCGGCAGGAAGCCGCGCCCCACATGCCCCTGCGAACGCGGGAGGTCGGTGTGTACCGACGACATATCCAGGCATCGCCGGTACGGACCGGCCGGCGGTGCCGCGCAGTAGCTCAGCCCGGTCCCGCTCGCAGCATGGTTGCTGCGTCGGCTGCCTCTCCCGTCCGTCCGTTCCGCGTTGCGGGGCGTACGGGCGGGAGCGCGGGGAGCCGGATGTTCCGACTTCAACGGCGCGCACCCACCGGAGGGCCAACTCCGGTGGGTGCTGTTCGGGCCGTTCCACCTGTGAGAGGAACACGACCCAATGAACCCCATCGTCACTGCTCTGGACGCTGTTACCGCGTTCGCCGACTTCATGGAGCCGACGAACGCCGAGCTGGACGCGATCGAGCAGGAGATGCCGGTCATCCTGGCGGACGTCGAGCTGTTGGACGCGCACATCATCACGCTGGACCGGACGCCGACCGAGTTGGACGCCCGGCGCATCCGCCGGGCCCGCCGTCGCGCGCTGGCCGCCCGCGTGGCCCTGCTCAACCGCAGCACTGGCGCGAGCCTGCCCGGGGGTGCTGCGTGAGGACGCTGACGGCGCAGATGTCGAGCGACGGCGGCGCCTGGCGCCTGTACGTCGTGCTGTACGGCGAGACCGAGTGGCCCACGTTCCGGTGGGAGCGCTCGGGGCCGGTGCCCACGGGGGCGGAGCGCCGGGCGGCGCTGGCTGCCCTCGGGTACGAGGTGGCGCCGGGTGCGGTGTGGTCCTGGACTGAGGACAGCCGGGACCACGGCGACGACTCCACCCCGGTCCTTCTGATCGCGGCTGTCACGGTGCGCGGTCGGAACGGGGGTGCGGCATGAGGGCGAAGACTGTTCTGCCGGCCGTCGCGATGACGGCCGTGTCCATGGTGCTCACCCTCGCCGTCGTCGTCATGTGGCTCGGGACGGCGGTGCCGTGGCCCGTCGCCCTGGTCGTCGGGCTCGGCATCGACGGCGGCTGGCTGGCCACCCTCGCCTACGAACGCCGCCTCGCCGCCCAGGGCGACCACAACCGCGCCGTGACCGCCGTCGGCTGGTCCTTCGGCCTGGTCGCCACCGGTGTCCTCATCGCCCACGCCCTCACCGCGGAGGAGTCCGCCGGGGCGTGGCTGGCGGTGGCGTGGCTGCCGATCGCGGCCAAGGCCCTGTGGCTGGTGCACGCGATGTGGGAGCGCACCGCCCTCACCCCGGTCGCGTTGGACGCGATCCGGGGGATTCAGCAGGAGGCGCGCGACGAGGCGGCAGTGGCGCGCGCCCGGCTGCGGGCGGAGGCCGCGACCGAGGAGACGCGGCTGACGGCCGTGACGGAGGCCGGTGCCCGTGTCGCCCGCGTCCAAGCGAAGACCGCACAGACCCTCTCCGGGGCGTGGTCGACGCTGGAGACGGCCCGCGCGGGCGAGGAGACCGGTAGGGCGCTGACCAGTGTGACGGCCCGCGTCACGCCCGGTGTCACGCCCCGCTGGGAGCTCCCGGTGTGGGGCCCGTCCGAGCCGCTGACGTCCCGCTCGCTGGAGGCCGCACCGGCGCTGACGGATGAGGCACTGGACGTCATCGTGGATGAGATCCGCACCAGCGAGACCCCGGCCCTGTCGTACCGGGAGATGGCCGCCCGGTTCCGCGCGGCCGGGCACTCCGCGTCCGAGGTCCGCTTGCGGGCCGCGTGGAAGCGCGTGGCGTGATGGGGGCGCTGCCGGTGTTCCGGTGGCGCTACGCCCCGGACGGCTACGCCACCCGCCGTCAACTCCGCGCCCAAGGGCTACGCCCCGGCGGTCAGGACGTGGCCGCGCAGCTGGAGCGGCCCCGCCGTCGGCGGGGCCCGCTGGTCGCCTACCTCTACCGCGTCGACCTCGCCAAGCCCGTCCGGCCCATGACCCCGGCCCGCCGGGCAGCGCTCGCCAAGGCCAACGCCGCCAGGCGCCTGTGCCCGTCATGCCGGCGTGATGCCGGATACGTCATCCCCACCTCGCTGGGCACCTGCGTGCCCTGCGCCGATACCGACCCGCACGGGCCGGAAGGGAGCACCCTGTGAGCAACGCCGACCTGCGCCGCCTGGACCGCGAGATCCGGGCCACCACGAAGAAGCTCGAAGCGGTCCGGCGGGGTGAGTTGTGGCCGCTGAACAGCCACGAGCGCCGGGCGATGCTCCGCGCCGCCGCCGGGGGCGCCTACCGCACCCTGCGGGGCCGCGGCACCGGCCGCGCCGAGACGCAGATCGAGTCCACCGGCACCGCCGCCGAGATGCGGCTCACCGCCGAGCTGAACGCGCTGCACGGCGAGCGGCAGCGCCTGATCACCGAGGCGGCCCGCGCCAAGGCGGCCCGCAAGTCGTCCGGCTGGTGGTGACAAGCCCAGCCCCGCACGCCGGGGTGGCCGCCTCCCTGCACGGACCCGGCCACCCCGGCTCTCCCAAACTCCCGCCCCCATGGGGGCAGTCAGGAGCACTTTCAGCATGTCTGAGAACGTCGTCCACCTCCACAAGCACACCGACCCGCCCGCCGCCGACGCCCCGGCCGTGACCACACTGACCGTCGTCCCGGACGCCCCGCCCGCCCGGCCGGTGCCGCTGTGGGTGCGTTCCGGCCGCGCGGTGAAGACCGCCGTCACGCACGAGCGCACCCGGTCGGCAGGCCGCGCCGTCGTCCGGCACGGCCTCTACACCGTCAACGGCGGCAGGATCGCCGCCCATCGTGCATGGGACGGCCGCACCGGCTCCCGCTACGAACGGATGATCCGTGCGGCGGAAGCCGCGGGGAACCTGGAAGCGGCCCAGGAGTGGGAGGAGCGGTTGCAGCGCTTCCGGGCCGCCCGCCATCACCGCCGCATGGACCTGCTCCACTCCCCGGTCGACGCGGCCAAGGGCGTCGCCGTTGGCGCCGGCATGAGCGTCGGTGTCCTGGTCGCCCTCGGGGTCGCCCTGGCCATCAGCACCGGAAACGCCGGGGATGTGGTGACGCCGTTGTCGGCGACCATCGACTTCATCGCCTTACTCATCCGCATCGTGCAGATCGTGTGGGGGCCGCTGCTCACGGTCGGGCCGCTGCTTGCGCTGCTTGCCCTGTGGTCCGTTGGCCGTAAGCAGCACGCCGCCCCCCAGTGGGCCCTTCCCGCCAACATCCGCACGGGTGAGGGGGAGCCGATCACCCCGTCCATCGTCGTCAAGGCCCTCCGAGACCTCGGCATCCCCGCCCTGGCCCGCGCCATCAAGGAGATGGGCGACGCCGGCGCCTCCATGCTCGGACCGATCACCATCGCCGGATGCGGCGTGGAAGTCGACGTCACCCTGCCCTCCGGGGTGTCGACCAACGAGGTGCAGGGCAAGCGCCGCAAGCTCGCCGAGAACCTGACCCGGCACGAGCACGAAGTCTTCATCACCATCCCCCAGGCCGCCCGCACGGTGCGGCTGTGGGTCGCGGACTCGGGGGCGCTGGATGAGCCGATCGGCCCGTCCCCACTGGTCACGGACGAGACGATGACCGCCGACTACGCCAAGGGGAAGGCGCCATGGGGGCAGGACCTGCGCGGCGACGCCGCCGCCCTCTCCCTCTACCAGCGGCACCTGCTCATCACGGGTCTGTCGAACCAGGGCAAGACCGTCGCCCTGCGCTCGCTGGCGCTGTGGCTGTCGCTGGACCGGTCGGTGCAGTTCCTCATGGGCGACCTGAAGGGTGTGGGCGACTGGGCCATGTTCGACGGTCTCGCCTCCACCCTGATCCAGGGCCCGACGGATGAGCACGTCATCCAGGTGACCGAGATGGTCGAAGGGGCGGTGGTCGAGATGAACCGCCGCATCCAGGCCCCGCCCGGCACCACCTTCCCGCCGCTGATCGTGCTGGTCGACGAAGCGCAGGTGGCGTTCATGTGCCCGGCCAAGGACGAGGACAAGCGGCCGTATGGCGGGTCCAAGGCGAACTCCCGGTACTTCATGGCCGTGCGGAAGATTCACAACCAGGGCCGGGCGGTGAACGTGCTGATGTGGCAGGGCACCCAGGACCCCACCAACGAGAACCTGCCCAAACTGGTCCGCGAGGGCGCCCACACCCGCGCCTCCCTCGCTCTCGGCACCGAGTCGCAGGCACGTATGGCGCTGGGGGACAAGGCCGTCGACGGCGGCGCCGCCCCGAACCTGCTGCGTCCCGGCCTGGACCGGGGCACGCTGGTCGTCGCCTCCGACGGCATCACCATCCCGGCGGGGCAGTCGTCCATCACGGTGCGCACGCACTACATCGACGACGACGCAGCCACCGCGATCACCGACCGGGCCAAGGCCCTGCGCGACGGCGTCACCACCCTCCACGCCATCGACCGCACCGAGGAGCACGACCCGCTCGTCGACATCGCCGCCGTCATCGGCGACGCACCCCGTGTCCGCACCAAGGACGTCCTCGCCCGCCTCGCCACCCGCAACGCCGACGCCTACGGCGGCTGGTCGTTCCTCGACCTCAAGCGCGTCCTCGACGACGCCGGCGCCTCGCCCTACAAGTCCGACGGCGTCATGTGCGTGGCCCGCGACCGCGTCGCCCGCGCCCTCACCAACCGCGACACCGAAGGTTCCGCTTCCGCCGACTGACGGCAGGGAGCCGACCCCGCGCGGGTCAGGGAGACAGGGAGAACTCCCTACCCGCCTCCCTGACCCGCCTCCCTGACCCTGACCAGCATCTTTGATCGTCCAGGGAGTCAGGGAGGCACCCCATGTCACACCCCCGAACACCCCTCAACGGCGCCCCAGCAAGGGGGTGCCTCCGCCTCCCTGACCAACACCCGGAAGGGATTCCGCATGCACCCCGAACCTGCCCGCCACACGCCCGCCGAACGAGCCTTACCGGTCCACTCCCCGACCCCGATCACACCCGCCGCCGTCCACCCCGCGCCGGTCGTGCCGATGCAGCCGGGCCACGTGCCGGCGGTCGCGAGCATCGTCCTGCCGGACGGCCGTGTCGTGACCGGCTACGCCATCGAGCACCCGCAGCCCGCACCCGTCACGGCCTCGCCGCCCGTCTCCCGCGCGGCGGTGAACGTCGCGCTCGGAGGCGTCGGGTTCCTCGCGGTGTGCGGCGGGCTGCTGCTGCTCACCTCGTTCATCGCCGCCCTCACCGCGTTCATCAGCCAGCTCATCATCCTCGCCGCCGTCATCTTCGGCGGCTGGATAGCCGTCCAGGTCCTCAGCACGAGCAGCCACCGCGGCGCGACGACGGTGAACATCCGCAAGGCCACGTTCAAGCGCAACCACTTCCACGGCTGACCGGCCAGAAGGAGAAGTCCGTGTTCGACATCCGCATCATCTGCGACCCGGCCGACGAACCGGAGATCACACAGGCACTGACGGCCGCGTTCGACTGCGACCCCATCGAACGCCGCCCGGCCCGCGACGGCTACCGCGTCCGCCTCTACACCAAGGCGTTCCACCCCGACCCGCTGACCCCGGACAACAGCACCAACGCCTAGCTACGCCAAGGGCGGCCCCCCATTCCGCCAAGAACCGGGGCCGCCCTTGCCAACCAGTCCGCAACAGACCTGTTGGAGGCATCCAGCATGACTCATCATTCCTCATCCGCGCTGCTGTCGACGGCGCAGAGTCTGGCGGCATCCGGTGTGCCGGTGCTGCCCCTGCGCCGGGGCAAGGTGCCGTTCGGCAACTGCCAAGCATGCGCGGGCAACGCGTGCGGCGGCCGGCCGAACATGAAGACCCCGGGCCCGTGCCGGTGTCCCGGCGTCTGCCACGCGTGGGCCGCCGCCAGCACCGACCCGGCCGTCATCGTCTCGCCCGCGTGGGCGGCCGTCTGGCGGCGGGCGGTGTGCGTCGGCTACCACCCCGGCGGCGCCGGTCTGACCGTCGTCGACCTGGACGACGCGGACGCCGTCGCCTGGGCGCGTACCGCTCTGCCCGCTACGCGGACCTTGGCGACGACGCGCGGTGAGCACTGGATCTACCGGGGCGCCATGGCTTCCAGGAACGCGGTCCGCCCCGGCGTGGACATCAAGTCGGCCATGGCCTACGCCCGCTACCTCGGCCCCGGCACCGGCGCGATGGCCGACCTGCCGGACGCCGTGCGTGCGCTGACCGCCAAGGCACCCTCTCCCGTCCGCCCGGCACCGGCTACAGCCATCGGCGGCGGGGGCGGGGCGTGCCCGCATCGCACGCCGACCTACCTGGAACGCGGTATCGCAATGGCGGAGCAGCAGATCACCGCCGCTCGCGCCGGTGTCCACGCCACGGTCTACCGCACTTTTCTGGCGGTGCTGTCCCGGCACGGCCGGTGCGGCTGCCTCACCGACATCCACATCACGCGGCTGTTCACCGCCGCGCAGGCCAAGGGCGAGACCCTGCGGCACTGCGCGGATGCGTGGATCAACGCCCGCACAACGTTGGGGATGTGACCATGTCCGAGGACGACAAGACTCCGGCACGCGAGATCATCACCGACTACGCGCAATCGCACTTCCGGTACTTCCGCACCGCCGACGGCACCGTCTACGCGCAACGCAACGGCCACCCCGTGGCCCGCCCGATCCGCTCCCAAGGCACGACGGGAAGCCACCGGCAGGAACTCATGGTCGGGCTGTTCAAGGACGGCGTCGGCGTCTTCAACGGCACCGCGATGAAGGAAGCGCTCGACCTCATCGAAGCGCTCGCGCTGACCGAGGACGTCCAGCCCGTCCACATCCGCGTCGCCCCCGGATTCGACGGAGCCACGTGGCTGGACCTGGGACGGGCCGACGGGCAGTCCGTGCGCATCCACCCCACCGGATGGGACATCCGCACCCCCGACCCGCGGGAAGTGTCCTGGCGGCGTACCCAGCTCACCGGGGAACTGCCCCTGCCCGCCCGGGACACCGACGGCAAGGGCATCGACCTGCTGATGCGGCTGTGCAACTTCGCCACCGCCGAAACCGAGTGCCTGGCCATCGCCTGGCTCATCGGCTGCCTCGCCCCGTCCGTGCCCGTCCCCGCACCGTTCCTCACCGGACCACAGGGCGCCGGCAAATCCACCGGCGGGCGCATGCTCGTGCGGATCATCGAGGGCATGACCGGCGACCTGCGCCGGGCACCGAAGGATGAGGAGAACCTGATCACAGCGGTGGCCGCCGGGTGGGTCACCGCCCTGGACAACCTCTCCCACATGACCCCCGAACTGTCCGACGCGATGTGCTGCATCGTCACCGGCGCGGAAAACGTCAAACGCGCGCTGTTCACCGACGGGGACGTCTTCCGCATCGGCTACCGCCGCCCCCTGCTGCTGACCGGCATCGACGTCGGCGTCATCCGGCCCGACCTCGCCGAACGACTCCTTCCCCTGCGGCTGGAACGGCCCCGGGTGCGGCGAACCGAGGCGGAACTGTGGTCCGACTTCGCCGAAGTGCTGCCCGTCATCCTCGGCTCGCTCCTGGACCTCACCGTGCAGGTGCGGGCGGCTCAGGCGGACATCCCCACCGATCTGCGGATGGCGGACTTCGCGCACCTGTGCGCGCAACTCGACGCCGCCACCGGACTGGGGGCGCTGGCCGCCTACCGGGCCAGCCTGGACGACCTCAACGACGACGTCATCGAGGGCGACCTGTTGGCACAGACCGTCCTCAAGCATGCCGCCGGCATCGCCCCGGGCAGCGAGCAGCGGATGACGTCGGCCGAGTGGCTGTACTGCCTCACCGGCCTCTATACGGGCGAGGAATGCCGTCCCCTGCCCAAGGGGTGGCCGACCACCGGCAAGGTGCTCTCCGACCGGCTCAAGCGGCTACAGCCCACCCTCGCCGCCCGCGGCGTCCTCATCGACTGGGGACGCACCAAAGCATCCCGCTACATCGAAATCGCACGGCCCACCGCCGCACCGGCCACCACCGAACAGGAAGCGGCCTTCTGACCGCATCACTCCCGGCATCGCACAAGCAAGAGGAGCACCCGGCCCCGCGTGCTCCTCTTGCTGTTCGGCGGCGACGCCGCCCTGAGATGGGCGCGCCGCGAAGCGGCCCCTTTCTTCACTTTCTGAGCCGCGCCCCCACAACAGACACCACCCTCTTTGTCCTAAGGAGGAAGACCCTGCGTCACCTGCGTCACCCACACCCAGAAAACAGCCGGTGACCTGCCCAAAGACAGGTGACGCAGACCGCCGAATCCTGCGTCACCCCGCGTCACCTGCGTCACCCGGTGACGAAGCCATGCGTCACCGGTGACACACCCCCAACGCCCTGCGTCACCGCGAAACCGCAGGTCAGCACCACGAATGACGCAGATGACGCAGGTGACGCAGAAATCCGCACCTCGGACAGAAGCAGGCCCCTTGCTCGGGGTCCGCCACCCCTCCCCGCCCGACCTGAGAAGGAGTAGTTGCCTTGGCCGCCCCCAAGATGCTCAAGCTCCCGGAAGTGCTCGAAGAGATCGAGATGAGCCGCGCCGCCTTCTACCGCATGCGCGCCCGCGGCAAGGCTCCCAAGCTCATCAAGCTCCCCAACGGACAGCTCCGCTGCCGCCGCAGCGACCTCGACGCCTGGTGGTCGTCGATGGAAGACGCCGCCTGACAGACCACCCGCCCGCACACCAGACATGAGGGGCCCGCTCCCGGCGGGCCCCTCTGGAGTTTGTATGCCTCTCACGTACGACGTTCGTCTCTACTCCATCGAGATCCGCAAAGACCGGCCGAAGCCCTACCGCCTTCGCTGGCTGGTCGGAGACCGTAAGCACTCCAAGAGCTACACACTCAAGGTGCAGGCAGAGGGACGCCGCTCGGAACTCATGTCCGCCGTACGGCGCGGTGACCAGTTCGACGAAGAGACGGGGCTTCCGGTCTCAGAGCTGCGCGCCAAACAGAACAGCATCACTTGGTACGCGCACAGCCGCGCCTACGTCGACCGCAAATGGACGCAGGCCCCAGCGAAATCCAGGCGGAACTACGCCGACGCGCTGGCTACCATCACTCCCGCGCTTGTGAAGACAAGGGTGGGCATGCCGGACGCCGCACTCATGCGGCGGGCGCTCTACGGGTGGGCGTACAACCGCAACCGCTGGAACGAGACCCCGCCGGACGACGTTGCCCGCGCCTTGGCCTGGATCGCCAAGCACTCCATGCCGGTGTCCGCACTGGAGGATCCCGCGACCGTACGCCTGGCCCTGGACGCCCTCTCGCTGCGGCTGGACGGAAAGACAGCGTCACCGCGTACCGCCAAGCGGAAGCGTGCGTGCCTGAGTGATGTTCTGGGGCTCGCCGTGGAGGAGCAGTACTTCACCGTCCCGGTCAACCCGCTCGCGACCGTGAAGTGGACCGCTCCGAAATCGGTGGAGGCAGTGGACCCCGAGAGCGTCGCCAATCCGCGGCAGGTGCGCGCCCTCCTAACGGGAGTGCGCGAGCAGGGGCCTCGCGGGCGGCACCTGGAAGCGTTCTTCGGATGCCTGTACTACGCGGCAATGCGGCCGGCCGAGGCCGCCGGACTGCGCGCGGATCAGTGCCACCTCCCGGAATCTGGGTGGGGCATGCTCACTCTGCGGCAGGGCATCGTCCGGGCCGGACGGAGCTGGACGAACGACGGGGCGGCTCATGAGACGCGCCACCTCAAGGCCCGTGCCGAGAAGGATTCCCGACCGGTACCGATCCCTCCGCACTTCGTCCGCATGCTGCGGCAGCACATCGCAGAGCAGGGGACCGCGCCCGACGGTCGGCTCTTCCGTACGAACCGCAACGGCTTGTTACAGGAGACCGGCTACGGGGAGGTGTGGGCGAAGGCCCGCCGGGACGTGCTGAGCGAGGCAGAGACCGCCTCCCTGCTGGCCCGCCGCCCGTATGACCTCCGGCATGCCGGGGTCTCGTTCTGGCTCAGCTCAGGGGTGGACGCGATGGAGTGCGCCCGGCGTGCTGGTCACAGCGTCGCGGTGCTGCACAAGGTGTACGCCAAGGTCCTTGACCAGACCCGGGAGCATGCGAACAGCCGTATCGACGCGGCTCTCCGGGAGTGGAACGAACCGGAGTGACCATGCTCACCCCCGGGGGACGCCTGGGGGACACGCACTGATCAAAGGTGGGATACGGGCGGTACGAGGTGAGACAGGTCCACGCCCCGCCCACAACGGATCAGGCAGGAAGAGGAAACGAGGAACCCCCTCTGACCAGGTAGAACCTGGCCAGAGGGGGCCTCATTTCAACTGTGGCGGCGCCAGGATTCGAACCTGGGAAGGCTGAGCCGGCAGATTTACAGTCTGCTCCCTTTGGCCGCTCGGGCACACCGCCGGGGTTGCTGCCCATGACCGCCTTGCGGCGGTGCTCCGTGGCAACGACGTAAACAATACCCGATGGGCAGGGGTGCTTCGCCACCCGATTGATCGCCACCCGGGGCGCGCGGGGTGGCTAGGCTTGTCCGGATGCGGCCCGGGACCGTTGCGGGGCTCGGTGGCCGCCCACGTTCGCCGGTACGGATGCGGTTCGCAGCCGATGCGCACCCCGATACAAGGAGCCACAGGACATGGCCGACTCCAGTTTCGACATCGTCTCGAAGGTCGAGCGGCAGGAGGTCGACAACGCCCTCAACCAGGCCGCCAAGGAGATCTCGCAGCGCTACGACTTCAAGGGCGTGGGCGCCTCGATCTCGTGGTCCGGGGAGAAGATCCTCATGGAGGCGAACTCCGAGGACCGGGTGAAGGCTGTCCTCGATGTCTTCCAGTCCAAGCTGATCAAGCGCGGCATCTCCCTGAAGGCCCTGGACGCCGGTGAGCCGCAGCTGTCGGGCAAGGAGTACAAGATCTTCGCGTCGATCCAGGAGGGCATCTCCCAGGAGAACGCGAAGAAGGTGGCGAAGATCATTCGCGACGAGGGGCCCAAGGGCGTGAAGGCCCAGATCCAGGGCGAGGAACTGCGGGTCAGCTCGAAGAGCCGGGACGATCTGCAGACGGTCATCGCGCTGCTCAAGGGCAAGGACTTCGACTTCGCCCTGCAGTTCGTCAACTACCGCTAGAGCACCGCGCGGCGGGTCCGTGCCGGGCCCGCTTCGGAGTCGCGGACGAGCGGCTGACGCAGTGTGAGGACAAGGAAGGGTGGGCACCTCCCCGGGGCCCACCCTTCCTTCGTGTCGTCCTCCGTCAGCGGGTCACGTCAGCGGCGCGAGTGGCCGAACAGCAGGCGGTAGGCGATCAGGAGGACCAGCGAGCCGCCGATCGCGGCGACCCAGGTGGTGCCGTCGTAGAAGTCCTTGGTGATCGGCTGGTCCAGCCAGCGGGACGAGATCCAGCCGCCGATGAACGCGCCGGCGACTCCGATGAGGGTCGTGCCAATGAGGCCGCCCGGGTCACGGCCCGGGAGCAGGAACTTCGCGATCGCCCCGGCCAGCAGGCCCAGGATGATCCAACTGATGATCGTCATACTCCGAGCCTGCCCTTTCGCGCCGCGCCACACCCTCCCGTTGCCGGGTGTTCATGCCGTTGTGACGGTAAGGACGCCGTCGATACGCCCGATGGTTGCAACGGTCAGTAGCGTGCAGCCTTATGACAGCACCTTCCGGCCCCGGTCTCCGCCGCACCCTCGGTGTGGGCGACGCCGTGGTCATCGGTCTCGGTTCGATGGTGGGAGCCGGGATCTTCGCAGCCCTGGCACCCGCCGCCCGCGCGGCCGGATCCGGGCTGCTCCTCGGGCTGGCGGTCGCCGCCGTGGTCGCGTACTGCAACGCGACGTCCTCGGCCCGGCTGGCGTCCCGCTACCCGGCGTCCGGCGGCACGTACGTCTACGGGCGCGAGCGGCTCGGCGAGTTCTGGGGCTACCTCGCGGGCTGGGCGTTCGTGGTCGGGAAGACGGCCTCCTGTGCGGCCATGGCGCTCACCGTGGGTGCCTATCTCTGGCCGGAGCAGGCGCACGCCGTGGCGGTGGCGGCGGTGGTGGCGCTGACCGCGGTGAACTACGGCGGGGTCAGGAAGTCCGCACGGCTGACGCGGGTGATCGTGGCCGTCGTGCTGGCCGTCCTCGCCGGGGTGGTGGCCGCGTCCCTGTCGTCGGGGCAGGCCGAGGCCGGGCATCTGTCCCTCGGGGCGTCGGGCGGTGTGAGCGGGATCCTGCAGGCCGCGGGGCTGCTGTTCTTCGCCTTCGCCGGGTACGCGCGCATCGCGACGCTCGGCGAGGAGGTCCGCGATCCGGCGCGGACGATCCCGCGCGCGATTCCGCTCGCCCTGGGCATCGCGCTGGCCGTGTACGCGGCGGTCGCTGTCGCCGTCCTCTCCGTGCTGGGGCCGGACCGGCTCGGGGAGGCCGTGGCTCCGCTGGCCGACGCGGTACGGGAGGCCGGCGTGCCCTGGCTGGTGCCGGTGGTGCGGGTGGGTGCGGCGCTGGCCGCGCTCGGGTCGTTGCTCGCGCTGATCCTGGGGGTGTCGCGGACGACGCTGGCCATGGCCCGGGACCGGCATCTTCCGGTCGCCCTGGCCGCCGTGCATCCGCGGTTCCGGGTGCCGCACCGGGCCGAGCTGGCCGTGGGTGCCGTGGTCGTCGTGCTGGCCGCCACGGTGGATGTGCGGGGCGCGATCGGGTTCTCCTCCTTCGGGGTGCTGGTGTACTACGCGGTGGCCAACGCGTCCGCCTGGACGCTGGGCCCGGGACTGTGGGCGCGGGTGGTCCCGGCGGTCGGGTTCGCCGGCTGTGCCGTGCTGGCGTTCTCGCTGCCGGGGGGCTCGGTGGTGGTCGGCGCCGGGGTGCTGGTGGTGGGCGCGCTCGTGTACGGAGCGCGGCGGGGAACGGCCTCCCTGCGGTAGGCGGGCGGGGCGGTGTGCGCGTACGCGGGCAGGCCGGTATACGGGCACGCGGGCAGGCCGGTATACGGGCACGCGGGCGTGCCGGGTGCGGGCACGCGGGCGGAGGCTTGGCCCGGGCGGGGAACGGCCTCCCTGCGGTAGGCGGGCGGGGCGGTGTACGGGCACGCGGGCAGGGCGGTAGGCGCGTACGCGGGCGTGCCGGGTCCGGGTACGCGGGCGTGCCGGGTGCAGGTACGCGGGCGGAGGCTTGTCCCGGGCCGGGCCGGTCGCGCCCTCGGTCTGGCGCCTGGCCAGGGTGGCGAGGGCCGGAGGGGATCGCGGGGCCGGGTGGTGGGTGTACGGGCTGGCTGTCATGGGTCCATCGTGAGGGCCGTCCGCAATCAGCGGGCGGGCCTGTGGACAACCACCGGCTTGTGGATACGTGGTGTGCCCGTGCTGCCGGGGGCCCAGGGCCGGCAGATCTAGTAGGTCGAGGTGAACGGGCGGTCCGTGCGGACGATCTCGCGGCCCATCGGGAGCAGCGACACCGGGATCAGCTTGAAGTTCGCGATGCCGAGCGGGATGCCGATGATCGTGAGGCACAGGGCGATGCCGGTGGCGATGTGGCCGAGGGCCAGCCACCAGCCGGCGAGGACCAGCCACAGGACGTTGCCCACGCAGGACGGGGCACCCGCGTCCCGGCGTTCGACGGCCGTGTACCCGAAGGGCCACAGGGCGTAGACGCCGATGCGGAAGGCGGCGATCCCGAACGGGATACCGATCACGGTGATGCACAGCAGCACACCTGCGAGCAGGTAGGCGAGGAAGAGCCAGAAGCCGCTGAGGACGAGCCAAATGACGTTCAGGATGGTCTTCACTGGGTGCGACCTGCCATCTTCTCGAGCCGGGCGATGCGTTCGGCCATCGGCGGATGGGTGGAGAACATCTTCGACAGCCCCTGGCCAGGACGGAACGGGTTCGCGATCATCATGTGGCTCGCGGTCTCGATCCGGGGCTCGGGGGGCAGCGGGAGTTGCTTGGTGCCTACTTCCAGTTTGCGCAGGGCGGCGGCGAGTGCGAGTGGATCGCCGGTGAGCTGGGCGCCGGAGGCGTCGGCCTCGTACTCGCGGGAGCGGCTGATGGCGAGTTGGATCAGGCCGGCGGCGAGGGGGCCCAGGATCAGGATCATCAGCATGCCGAGGATGCCGGGGCCGTCGTCGTCGTTGGAGCGGCCGATCGGGATCAGCCAGGCGAAGTTCACCAGGAACATGATCACGGAGGCGAGGGCGCCCGCCACCGAGGAGATCAGGATGTCGCGGTTGTGGACGTGGCTGAGTTCGTGGCCGATGACGCCGCGCAGCTCACGCTCGTCGAGCAGGCGCAGGATGCCTTCCGTGCAGCACACCGCGGCGTTGCGGGGGTTGCGGCCGGTGGCGAAGGCGTTGGGCGCCTCGGTGGGCGAGATGTACAGCCGGGGCATGGGCTGGCGGGCCTGGGTGGAGAGCTCGCGGACCATGCGGTACAGCCCCGGTGCCTCGAACTCGCTGACCGGGCGGGCCCGCATCGCGCGCAGGGCGATCTTGTCGCTGTTCCAGTACGCGTAGGCGTTGGTCCCCACGGCGATGACGACGGCGACGACGAGGCCCATGCGGCCGAAGAAACTGCCGATGACGATGATGAGTGCGGACAGTCCCCCGAGGAGGACCGCGGTCCTGAGCCCATTGTGCCGGCGGTGCACGGTACGCCCTCCAAATCCTGCGGCAGGGGGACCCTTGCGCTTGCTTGCTGATCTTCCGTCCGACCTGTGACACCACGGGCGTGCGGTGTCACGTCCAGTGGACCCTTCCCTTTCGGTCAACGCCAGGCGGGGAGCACTAGTTCCCTTGTGCCCGTGGCGGCACGGGGCAGCCGTCCGGGTGAGGGCGGGTCCGGGCGGCGCGCGGCGCCCGGCCGGTGCCACCCCTCACGGTGCCGGCCCCGTGCCCTGCGGGGCCGGCACCGGGTGTCACCGGCCGGCTCAGAAGAGGCCGGTGCCGGTGAACCGCAGGATCAGCTGGGGCGCCCCGGACAGAGCGATGCCGAGGACGCCGGTGACGGCCAGGGCGGCGGTCAGCGGGGCGGGGACGCGGTGCCCGGCCGGTGTGCCGTCGGGGGCGCGGAACAGCAGGGCCGTCCACTTCAGGTAGTAGACGAGCGCGATGACGACGTTGACGGCCATGACGACGGCGAGCCAGCCGAGTCCGGCGTCGACGGCCGCGGCGAAGACGGTGACCTTGGCGAAGAGGCCGATGATGCCGGGCGGCAGTCCGGCCAGGCAGAGCAGGAAGAAGCCCATGAGGAGGGCGGTCACCGGGTTGGTGGCGTAGAGGCCCCGGTAGTCGGCGACGCGGTTGAGACGGTGACTGCGGCCGACCAGGGCGGCGACGGCGAACGCGCCGAGGTTCACGGCGGCATACATGAGGGCGTAGGCCACGGTGGAGCCGATGGACCTCTCGGCGTCGTCGGAGTACGCGGCGGCGGCGATCGGCACGAGGAGGAAGCCGGCCTGGCCGATGGACGACCAGGCGAGGAGGCGGACGGCGCTGTACGCGCGGGTGAGGCCCTGCCGGAGCGCGCCGACGTTCCCGACGGTCATGGTGAGGGCGGCGAGCGCGGCGAGCGCGGGCCCCCACACGTCGGCGTAGGAGGGCAGGGCGACGACGGTGACGAGGATGAGGCCGGTGAAGCCGACGGCCTTGCCGATGACCGACAGGTAGGCGGCGATCGGCAGGGGCGCTCCGACGTAGGTGTCGGGCACCCAGAAGTGGAAGGGGGCGGCGGCGGTCTTGAAGGCGAAGCCGACGAGGGTGAGGACGACACCGGTCTGGGCGAGGGTGACGAGCTGGCCGTCGACGTCCTGGATGCGCTCGGCGAGGCGGGTCAGGTGGAGGGTGCCCGTGGCGGCGTAGAGGAAGCTGACCCCCATCAGGCTGACCGCGGTGGCGGTGACGGACGACAGGAAGAACTTCAGGGCCGCCTCGGAGGACCTGCGGTCGCCGTACCGGAGGCCGACCAGCGCGAAGGCGGGCAGGGAGGCGACCTCCAGGGCGACGATCAGGGTCGCGAGGTCGCGGGCGGCGGGCAGCAGGGCGGCGCCGGCGGCGGAGGACAGCAGCAGGAACCAGTACTCGCCGTCGGGGAGCCGCCTGCGGTCGTCGCCGAGGGCGGTGACGGACAGCAGGGCCGTGAGGAGGGCGCCGCCGAGGACCAGGAACTGGATGACGAGGGTGAAGCGGTCGGCGGTGTAGCTGCACACGCCGGTGTCGCCGACCAGGCAGAAGGTGCTGCGGTCGGCGTCGAGGAGCGGCAGCAGCATGAGCGTGGCGGCGGCGAGACCGGCCACCGCCGTCCAGCCGAGGAGCGGTTTGCGGTGCTCGGGGACGAACAGGTCCGTGACGAGGACGACGAGTCCGGCGACCGCGGCGAGGGTGGGCGGCGCGATGGCCAGCCAGTCGACGGACTGGACGAGGGAGCTCATCGGATGCCTCCTGCGAGGAGCTGCTGCACGGCGGGGTCGGTGAGTCCGAGGAGGGCTCCCGGCCACAGCCCGGCCACGACGGTGAGGACGACGAGCGGCGTCCAGGCCGCGAACTCGTAGCCGCGCACGTCGGTGAGTTTCGGCGTGTCGCCGGGGGCGGCGCCCATGCAGACGCGGCGGACGACGACGAGCAGGTAGGCGGCGGTGAGCAGGGTGCCGAAGGCGCCGATCGCCATGAAGGTGAGGAAGGCGGGCCGGCTGAGGCCCTCGGCGGGGTCGAAGGCGCCGAAGAGGGCGAGCATCTCGCCCCAGAATCCGGCGAGGCCGGGCAGGCCGAGGGAGGCGACGGCGGCGAACGCGAGGAGGCCGCCGAGGCGGGGTGCCTTGCCGTAGAGGGCGCCGGTCTGCTCGGCGAGGGTGTCGAGGCCGGTGCTGCCGGTGCGGTCCTTGATGCCGCCGATTAGGAAGAAGAGCAGGCCGGTGATCAGGCCGTGGGCGATGTTGGCGAAGAGGGCGCCGTTGACTCCGGTCGGGGTCATGGTGGCGATGCCGAGGACGACGAAGCCCATGTGGCCGACGGAGGAGTAGGCGATGAGGCGTTTGAGGTCGCCGTTCGCGCCCGTCCGGGCGAGGGCGAGGCAGGCGAGGGACCCGTAGATGATGCCCACGACGGCGAAGGCGGCGAGGTAGGGCGCGAAGGTGCGGAACCCGTCGGGGGCGGCGGGCAGCAGGATCCGGACGAACCCGTAGGTGCCCATCTTGAGCAGGACGCCGGCCAGCAGCACCGATCCGACGGTGGGGGCGGCGGTGTGGGCGTCGGGCAGCCAGCTGTGCAGGGGCCACACCGGGGTCTTGACGGCGAGCCCGATCCCGATCGCCAGAACGGCGATGACCTGCACGGACGTGGTCAGTGACCGGCCGTTGTCAGTGGCGAGTGCCACCATGTCGAACGTGCCTGCCTCGATGCCGAGCAGGAGCAGGCCGAGGAGCATGACCACGGAGCCGAGCAGCGTGTAGAGGATGAATTTCCAGGCGGCCCCGGCCCGGCCCTCGCCGCCCCAGCGGGCGATGAGGAAGTACATCGGGATGAGGACCATCTCGAACGCGAGGAAGAACAGGATCAGGTCGAGGACGGCGAAGGTCGCCAGGGTGCCGGACTCGAGGACGAGCAGCAGGGCGACGAACGCCTTCGGGGACGGTCCCGCGGGCGGCTTGAAGTACGAGTAGAGGGCGCTGAGGAAGGTCAGCAGGGCGGTCAGGACCAGAAGGGGGAGGGAGATGCCGTCGGTGCCGAGGTGGATGCGCACGTCGAGCGCGGGGATCCAGCTGATGTCGGTCGTGGCCTGCATCTTCGACGGCTGGTCGTGGTCGAAGCCGGCCGCGAGGACGATCGCGGCCAGGAGGACCGCCCCGGTGACCGTGACGCCGTGCCGGAGCACGGCCTGGTCAGGGGACTTTCCCTTCAGCCCGGGCGGCGCGGGCAGCAGAGCGGCGGCGGCACCGAGGAGCGGGCCGACGACGAGGAACGCCAGAAGGAACTGCATCACGGACTCGCTGATATCGATCACGCCTGCTCACGCTCCCGTGGCGACGAGGACGGCGGCGACCGCGAGGACGACGGTGCCGGCGAGCAGCGCGCTCACATAGGTCTGCACATTGCCGGTCTGGGCGCGGCGTACGGCGGTTCCGAGCCAGCGGGGCAGCGTGCCGGCACCGCGTACGTAGGTGTCGACGACCTCGCGGTCGAGGAACCGGACGAGTCCGGCGCCGGCCCGCACCGGGCGGACGAAGAGCGCCGTGTACACGGCGTCCAGGTGGAAGCCGGCGGCCGCGTGCCGGTGCAGGGGGCCGAGCAGCAGCCGTCCCGGATCGGCCGGGTCGGGGGCGCCCGCGATGTCTCCGTAGGCGGGCCGGTGGGCGGCGATGGCTTCCGCCTCCACCTCGCCCGCGTCGGCGTCGGGGTGGGCGGCCACGGCGCCGAGCGGTACGCGGGCCGCGTGCGCGGTGGTGTGCCGCCAGGTGGCGTAGGTGACGATCCCGCCGACGAGGGCCACGCCGGTGCCGAGGACGGACGTGGTGAGGGTGGGGGTCAGGTCGTGCCCGTCGAACCAGTCCGGCAGCACGCGGAACGCGAGCCCGCCCAGGGCGAGTGACGGGACGGCGAGCACCCAGAGCACGGCCGTCATCGTCAGCGGCTGCCTGCCGTGGTCGGGCGCCTCGACGCCGTGGCCGCGGAAGGCCAGCAGCCACAGGCGCATCGCGTACGCGGCGGTGAGCAGGGCGGTGGCCAGGCCGGCGAGGAGGACGATCCAGCCCGCGGCGGCGGGAGCGTGTTCCGTGTGGCCGGTGACGACGTGCTCGGCGACGCCGAGGACGGCCTCCTTGGAGAAGAAGCCGCTGAACGGCGGGATGGCGGCGAGCGCGAGCAGCGCCACGGTCATCGTCCAGTAGGCGTCGGGCACGCGGTCCCGCAGGTGCCCCATGCGGGACATGGCGGCCAGTGAGTTGGTGCCGGCGGCGTGGATGACCACACCGGCCGCGAGGAACAGCAGCGCCTTGAAGGCGCCGTGGGAGAGGAGGTGGAAGACGGCGGCTCCGCGGTCGGCGACGGCGAGGGCGCCGGTCATGTAGCCGAGCTGGCCGATGGTCGAGTAGGCGAGGACCCGTTTGATGTCGTCCTGGGCGAGCGCGGCCAGCGCCGATCCGGTCATGGTCACGGCGGCCATGACGGCGAGCACGGTCATCGCGGCCCCGGACGCCTCGAAGAGCGGAAGGAGACGGGCGACGAAGTAGACACCGGCGGCGACCATCGTCGCGGCGTGGATCAGCGCGGAGACGGGCGTCGGGCCGGCCATCGCGTCGGGCAGCCAGGTGTGCAGCGGGAACTGCGCCGACTTGCCCGCGACACCCGCCAGGAGGAGCAGCGCGATCACCGTGGGGTGTTCGATCCCGCCGCTCGCCACGGCGCCGAGGATGCGGGTGATGCGGAAGGACCCTGCGTCGTGGGCGAGGGCGAACAGGCCGATGAGGAAGGGGACATCGCCCAGCTTGGTGACCAGGAACGCCTTGAGGGAGGCGGCGCGGGCCTCGGGGGTCTCCCAGTAATGGCCGACGAGGAAGTAGGAGCAGATGCCCATGACTTCCCAGCCGACGAGCAGCACCATCAGGTCGCCGGAGTAGACGACCAGGAACATCGCGGAGGTGAACAGCGACACCAGGGCGGCGTAGGAGGGGTAGCGCGGGTCGTTGCGCAGGTAGCCGGTCGAGTAGACCTGCACGCAGGTGGCGACGACGCCGACCAGGACGGCGGTGAGGGCGGCGAAGCCGTCGATGTGCAGGGCGAGTTCGATGGGCACGGAGCCGGTCGGGGTCAGCTCGGTGGCGGCGTCGACGGCCCGGCCTCCGCCCTGCCGGGCGGCGACGGTCGCGGCGAGCACGAGGGAGGTGAGGGTCGGCAGGACGGCGAGCGGGCGGACGAAACCGGGGGCGGTGCGGCCCAGGAGCAGTCCCGCGATCGCGCCGAGGAACGGCAGGAGGGGGACGAGGACGGCGAGAGTGGTCGTGGTCACGCGGTGGCCTCAGCCTTCTCGGCGGCCGGCCCGGTCGCCCGGGCCCCGGGAGCGTCGCTGTCGGATGCGCCGTCGGAGCCGCCCCGGCCGTCGGGTTCGTCGGGGCCGTGGCCCTCGGCGGTGTCGCGGAGCCTGTCGATGTCCGCGGTGCCCCGGTTGCGGTGGACGGCGAGGACGATCGCCAGCCCGATACCGATCTCGGCCGCGGCGATGGCGATGGTGAACAGGGTGAGGGCCTGGCCGGAGTGCAGGGTCTCCTCGGCGGCGCGGCTGAGCCACACGTCGAACGCGACCAGGTTCAGGTTGACCGCGTTGAGCATCAGCTCCACCGACATCAGGACGAGGATCGCGTTGCGGCGGGCGAGGACCCCGTACAGGCCGGTGCAGAACAGCAGGACGGACAGCACGGCGGGATAGGCGAGGTGCATCAGCGGTCCCCTTCCGTGTCGCCCGGCACGGCGTCGTCGGCCGGGGGACCGGCGGGGCCGGCGGCCGACGGCTCGGACGGAGCGGAGGGAGCGGAGGGAGCGGAGGGATCGGAGGGATCGGAGGGAGAGGGCTGAGCGGACGGATCGGCCGCAGCCGGGCGGGCGGTGGCGCCCGACCGGGCGGTGGCACGCGACGGCGAGGTGGCGCCCTGGCCGTCGGCGGTGCTCGACTGCGGGCCGGTACCCGGCCGCCTGCCGGGCCGGTCGGAGCGGGCGGCCGTGGCGGTGGGGGCCGCCTTCGCCTTGCGGGACAGGACGATCGCGCCGACCAGGGCGGCGAGGAGGAGGACGGAGAGGGCCTCGAAGGGGAGGACCCAGTGCTGGAAAAGGGCCGCGCCGGTCACGTCGGTGGAGCCGGAGGGCGCGCCCTCCAGGTCGATCCAGGTGGTGCGGAAGGCGTCCACGACGACCCAGACCAGGGTGCCCGCGGCGGCCACGGCCACGGCGAGCGCGAACCACCGGTTGCCCGAGTCGGCGTCCGGGGAGCGTCCGATGGGCGCCCTGGTGAGCATCAGGCCGAACAGGATGAGGACGATGACCGAACCGACGTAGATGAGGACCTGCACCCAGGCGATGAACTCGGCGGTGAGCAGGAGGTATTCGACGGCGAGGCCCCCGAGGGCCACCACCAGCCACAGGGCGGCGTGCACCAGTTGGCGGGTGGTGACGGTGATGACGGCGGCGCCGAGGGTGACCAGGCCTACGAGGAGGAAGGTGATCTCCACGCCCGTGGGTGAGAGGAAACCGTGGGACTCGGCCCCCAGGTGCGGGGCGCCGGCGCGTCCGGCCAGGCCGGCGACGGTCGCTGCGAGGGTCATTCCCGGCCCTCCTGCCGTGGGTGCCGTGTCGGCCGCGGCTGGTCCGTCTGCTGCTTCGACTCGCCCGCGGGGCGGGTCGGTGACTCGGCGGCACGGGCCTGCTCCTCGGCGTGCGTCCCGGTGCCGGACGGGCCGGCCGGGGCCGGAGGTGCGGCCGGGGCGTTCTCGGACGCCTGGGCGGCGGCCAGTTTGTCGGCGGTCTTGCGGGCGGCGGCGAGTTCCTTCGGTTCCTCCGCGCCCGGGTCGAGGGCGGGCGGGGCCGGCACCGTCCACATCCACTCGCGGAGCTTGTCGCGCTCGTGGGTGAGGTCGCGGATGTCGGTCTCGGCGTACTCGAACTCGGGTGACCAGAACAGTGCGTCGAAGGGACAGACCTCGATGCAGATGCCGCAGTACATGCAGAGGGCGAAGTCGATGGCGAAGCGGTCCAGGACGTTGCGCTGGCGCTCCCGGCCACCGGGGGCCGCCGGCGGGACGGTCTCCTTGTGGGAGTCGATGTAGATGCACCAGTCCGGGCACTCGCGGGCGCACAGCATGCAGACCGTGCAGTTCTCCTCGAAGAGTGCGATCACCCCGCGGCTGCGCGGGGGGAGGTCGGGCTGGGTGTCCGGGTACTGCGCGGTGACGGACTTCTTCGTCATCGTCCGCAGGGTGACGGCCAGCCCCTTGGCCAGGCCGCTGCCGGGGAGGGGAGCCATTACGCGATCACCACCTTGACGATGCCGGTGAGGGCGATCTGAGCGAGGGCGAGGGGCACGAGGACGGTCCAGGCGAACTTCTGCAACTGGTCCTCGCGCAGCCGGGGATGCGTGACACGGAGCCAGATCACGACGAAGGCGAGGACCGCGGTCTTCAGCAGGGTCCAGACCCAGCCGAGCCCGTCGGCGCCCCAGGGGCCGTGCCAGCCGCCCAGGAACAGGACGGTGGTCAGCCCGCACAGGACGACGATCCCGGCGTACTCGGCGAGCAGGAACAGGGCGAAGCGCAGACCGGTGTACTCGGTGTAGGCACCGAAGATGATCTCCGAGTCGGCGACGGGCATGTCGAAGGGAGGGCGCTGGAGTTCGGCGAGCCCGGCGACGAAGAAGACGCACGCCCCGGTGATCTGCCAGGGCAGCCACCACCACTCGAAGGCGTCGAGGATGCCGACGAGCGAGACGGTGCCGGCCGCCATCGCCACCGACGCGGCGGTGAGCAGCATCGGCAGCTCGTAGGCGAGGAGCTGGGCGGCGGTGCGCAGGCCGCCGAGGAGGGAGTACTTGTTGGCGGAGGCCCACCCGGCCATGAGCGAGCCGAGGACGCCGACGCCCATCACGGCGAGGACGAAGAACAGGCCCGCGTCCAGCACCTGGCCGACCGCGCCCTCGCCGGGGCCGATCGGGATGGCCAGCAGCACGAGCAGGTAGGGCAGGAGCGCGACGGCCGGGGCGAGCTGGAAGATGCGGCGGTCCGCTCGCGCCGGGACCACGTCCTCCTTCTGGGCGAACTTCACGCCGTCGGCGATGAGCTGGGCCCAGCCGTGGAAGCCGCCCGCGTACATCGGGCCCAGGCGGCCCTGCATGTGGGCCATCACCTTGTGCTCGGTCTGGCCCACGAGCAGGGGGAACGTGAGGAAGACGACGAAGACGACCAGGAGTCGCAGGGCGACGTCGAGCACGTCGTTCACTGCGGGCCTCCTGGCGTGCCGGGGTCACGGGGGTCGGGGTCACGCGGGCCGGGGTCACGCGGGTTCGGGTCACCCCGGTCGGGGTCACGCGGGTTCGGGTCACCCCGGTCGGGGGCGCGGGTTTCGGGCGCGTCGTTGTCACGGGCGCCCTTGTCCCGGTCGCCGTTTTCTCGGTCGCCGTCTTCTCGGTCGCCGTCCTCCCGGTCGCCGTTGTCTCGGTCGCCGTTGTCGGCGTCGGCATCCGATGCGGCTCCGGATTCGACGCCGGATGAGGATTCGGCGCCGGCCCCGGCTCCCGGTCCGGTCCCGGCTGCGGCTGCGGGTGCGTCCGCCGGCTCCTCGAAGGCCGGGCGGGCGTGGTGCCAGGGGGCGTCGGGGCTGCGGGGGCCCGCGGGGGCCTGGCCCGCGGCGGGTGCGGCGGTGCCGGGAGCGGTGCCCGCATCCGGGGCGGGACCGTCCTCGGCGGGACCCTTCGTCGCGGCCGTGTCGCCGGCGGACGTCTCCGGTGCCTCAGGGCCCCTCCGCTGGCTGGCCGACCCCTCGGACGCGCTGCGGGTCCGGCGGGCGGGCCGCGCCGGACGGGAGCTCCGGCCGGGCGCCTCGGCCGGAGTCGTCGCCCCGGCCGGAGTCGCAGACTCGGCGGGAGGCGTCGAGTCGGCGGGAGGTGTTTCGGGCGGCGTCGGCGTCTTCGCGGCCGACTGGCTCACCGAGCCCTCGGCAGCCGTCCGCATGCGGCGGGGCGGCCGGTTCGCGGACGGGTCACCCGCACCCGCACCCGCACCCGTATCCCTGCCCGTGGCTCCGCTGCCGCTTCCGGCGGCGGACTGGCTCGCCGAGCCCTCCGCGGCCGAGCGGGTGCGACGGACCGGGCGGTCGCCGGCGGCGCGGGCCCCCGCACCGGCCGCTCTGCCCGCGCCCCGGGCGGGACGGGCCGGGGCCGGCGGGAGCTGGCCCTTCATCGGGCCCCACTCGTTGGGGTCCGGGACGCCCGGGGGCAGCATCTGGCGGCGGCGCGGGCCCCCGTGCTCGGACTCGCCGGGCTCCTTGGCGCCGGGCCAGGCCTTGGCGACGCGGGCGGCGAGGACGAAGTCCTTGCGCAGGGGGTGCCCTTCGAAGCTCTCGGGCAGCAGCAGGTGGTCCAGTCCCGGGTGGCCGGTGAAGTCGATGCCGAACATCTCGTACGTCTCGCGTTCGTGCCACGCGGCGCCCGCGTAGACGTGCACGGCGGACGGCAGCGCCGGTGACTCGTGCGGGACGGTGGTGCGCAGGAGCAGACGGCGGACCGGCGACAGCGCGGCGACGTGGGCCGCGACGTGGAAGCCGGTGCCGGGTTCGTCGACGGCGCTCAGCCAGTCGAAGTATGTGCAGCCGAGGCGGTCCCGCGCCGTCTCCAGCGCGGAGATCCAGGCGGCGGGCGGTACGTCCACGGTGAGGACGTCGTACGACTCCTCGGCCGTGGCGTCCGCACCGAACAGCTCCTCGGCGTCGGCGGGGAGCCAGCCGACGGCGGTCATCGGTCACCCCCCGCACCCGGCTCATCAGACGCGCCCGGCTCACCCGGCTCACCCGGCTCACTCGGCTCGCCCGGCTCACCCAGGGCACCCGGCGCACCCGATGCACCCGGCGCCCCCGGCTCGGGCGGCCGTACCAGGCCGCTCTGCAGGGCCGCCGCGGAGGGCCGGGAGGCCGCGTACCGCTCCCCCAGCGACTCGCGGGCGATCTTCTCCTGGAGTTTGAGGATGCCCTGGAGCAGCGCCTCGGGCCGGGGCGGGCACCCAGGCACGTAGACGTCGACGGGGATGATCTGGTCGACGCCCTTGGTCACGGAGTAGGAGTCCCAGTAGGGGCCGCCGCAGTTGCTGCACGCGCCGAAGGAGATGACGTACTTCGGCTCGGGCATCTGCTCGTACAGCCGCTTCACGGCGGGCGCCATCTTGTCGGTGACCGTGCCGGAGACGACCATCAGGTCGGCCTGGCGCGGGCCCGGGGCGAACGGGATGACGCCGAGGCGGATGAAGTCGTGGCGGGCCATCGACGCGGCGATGAACTCGATCGCGCAGCAGGCGAGCCCGAAGTTGAAGACCCAGAGGGAGTAGCGGCGGCCCCAGTTGAGGATGACCTTCATGGGTTCCGGGGCCAGCCGGGAGAGCACGCCCAGCTTGCCGCCGCCCGGTGCGGACGGCAGGGCGGGGTCCGGCAGCAGCACCGGCTCGGTTCCCGGGGCGGCGCTGCCCGGTGCGGGGGCCCGGCCGGTGTCCCGGGCGGCGGGCGAGGCGGAGGTCGCGGGAGTCACGTCCATGTCAGGACGCCCTTCTTGTATGCGTACAGCAGGCCGACGGCGAGGAAGCCGAGGAAGATGAACATCTCCACGAGGGTGGTCGCTCCGTAGCCGTCCGCGGCGAAGACGGTCGCCCAGGGGAACAGGAAGATCGAGTCGACGGCGAAGATGACGTAGAGGAACGCGTAGACGTAGTAGCGGACCTGGGTGTGGGCCCAGCCCTCGCCGACGGGGTCGACGCCGCACTCGTACGTCAGCAGTTTCTCGGGGGTCGGGACGACGGGCCGCAGCAGCCGGCCCGCTCCGAAGGCGACGGCGACGAACAGCACGCCGACGACGGCGAGCAGCCCGACGACCGAGTACGCCTGGAAGTAGTCCGCCGCGACGTGCGCAGCGACGACGGTCGAGTCGATGGCGGTCGAGTCGACGACGGTCGGTTCCCGCACGTCCGCCCCTCACTCCTCGGCTGTGTTGTCCCGGTTCCGCGCTGTGACCGCCGGTGTCCGGCGATCTGTACGGACGGGAGTCTAGGCCCTGATAAAGGCACGGTAAGCGGCCCGTCGCCCTCTCTTCCCGGGGGGTGGGGTTTTCCCCAGGGAACGAGGGCGGTCGCCCTCATGGCGCGGGCCCCCGGCGGGCGGGCAGGCTAGGGCGCATGACCGAGCATGGCGACCCCCGCGACCTCGGCGGCCTGCGCGTCCCCGCCGTCCGCGACGCGTACGGCGACCGTCCGCCGCCGCCCCGTTTCGCGTTCGACCGGCACACCTGGAAGGAGATCGCGCATCTCCTGCTGAACCTCCCGGTGTCCCTGGTCGGCTTCACCTACGTCGTGACCGTGCTGTTCACGAGTGCCTGGCTGACCGTCACCGTGATCGGGTTCCCGCTGCTCGCCGCCGCCCTGATGGGTGCGCGGCTGCTGGGCAGGGCGGAACGGGCCCGGGCGCGGGCGCTGCTCGGGGTGCGGGTGGACGAGCCGAGCCGGCTGCCGATGCGCGGCTCGGTCGGGTTCTGGCCGCAGCTGTGGATGGCGGTGAAGGACCCGGTGGGCTGGCGCACCATGCTCTACGAGCTGATCCGGCTGCCGTGGGGCATCCTCACCTTCACCATCACGCTGACGTCGCTGTTCGTGCTGTGGCCGGTGCTGCCCTATCTCGCGCGCGGGATGGCGGACGTGGACCGGGCGATGGTGCGGGGTCTGCTGTCGCCGTCCGACGAGCTGGAGCGGCGCATCGCCGAACTGGAGTCGGACCGGGGCGTGGTCGTGGACACGGCGGCCGCGGACCTGCGGCGCATCGAGCGCGATCTGCACGACGGGGCGCAGGCCCGGCTGGTCAACCTCGCCATGGGGCTGGGCCTGGCCAAGGAGAAGCTGACCGAGGACCCGGACGCGGCGGCGGCGATGGTCGAGGAGGCCCACGGCGAGGTGAAGCTGGCGCTGCAGGAGCTGCGGGACCTGGCCCGGGGCATCCATCCGGCGGTGCTGACCGACCGGGGCCTGGACGCGGCCCTGTCGTCGGTCGCCACCCGCTGCACGGTGCCCGTGAAGGTGACGGTCGACCTGGCCGAACGTCCGGCGGCGGCCATCGAGGGCATCGCGTACTTCACGGTGTCGGAGCTGCTGCAGAACGTGAGCAAGCACAGCGCGGCACGGTCCGCCTCGGTCGACGTGTGGCGCACCGACGACCGGCTGCTGGTGCAGGTGTGGGACGACGGCCGGGGCGGCGCGAGCCTGGAGCGGGGCACCGGGATGCGGGGTCTCGCCGACCGGCTGGGCGCGGTCGACGGACTGTTCGTCGTGGACTCGCCGGAGGGCGGGCCGACGACGGTGACGGCGGAACTGCCCTGGCGGGACCGCTCCGACGCGCACGCGGGCACCCCGCGTCCACCCCGAACCCCCCGCACCACCGCACCCTGACGCATGACACCCGACACCCGACACCCGACACCCGACGCACGACACCCGACACCCGACGCACGAGGCCCGACGCACGAGGCCCGACGCACGAGGCCCGACGCCCACGACCGCATGCCGGAGTCGCCCCCACGCCTGCGCGGCGGGTTCCGCGGCGGGTTCCGCGGCGGGTCGCACGGCGGGTCGCACGGCGGGCGGGGGCGACGCGGGTGGGGTTAACCCCCGTCCAGGACTGCGACGGACTCCATGGTCCGCCGACCTGGGACGGAGCAGGCTGGAGATACGACACCACAGCCGCCGGACAGGGAGAAGGACGACGCCGATGGCCACCGATCACGGACAGGGCGACGGGTACGGGCACGGGCCGTCCCACGGACTCGGCAGCGGACCGGGGTACCGGGGCACCGCCGAGCGCCGCCACCGGCTGCCGGCCGCGCTGCGGGCGCCGGTCGAGGGCCGCAGCTGGCGGGAGCTGGGATACGTCCTGCTGAGCCTGCCGATCAGCATCATGCTGTTCACCTACGCGGTCACGATGGTGTCGCTGGGGGCGGGCCTGCTGGTGACCTTCCTGGGCGTCCCGGTGCTGGCGGTGGCGCTCGCCGGGTGCCGCGGGATCGGTGCGGTGGAGCGGGCGCGGGCCCGGGCGCTGCTGGACCTGGAGGTGGACGAGCCGGAGCCGCTGCGGATGCGGAAGCCGGGCGTGATGGCCTGGATGGGGGCGGTGCTCAAGAGCGGCACCTCCTGGCGGGCGCTGCTGTACTCGCTGCTCCAGATGCCGTGGTCGATCTTCACCTTCACCGTGTCGGTGACGTTCTGGTCGATCGGCTGGACGCTGCTGACGTACCCCCTGTGGTTCTGGGTCTTCCCGGCCTACGCCGGTCAGGGCGGGATCCAGTTGTACGGGGACGAGCAGCACCGGATCTACCTGGACAACGCCTTCGAGGTCACGGTGACGGCGCTGGTGGGGCTGCTGTTCACGATTGCCACGCCGTGGATCGTGCGGGCCCTGACGACGGTCGACCGGGTCATGGTGCACGGGCTGCTGGGTCCGTCGCGGCTGGCGACGCGGGTGGTGGAGCTGGAGTCGGACCGGGGCGTGGTCGTCGACACCGCGGCGGCGGACCTGCGGCGCATCGAGCGCGACCTGCACGACGGGGCGCAGGCCCGGCTGGTCAACCTGGCCATGGGACTGGGCCTGGCGAAGGAGAAGCTGCGGGAGGACCCGCGGGTCGCGGCGCGGATGGTGGACGAGGCGCACGGCGAGGTGAAGACGGCGCTGCAGGAGCTGCGGGACCTGGCCCGGGGCATCCATCCGGCGGTGCTGACCGACCGGGGCCTGGACGCGGCGCTGTCGTCGGTCGCCTCGCGGTGCACGGTGCCGGTGCAGGTCGAGGTGGACCTGACGGAGCGGCCCGCGTCGGCGATCGAGGGCATCGCGTACTTCACGGTGTCGGAGCTGCTGCAGAACATCAGCAAGCACTCCCGGGCGACCTCGGCGACCGTCGAGGTGTGGCGGACGGAGAGCCGGCTGATGCTCCAGGTCACGGACAACGGGGTGGGCGGTGCCGACGTGTCCGCCGGGTCCGGGCTCGCGGGTCTGGCGGAGCGGCTGGACGCGGTGGACGGCGTGCTGGTGGTCGACTCCCCGGCCGGCGGTCCGACCCGCGTGACGGCGGAGCTGCCGTGGCGCACGGAACCCGGCCGGTGAACCCGGCCCCGTGAAACGCAGCCGGTGAACCCCGGCCCGGTGAACCGCAGCCGGTGATCCCGGCCGGTGACGGCCCCCTCCCAGCAGGTGGGCGCCTCCCGGCAGGTGGGCGCCTCCCAGCAGGTGGGCGCCTCCCAGCAGGTGGGCGCCTGCCGGCCGGTGACGTCCCGGCTCCGGCCCCCAGGAGCGTCCTCGCCTTCCGTCCCCCGGCGGACACTCCCGCCCGCGTCCCCCTCCGCACGGCCCGGCCGAGCTGGGATGCTGGGTCCTGTCGACCGGCTCCGCCACACGGGCGGTCCCGGGACAACGGGCTTGGGGGGCCGAGGAACGTGGAGGACAGGGTGCGGGTGGTCATCGCCGAGGATTCGGTGCTGCTGCGGGAGGGACTGACCAGGCTGCTGACCGACCGGGGCCACGAGGTCGTGGCGGGGGTGGGCGACGGCGACGCGCTGATCAAGACCATCGGCGAGCTGGCCGACCAGGGGGGCCTCCCGGACGTCGTGGTCGCCGATGTGCGCATGCCGCCGACCCACACCGACGAGGGCGTGCGCGCGGCGGTGCAGCTGCGCCGGTCGCACCCCGGCGTGGGGGTGCTGGTGCTGTCGCAGTACGTGGAGGAGCGGTACGCCACCGAACTGCTCGCCGGTTCCAGCCGGGGCGTCGGCTATCTGCTCAAGGACCGGGTAGCCGAAGTACGTGAGTTCGTGGACGCGGTGGTCCGGGTGGCCGAGGGCGGTACGGCCCTGGACCCGGAGGTGGTCGCCCAGCTGCTCGGGCGCAGCCGCAAGCAGGACGTGCTCGCGGGACTCACCCCCCGGGAGCGCGAGGTGCTGGGCCTGATGGCCGAGGGGCGGACGAACTCGGCGATCGCCCGGCAGCTGGTGGTGAGCGACGGCGCCGTGGAGAAGCACGTCAGCAACATCTTCATGAAGCTGGGCCTGTCCCCCAGCGACGGCGACCACCGCAGGGTGCTGGCCGTGCTCACCTACCTGAACTCCTGAGCCACCCGCCGGCGGCCGGGGGCGGGCCGCCCGTACGGGCGATTCCGGTGGGCCGGACGTGCCGTACGGGCGATTCGCGCGGACGGGGCCGAACCGCTGCGGGAGCGGGCCGCGTCTTGGATGGAAAGGGCCGGAGGGCCGGAAACCGGCGTGATTCAAGGGAAAAGGCGGGACACGTCGATGGGCCGCCACGGCTCGCGGTCGTGTCCAATATGCGAATGACTCAAGGAAGGCGACCCTTACGGACGTAGGGTTGATCCAGGGAGGGCCTGCGGGAGGGCCGTCCCGGACAGCCGCCTCGAGGAGGTCCAGTTCAGTGACCAGTCAGGTCAGCAGCCCAGCGGAGCAGGCCGACGGAGCAGTCGTAGGAGAGCAGCGCAAAGCGGCGGGAGCGAAGGACGTCCGCCGGCTCGACCGGGTGATCATCAGGTTCGCGGGGGACTCGGGTGACGGCATGCAGCTCACCGGTGACCGCTTCACCTCGGAGACCGCGTCGTTCGGCAACGACCTGTCGACCCTGCCGAACTTCCCCGCGGAGATCCGCGCGCCCGCCGGCACCCTGCCGGGCGTCTCGTCCTTCCAGCTGCATTTCGCCGACCACGACATCCTCACCCCGGGTGACGCGCCGAACGTCCTGGTGGCGATGAACCCGGCCGCGCTGCGGGCGAACATCGGGGATCTGCCGCGCGGCGCGGAGATCATCGTCAACACGGACGAGTTCACCAAGCGGGCGATGGCCAAGGTCGGCTACGACAGCAACCCGCTGGAGGACGGCTCGCTCGACGGCTACAACCTCCATCCGGTGCCGCTGACGACGCTGACGGTCGAGGCGCTGAAGGAGTTCGACCTGAGCCGCAAGGAGGCCGAGCGCAGCAAGAACATGTTCGCGCTGGGCCTGCTGAGCTGGATGTACCACCGGCCGACCGAGGGCACCGAGCGGTTCCTGAAGACGAAGTTCGCGAAGAAGCCGGACATCGCGGCGGCCAACATCGCCGCCTACCGGGCGGGCTGGAACTTCGGCGAGACCACCGAGGACTTCGCCGTCTCCTACGAGGTGGCCCCGGCCGCGACGGCGTTCCCGCCGGGCGTCTACCGGAACATCTCGGGGAACCTGGCGCTGGCGTACGGCCTGATCGCGGCGTCCCGGCAGGCGGACCTGCCGCTGTTCCTGGGGTCCTACCCGATCACCCCGGCCTCCGACATCCTGCACGAGCTGAGCCGCCACAAGAACTTCGGCGTGCGCACCTTCCAGGCGGAGGACGAGATCGCGGGCATCGGCGCGGCGCTGGGGGCGGCCTTCGGGGGGTCCCTCGCGGTCACGACGACGTCCGGCCCCGGGGTGGCGCTGAAGTCGGAGACCATCGGGCTGGCGGTGTCGCTGGAGCTGCCGCTGCTGATCGTGGACATCCAGCGCGGCGGCCCGTCGACGGGTCTGCCGACCAAGACGGAGCAGGCGGATCTGCTGCAGGCGATGTACGGGCGCAACGGCGAGGCGCCGGTGCCGGTGGTGGCGCCGCGCACGCCGGCGGACTGCTTCGACGCCGCGCTGGAGGCGGCCCGGATCGCGCTGACGTACCGGACGCCGGTGTTCCTGCTGTCGGACGGCTACCTGGCCAACGGCTCGGAGCCGTGGCGGGTTCCGGACCTGGAGGAGCTGCCGGACCTGGGCGTGCAGTTCGCGCAGGGCCCCAACCACTCCCTGGACGACGGCACCGAGGTGTTCTGGCCGTACAAGCGGGACCCGCGGACGCTGGCCCGGCCGTGGGCGATCCCGGGCACCCCGGGGCTGGAGCACCGCATCGGCGGCATCGAGAAGCAGGACGGCACGGGCAACATCTCCTACGACCCGGCCAACCACGACTTCATGGTCCGCACCCGTCAGGCGAAGGTCGACGGCGTCGACGTGCCCGACCTCGACGTGGACGACCCGGACGGCGCGCGGACGCTGGTCCTCGGCTGGGGGTCGACGTACGGGCCGATCACGGCGGCCGTGCGACGGCTGCGCCGGGCCGGGGAGTCGGTGGCGCAGGCGCACCTGCGGCACATCAACCCGTTCCCGAAGAACCTCGGCGAGATTCTCCGGGCGTACGACAAGGTGGTGGTCCCCGAGATGAACCTCGGCCAGCTCGCCACCCTGATCCGGGCGAAGTACCTGGTCGACGCGCAGTCCTACAACCAGGTGAACGGCATGCCGTTCAAGGCGGAGCAGCTCGCCACGGCTCTGAAGGAGGCCATCGATGGCTGAGACGTCCACACGAGGCACGGGCACGATCGGACCGCTCTCGCTGGTGCCGAAGGCCGAGGGCAAGCAGTCCATGAAGGACTTCAAGTCCGATCAGGAAGTGCGCTGGTGCCCGGGGTGCGGCGACTACGCCGTCCTCGCCGCCGTGCAGGGCTTCATGCCCCAGCTCGGCCTGGCGCGGGAGAACATCGTCTTCGTCTCCGGCATCGGCTGCTCGTCCCGCTTCCCGTACTACATGAACACCTACGGGATGCACTCCATCCACGGCCGCGCCCCGGCCATCGCGACCGGTCTCGCGGCGTCCCGGCGCGACCTGAGCGTGTGGGTGGTGACCGGTGACGGCGACGCGCTGTCCATCGGCGGCAACCACCTGATCCACGCCCTGCGCCGCAACGTCAACCTGAAGATCCTGCTGTTCAACAACCGGATCTACGGTCTGACCAAGGGCCAGTACAGCCCGACCTCCGAGGTCGGCAAGATCACCAAGTCGACGCCGATGGGGTCGCTGGACGCCCCGTTCAACCCGGTGTCGCTGGCGCTCGGCGCGGAGGCGTCGTTCGTGGCCCGCACGGTCGACTCGGACCGCAAGCACCTCACCGAGGTGCTGCGCCAGGCCGCGGACCACCCGGGCACCGCCCTGGTGGAGATCTACCAGAACTGCAACATCTTCAACGACGGCGCCTTCGAGGTCCTCAAGGACCGGCAGCAGGCCGAGGAGGCGGTGATCCGGCTGGAGCACGGGCAGCCGATCCGCTTCGGCAGCGAGGGTTCCAAGGGCGTCGTGCGGGACCGGGAGACGGGTGACCTCCGCATCGTGGCGGTGACGCCGGAGAACGAGGCCGACGTGCTGGTCCACGACGCGCACGCCGAGTCGCCGACCACCGCGTTCGCGCTGTCCCGGCTCGCCGACCCGGACACGCTGCACCACACCCCGATCGGGGTGCTGCGCTCCGTGGACCGCCCGGTCTACGACACGCTGATGTCCGACCAGCTCGACACCGCCGTCGAGCAGCACGGCAAGGGCGACCTCGCCGCCCTCCTCGCGGGCGGCGACACCTGGACCGTCGTCGGCTGACGGCGGCTCCTCGCGGTGCGCGCACCGGGGCCCGGACACCGAGCGTGTCCGGGCCCCGCGTCGTGCTCCGGGCGGCCGGCCCGGCGGTTCAGGTCGCGCGGGCGTCGTCGTAGGCGCGCCGGGCGGCGAGCACGTCGGCGGTGCGCTTCTCGGTCCACCGGGCCAGGTCGCGGACCTGTTCGGCGGCCTCGCGGCCCAGACCGGTGAGGGAGTAGTCGACGCGGGGCGGGATGACGGGCCGGGCGTCGCGGTGCACCAGGCCGTCGCGCTCCAGCGTCTGGAGGGTCTGGGTGAGCATCTTCTCGCTGACCCGGCCGATGGCCCGGCGCAGTTCGCTGAACCGGTGCGGCCGGTCCAGCAGGTGGATCAGCACCAGCACGCCCCAGCGGCTGATCACGTGCTCCAGGATCAGGCGGTGCGGGCACATCGCCTCGGCCTCGTCGCGCCTCTCTCGGTTGCTTACCGTCATGCCAGTACCTTACTTGAAAGTGGGTACTTTCCTTTGGTTAGTGCCCCTCCTAGGGTGAGTGACAGAGCCACCCACCCCCGCACAAGGAGTCACGCACCATGAGCATCGTCGTCACCGGCGCCAACGGGCACCTCGGCCGGCACGTCGTCGGACAGCTGCTGGAGAAGGTCCCGGCCGAGCAGATCACCGCCGTCGTCCGCAGCGCCGAGAAGGCCGCCGACCTCGCCGGGCGCGGGGTACGGATCGCCGTCGCCGACTACGACGTCCCGGAGAGCTTCGACGGCGTCTTCGCGGCCGGGGACAAGGTGCTGCTGATCTCCGGCAGCGAGGTCGACAAGGACCGGGTGGCCCAGCACCGGACCGTGATCGAGGCGGCGCGGGCCGCCGGGGTCGCGCTGCTCGCCTACACCAGCGCCCCGGGCAGCCTGACCGCATCGCTGGCCGACGCCCACCGGGGCACCGAGGAGGTGCTGCGCGGCTCGGGCGTGCCGTACACGCTGCTGCGCAACAGCTGGTACCACGAGGTGTACACCGAGAACCTGGCGCCCGTGCTGGAGCACCGTGCGGTCGTCGCCGCCGCCGGTGACGGCCGGGTCTCCTCCGCCTCGCGCGCCGACTACGCGGCCGCCGCCGTCGCCGTCCTCACCGGTGAGGGCCACGAGAACCGGACCTACGAGCTGGGCGGCGACGAGGCGTGGAGCTTCGCCGAGTACGCGGCCGAGCTGAGCCGGCAGACCGGCGAGGAGATCGCCTACCGGGCCGTCACCGTCGAGGAGCTGACCGGCATCCTGACCGGTGCGGGCCTGCCCGGGCCGGTGGCCGCGGTCTACGCGGGCGTGGACGCCTCCATCGCCCGGGGCGAGCTGGTCGTCGACAGCGGCGACCTGTCCCGCCTGACCGGCCGGCCGACCACCCCGCTGGCCGAGGCGATCGCCGTCGCACTGAAGGGCTGACCGCCCAGCGGCCGTCCCCCGCATCGTCCCGGCCCCGCTCCCGCACGCCCGGCACCCCCGCCGTCATGACCGTATCGCGGTACGGGTATGACAGGCGGGGGTGCCGGGCGTTACCGTCGAACAGTGCGGGCGTCGCCCGGGCACGGCAGACGTCGGCGATCGAGGGAGGGCCAGTGACCGGGAAGCCGGCCGCCGAAGGGCGCGCAGGACTGCTGAACGGCTTCGCGGCCTATGGCATGTGGGGACTCGTCCCCCTCTTCTGGCCCCTGCTGATACCCGCCGGAGCGGTGGAGATCCTCGCCCACCGGATGGTCTGGTCCCTCTTCTTCGTGGCCGCCGCCCTGCTCTTCATCCGGCGCTGGGCCTGGCTCGGCGAGCTGCTGCGGCAGCCGCGGCGGCTGGCGCTGGTCGCCCTGGCGGCGACGGTCATCAGCCTGAACTGGGGCGTCTACATCTGGGCGGTCAACTCCGGGCACGTCGTCGAGGCGTCACTCGGCTACTTCATCAATCCGCTGGTCACCATCGCGATGGGCGTCCTGCTGCTGAAGGAGCGCCTGCGCCCGGCGCAGTGGGCGGCGGTCGGCGTCGGCGCCGCCGCGGTCGTCGTCCTCACCGTCGGCTACGGCCAGCCACCGTGGATCTCCCTCTGCCTCGCCCTCTCCTTCGCCACGTACGGCCTGGTGAAGAAGAAGGTCGGCCTCGGCGGGGTCGAGTCGCTGGCCGCCGAGAGCTCGATCCTGTTCCTGCCCGCGCTCGGCTACCTGGTGTGGCTGAGCGGCCGGGGCGACGCCACCTTCACCACCGAGGGCACCGGCCACGTGCTGCTGCTCGTCGCGTCCGGGCTCGTCACCGCCCTCCCCCTGGCCTGCTTCGGCGCGGCCGCCATCCGCGTCCCGCTGTCCACGCTGGGGCTGCTCCAGTACCTGACACCGGTCCTGCAGTTCCTGCTCGGTGTCCTGTACTTCAAGGAGGCCATGCCGCCCGAGCGCTGGGCCGGGTTCGCACTGGTGTGGCTGGCGCTCACGCTGCTCACCTGGGACGCGCTGCGCACCGCCCGCCGGACCGCGCGCGCCCTCGCGGAGCGCCGGAACGGGAGCGGGACGGCCGCCGCGGTCCGGGCGGACGGCGCGGCCGACGGCCCTCAGCCGGTGCCGGCGGGACCCGAGGCGGCCGACGCGGCGAGGGCAAATACCTGATGCCCGCAGGCCGTGCGAGCGATAGAAAGGCTGCATGACGCAGACTTCGGCATCACCCGTACCCGTGCACTGGAAGCTCGTCGTCGACGCGGGGGACCCGCACGCCCAGGCGGACTTCTGGGCGGCGGCCCTCGGCTATCTGGTCGAGGACAACAGCGCCCTGATCGCGCAGCTGCTCGCCGCCGGGGCCCTGTCCGCCGACCTGGTGGTGGAGCACCACGGCCGCCGGTCCTTCCGGGACCTGATCGCGGTCCGGCACCCCGAGGACCCGTACGAGGAGAGGAGCGGCACCGGGCTCGGCCGGCGGCTGCTCTTCCAGCGGGTGCCGGAGGCGAAGACGGTGAAGAACCGGATCCACCTCGACCTGCACCCCGGCCCGGAGCGCCGCGAGGAGGAGGTCCGGCGGCTGGAACGGCTGGGCGCGCGGGTGCTGCGGGACGTGCGGGAGCCGTCCGGGTCGTGGACGGTGATGGCCGACCCCGAGTCGAACGAGTTCTGCGTGCAGTAGGGAATCCCGGCGGGTCCGGCGACGCCTCACGCGTCCCGGACCCGCCGGCCCTGCCTTGCGGACTTCCCCCCGGCACAGGCGCCTGAGCCGGACGGTTCGGACGCCTCCGATATGCGTGACCGCGTGTCCTGATACCGCTCTTGACGGAGAGTCAGTTTCAGATTCACCATCCAGGCACCCCCACACCCAGGGGATGCCTGTGGACGTCCCTGTGGACGTCCCACGGGCTCACCCGAGGAATTCGGAGCCCCCACATGAAGCTCTCCGTTTCCGTCCGTGCGGCGACGGCCGGTGCCGTCGCCACCGTCACCCTGCTGGCCGGCGGGACCTCGTCGGCCGGTGCCGCCCCCGCCCCGCGCGCCGCCGCGCCCGACATACCCGTGGCGAACGTCAAGGCCCACCTGGCCCAGCTGCAGTCCATAGCCGCCGCCAACGGCGGCAACCGCGCCCACGGCCGCCCCGGCTACCAGGCGTCCCTCACCTACGTGAAGAGCAAGCTGGACGCGGCCGGATACACCACCCGCATCCAGCAGTTCACCGCCTCCGGGCGCACCGGCTACAACCTGATCGCCGACTGGCCCGGCGGCGACCCGGACCGCGTCGTGATGGCGGGCGCCCACCTCGACGGCGTCAGCTACGGTCCCGGGATCAACGACAACGGCTCCGGTTCCGCGGCCGTCCTGGAGACCGCGCTCGCCGTCGCCCGGGCCGCACACCGGCCCGCCGGACATCTGCGCTTCGCCTGGTGGGGCGCCGAGGAGCTCGGCATGGTCGGCTCCCGCTACTACGTCAACCAGCTTTCCCTCATGGACCGTTCGCGCATCGACGGCTACCTGAACTTCGACATGATCGGCTCGCCGAACCCCGGCTACTTCGTCTACGACGACGATCCCGCGATCGAGAAGACCTTCAAGGACTACTTCGCGGGCATCGGCGTCCCCACCGAGATCGAGACCGAGGGCGACGGCCGCTCCGACCACGCCTCCTTCAAGAACGCGGGCATCCCGGTCGGCGGCCTGTTCACCGGCGCGAGCCGGACCAAGACCGCCGCCCAGGCCGCGAAGTGGGGCGGCACGGCGGGCAGGGCCTTCGACCGCTGCTACCACTCCTCGTGCGACACGACCGCCAACATCGACGACACCGCCCTGGACCGCAACAGCGACGCGATCGCCCACGCGGTGTGGGAGCTGTCGCGGTAACGGCCGCCGCGGTCCGCGCCCGCCCGGGCCCCCGCCTCGCTCAGTCCTGCCGGGCGCGAGCCCGTGCGGTCAGCCGGTCCATGCGGGCGCGGGCCGACTCCAGGTCTTCGGGCTCGTCCGCGGCCGGCCCCCCGTCGGCGGCCAGCTCCGTCCACAGGCCGACGAGTTCCCGCCCGAGCTCCAGGCCCAGGTGCGGATCGCGCACCGCCCGCCAGGCGGTGGCCGCACCGCGGACGGAGCTGTAGGCGGCCTCGGCGTCACCCGCGCGGCGGTGGATCGCGGCCAGGTCGAGGCAGGTCCGCAGGGCGGGCTCCGGCCGGCCGGCCAAGTAGCCGATGTACGCGGTCAGTTCCCGCAGCCGGAGCACCTCCGGGTGCTCCGGTCCGAGAGCGGCCGTCGCCTCGGTCACGGTCTGCCCGGCCAGCCGCGCGGCCGGGTCGAGCCGTCCCTCCCGGACGGCGTCACTGATCCGGGCCACGGGCTCGGCCAGGGACCCGCCGGACGGGCCGAGCGGCTCGTCCCCCAGCACTGCCTCCGCCACCGCGTCGAAGCCGCGGGGCGGCGCGGGCCGGGCGCCCGGGTCGAGGGCGGGGTCCGGGAACGGTTCGGGGGCTCGGCGGCGCACCTCGTCGGCGACGACGGGGTGCGGCTTGGCGTCCATCACGGGCGGCGGCCCGAAGGTGCCCGTCGGAGGCAGCACCGTGCCGGGCGGTACGGCCGCGCCGGCGGGGCCGGGCACGGATCCCGGGCCACCCACGCGATGGGCTGCGGCGGGCGGCACCGAGGCGTCCGGGGCGTGAGCCGGAGGCGGGGGCTGGGACGGCGGGGCGATCGGCGCGGGGTCCGCGGTGAAGTGGCTGGAGCCGTCCGGCTCGACCCGCAGCGGGACGATGTAGCCGATGCGCTCGTCCCGGACGGTGGCCAGGACGGCCTGGCCGGAGGCGAGGGCCATGCGCTGGAGCCGGTTGAGCACGGCCCGCTGCAGTTCCTCCCCGGGAGCCGCCGTCACCGGCACCCCGCCGACGGACGCGGCGCCGGCATCCTCCCCGGCGGCGGGGATGCGGACCTCGATCGGCACGGCCGCACGGTGCGTCGTGTGCGCCGCCTGCTGTTCCCGCTTCTTCTCACGGCTGAGTCGCGCCATGGTCCCCTCATTCGGGTCGTACACCTACCGACCAGTCTGTCCGCCCTCCCCGGTTTCTCACGTCACCGCGCTGTCACAGGCTCGTCCCAACGGCCGTCCGGCCGGTGGCGGACCGGCGCGGGGCGGCGTGCGGACCGGGCGTGGACCGGCGTGCGAACCGGCGTGCGCGGGGCCGGGGAGGGGCATCACGAGGGCATGGGAGGCAGGGCACGCAGGGGACAGGGACCGGAGAGCTGCGCGGCGTCCGGCCCCGCCTCCGCGCCGGCTCTGGAGATTCCCCCGGTGGTGGAGACCGCCCCGGCCGTAGAGATTCCCCCGGCGGTGGAGACCGCCCCGGCCGTGGAGGTCGCCCGGGCCGTGCGGGCGGGCCGGGTCCGGGCCGTGGAGGTGGTGGCGGGGGCGCTGGAGCGCATCGAGCGGGCCGATCCGGTGCTGTGCGCGTTCCTCGAGGTGTGGCGCGAGGAAGCCCTGCGGCAGGCGGCGGCGGTGGACGCGCGGGTGTCCGCGGACCGCGCTCGCGCGCGGCGCACCGGCGGGCCGGGACGCGACGGGCTGCTGCCGCTGGCCGGAGTTCCCATCGCGGTGAAGGGGCGGCACGGGCTGCGCGCCGCGGGCCCGTTGCTCGCCGCCGGCGCGGTCGCCGTCGGCGCCACCTCGGTGCCCGGCCCGGGCACGCCCTGGCAGACCTGGGGGCGGGGCGCGCACGGCCGCACGGTCAACCCCTGGCGTCCGGACCGTACTCCGGGCGGTTCCTCTGCCGGGGCCGCTGCGGCGGTGGCGGCCGGGCTGGTCCCGCTGGCGACGGGCAGCGACGGGGCCGGGTCGGTGCGCATCCCGGCGGCCTGGTGCGGCGTCGTCGGTCTCAAGGCCACCAACGGCCGCCTGCCGTCGTCCGACCGGACGGGTCTGGCGGCGCCCGGGGTCCTCGTCCGGTCGGCGGCGGACGCGGCGGCCTGGTGGCGGGTGGTGTCGCGGGGGCCGGGCCGCGACGGGCCCGCTCCGGACGCCGACGGCCCGCCGGGGGTACGGCTGCCGGTGGCCGCCGTCTGGTCCCCCGATCTGGGCTTCGCCGCTCCGGAGGACGAGCCGGCGGCCCTGGCCCGGGCGGCCGTCCGACGGCTCGTCGAGGCGGGGGTGGTGCGGCTGGTCCGGCCGCGGGTCCCGTTGCGGCTCCTGGATCCCGCGCCCGCCTGGCTCGCCCTGCGCACCCGCGCCGGTGACCCGGCCGCCGCCGGGGCCCTGCGGGCGGAGAACGACGCGCGCCTCGCCTGTCTCTTCACCCGGGCCGCGCTGCTGCTGACGCCCACGGCGCCCACCGCCCCGCACGGTCACGAGGGCCCCGGCGACGTCTACTCCACCGCGCTCACCTGGGCGTTCAACCTGAGTGGGCACCCGGCGCTGAGCCTGACCGCGGGACGCGGCGGCGACGGGTGTCCGGCGGGGCTCCAGCTGGTGGCACCGCACGGGCGGGAGGCGCTGCTGCTCGCCGTGGCGCGAGCCGCGGAGCGCGGCGGCGCCACGGCCGTGCCGGTGGCTCCCCCCGCCGGGGCGGCCGGGCCGGGCCCGGTCCCGGCGGGCTGAGGAGCCGGCCCGGCCGCCGGTACGGTGCTGCCGGGTTACTTCGCTCCGTCGGCCGTCTTCACCAGGTGGTCCTTGGTGACCGCGCCCACGTAGACGGTGCCGTCCTCGGTGATCAGGGCGTTGACCAGGCGGGTGCTGAACACCGTGCCGGTGCCGAAGTCGCCCTTGACCCGGTCGCCGAGGGAGCCGAGGAAGCCGTCGAGGTCGCTGCCGGTCCCGCCGGCGGGCAGGCCCGGGCCGCCGGTGTCGAAGGTGGCGACGGAGTTCCAGCCCTCGCCGAGGACCTTCATGCCGTCGAGGCCCTTGCCCAGGTCCTCCTCGGACTTCGGGGCCTTCCCGGGCCGCTCGGAGTCCTTGCCGGCGTGCCGCTCCGCCTCCTTCTCCAGCGCGCCCTCCTCGGTCACCTTCGCGCCCTTGGGCGGGGTGAAGTCGAAGGTCGACGCGGCGGGCCGGTCGAAGCTGACCTTGGTGAAGCCGACGTCGACGACGGCCGCGCCGCCGCTCGCCGGGGTGAGCGTGAACTTCAGGGGCAGGCCGGTCTCGTGGTCCACGGCGATGCTGATCGCGCCGACCGTGGAGCCGGACTGCCGGGGCTTGACGACCAGCTTGTAGGCGTCCCGGCCGGCCACCTGGGCGGTGCCGTCGACGGTCACGGACGTGGTGTCGTCGACCGACTTCAGGGCCTCCTCGGCGAAGTCCTTCGGGGTGGCCGGCGGCTGGTGCTCGCCGCGGTCCCCGGCGGGCTCGTCGACCGTGCCGTGGAACACCTCGTTGGACTTGCTGTCGTAGCCCCAGACGTTCTTGCCGTTGTGGATGAGGCTGTACTCGTCGGAGCCGTCGAGGAGGGACAGCTTCTGCCGCTCCGGTCCGTCGGCCGCGACGCGCAGGGTGTGGGTGCCGGAAGCCAGCTCCGTGAGCTTGGCGGACGGGTCGGCGGAGGAGCCGTCGCCGCCCTGGCCGAGGGCACCGGAGGTGAGACTGCTCTCCAGCCCTCCGAGGTCGGGCAGGCCGAGGTCGGTGGTGACCTTCACGGTGCCGGACAGCTGCTCCACGTCCGACTTCGCGATCTTCTCGATGAGCTGGGCTGCGGTGATGTCCGGCAGGTCGGGGTCACCGGAACTGGCGATGGCGGGCACGAGCCCGATGGTCGCGGCCGCCACCCCCATCACCGTGACCGGGACGACGTACCGGGCGGCCCTGCGGCGGCCCGGGCCGGGGTCGCCGGCCGGCTCCGCGGTCGTCCTGTCGTCGGATGCGTACGGTGCCATGTGTGCCCTACCTCCTGGTCGGCGGCGGCCTGCGTCGCGTGCCTGCGCACCTGTTCACCCCGAGCCGCCGTCCTCACCCGAACCGGTGAGGAGTGATGATGTCCTTCGTGTTCCATCTGACCAAACGGCGGCGGCCGATGCGTCAGACCGCGGGCTCAACTCCGTGTACTGCTGGGGTATGACATCGGGGCGCCACGGGTCCGCCGACCAGTAGGGGTGGGCCGCTCACCAGTAGGGGTGGTCCGGCCGCCCGTGGGGGACGGCCGGTGTCCGGGTGCGGCGGCCGGTCCCGGCGCGCCGTGGTCAGCCGGCCCGGTGCACCACGGCGTCGCACAGCTCCGTCAGCGCCGTCTTGGACTCGCATTCCGGCAGCGGGGCCAGCGCGGCGCGCGCCTCCTTGGCGTAGCGCACGGTGTCGCGGCGGGCCTGCTCCAGGGCGGGGTGGGCGCGCAGCAGACGCAGCGCCTCGGCGTGCCGGGCGTCGTCGGTGAGGTCGGAGCCGAGCAGCTCGCACAGGGCGAGGTCGTCGGCCAGGCCGAGCCGCTCGGCCCGCTCGCGCAGCCGCAGCACCGGCAGGGTGGCGATGCCCTCGCGCAGGTCGGTGCCCGGGGTCTTGCCCGACTCGTGGGAGTCGGAGGCGATGTCGAGGACGTCGTCGGCGAGCTGGAAGGCGACGCCGAGCCGCTCGCCGTACTGGGTGAGCACGTCCACGACCGTCTCGTCGGCGCCGGACATCATGGCGCCGAACCGGCAGGACACCGCGACCAGGGAGCCGGTCTTGCCGCCGAGCACGTCCAGGTAGTGCTCCACGGGGTCCCGTCCGTCCTGCGGGCCCGCGGTCTCCAGGATCTGGCCGGTGACCAGCCGCTCGAACGCCACCGCCTGCACGCGGACGGCCTCGGGGCCGAGGTCGGCGAGGATCTGCGAAGCCCGCGCGAAGAGGAAGTCGCCGGTGAGGACGGCGACGGAGTTGCCCCAGCGGGTGTTGGCGCTGGCGACCCCGCGGCGCACCGCGGCGTCGTCCATCACGTCGTCGTGGTACAGCGTGGCCAGGTGGGTCAGCTCCACGACCACGGCCGACGGCACGACGCCCGGCGCGTAGGGGTCGCCGAACTGGGCGGAGAGCATCACCAGCAGCGGCCGGAACCGCTTGCCGCCGGCCCGCACCAGGTGCTGGGCGGCCTCCGTGATGAAGGGGACCTCACTCTTGGTGGCCTCGAGCAGCCCCTCCTCGACAGCCGTCATCCCGGCCTGGACATCGGCTTCCAGAGCCTGGTCCCGCACGCTCAGCCCGAACGGCCCGACGACGGTCACGAGGGGTCTCCTGTCTGCTGGTGTCCACTGGCGTTTACACGGTTTGTCGATAGGTCGCTGCCATCACTCAAGTCAGCGTATCCGGTCATGTTTCGATCACCGCCAGGGCCCGGGGGTACAGGCCGGGCAGGAGGCGATCAGGACCGGCCCGTTTTTGATCGGTTCATAGCAGTGGACATTCTCTGACTTTCCGGGGCGGATCGCTCCGCATTCCGGACCACACCTCGGCATGCTCACCATCCTGCCCGCCCCGACGCCCGATTTGCCGCAATTACCAAGCGAATTCCTCTTAGTGTGAAATGCGCTCCGACCCGGCGACCCGTGAGGTCGGTCACGCGCCGCCCGACACATCGACGACATCCGTACACCGCCGGTTCCCCGTTGCCCCGCAGCGAGTTGAGCCGTGGCGACCGTAAAGGATCAAGTGGCGCAAACCGCCCATGTCAAGATCAAACAGCGTTTACCGTGACCCTCGCACTTGTTCCCGGCGTGTGCTCTCGCATACGTTCCGGGCCGCCGGGCGGACGCCGAATCCTGCCGCCGCCCGCACCACCCAACGACGAACTCACTCACGCACGGCAGGAGCGGGGGACCCAGGTAAGTCGCCGGGCCGGTCACGCGCCGGAACGGCTCGGGGTGAAGCCGTGCCCGCAGGGGCACGGCCGGACACTCTCCCGTCCGAACCCGACAGCTCACCTCGCAGGCGTAGGAGAGGAACACAGACATGCCTGCATCCGGTCAGCTCCGCCGCTTCGGCAGCCGACGTCTCGCCCGCACCCTCGCCGTCGCCGGCACCGGCGTCGCCGTGGCCGCCCTGCCGCTGTTCGGCGCCTCCAACGCCGCAGCGGCCACCCCGGCCGCCGCCCCGGCCGCCGCCACCGCGGCGACGGTGTACCCGAACAACCTCGACGGCTGGATCCGCGAGTCGCTGTCCGTCATGGCCCAGCACGGCATCCCCGGCTCCTACGAGGGCATCCACCGCAACATCATCCGCGAGTCCTCGGGCAACCCGCAGGCCATCAACCTGTGGGACTCCAACGCCGCCAAGGGCACCCCGTCCAAGGGCCTGCTCCAGGTCATCGACCCGACCTTCGCCGCCTACCACGTGCCCGGCACCGTCTACGACCCGTACGACCCGGTCGCCAACATCACGGCAGCCTGCAACTACGCGGCCGACCGCTACGGCTCGATCGACAACGTCTTCGGGGCCTACTGAGCCACCACCCTCCCTGCGGCGGGCAGGGACGCATCACCCGGGGCGGACGGGTGCGGCACGTGTTGGGGCACGTGCGGCACCGGCCCCCTGCCGAACAGTCGCTCGAGGACGACGGCCACGCCGTCGTCCTCGTTCGTCGTGGTGACCTCGTCGGCCACCGCCTTCAGCTCGTCGTGGGCATTGGCCATCGCCACCCCGTGGGCCGCCCAGTCGAACATGGGGATGTCGTTGGGCATGTCGCCGAACGCGATCGTGCCCGCCGGGCCGACCCCCAGCCGCTCGGCGGCCAGCGCCAGCCCCGTGGCCTTCGTGATCCCGCACGGCTGGAGCTCCACCGTGCCCGGTCCCGACATCGTGACTGTGGCCAGCGAGCCGATCACCGAACGCGCCGCCGCCGCCAACGCGTCGTCCGACAGCACCGGGTGGCGCAGCAGCACCTTGCTGATCGGCCGCTCCCACAGATCGGTCCGCCGCCCCACCCGCACGGCGGGCAGCGTGGGGTGCGGCATCCGGTAGCCCGGCTCGATCAGCGTGAGCCCGTCGACCCCGTCCTGGTCGACCGCCGCGTACACCTCGCCCGTCTCCGCCTCGATCTTGCCGAGCGCGGTCTCCGCGAGCTCCCGGTCCAGGGTGACCGACCACAGCAGCCGTTCCGTCCCGGCGTCGTACACCTGCGCGCCCTGGCCGCAGACCGCGAGCCCCGTGCAGCCGAGGTCCGCGAGCAGCGGGCGCACGCGGGGGGCCGGGCGCCCCGTCACCACCAGATGCCGGGCACCGGCCCGCCCGGCCCGTGCGAGCGCGGCGAGGGTCCGGTCGGACAGGGTGTCGTCGCCGCGCAGCAGCGTCCCGTCCAGATCGGTGGCGATGAGCGAGTATGCGGTGGGTGCGGCCATGATCAGAGAATACGGACAGCGCACCCGTCCCCTTCACCGCCTCCGCCCGCCCCGGCCCCCGCCGCCGCCCGGCGCCGGCCCCACGGCCCGCCCGTCCCGGCTCCTCCCGGCCACGGCCGGGTCGTACCCGGTTGACGGTTTGTGCACCATTTGGCAATAAGAGGCGACGCGGCCTACCGGGCACGGTTCCCCGGCGGTACCTTCCAAGGGTCCAGGGGGGACTTGATCGGGGGGTCAGGTGAGCAGTGGACGCACGCGTGTGCTGAGGCCCGAGGAGCTCGGCGAGGGGGAACGGGAACGGTGGCGCGAGCTGCGCGCCACGGCGGACACACCACGCAATCCGTTCATGGAACCGGAATTCACCACGGTCGTGGGACGGGTACGGCCGCGCGCCCGGGTCGCGGTGGTGTACGAGGGCGCGGACCCGGCCGGGTTCCTGCCGTACGAGCACGGACCGTGGGGGCAGGGCCGGGCGATCGGCCTGGGGGTGTCCGACTGCCAGGGAGCGATCCTGCCTCCCGGGTCGGCGGTGGACCCCCGTGAACTGCTGCGCGCCTGCTCGGTGTCCAGCTTCGCCTTCGACAACCTGGAGGCGGACCAGGGGCTGTTCGTGCCGTACGCGGCCGAGGAGCACGCCACCTACGTCATCGACGTGGAGAAGGGGTACGAGACCTACGAGTCCGTGCTGCGCACCCAGTCGCCGAAGTTCCTGAAGACCACGCTGGCCAAGGAGCGCCGGCTCGGCCGCCAGGCCGGCCCGGTCCGGTTCGTCTTCGACGAGCGCGACCCGGCCGCGCTGCGCACGCTCATGGAGTGGAAGTCGGCGCAGTACCGCAGGACGGGCCGGCGCGACCGGTTCGCGCAGGAGTGGATCGCCCGGCTGGTGGCCCGGCTCGCGGAGACCCGGTCCGCCCAGTGCACGGGCACCCTGTCGGTGCTCTACGCCGGCGGCCGGCCCGTCGCCGCGCACTTCGGCCTGCGCTCGGCCACCGTGCTGGCCTGCTGGTTCCCGGCCTACGACCCGGAGTTCGCGAAGTACTCGCCGGGGCTGGTGCTGCACCTGCGGATGGCCGAGGCCGCCGCTGCCGAGGGGGTGGGCCTGCTCGACATGGGGCGCGGCCCGGCGGAGTACAAGGACTCGCTGAAGACGGGCGAACTCGCCGTCTACGAGGGGGCGGTGACCCGTCCGGGCACGGGCGCCGCGCTGCACTGGCTGAGCCGTGAGCCCGTACGCCGCGCGTACGGCTTCGTCCGCGCCCGCCCGCGGCTGGCGTCGCTGGCGTCGCGGACGCTGAAGGGCGCCGCACGGCTGCGCCGTCCGTGAGGGAGGGGAGGGGGACGCATGTCCCGCAGAACACGCACCGCCCAGGAGGAGATCCGCCGGTTCCTGGCCATCGGCGCCGTGCAGGTCGCGGAGGTGGACCTGCGCGGTGACGAGGCCGGCCTGAGACCCGGCCCCGGCAGCCCGCCGGTCACGCACGGCGAGGTGTTCGCCCTGGTCCGCCGCGACGGCCGGCCGGCGGGCACCCTGCTGGGGCACGTCCCGCGGGGCGCCGACCCGAGGACGGTGCTGGCCCGCCTCGCCCGTGAGGCGGTGCCGGACAGCCCGGCGGACGGGTCGTCGGCGCTCAGGCGCACCGGCGCGGAGGGGGCGCCGGGGGGCGGGGCCGGCCCGGGGGCACCGTCTGTGGGCGGGCACACCGGCACGGAGGCGCCGGCGGGGGCCGGGGCCGGCCCGGGAGCGCCGCCGCCGGGCCCACTCCGGCCGGGCCCGGGGACGCCGCCGCCGTACACGACGGTCGTCGTGGCCACCCGGGAGCGGGCCGGGCAGCTCGCCCGGGCCCTCGACTCCCTGCTCGCCCAGGACCACCCCCGGTTCGAGGTCGTCGTCGTCGACAACGCACCCGTGACCGACGAGACGCACGACCTGGTGCACCGCAAGTACGGGGAGCGCGTGCGCTACCTGCGCGAGCCGGTCCCGGGGCTGGCCGTCGCCCACAACGCGGGGCTCGCCCAGGCCCGTGGCGAGGTCGTCGCGTTCACCGACGACGACGTCGTCGCCGATCCCCGCTGGCTGACCGAGCTGACCGCGCCCTTCGCCGCCGACCCCCGGCTCGGCTGCGTCACCGGCCTGATCCTGCCCGCCCGGCTGCGGACCCCGGCCCAGGTGCTGCTGGAGAGCCACGGCGGCTTCGCGAAGGGCTTCACCCCGGCGACGTACGACCCGCGGGAACCGCCCCGCGACGAGCCGCTGTTCCCGTTCACCGCGGGCCGGTTCGGCTCGGGCGCGAACATGGCCTTCCGTACCGGCGTGCTGCGCGCGGTGGGCGGCTTCGACCCGGCCACCGGCGCCGGGACCCCGGCCCGGGGAGGCGACGACCTGTACGGCTTCGTCCGCGTCCTCGCCCAGGGGCACCGGCTGCGGTACACGCCGTACGCCCTGGTGTGGCACCACCACCGGGAGACCTGGGCCGACCTGGAGACCCAGGCGTACGGCTACGGTGCCGGGCTCACCGCCTACCTCACCGCGGTCCTCGTCGACCGCCCCGCGCTGCTGCCCGCGTTCCTCGCCCGGCTGCCGGGCGGGCTGGCCCACGCCCGCTCCCTGACCGCCGTACGCGACACCGACGGCGGGGGCACCCCGGGCGCCCACCACACCCGCACGCATCCCTGGCCCCGCCGGCTCTCCCGGCTGCAGCGCCGGGGCATGCTGTACGGACCGGTCGGTTACCTGCGCGCCCGCCGCGCCCTGCGGGACGCCGGATACCGGCGGCCGGACGCGGACAGCGGGAGGGGAACGCCATGACGACATCACCGCACGAGCCGGGCGGCACGGACGGAGAACCCCGCCCGGGGGACGGCGCGTCCGGGGAACCGGCACCGGACGGGGAACCGGCACCGGACGGGGAACCGGCACCGGACGGGGGCCCGGCCGTCCCCGTGTTCCTCTACCACGCCGTGATGGACGACCCGCCGGACTGGATCGCCGAGTTCACCGTCACACCACGGCAGTTCGCGGCCCATCTCGACGCCGTCGTGGACAGCGGCCGCACCCCCGTCACCATCAGCGCCCTCGCCGACCACCTGGCCGGGCGGGCGCCGCTGCCGCCCCGGCCGGTGCTGCTCACCTTCGACGACGGGTTCGCCGACCTGCCCGGCCCCACCGCCGAGGCACTCGCCGCGCGGGCCCTGCCCGCCACCGCGTACCTCACCACCGGCGCCCTCGCGTCCGGGGGCGGGAGTCTGCTGCCGCCCGGCCCGATGATGGGCCTGGACCAGGTGGCCGGCCTGGAGGACGCGGGCATGGAGGTGGGCAGCCACACCGTCACCCACGCCCAGCTGGACACCCTGACCGCCCGCCGGCTCCGTGCCGAACTGGCCGACTCCAAGGCGGTCCTGGAGGACGCCCTCGGGCACCCGGTGCCCCACCTCGCCTACCCGCACGGCTACAACAGCCCCCGGGTGCGGGCCATGACGGCCCGGGCCGGGTACGAGACGGCCACCGCGGTGCGGCACGCGCTCAGCTCGGTCCGGGACGAGCCGTACCGCATCTCCCGGCTCATCGTCCGCCGCAGCCACACCCTCGCCGACGTGGAGGACTGGCTGGCGGGCAGGGGCGCGCGGGTCGCCCCCTACCGGGACGGCCCGAAGACGGTCGGCTGGCGCTGGTACCGGCGGGCCCGGGCGGCGGTGCGCGGCCCGGAGTTCGCCGGCTGATCCGGCACGGCGGGGCGGGCCGGGCCGGCTGGGCGTGTGCCGCGGTGCGGCGGGCCTGGCCGGCCCGTCGGGGCCTGCGCCGCGTCCGGCGGGCCGGAAGCCGTGCACCGGCCCGCCGCCGGGTCACTTCCGCGGCTGGTTCAGATACGGGTCGGCCACCGCCTCGCGCAGGCTGTCCCACGCCGCGTCGCCCGCCACGGCGAGGTTGCAGTGCGGTCCGGGGTCCCGGTGGTTCCACTGCAGGGCCGCCTTGACGCCGTCCAGGTCCTTCAGCACGCCGGGGACCTCGGCGTACCACTCGGCCTGACGGTCCGGGCGGTCCGCGTCGGCGGCCGTGCCGAACTCGGAGAGCATGAGCGGCTTCTCGTCGGAGATGTTCGCCCGCACCCACTCATGCGTGGCCCGCTGGGTCTGCGCGAAGCCGAGCCACTCCGTCTTGTGGCAGCGGTAGTAGTTGTACTGGTTGTAGCCGATCCAGTCGACGTACGCGTCGCCCGGATACATCCGCTCGAACAGGTCGGCGTGGCCGAGGTAGCCGGTGATGATCCAGGTCCACACGACGTTGTCGACGCCCAGCTCCCGGAACCGGTCGTGGATGTGCCGGTACGCCGCCACGTACTCCGCCGGGGTGCCGTTGGCCGGAGTGCGGGTGTCCATCTCCAGGTCGAAGGAGAGGAACACCTTCTTCCCGGTGCGCTCCCCGTACTCCTTGACGCGCCGGGCCTGGACGTCGATGACGGTGTCGTCCAGTTTCCCGGACGCGATCTGCTTCCACGTGGGCTGCTGCTGCTTCGTGCCGCCCCACCACTTGCTCTCCCAGGAGAGCAGCAGCATCCGGTCCGCACCGACCGCCTGCTCCTCCGGGCTGAGCAACTGCCCCTCCCGGCGGGTGCCTTCGGGCAGCGACATGTCGTGGTACGTGTACACGATGTCCAGCTTGCGGCCCACGCGCTTCTCGTAGGCCGCCACCTTCTGTGCGAGGTCGTGGCGTTCGTGCGGCACGAACGCGCCGAACCAGGCGCCGCACGGCGGCTCCAGCAGATCGGTGGGACGGCACTCGTCCTGTGCCGAGGCGTCCGGCGGTCCGGAGGCGTTCCGCAGGGCGAGCAGCGCGACCAGGACGGCACTGACGACCACCGCCGACGTCACCAGCAGCCGGCGGCGCGCCGACGCGGGCCGTGCCCGGGCGCCGCGGTGCCGGCCGGCACCGGCGGTGTCCGGGTCGGTGGGGGCCGGCGTACCACGCAGGGCGGCGGTGATGCGGCGCGGGAGACGGGCGAACCTCACAGAGCGGAACCCTTCCGTGTCCTCGGCGCCGGCGGGGAGCCGCCCGGTCGCGGGCAGAACGCGGCGAGCGTCGTCAGCACCGTCAGGGCCAGCAGCACCCGCTGGGCGCTGAAGGTGTGGGTGGCGATCAGCACCGTGGCGACGATCATCACCGCGCCGAGGCTGCCGAACACCACGAGCATCAGCCGTTCGAGCAGGTCGGAGTGGTGGGCGAAGCGCGGGTCGCGCCGGTCGACCGGCCCCTGCGCGGGCCGCACGCGCAGCGCCGGGCCACAGGCGCCGACCAGGGCCGCGCCCGGCCCCGCCGCCAGGAACGCGACGACGGCCGCGCCCCGCAGCGGCGAACCGCCGGGCAGCGCCAGCGAGGCCAGTGCCAGCCAGCCGCCGAACGGCGGCAGCATCCGGACGACGAGATCCTGTGGTGTCATCGCTCCGTCCCTCCCTCGGGGCGCAGTTCGTAGACCGTCCCGGCGCTGTTCCCGGCCACCCGCCGGAAGCGGGCCGACGCCGCGACCGACCGCTCGATGCCCGTCAACTGGGCCTCGGTGAGCTGCCCGTTCATCGTGGAGTTGGCGAGCTGCCCCTGGGAGAACAGCAGGTAGGCCCGGCCGGGGCCGTCCAGCCCGGCCATGTCCTCGGCCAGGGTCCCGGCCGGGTCCGCCACGATCCGGTCGATGTGGGACCGCTCGTCGTCCAGGAACCAGTAGTGGTCGATGTCCCCGTACGAGGCGTAGGCGAGCGGGTAGTTGCGGTTGGCGGCGACGACCAGCGAGCCCTCGGGGGCCTCGTCGAAGAGCTGCTGCACGAGCGCCACTTCCTGCGGCGGGAAGTAGTTGATGCGGTCCTTGCCGGAGTAGCTCGGCACGAACGCGAGCGTCCCCGCGACGAGGACGACCGGCGCGACCCACGCGGCGAGGCCCCGCCGCACCGCGGACCGCCCCCGAGAACCGGCCGGCCCGGCCGGGGCGGGCGACGCCTCGGCGGCCAGCGTGCGCACCTTCGGCAGCAGGGCCGCCGCGGCGAAGAAGGCGGCACCGGGCAGCATGAACATCAGCACCCGGAAGATCATCTCGCTTCCGTAGCTGCTCGCCACCAGCATCGGCAGGGGCGCCGCTGCGATCAGCAGCAGGGGCATCGCCCGGTGCCGCAGCACCCGTTGCCGCCAGATCCCGGCCACCGCCAGCAGCAGGACCGAGCCCGACAGCAGGCGGGCCGCCCACGAGGTGGCGACGGCTCCGGTGCCGGTCGGTGTGGTGCCGTAGCCGGTCGACACGTTGCCACCGACGTCGCCGACGGAGCGGATCATGTCCGGCATCGCGGCGGACAGGAAGGGCAGCGCCGCGGTCAGACACCAGGCGAGGAAGATCACGACCGTGGTGACCACGGGCACCCAGTCCCGGTGGCGGCGCAGCAGGCACAGCGCGAGCAGCGACACCACGAGCATGCCCGGGGTGAGCTGGTGGGAGATGACGATCGCCGTCACCATCACCACGATCACCGCGGTCCACACCGCCTGCCCCCGCCGCCGGGCGCCGCCGGAGCGGCCGTACCGGCGCAGCACCACGGCCAGCACCCCCAGGTGCAGCGCGAACGCCACCGACTGCGGGGAGAAGTAGTCCTGGCCCACCCAGTTGGCCACGAAGAACAGCCACACCCCGGTCCAGATCAGCCGCCGGTCCTCGGTGAACGTGCGGTAGATCAGCAGCAGCGGGAGCAGCAGCATCAGGCTGGACGCCAGCGGCCACCACGCCATGTACATCGCCGCGGAGTCCACGCCCAGCAGCCGCACCAGCGCGGCCTGGGCGGCGAAGAAGCCGGGCCACTGGTCGTAGACCGCCATGTCGCCGACCTCGGCGGCGGTCTGGAGACCGCCCGCGGTCAGCAGGTGGTCGACGACACCGTCGTGCTTCCACGCCCAGGCGTACAGCGGGGTCGGGTAGAGCACGGCCTGGGTGGCCCGCTCCATCACCAGCAGCCCCAGCACGTACGCCGCGGACCAGCCGCCGGGCCGGCGCGGATCGCGCACGGTGAGCCAGAAGCCGGCGGTCAGCACCGCCAGCCCGGCCCAGAACGCCGGGTGCAGCGCGGTGACCAGGCCGAAGTCGTCCAGCGCCGACACGTCGGTGTGCCGGACCGCGTACCCCCACAGGGCGAGCGCCGCGGCCAGCGGCACGAGGGGCCAGGCGGCGAGGGCGCGGCGCCCGGACCACACGGGCGGCAGGTCGGACAGGTCCGTCACACGTTCATGGGCGGGGCTCGACGACTCCGGGGAGGGACGGGACTGGGACGCAGTCCACCCGCCCGACGCGAGCGCTTCGGACGCTTGCGGTGCGGACGCTTGCGGATCGGACGCGTGCGGTGCGGACTCCCGCGGCTCACGAGGTGCCTCGGACGACACGTCGGGCAGGGACGACGACACGTCCGGGACGGACCCGGATGCCGGGGACTGCTCCGGTGCGGACCCCTCCGGGGTCGCGGCGGCGGAAACCGGCACCGAGGTGTTCTCCGGCGCGGGTTCGGGCCCGGATCTCTCGCGTGGAGTGGCTGGCGGACGCACGGTGGTTCCCCCCTGGCGGTTCGGCTCTGACGACGTGTTCAGTCCTCGGACGGGCCGGACGGCCGTCTTCTGTCGGGCAGGCCCCCGGCGGATCCGTCCCGGTGGGACGGGCGGAGGAGCGGGCGGAGCAGCCGGAGCACGCGGTCCGGCAGTGACGAGGCCGCCACGGCACGGAACACCGGCACGAGCAGGACGAGGACGGCGAGCAGGACGGGCGCGGCCGGCGCGAGCACGTCCCGCCCCACCCAGCCGCCCACCGCCACGAGATACAGGACCCCCCAGCGCCTCGCCCACGACAGCCGCCCGCCCGCGCACGCGAGCAGCAGCCACAGCGGGACGAGGCACAGCAGCAGGCAGACCGCCGGCGTCCACCGCAGCAGCGGTCCGGGCCCGCCGAACCCCACCGCATCCGCGACAAAACCGGCCGTCCTGGAATACAACGCCCCGTCCACCGCCCGCGGTTCCCGGCCGAGGGCGATCGGCGCGGCGTGCAGGGCGACGAGGGCCGACCCCAGCGCGGCGGCCGAGAGCCACGGCGCCGGACGCAGGCACAGCGTCACCGAGGCGACGAAGACGAGGAGCAGCACTCCCCCGGCGGCCAGCGCGGGCAGCGGCAGTTCGTTCAGCAGCTGACGCCCGGTGAGGTCGCCTCGCGGCGGGTCGCCGAGCCAGGGCAGCGGGCGCAGGGCCGCCCAGAAGACGAGCGTGGCAAGCCCGAGCACGGCCCACAGGGCGCCCCTGAGGAAACGGTCGGGATCACGGGTGCCGGGGCGGGGCTCCGGCCTCAGGTCCGCGGCGGGCGGCGCGTCGTCCCACGGCGTGCTGCTCGCCTCGACGGGCGCCTCCCGCTCCCAGGAGGACAGCACCGCGGGCAGCTCGGGGGGCGGTGCCTCGGCGGCCCGGGCGGGACGGGGCGCGGCCGGGTCCGCCTCCGGGCGGGGGCGTGGCGGCTCCCCGCCCTGGGGCGGTTCCTGGGCACGGACCGCTTCCCGGTCCGGGGGCTCGTCGTGGACCCGCGCCGCGGCACGGACCGGTTCCGGGCCCCGGACGGCCTCTGCGTCCCGGACCGGCTCTGCCTCCCAAACCGATTCCGCGTCCCAGACCGGTTCCGCGTCCCGGACCCCTTCCGCGTCCCCGGCCATCTCCTCGCCCCGAGTCGGCCCCTCACCCTCAGCAGACCCCGCGTCCCGGGCCACCTCCCGGTCGCGGATCTCCGCAGCGTCCCGCACCCCCACCACGTCGTGAGCCCGGGCCACCCCCGCATCGTGGGCCCGGGCCACCTCCGCGCCGTGGGCCCGGGCTGCCCCCTCATCGCCGTCCCCGGTCCCGCCGTCCGCCTGCTCCCGGTCCCGCTCGCGGTCCCGGTCATGAACGCGATCCCGGTCCCCGTCATGAGCGCGATCCCGGTCCCCGTCATGAACGCGATCCCGGTCCCGAGCGCGTTCCTGGTCATCGGCCCGGCCCCGGTCGCGGTCCCCTCCCCCGCGCGTCGGCTGCTGCGGCCGTACGACGAGCGCCAGGGTGTCGGCCTGGAGCGCCTCCCGCTCGTAGCCGGGGCTGCCGATGAAGAGGGTGACCGTGTCCTCCCCGTCGTCCTCGTCTGCGCCCCTGCCCTCGTAGGCGGCCCGGCGGGCCCAGCCCGTGCCGTATCCGGCGGTGGCGTTCAGCCGGGCCCAGCGGGTGCCGTAGACGGGGGCGGCCGGCGCCAGGTCCGCCGGAGCGGCCGGACCCCCGCGCAGCGCCGACCGCAGGCCGAACACCGAGACGACCGCGATCAGCGACATGCTGATCAGCACCGCCCAGCCCGCGCCGGATATCCCCGCCGGGGTGAACAGCACGGCCGCGCTGCCCAGGACCAGCACGCACATCGCGCCCTGGAGGGCGGCGAGCACTCCGGTGCGCCCCTGCACCCGCAGCACCCCGATGTACAGCTCCACGACGACCCGGGGCAGGGCCCCCAGCGCGAGCAGCCTCAGCACGGTCGAGCCGTGTTCCGCGTAGTCGGGGCTGAAGGGGGTGAGGATCTGTTCCGCGAAGACGACCAGGACCAGCACCACCGGCACCAGCAGCAGGGCCATCCGCCGCAGGGCGCCGCGTACGCCGTCGGCGAGCTGCCGCGGGTCGTGCGAGGCGTGCGCGGTGAGCGACGAGGCCATGTTGATGGCCATGAACTCCATGGTCCCGCCGACGGTGTAGGCCACGTAGAAGTAGCCGTTCTCGGCGGCGCTGAAGCGGACCGCGACCATCACCGGCAGCAGGTTGATCATCGCGAGGCTGAACAGCGCGCCGAGCGAGTCGCCCGCCAGGAAGCGGCCCATGGAGCGGAACCGGGGCGGCTCGACGTCGCGGTCGGCGGCGGCCTGGCGCGGGATGAGGCGGCGGAAGATCAGCCAGCCGAGGGGCAGGGTGGAGAAGGCGATCGCCACGGCCCAGGAGACGAAGATGCCGAGCACCGGCAGCGCACCGGCGAAGACGGCCAGCAGGGCCAGCTTGCCGAGGGAGAACACGGCGTTGCCCGCCGGCACCCACTCGGCCTTGCGCAGGCCCGTCAGCACACCGTCCTGGAGCGTCAGCAGGGCCCAGGCCACGCACGCGGCGACGAACAGGGCCCCCGCCAGCGGGGTGCCGAGGGGTTCGTACGACGCGCCCCACTGGTCGAGCGTGAGCAGGAAGACGCCCGCGGCCAGGGCGACGACCAGCGAACTCGCCCCGTACACGCCCCACACGAGGCGGGCGGTCTCCCGCCCGGCCCGGGGCACGAAGCGCACCACGGCGCCGATCATCGTGGTCGCCGTGATGCTGGCGAGCAGCCGCATCGCGGCGATCGCGGCGGACCCCTGGCCGACGGCGTCCTCGGAGTAGTACCGCGCCGCCACCAGCCAGAAGCCCAGGCCGAGGACGGCGGACACCCCGGTGCTGAGCATGAGGAAGTAGGCGTTCTTGAACAGCGAGTCGGAGCCCGTGGCGCGGGCGGCGGGCTCCGGCCGCCCGCCGCCGGGGCGCACCGCGGCGGGCTCGTGGACCCGGGTGTCAGCCACCGGCTTCCCGCTCCCTGGGCACCGGCCCCGGACGCCGGGTGAGCGCCCGCGGTGGTTCGGCGGGCCGGATCCCGGACCGCTCCAGCACGTCGAGAGCCTCGCGGGCCCGCAGCGGGTCCACGGGCAGGGCGTGCCGGGCGAACCAGCGGGCCGCCTCGGGCGCCGGGGACGGATCGGTGAACTCCGCGCCCGCGTAGTCGTCCAGCGGCGGATCGTAGAGGTAGCCGACGACGATGCCGCGGCGCGCCAGCGCGGCCGTCGCCGCGTCCCGGTCGGCGACCAGCAGCGGCACCCGGAACAGCGGCTGCACGGTGCTGCCCGCGCGCGGGCGGGCCCATCGCGACGACAGCAGCAGTTCGGTGCCGGCCCGGGAGGCGGCGAGGATCCCGTCGAGCCGGCCGAGCCGCCGGCCGATCCGGCGCAGCCGCACCGGGCCCGGCTCCAGCCGGTAGTCGTGCATGTCGACGCGCACCCACGCGTCGTGCGCGCCGAGGCCGGGGGCGGCGTCCGCGGCGCGGCTCAGCTCCCGCGGGCGCAGGGGCATCCGGATGCCCTCGCGCTCGGTGAGCCCCAGCAGGCCCATCGTGGCCCAGGCGGCCCGGCGCAGCCCGAGGCCCCGCACCGCGGCCTCGGCGTACGGCCGGACCGCGTAGGTGAGTTCGGACCGGGCGCGGCGTGGGACCAGCAATTCGTCGCGGGCCGCGCGCAGCACGTCGGCGAGGTCCGGGTCGGCGACTGCCAGCATGCCGCCCGCCTTGGCGTCGACATGCTTGGAAAGGCTGAAAACCGACGCGTCGCCCCAGGCCCCGACCGGCCGCCCGCCGACCTCGCTGCCGATGGCGTGCGCCGCGTCCTCGAACAGCGGGATGCCCAGTGAGGCGCACCGCGCGCGCAGGCGCGGCGCCGGGTCCGGGTTGCCGTAGAGGTTCGTGGTGAGCACGGCGGAGAGCGAGCCCCACACGTCGGCGGGCACGGCATCGAGGTCGATGGACGCGTCGAACGGGTTCAGTGGGGCCTGCACCGGCCGCAGTCCGGCGGCCAGCACGACGAAGAAGATGACGTCGTCGTTGACCGGCGACATCAGGACCCTGCCGCCGGGCGGGCACCAGTGACGCAGCGCCACGTACAGCCCGAGCCGGCACGACGGCATGTACACGCATTCCCGGCCGAGCCGGTCACGCAGGGTGTCCTCCAGCCGTCGTGGCTGGGCACCCGGACGCACCGAACCCGGACCGGCCTCCCCAATGGCCATCCGCCCCCCTGAGGTGCCGTCGGAAAACCCCCTCCCCGAGGCCTTCCGGCACCTGCCCAGAGTCGCCCCGTTCGCACCGCTCCGTCAAGATTGCGTCGCGTCCTGTGGATAACTTCCGGTACGCAAGTGACGTCCTGCGCGGGCCCGTCCGCGCCCGCACGCCGCCCGCCCGCCCCGTCCGCCACCGCGCCACCACGACGGCTCTGCCCAAGACAGGGGTGTCCCCCGTAACGTGTGGCACGGCCACGGACACGTGGAGCACTGCGCACACGAAAGCGAGGCAGCACCCGATGCCCCCCTTCGATGTCCCCGAGGGCGATCCCTTCGGCCCGCACAATTTGCCGTACGGCGTGTTCTCGCCCCCCGGCTCGTCGGAGCGGACCGTCGGCGTCCGGCTCGGCGACCACGTCCTCGACGCCGGAGCCGCCGCCCACGCGCTCGGCTCCCCGTACGCCTCCCTGCTGGCCCGGCCGACCCTCAACGCCCTGCTGGCGGCGGGCCGGACGGCCTGGTCGGACGTGCGGCGGGCGATCACCGCGTGGGTGACCGTCCCGGCGCACCGGGAGACCGTGGAGCCGCTGTTCCACCCCCTGTCCGCGGTGACCCTGCACCTGCCCTTCGAGGTCGCGGACTACGTGGACTTCTACGCCTCCGAGAACCACGCGCGGAACGTGGGCCGGATGTTCCGCCCCGACGCCCCGGACTCGCTCACGCCCAACTGGAAGCACCTGCCGATCGGCTACCACGGCCGCGCCGGCACGGTGGTGGTGTCCGGCACCGAGGTGGTGCGTCCCGCGGGCCAGCGCAAGACGCCCGCCGACGACGCCCCGGTCTTCGGCCCGTCCGTCCGGCTGGACATCGAGGCCGAGGTCGGATTCGTCGTCGGTGTGCCGTCCGAGCAGGGGCGCCCGGTGCCGCTCGGCGCCTTCCGGGACCACGTGTTCGGCCTGTGCCTGCTCAACGACTGGTCCGCGCGCGACGTCCAGGCCTGGGAGTACGTGCCGCTCGGCCCGTTCCTCGGCAAGTCCTTCGCGACCTCGGTGTCCGCGTGGATCACCCCGCTCGACGCCCTGGACGAGGCCCGGGTGGCGCCGCCGGAGCGCACCCACGACCTGCTGCCCTACCTGGACGACCGGCAGGAGGAGCCCGGCGGTTACGACCTGCGTATCTCCGTCGCCCTCAACGGCCACGTCGTCTCCGAGCCGCCCTTCTCCACCATGTACTGGACGGCCGCGCAGCAGCTCGCCCACATGACGGTGAACGGCGCGTCCCTGCGCACCGGCGACCTGTACGGCTCCGGCACGGTCAGCGGACCCACCGAGCGGGAACGCGGATCGCTGCTGGAGCTGACCTGGAACGGCCGCGACCCGCTGGAACTGCCCGACGGCAAGCGGACGTTCCTTCAGGACGGGGACGAGGTGACCCTGACGGCCTGGGCGCCCGGTCCCGGCGGGGTGCGCGTCGGACTGGGCGAGGTCACCGGCCGGGTGGTGCCCACGCCGTCCTGACCGGACCGTTCCCACGGGTCGGCCGGACCACAACCGACCGTTCCCGCGGGGCCGGCCGGACCGGAACCGGCCGACCCCTGCCTCGCACCGCCCCGCGCCGTCATACTGGGCGTCGGGCGGTGCGGACGGTCCGGCCGGCAGCCCGCGGCCCCCCGCGCACCCGCCCCGCGCCCCCCGCTGTGTCCCGACCCGCTGTGTCCCGAGCCGCCCTCTTCCGAGAAGATCCGGAGTCCGTGGCATGACCGTCTGCCTGCTCCTGCTGAGCTTCGTCGCCGTGACGGCCGCCGTCCCCGTCCCCCGGGCGCTGACCCGGGCGAAGTGGCCGGAGCGGGAGCCGGTGGTGGGCCTGTGGGTGTGGCAGTGCCTGGTCGCCACCGTCCTGCTGTGCTGTGTGACCGCGCTCGCCCTGGGCGCCGCCGCCGTGTTCGGCACCGTCCGCGCCCAGCTCTTCGCCCCGGCCCCGCCCGCGGTGACCGCCGCCTACGACCTGTCGTCCGCGCCGGCCTGGGCGGTCGTCCTCACGGTGCTGCTGGCCTGCGGGGCCGCCTGGACGACGGCCATGCTCGCGCGGGAGCTGTTCGAGGCCCGCCGGCGCCGCGCCCGGGCCCGCGCCCACCTGCGGGAGCGGGCGCCGGACCTGCCCGCCGGGCTGCCCCGGGCCCGGGGCCCGCTGCTGGTGCTGGAGGACGAGTACCCCGACGCCTGGTGGATGCCGGGCAGCCCGGCACGGCTCGTCGTCACCACCGGCGCGCTGCACCGCCTCACCGACCACCAGCTCGACGCCGTCCTCACCCACGAGCGCGGTCACGCCCGGGCCCGCCACGACTGGCTGCTGCACCTGTCCACCGCGCTCGCCACCGGATTCCCGCGCGTCCCCCTGTTCGCGCACTTCTGCGACCAGACCCACCGCCTGGTCGAACTGGCCGCCGACGACACCGCCTCGCGCCGCTGCGGTCACCTGACGACGGCCCTGGCGCTGATCGAGCTGAACCAGCACCGCGGGGTGCTGTCCTGCGCCTCCAGTCACCGCCTGCTCGGCGAGCGCGTCGACCGCCTGCTGCAGCCGCCGCCCCGCCTCGGCCGCCGTGACCGTGCCCTGACCACGACGGCGGCGGCGCTGGTCCCTCTGGTGCCCCTGCTGATCACCTTCGCGCCGGGCCTGACCGCGCTGCCGTAGCCGAGGGCGGCGGGCATCCGCGCATGGGCACCGGGACGGCGCCGGGCGGACCGCGCCGCGCCCTTGACCTCCGCGGGGCGGCCCCAAGGGGCACCCCGGGAGTCCGTCCCGCCCCAGGGCGCACCCCCGCCCCTGGGCGCACTCCTGGATCCCGCCCCTGGGCGCACTCGGGGTCTTTCCCAGGGGTCACTCCCAGGGGTCGGGTTCCGGCTCCTCCTCGGGCCAGGCGTCGTCCGGTCCCGGGGCACGGGCACCGGCGCCGCGCGGGGCCGCGCCGGGGGCGTCCGAAGCCGTGCCGTGGGCGTCCGGGTCCGCGGCGGGCGGGGCGGACAGCCCGGCCAGCACCTCCAGCACGCCCTCGCCGTAGGTCGCCAGCTTCTTCTCGCCGACGCCGCCGATCCCGCCGAGCTCGGCCACCGACGTGGGGCGGGCGGTGGCGATCTCCCGGAGGGTGGCGTCGTGGAAGATGACGTACGCCGGGACGCCCTGCTCGCGGGCCTGCTCCGCGCGCCAGGCGCGCAGCGCCTCGAAGACCGGGACCAGCTCCTCGGGCAGTTCCGCGGCGGCCCGGGCCTTGCGCTCGCCCCGCCCGGAGCCCGCAGCGCCGCCGCGCGCCTTCGCCGTGGCCGGCCGCTTCGGCTCCTTGCGCAGCGGCACCTCCCGCTCGCGCCGCAGCACCGCCGAGCTGGCCTCGGTCAGCACCAGCGTGCCGTAGTCGCCCTCGACGGCGAGCAGGCCCTGGGCCAGCAGCTGGCGGACCACGCCCCGCCACTCGCCCTCGTCGAGCTCCTCGCCGATGCCGAACACGGACAACTGGTCGTGGTCGAACTGGATGACCTTGGCCGTCCGCCGCCCGAGCAGGATGTCCACGATCTGCACCGCGCCGAACTTCTGCCCGCGCTCCCGCTGCAGCCGCACCACGGTGGACAGCACCTTCTGCGCCGCCACCGTGCCGTCCCAGGTCTCCGGCGGGTTGAGGCAGGTGTCGCAGTTGCCGCACGCCTCCCCGCCGGGCTCCTGGCCGAAGTAGGCGAGCAGCTGGCCGCGCCGGCAGCGGGCCGTCTCGCACAGGGCGAGCATCGCGTCCAGGTGCTGGGCGGCCCGGCGCCGGAACGCCTCGTCGCCCTCGCCGGTCTGGATCAGCTTGCGCTGCTGGATGACGTCGTTCAGCCCGTAGGCCATCCACGCCGTGGACGGCAGGCCGTCCCGCCCCGCGCGCCCGGTCTCCTGGTAGTAGCCCTCGACCGACTTGGGCAGGTCGAGGTGGGCGACGAACCGGACGTCGGGCTTGTCGATGCCCATGCCGAAGGCGATGGTCGCCACCACCACCAGTCCGTCCTCCCGCAGGAAGCGCGCCTGGTGCGCGGCACGCGTCCCCGCGTCGAGCCCCGCGTGGTAGGGCACCGCCTCCACCCCGTTGCGCGAGAGGAACTCGGCGGTCTTCTCCACGGAGTTGCGGGACAGGCAGTAGACGATGCCCGCGTCGCCGGCGTGCTCCTCGCGCAGGAACTGCAGCAGCTGCTTCTTCGGGTCGGCCTTGGGGACGATGCGGTACTGGATGTTGGGCCGGTCGAAGCTGGCCACGAAGTGCCGGGCGTCCGGCATCCCCAGCCGCTCGGTGATCTCGCGGTGCGTGGCGTGCGTGGCCGTGGCCGTGAGCGCGATGCGGGGCACGTCCGGCCACCGCTCGCCGAGCAGCGACAGCATGAGGTAGTCCGGGCGGAAGTCGTGTCCCCACTGGGACACGCAGTGCGCCTCGTCGATCGCGAAGACGGAGATCTTGCCGCGCGAGAGCAGGTCCAGCGTGCCCTCCAGCCGCAGCCGCTCCGGCGCCAGGTACAGCAGGTCCAGCTCCCCGGCGAGGAACTCGGCCTCGACCACCCGGCGCTCGTCGAAGTCCTGCGTCGAGTTCATGAACCCGGCGCGCACCCCGAGCGCCCGCAGGGCGTCCACCTGGTCCTGCATCAGCGCGATCAGCGGGGATACCACCACGCCCGTACCCGGTCTGACCAGGGCCGGGATCTGGTAACACAGCGATTTGCCGCCGCCGGTGGGCATGAGCACCACGGCATCGCCGCCGGCGACCACGTGCTCGATCACGGCCTCCTGCTCACCGCGGAAGGTCTCGTACCCGAACACCCGGTGCAGCGTGTCCCGCGCCTCGCTCTCCGTCACTGCCATCTCGGCGATACCGCCCATCCCGCCCATCGACCCGTCCCCCGTGCGTCGTCCCTCGACCACTGCGTCCACGATAGGCGTCCGCGCCGACAGGCCCGGAGTTTTCCACAGGCGCCCGGCTCGGACGCCCTCGTCGGCCGTGCGGGAAGCGCCCTCACCGCCGCGTCGGGCCGAGCGCCAGGACCAGGCGGTCCGCGCCCGTCCCGTAGTAGTCCGCGCGCCGCCCCACCTCGGTGAACCCCAGGCCGCGGTAGAGCGCCAGCGCCGAGTCGTTGGCCGGTTCGACGGTCAGCCGGATCTCCTCGGCGCCGTCCTCCCGCAGCCCGTCCACGCACGCGCGCAGCAGTTCGCGCCCCCAGCCGCACCCGCGCGCCGCGCGCGTCACGCCCAGGGCCAGGACCCAGCCGCGGCGTCCGTCCGACGTCCGGGCGGCGACCGCGTATCCGACGAGGCCGTCGCCGTCGTCGTCCAGGACGAGCATCCGGGCTCCGCAGAGGTCGTGGAGCTGCCGCAGCACGAAGTACGGGTAGGCCCAGTCCGGGAACAGCTCCTCGTCGAGGCGGGCCAGCGCGGCCAGGTCGCTCTCCCTCATCGGTCTCATGTGCACCATGGGTCTCTCCCGATTCCTCGTTCACCGCCGTATGCGCTGTGTGCTCCCCGCGTGCGCCCCCGTGCTCCCGGGGATGTCCGGCGGACCTCCGGACACGGCCGCCCCGGTCCCCTACTCTCGACGGGTGGATCGACACGCGACGCACGGAGCAGCGGAACCACGAACCGCCCCCCTCGTCGAGGCCGAGGCCCCCCGCTGGGACGCCTTCGATCCGGACGCCTACGTCCGCCAGAACTATCTTCGGCTCCACCCCGCGGACGCCGCGATCCTGCGGGCCGGCCGCGACCACCTGTGCCGGCACTTCGGCCGCCACGGCCTGCCCGCGCCGCTCACCGGCATCGACGTGGGCGCCGGGGCCAACCTCTACCCGACGCTGATGCTGCTGCCGTGGTGCAAGGAGATCACCCTCCTCGACTTCGCCGAGAACAACGTGGCCTGGCTGCGCAACACCCTGCACCGGGACCAGTCCTACGGTCCGAACTGGGACCCCTTCTGGGACGTGCTGCGCGGCCGCAGCCCCTACGCGGAGATCACGGACCCCCGCGGCCACCTCCGGGGCAGCACGCGCATGGAGACGGGCGACGTGTTCGAACTCCCCGAGTCCCGCTGGGACATAGGGACGATGTTCTTCACCGCCGAGTCCATCACCGCCTCGGTCACCGTGTTCCAGGAGGCCGTGCGCTGCTTCGTCCGCTCCCTGCTGCCGGGCGCCCCCTTCGCCGCCGCCTTCATGGCCGAGTCACGGGCCTGCTACTACGTGGGCCGGGAGCGCTACCCGTCCTGCGACGTCGACGAGCACACGGTGGCCGCCGCCTTCGGACCGTACGCCGACGGCCTGCGCATCCGGCGCTTCCGGCAGGGGCACGCGTTGCGGGACGGCTACGAGGGAATGATCCTGGCCTGCGGCCGGCGCCGGACCACCCGGTAGGACGCACGGACGAGTTCAGGGGGAAGTGTGACCGAGGCCGTCTTCCGAGAGGTCACCGCGGAGCCACGCACCCAGGCCGTTCCGCTGTCCCACCTCTCGCTCGAAATAGGCCACCTGTACGCGGAGGACTTCGACTACGGGGCGGCCCGGCTGCGGGCTCACTTCGCGCACGCCCGGCCCTGGGTGGACGCCGTCGCCGCCTCCGCCGCGCTCGACACGGGCGGCAAGCGCCTGCGGATGAGCACCTGCTTCCTGGTCGACGACTACTTCTCCCGGTTCTCCTCGCCCGCCGACGTCGTCCCGGCCCTGCTCGCCGAGGCCGAACGGGCCGGTCTGGCCATCGACTACCTCGTCCGGGAGTCGGGCTGCGCGGAGGCCGACGGGTTCCCGCTCGCCCGTTCGGTGGCGCACCGCCTCGTGGAGTCACCGCCCCGCGGGAGCACCGGCGTGCGCCCACCGGTCACCGAGACGGGCTGGATCGCCAACGGCAGCCGCAGCCCCGCCGCGGGCGCCGCTCCCGGCTGGCGGCCGCCCCACGAGACGGCGGCCCGGCGGCACTCGGTCTTCCTGGACATCGAACTCTGGGACCGCCATGGCCCCGGCCAGACCTTCTCCTGCGCGTTCCTGGCGGCCGTCTGGCAGTTGCTGCGCCTGGGACTGCTGCGCAAGGACGGCCGCCCGGTGCTGCGTCCGCGGCTCTGGGAGGGCGGCGGCTTCCCCCAGGAGTGGGACGACCTGCCCCCGCTGCTCCAGCTCAACCCGGCGGCCCCGCCCTTCGCCGCCTACCGCACCTGCTCCCTGCTGCCGTCCCGGTACCTCCCCGTCGAGCACGCCGTCCTGGTCCTGCTCGACCAGATCGAGGTGGACCCCGACGCGCTGCAGCAGGTGGCCGAGCGGTCGGCCGGCGAACGCGTCCGCCTGCCCGAGTCGATCACGGACCGCACCTCCTACGTCTTCTATCCGGGGCCCTGACATGGACGGCCCCACGGAAGCGGCTCAAATCGCCCTCCTCGGCGGGGAGGTACGCACCCGCCTGCTGCCGACGGCCCGGGCCCTGCGCCCCGCCGAGGCGGCGGAGCTGCTGCGGCTGCGGCTCGACGAGCCGGTCCGTGTCTCGCGGCGCCCGAACCTCCACGTGGTGTCGCCGCCCCGGCTCACCGGCGTCGACTGCGCCCTGCCCACCGACGACGGCAGCAAGGTCCGCGGCATCGGCACGGTCATCTCCTGCGCGGCGGTCACGGAGGGGCACGTGCTGCAGGTGAACGCCTACACCGGCGTGACCGCCGCCGGGCCCGACGCCCGGCGCCCGTGGGGCCACTACCTCAGCCGGCCCGGGGTGACCGAACCGCTCGGCAAACTGCCCGAACCGGCCACCGCGCGGGGGTTCCTGGCCGGCAGCCGCGACACCGGACTGGATCCCGGGCTCCTGGCCGAGGCCCTGCTCACCGAGGTGCTGCGGCAGCCGCTGCCGGAGCCCGCCGAGGCGCTGCCCGCGCCGCGCACCCGGCTGCGCTGGGTGGCCCTGCGGGCCGCGGAGGCCGACCGGCCCCGGCTGGAGCGCTTCACGCTGGAGGAGGACGGGCTGCGGACGGTCGAACTGCGGCTCCCGGACGGCGCCGTGCCCCGCGAGGTCGCTGCCTTCTGCGCCGACCTCGCCCTGCACGACTGGCTGCTGACCACCCTCATCCAGCTCCTGGACGACCACCCTCCCGACGCCCCCGCGGCCACCGCGGGCAGGGTGCTGCGCGCGGCCGTGGACCACCTGCTGCACCTGTGGATGCCGGGCGCGCGGGTGGCCGCGCCGCTGGCCGGGCTGTGGGAGGTCCTGGAGCGGACCCCCGGGTTCACCCGGCAGTGGCAGTCCCTCGCCCAGCGAGTGAGAGACCGGGCGGCGCGCACCCCTCCGGGCGGGCCGTCGCCCTGACGGCCGCGGAGCCGTGCACACCGCAGTTCGCCTACCGCTACGAAATCCGGGGGAAGCCATGCGGCCCACGCGCCGAATACCCGATGTCCTGGTGAGAGTGTTCGTGAGCGCCCTCGCGGGCGGTGTCACCTACGGCGTCACCAACCTGACGGACCAGCCGGAGATCTGGAAGATCACGCTGTCGGTGTTCCTCGCCGGAGCGGCCCTGATCGTGCAGCAGCTCGCCGACTTCGAACGGCGTCTGGAGCGCGGCCTGTCGGAGTTCAACGAGACGGCGCTGCTGTTCTCGCAACTGGACGTCTCGCCCGTCGGCGCGGAGGAGGTCCGGCAGCTCGCGCGCAACGTCGCGTCGCTGGAGTCGGGGCGCGACCCGTTCTTCTACGCCTTCGTCCGCGGGGAGATCCGGCGCACCGCCAAGCTGCTGGAGGACCTCAAGGGGCATCACGCGGACTACCCCGGGGAGGACCGGGACTGGCTGCTGAACCTGACCCGCTGCGCGAGCGCGTCCGTCGACGCGGTCAGCACCTCCGTGGACCGCGGCTTCTGGGAGACCGACCTGGGGTGGCGCTACGAGGACGCGCAGGAGGAGGCGGTGCGGCGGGGCGTGCGGGTGCGCCGTCTGATCATCCTGAACTCACCCGGCGACCTGGACGCCGACGTGGACGAGATCCGCGACCGGCAGCGCAGCCTCGGCGTCGACGTGCGGGTGCTGGTCCTGTCGACCCTGGAGGCCCGGGACCGGCGGGACGCGGTGCGCAACTTCGTGGTCTTCGACGACGCCGTCAGCTACGAGATGACCACGGAGGACAACGACCCGTCGAGGATCTACGAGACGAGCCTGATCGTCGGTGAACGCGCCGCGCAGCGCGGCCGCCGCTTCGAGGCGTGGTGGGCCAAGGGCGAGTGACGCGCCCGCCCGTGGCGTCCCGGCACGAAGGGGCCCGGGTCTCCAGCCGGAGACCCGGGCCCCTTCCGTGTGCGCGCGGGCGGCGGCGCGCGTCAGCGCACGAACACGCCCGCCGTGCCGGCCAGGTCCAGGAAGTACTGCGGCGCCACGCCGAGCACCACCGTGACCGCCACGCCGACCGCGATCGCCGTCATCGTCAGCGGCGACGGCACGGCGACGGTCGGGCCCTCCGGTCGGGGTTCGCTGAAGAACATCAGGACGATCACCCGGATGTAGAAGAACGCGGCGATGGCCGACGCGATCACACCGACCACGACCAGCGGCACCGCGCCGCCCTCCGCCGCCGCCTTGAAGACGGCGAACTTGCCGGTGAAGCCCGCGGTGAGCGGGATGCCGGCGAAGGCCAGCAGGAACACCGCGAACACCGCCGCCACCAACGGCGAACGGCGGCCCAGACCGGCCCACTTGGACAGGTGCGTGGCCTCGCCGCCCGCGTCGCGGACGAGGGTGACCACGGCGAAGGCGCCCATCGTGACGAAGGAGTACGCCGCCAGGTAGAAGAGCACCGACGACACGCCGTCCGGGGTGGCGGCGATGACACCCGCGAGGATGAAGCCCGCGTGGGAGATCGCCGAGTACGCCAGGAGCCGCTTGATGTCGGTCTGCGTGATGGCGACGATCGCACCGATCAGCATGGTGGCGATCGCGACGCCCCACATCACCGGCCGCCAGTCCCAGCGCAGTCCGGGCAGGACCACGTAGAGGATGCGCAGCAGGGCGCCGAAGGCGGCCGTCTTGGTGGCGGCGGCCATGAAGCCGGTGACCGGCGTCGGGGCGCCCTGGTACACGTCCGGGGTCCACATGTGGAACGGGACGGCGCCCACCTTGAACAGCAGGCCCATCACCACGAGGGCGCTGCCGACGAGCAGCAGCGCGTCGTTGCCCATGGTGCCCGCGAGCGCCGGGCTGACGTCCTGCACGGTGCCCTCGACGACCTGCGCGATCGTGGCGTACGACATCGAGCCGGCGTAGCCGTACAGCAGGGCGATGCCGAACAGCATGAACGCCGAGGCGAACGCGCCGAGCAGGAAGTACTTGACCGCCGCCTCCTGCGAGATGAGCCGCTTGCGGCGGGCCAGCGCGCAGAGCAGGTACAGCGGGAGGGAGAGCACTTCCAGCGCCACGAACAGCGTCAGCAGGTCGTTGGCGGCGGGGAAGACCAGCATGCCGGCGACCGCGAACAGCAGGAGCGGGAACACCTCGGTGGTGGTGAAGCCGGCCTTGACCGCCTTCTTCTCCTGGTCGCTGCCGGGTACGGCGGCGGCCTGGGCGGCGAAGGAGTCGACCCGGTTGCCGTGCGCCTCCGGGTCGAGCCGGCGTTCGGCGAAGGTGAACAGGCCCACCAGGGCGGTCAGGAGGATGACGCCCTGGAGGAACAGGGCCGGGCCGTCGACGGCGATGGCGCCCATCGCCGCGATGCCCGCCTTCGTCGTGCCGTAGCCGTCGACCGCCAGCGCCACCACGGCCGCGAAGGCGGCGGTGAGGGCGACCGCTGCGACGAACATCTGCGCGTGGTACCGCGCCTTCCGCGGCACCAGGCCCTCGATGAGGACGCCGACGACCGCCGCGCCGACGACGATCAGCGTGGGCGCCAGCTGGGCGTACTCGATCTTCGGCGCGTCGATCTTCGCGATCGGTTCGGCCGCCGTCGTCCACAGGCTGTGGATGGCTGTTGCGCTCACTTGGCCGCCTCCACCTCGGGCTGGGGGTCCTTCTGGTCCACGTCGGACAGGGTGTGCTGCACCGCCGGGTTCACGATGTCCGTGACGGGCTTCGGATAGACGCCCAGGAACAGCAACAGCACGATGAGCGGCGTCACCACCGCGATCTCACGCAGCCGCAGGTCCGGCAGCTTGGCGACCTCCGGCTTCACCGGGCCCGTCATGGTCCGCTGGTAGAGGACGAGGGTGTACAGGGCGGCGAGCACGATGCCGAGGGTCGCGACGATGGCGATCGCCGGATGGCGGGTGAACGTGCCGACCAGCACCAGGAATTCACTGACGAACGGCGCCAGACCCGGCAGCGACAGCGTCGCCAGGCCGCCGATCAGGAAGGTGCCGGCCAGCACCGGGGCCACCTTCTGCACCCCGCCGTAGTCGGCGATGAGCCGGGAGCCGCGCCGCGAGATCAGGAACCCGGCGACCAGCAGCAGCAGCGCCGTCGAGATGCCGTGGTTGACCATGTACAGCGTGGCGCCGGACTGGCCCTGGCTGGTCAGCGCGAAGATGCCCATCACGATGAAGCCGAAGTGGGAGATCGACGCGTAGGCGATCAGCCGCTTGATGTCGCGCTGGCCCACCGCGAGCAGCGCCCCGTAGATGATGCTGATCACCGCCAGCACCAGGACCACCGGGGTCGCCCACTTGCTGGCCTCCGGGAACAGCCCGAGGCAGAAGCGCAGCATCGCGAAGGTGCCCACCTTGTCCACGACCGCCGTGATGAGCACGGCGACCGGGGCGGTCGACTCGCCCATGGCGTTGGGCAGCCAGGTGTGCAGCGGCCACAGCGGCGCCTTCACCGCGAACGCGAAGAAGAAGCCGAGGAACAGCCAGCGTTCGGTGCTCTGCGCCATCTCCAGCGAGCCGTTGGCCCGCGCCTCGGCGATCTCTGGGAGGGAGAAGCTCCCGGCGACCATGTACAGGCCGATCACCGCGGCCAGCATGATCAGTCCGCCGGCCAGGTTGTAGAGGAGGAACTTCACCGCCGCGTAGGACCGTTGGGTGGCGCCGGCCTTCTCGCCGTGTTCGTGCGCCCGGTCCCCGAAGCCGCCGATCAGGAAGTACAGCGGGATCAGCATGGCTTCGAACAGGATGTAGAAGAGGAAGACGTCGGTGGCCGTGAAGGCGAGGATCACCATCGCCTCGATGGCGAGGATCAGGGCGAAGAAGCCCTGCGTCGGCCGCCACCGCTTGCTGCCCGTCTCCAGCGGGTCGGCGTCGTGCCAGGACGCCAGCACGATGAACGGGATCAGCAGGGCGGTCAGCGCGATCAGCGCGACCGAGATGCCGTCCACCGCCAGGTCGTAGCGGACCCCGAAGTCGGCGATCCAGGCGTGCGACTCCGTGAGCTGGTAGCGGTCGCCGCCCGGTTCGAAGCGCACCAGGATGACGACCGCCAGCGCGAGCGTGGCGAGCGAGACCAGCAGGGCCAGCCACTTGGCGGCCGTGCGCTTGGAGGCCGGTACGGCGGCCGTGGCGATCGCCCCGATGGCCGGGAGCGCCGCCGTCGCTGTCAGCAGAGGAAAGGACATCGGTATCAGACCGCCCTCATCAGCAGGGTCGCGGCGACCAGGACCGCCGCGCCGCCGAACATGGAGACCGCGTAGGAGCGGGCGAAGCCGTTCTGCAGGCGGCGCATCCGGCCGGACAGGCCGCCGAACGAGGCCGCCGTCCCGTTGACGACGCCGTCGACCAGGGTGTGGTCGACGTACACCAGCGAACGCGTGAGGTGTTCGCCGCCGCGGACCAGGACCACGTGGTTGAAGTCGTCCTGGAGGAGGTCGCGGCGGGCGGCCCGGGTGAGGAGCGAGCCGCGCGGGGCGACCGCCGGGACCGGGCGGCGCCCGTACTGGGCCCAGGCGACGGCCACACCGACGACCATCACGGCGACCGTGGCCAGCGTGACCGTCAGGGCGCTGAGCGGGGAGTGGCCGTGGTCGTACCCGGTGACCGGCTCCAGCCAGTTCAGGAAGCGGTCGCCGATGCTGAAGAAGGCACCGCCGGCGACCGATCCGACGGCCAGCACGATCATCGGGACCGTCATGACCTTCGGGGACTCGTGCGGGTGCGGCGGGGTGTACTCGCCGCTCGTCTCGGCGGCGGGCTCCACGTCCGGCGCGGCCGGGGACGGCGTCGGGGCGTTGCGCCAGCGCTCCTCGCCGAAGAACGTCATCAGCATCACGCGCGTCATGTAGTACGCGGTGATGGCCGCGCCCAGCAGGGCGCAGGCGCCGAGGATCCAGCCCTCGGTGCCGCCCTTGGCGAAGGCGGACTCGATGATCTTGTCCTTGGAGAAGAAGCCGGACAGGCCCGGGAAGCCGATGATGGCGAGGTAGCCGAGGCCGAAGGTGACGAACGTGACCGGCATGTACTTCCTCAGGCCGCCGTAACGGCGCATGTCGACCTCGTCGTTCATGCCGTGCATGACCGAGCCGGCGCCGAGGAACAGGCCGGCCTTGAAGAAGCCGTGCGTCACCAGGTGCATGATCGCGAAGACGTAGCCGATGGGGCCGAGGCCCGCGGCCAGGACCATGTAGCCGATCTGCGACATGGTCGAGCCGGCCAGCGCCTTCTTGATGTCGTCCTTGGCGCAACCGACGATCGCACCGAACAGCAGCGTGACCGCGCCGACGATGGTAACGACGAGCTGCGCGTCCGGGGCGCCGTTGAAGATGGCCCCGGAGCGGACGATCAGGTAGACGCCCGCGGTCACCATGGTCGCGGCGTGGATGAGGGCGGAGACCGGGGTCGGGCCCTCCATCGCGTCGCCGAGCCAGGACTGCAGCGGCACCTGGGCGGACTTGCCGCAGGCGGCCAGCAGCAGCATCAGGCCGATCGCGGTGAGCTTGCCCTCACCGGCGGCCGAGGCGAGCCCCGGCTCCCCCTCGGAGCCGAGCACCGGCCCGAAGGCGAAGGTGTCGAACCAGGCGAACATCATCATGATCGCGATGGACAGGCCGATGTCGCCGACCCGGTTGACCAGGAAGGCCTTCTTGGCGGCGGTCGCCGCGCTGGGCTTGTGCTGCCAGAAGCCGATCAGCAGGTAGGAGGCGAGACCGACGCCCTCCCAGCCGAAGTACAGCAGCAGGTAGTTGTCGGCGAGGACCAGCAGGAGCATCGCCGCGAGGAAGAGGTTCAGGAAGCCGAAGAAGCGGCGGCGCCGCTCGTCGTGCTCCATGTACCCGACGGAGTAGAGGTGGATCAGCGAGCCGACGCCGGTGATCAGCAGGACGAACGTCATCGACAGCTGGTCGAGCCGGAAGGCGATGTCGGCCTGGAAGCCCTCCACCGGGATCCAGCTGAACAGGTGCTGGGTGACGGTGCGGTCGGCCGCGTCCCGGCCCAGCAGGTCGGTGAACAGCACCAGGCCGACCACGAAGGAGACGCCGGCCAGGGCCGTGCCGATCCAGTGGCCGACGGCGTCCAGTCTGCGGCCGCCGCACAGCAGGACCGCCGCTCCGAGCAGGGGCGCCGCCACCAGCAGCGCAATCAGGTTCTCCACGATTCAGCAGCCCCTCACAGCTTCATCAGGCTGGCGTCGTCGACCGAGGCCGAGTGGCGGGAACGGAACAGGGACACGATGATCGCCAGCCCGACCACGACCTCCGCGGCGGCGACGACCATCGTGAAGAAGGCGATGATCTGGCCGTCGAGGTTGCCGTGCATCCGGGAGAAGGCGACGAAGGCGAGGTTGCAGGCGTTGAGCATGAGCTCGATGCACATGAACACCACGATCGCGTTGCGCCTGATCAGTACGCCGGTGGCGCCGATCGTGAAGAGCAGAGCGGCGAGGTAGAGGTAGTTGACCGGGTTCACTTCTGCCCCTCCTCGGTCCCCTTGAACGGTCCGGCTTCGATCGCCGTGCGGCCCAGGCGCTCCTCCGCGCGCTGCTCCAGCGCCCGCAGGTCGTTCATCGCCTCCTGCGACACGTCACGGATCTGGCCCCGCTCGCGGAGCGTGGCGCTGACCGTGAGGTCGGAGGGCGTGCCGTCGGGCAGCAGGCCGGCGATGTCCACGGCGTTGTGCCGCGCGTACACGCCGGGGGCGGGCAGCGGCGGCAGGTACGTGCCCTCGCGGACCCGCTGCTCGGCCAGCTCCCGCTGGGTCCTGGCGCGCTCGGTGCGCTCCCGGTGGGTGAGCACCATGGCGCCGACGGCGGCCGTGATCAGCAGGGCGCCGGTGATCTCGAAGGCGAACACGTAGCGGGTGAACAGGAGGGTGGCGATGCCCTCCACGTTGCCGCCCGCGTTCGCCGCGCCGATGCCGTTGAACTCGGTGAGGGAGGCGTTGCCGATGCCGCCGACCAGCAGGATGCCGAAGCCGGCCATGCACAGCAGGGCCAGCCAGCGCTGGCCCTTGATGGTCTCCTTCAGGGAGTCCGCCGCGGTGACGCCGACCAGCATCACCACGAACAGGAACAGCATCATGACCGCGCCGGTGTAGACGACGATCTGCACGACGCCCAGGAAGTAGGCGCCGTTGGCGAGGTAGAACACCGCCAGGATGATCATCGTGCCGGCGAGGCACAGCGCGCTGTGCACGGCCCGCTTCATGAAGACGGTGCACAGGGCGCCGATCACCGCGATCGTGCCCAGGATCCAGAACTGGACGGCCTCGCCGGTGGAGGTGGTGTAGGCGGCGAGCTGGGTCATCGGCCGATCACCTGCTCCGACGCCGGTTCGTCCGGGCCGAAGGTCGAGTCGGCCTCCTGGACGACCTCCCCCTTCGAGTGGGCGACCTGGCGCTCCGTGCCGGGGGCGGCCTCGGTCACCAGGCCCCGGTAGTAGTCCTGTTCGTCGGTGCCCGGGTACATGGCGTGCGGGCTGTCCACCATGCCCTCCTCCAGACCGGCGAGCAGCTGCTCCTTGGTGTAGATGAGGTTGGCGCGGCTGGAGTCGGCCAGCTCGAACTCGTTGGTCATCGTGAGCGCGCGCGTGGGGCACGCCTCGATGCACAGCCCGCACAGGATGCAGCGGGCGTAGTTGATCTGGTAGACGCGGCCGTACCGCTCGCCGGGCGAGTAGCGCTCCTCCTCGGTGTTGTCCGCGCCCTCCACGTAGATCGCGTCGGCGGGACAGGCCCAGGCACACAGCTCGCAGCCGACGCACTTCTCCAGGCCGTCCGGATGACGGTTGAGCTGGTGCCGTCCGTGGAAGCGCGGAGCGGTGGTCTTCTGCTGCTCGGGGTACTGCTCGGTGAGCCGCTTCTTGAACATGGCCTTGAAGGTCACGCCGAAGCCGGCCACGGGGTTCAGGAAACCGGGCTTGGTCTCCTTGGGCTCCTCAGCCATCGGACGCCTCCTTTCCATCCGTAGATCCGCCCAGAGATTCGTCACTCTGAGTGTCGGGCCCACCACTGACAATCAGTTCCCGTTCCCGGCGGGGACGGCGGCGGGGCACCGGCGGCAGTTCCTGTCCGGGCAGCGGGGGCACGGGGAATCCGCCCGCCATCGGGTCGAACGCGGCCGGGGGTTCGGCGGCGGCCTGTTCCGCCCGCTTGGCCTTGTCGCGGAACAGGTCCGCGACGAAGGAGAGCAGCAGCAGGGCGAGGACCGCGCCGCCGATGTAGAGGGCGATGTCGCTGAAGCCGACGTTCTCGTTGCGCAGGGCGCGGACGGTGGCGACGAGCATCAGCCAGGCCAGGGCGACCGGGATGAGCACCTTCCAGCCCAGCTTCATCAGCTGGTCGTAGCGCACCCGCGGGAGCGTGCCGCGCAGCCAGACGAAGCAGAACAGCAGCATCTGGACCTTGAGGACGAACCAGAGCAGCGGCCACCAGCCGTGGTTGGCGCCCTCCCAGAAGGTGCTGATGGGCCAGGGGGCCCGCCAGCCGCCCAGGAAGAGCGTGGTCGCCACGGCCGAGACGGTCACCATGTTGATGTACTCGGCGAGCATGAACATCGCGAACTTGATCGACGAGTACTCGGTGTTGAAGCCGCCGACCAGGTCGCCCTCGGACTCCGGCATGTCGAACGGGGCGCGGTTGGTCTCCCCGACCATCGTGACGATGTAGATGATGAAGGAGATGGGCAGCAGCAGGATGTACCAGCGGTCGGTCTGCTGCTCCACGATCTGCGAGGTCGACATCGACCCCGAGTAGAGGAACACGGAGGCGAAGGCGAGACCCATCGCGATCTCGTAGGAGATCATCTGCGCGCACGAGCGCAGACCGCCCAGCAGCGGGTACGTGGAGCCGGAGCTCCAGCCCGCCAGCATGATGCCGTAGATGCCGATCGAGGCGACCGCGAGGATGTAGAGCATCGCGATCGGCAGGTCGGTGAGCTGCATCGTGGTGCGCTGGCCGAAGATGGAGATCTCGTTGCCGGCCGGCCCGAAGGGGATCACGGCGATCGCCATGAAGGCCGGGATGGCGGCCACGATCGGCGCCAGGATGTAGACCGCCTTGTCGGCGCGCTTGACGACGACGTCTTCCTTCAGCATCAGCTTCACGCCGTCGGCCAGCGACTGGAGCATGCCCCAGGGGCCGTTCCGGTTGGGGCCGATGCGCAGCTGCATCCAGGCGACGAACTTGCGCTCCATCACGATGGCGATCAGCACCGTCACCATCAGGAACGCGAAGCAGAACACCGCCTTGACGACGACCAGCCACCAGGGGTCGCGGCCGAACATCGAGAGGTCTTCGGCGGAGAGGTACATCATGCCTCCACCTCCTGGGGGGCCTCGCCGGCGCCGGTCGCCGGGCCGATGCGGACGAGGGATCCGGGCAGCGCCCCGGTGTCGGAGGCGACGCCGCCGCCGGCCGAGTTCAGCGGGAGCCACACCACGCGGTCCGGCATCTCGGTCACGGCCAGCGGCAGGGCGACCGTCCCGGCGGTGCCGGTGACCGCGAGCAGGTCGCCGTCCTTGACGCCCGCCTCGGCGGCCGTGGCGGCCGACACCCGGGCGAGTGCGGCGTGCCGGGTGCCGGCGAGCGCCTCGTCGCCCTGCTGGAGCAGGCCCTGGTCGAGCAGCAACCGGTGCCCGGCCAGCACCGCCTCGCCGGCGGCGGGCCGCGGCAGCGCGCTCGCGGTCTCCTCCGGGTCGGCGGCCCACGGGCCGTCCCAGGTGCCCAGCCGGTCCAGCTCCGCGCGCAAGGTGCGCAGGTCGGGCAGTCCGAGGTGGACGTCCATGGCGTCGGCCAGCATCTGCAGCACCCGTGCGTCGGTCGGCGCGGGACGGCGGGTCATCTGGTCGGGCTTGATCGACGCCTCGAACAGGCGCGCCCGGCCCTCCCAGTTGAGGAAGGTGCCGTCCTTCTCGACGACCGGGGCGACCGGCAGCACCACGTCGGCGAGCGCGGTGACCTCACCGGGACGCAGCTCCAGGGAGACCACGAAGCCCGCCTCGGCGAGCGCGGCCCGCGCGCGGGCCGGGTCGGGGAGGTCGGCGACCTCGACGCCGGCCACCAGGAGGGCCTGCAACTGGCCGCCCGCGGCGGCCTCGACGATCCCGCCGGTGTCCCGCCCGAAGCGGTGCGGGAGCTCGGCGACGCCCCAGGCGGCGGCGACCTGCTCCCGCGCGCGCGGATCGGTGGCCGGGCGCCCGCCCGGCAGCAGGGTGGGCAGGGCGCCCGCCTCGACCGCGCCCCGTTCCCCGGCGCGGCGCGGGATCCACGCCAGCCGGGCCCCGGTCGCGGTGGCGATCCGCACGGCGGCGGTGAAGCCGCCCGCGACGCCCGCGAGCCGCTCGCCGACGACGATCACCGCACCGTCGGCGCGCAGCGCCTCGGCCGCGGCGGCTCCGTCGCCCTCCAGGCCGACCCCGCTCGCGAGGGCGTCCAGCCACTCGGTCTCGGTGCCGGGTGCGGCGGGCAGCAGCGTGCCGCCCGCCTTCTCCAGCCCGCGGGTGGCGTGGGTGGCCAGCGCGAAGGTGCGCTGGCCGTGCTTGCGCCACGCCTTGCGCAGCCGCAGGAAGACGCCGGGCGCCTCCTCCTCGGACTCGAAGCCGACCAGCAGGACGGCCGGGGCCTTCTCCAGCGCCGTGTAGGTGACGCCCGTGCCTCCCCCGGACTCCGTCCGGGAGGTGCCCCCGAGGTCGTGGCCGCGGCCGGCGACCCGGGCGGCCAGGAAGTCGGCCTCCTCGCTGCTGTGCGCCCGCGCCCGGAAGTCGATGTCGTTGGTGTCCAGGGCCACGCGCGCGAACTTGCTGTACGCGTAGGCGTCCTCGACGGTGAGCCGGCCGCCGGTCAGGACACCGGTGCGGCCCCGGGAGGCGAGCAGGCCCTGGGCCGCGATCTGCAGCGCCTCGGGCCAGGAGGCGGGCTCCAGTTCGCCCTCGGCGTTGCGCACCAGCGGGGTGTCGAGCCGGTCGCGCTGCTGCGCGTACCGGAACCCGAAGCGCCCCTTGTCGCAGATCCACTCCTCGTTGACCTCGGGGTCGTTGCCCGCGAGGCGCCGCATGACCTTGCCGCGCCGGTGGTCGGTGCGGGTGGCGCAGCCGCCGGAGCAGTGCTCGCACACCGACGGCGAGGAGACCAGGTCGAAGGGGCGGGAGCGGAACCGGTAGGCGGCCGAGGTGAGCGCGCCGACCGGGCAGATCTGGATGGTGTTGCCGGAGAAGTACGACTCGAAGGGGTCGCCCTCGCCGGTGCCGACCTGCTGGAGGGCGCCCCGCTCCAGCAGTTCGATCATCGGGTCGCCCGCGACCTGCACGGAGAACCGGGTGCAGCGGGCGCACAGCACGCACCGCTCCCGGTCGAGCAGGACCTGGGTGGAGATCGGGACGGGCTTCTCGTAGGTGCGCTTGGTGCCCTCGAAGCGGGAGTCGGCGTGCCCGTGCGACATGGACTGGTTCTGCAGCGGGCACTCGCCGCCCTTGTCGCAGACCGGGCAGTCCAGGGGGTGGTTGATGAGCAGGAACTCCAGCATCCCCTTCTGCGCCTTCTCGGCGACCGGGGACGTGAGCTGGGTCTTCACCACCATCCCGTCGGTGCAGGTGATGGTGCAGGAGGCCATCGGCTTGCGCTGGCCCTCCACCTCGACGATGCACTGGCGGCAGGCGCCGACCGGGTCGAGGAGGGGGTGGTCGCAGAACCGGGGGATCTCGATGCCGAGCTGTTCGGCGGCCCGGATGACCAGGGTGCCCTTGGGCACGCTGATCTCGACGCCGTCGATGGTCAGCGTCACCAGGTCCTCGGGCGGGACCGCCGCCTCTCCCCCGCCGGAGGGAGCGTTGGTGGTCACAGTCATGCGTGCACCTCCGTACGGTCGGCCCAGGCCGTCGACTTGGCCGGGTCGAAGGGGCAGCCACGGCCCGTGATGTGCTGCTCGTACTCCTCGCGGAAGTACTTCAGCGAGGAGAAGATCGGCGAGGCGGCGCCGTCGCCGAGGGCGCAGAACGCCTTGCCGTTGATGTTGTCGGCGATGTCGTTCAGCTTGTCCAGGTCGGACATCCGGCCCTTGCCGGCCTCGATGTCCCGCATCAGCTGCACCAGCCAGTACGTGCCCTCGCGGCAGGGCGTGCACTTGCCGCAGGACTCGTGGGCGTAGAACTCCGTCCAGCGGGTCACGGCGCGGACCACGCAGGTGGTCTCGTCGAAGCACTGGAGCGCCTTGGTGCCGAGCATGGATCCCGCCGCGCCCACGCCCTCGTAGTCCAGGGGGACGTCGAGGTGTTCGTCGGTGAGCAGCGGTGTGGAGGAGCCGCCCGGGGTCCAGAACTTCAGCCGGTGGCCCGGGCGCATGCCGCCGCTCATCTCCAGCAGCTGGCGCAGGGTGATGCCGAGCGGCGCCTCGTACTGGCCGGGCTGGGCGACGTGGCCGCTGAGGGAGTAGAGCGTGAAGCCGGGGGACTTCTCGCTGCCCATGGAGCGGAACCAGTCCTTGCCCCGGTTCATGATGGCGGGAACCGAGGCGATCGATTCGACGTTGTTCACCACGGTGGGGCACGCGTACAGGCCCGCGACCGCGGGGAAGGGAGGACGCAGCCGCGGCTGGCCGCGGCGGCCCTCCAGCGAGTCGAGCAGTGCGGTCTCCTCACCGCAGATGTACGCGCCCGCTCCGGCGTGCACGGTCAGTTCGAGGTCGAGTCCGCTGCCCAGGATGTTCTCGCCGACGAAGCCGGCCTCCCGCGCCTCGCGCACGGCCTCGTGCAGCCGCCGCAGCACAGGCACGACCTCGCCCCGGAGGTAGATGAAGGCGTGCGACGACCGGATGGCGTAGCAGGCGATCACGATGCCCTCGATGAGGCTGTGCGGGTTCGCGAAGAGGAGCGGGATGTCCTTGCAGGTGCCGGGCTCCGACTCGTCGGCGTTGACCACGAGGTAGTGGGGTTTTCCGTCGCCCTGCGGGATGAACTGCCACTTCATGCCCGTGGGGAAGCCGGCGCCGCCGCGTCCGCGCAGACCGGACTCCTTGACGTAGGCGATCACCTCGTCCGGTGACATGGCGAGCGCCTTGCGGAGCCCTTCGTACCCGTCGTGTCTGCGGTAGGTGTCCAGCGTCCAGGACCTGTCCTCGTCCCAGAAGGCGGACAGCACGGGGGCGAGCAGCTTCTCCGGTCCGGTGTCCTTGAGTTCGGGTGCCATGGTCATCACTCCCCCTCCTCGGCAACGGGTCCTGCGGGATGCGCGGGGTCGGAGGCCGACGTGTCCTGCGGCGCGTCGTGCGAGCTGAGGTGTTCGGTGGGTGACGGCTCGTGCGGCGGGGTCTCGGCGGGGGCCTCCCCGCGTGGGTGGACGACGCGCGCGGGCGGTGCCTCGCCCTTGGCCAGCTTCAGGCCGGCCAGGGAGGCGGGGCCCGCTCCGCCGGTGGCCTCGACGGCGCCGTCCCGCTCGTCGGGGAAGCCGGCGAGGATCCGGGCGGTCTCCTTGAAGGTGCACAGCGGGGCCCCGCGGGTGGGCGCCACCGGGCGTCCGGCGCGCAGGTCGTCGACCATGCGCTTGGCGCTGTCGGGGGTCTGGTTGTCGAAGAACTCCCAGTTCACCATCACGACGGGCGCGAAGTCGCAGGCCGCGTTGCACTCGATGTGCTCGAGGGTGACCTTGCCGTCCTCGGTGGTCTCGCCGTTGCCGACGCCCAGGTGTTCCTGGAGTTCCTCGAAGATCTGGTCGCCGCCCATGACGGCGCACAGGGTGTTGGTGCACACCCCGACCTGGTAGTCGCCGCTCGGCTTGCGCCGGTACATGGTGTAGAAGGTCGCGACGGCGGTGACCTCGGCCGTGGTCAGGCCGAGGATGTCCGCGCAGAACCGCATCCCGGTGCGGGTCACGTGGCCCTCCTCCGACTGCACCAGGTGCAGCAGGGGCAGGAGCGCGGACCGGGAGTCCGGGTAGCGGGCGATGATCTCGCGCGCGTCGGTCTCCAGCCGGGCCTGGACGTCGTCCGGGTAGGCGGGCGCGGGCAGTTGGGGCATGCCCAGGCTCACGCCCCGCTCGGAAGAAGAGGTGGTCACCGGTCGACGCCTCCCATCACGGGGTCGATGGACGCGACGGCGACGATGACGTCGGCGACCTGGCCGCCCTCGCACATCGCCGCCATGGCCTGCAGGTTGGTGAAGGACGGGTCGCGGAAGTGGACCCGGTAGGGGCGGGTGCCGCCGTCGGAGACGACGTGCACCCCGAGCTCGCCCTTGGGCGACTCGACCGCGGTGTACGCCTGTCCCGGCGGGACGCGGAAGCCCTCGGTGACCAGCTTGAAGTGGTGGATCAGGGCCTCCATGGAGGTGCCCATGATCTGCTTGATGTGGTCGAGGGAGTTGCCCAGTCCGTCCGGTCCCAGGGCGAGCTGGGCGGGCCACGCGATCTTCTTGTCGGCGACCATGACCGGGCCGGGCCGGAGCCGGTCCAGGCACTGCTCGATGATGTTCAGCGACTGGCGCATCTCCTCCAGGCGGATCAGGAACCGCCCGTAGGAGTCGCAGGTGTCGGCGGTCGGGACCTCGAAGTCGTAGGTCTCGTAGCCGCAGTACGGCTGGGCCTTGCGCAGGTCGTGCGGCAGGCCGGTGGAGCGCAGCACCGGGCCGGTGGCGCCGAGGGCCATGCAGCCGGCCAGGTCGAGGTAGCCGACGTCCTGCAGCCGGGCCTTGAAGATGGGGTTCCCGGTGGCGAGCGCGTCGTACTCCGGGAGGTTCTTGCGCATCTTCTTCACGCACTCGCGGATCTGGTCGACCGCGCCGGGCGGCAGGTCCTGGGCGAGTCCGCCCGGGCGGATGTAGGCGTGGTTCATCCTGAGGCCCGTGATCAGCTCGAAGACGTCGAGCACGAGTTCACGGTCCCGGAACCCGTAGATCATGATCGTGGTGGCACCGAGCTCCATGCCGCCGGTGGCGATGGCCACCAGGTGGGAGGAGAGCCGGTTCAGCTCCATCAGCAGCACCCGGATGACCGAGGCGCGGTCGGGCACCTGGTCCTCGATGCCGAGCAGTTTCTCGACCGCGAGGCAGTACGCCGTCTCGTTGAAGAACGGCGTCAGGTAGTCCATGCGCGTCACGAACGTGGTGCCCTGCGTCCACGTGCGGTACTCGAGGTTCTTCTCGATGCCGGTGTGGAGATAGCCGATGCCGGCGCGGGCCTCGGTGACGGTCTCGCCGTCGATCTCCAGGATCAGCCGGAGCACTCCGTGGGTGGAGGGGTGCTGGGGGCCCATGTTGACGACGATGCGTTCGTCGTCGGCGCGGGCCGCGGCCTCGACGACCTCGTCCCAGTCGCCGCCGGTCACCGTGTAGACGGGACCTTCGGTGGTGTCGCGGGCCGATGCGGAAGAAGGGGTGTGCGTGCTCATGAGTACGACCTCCGCTGGTCCGGAGCCGGGATCTGGGCGCCCTTGTACTCGACGGGGATGCCGCCGAGGGGGTAGTCCTTGCGCTGCGGGTGGCCCTGCCAGTCGTCCGGCATCATGATCCGCGTCAGGGCCGGGTGACCGTCGAAGACGATGCCGAAGAAGTCGTACGTCTCGCGCTCGTGCCAGTCGTTGGTCGGGTAGACCGAGAACAGCGACGGGATGTGCGGGTCGCTGTCGGGCGCGCTGACCTCCAGGCGGATCACCCGGTTGTGGGTGATCGAGCGCAGGTGGTAGACGGCGTGCAGCTCGCGGCCCTTGTCGTTGGGGTAGTGCACGCCGCTGACCCCGGTGCACAGCTCGAAGCGCAGCGCGGGGTCGTCGCGCAGGGTCTTCGCGACCCGCACGAGGTGCTCGCGCTCGATGTGGAAGGTGAGTTCGCCGCGGTCGACGACCGTCTTCTCGATGGCGTTGTCGGGGAGCAGGTCCTGCTCCTCCAGCGCGCCCTCGAGTTCGTCGGCGACCTCGTCGAACCATCCTCCGTAGGGGCGGTTCGACGGCCCCGGGAGCCGGACCGAGCGGACCAGCCCGCCGTAACCGGAGGTGTCGCCGCCGTTCTGGGCGCCGAACATGCCGCGCTGGACGCGGATCTCCTCGCCGCCGTCGCCGCGCTGGCCGGGGAGGTTCTCCGCGGAGAGGTCCTTCTCGGGGTTCACGCCGTCACCCCCGGTGCGGTGTGCGTCGCTCATCGCAGCAGCCCCTTCATCTCGATCGTGGGCAGGGCCTTGAGCGCCGCCTCCTCCGCCTCGCGGGCCGCCTCCTCGGCGTTCACGCCCAGCTTGGAGCTCTGGATCTTCTGGTGCAGCTTGAGGATCGCGTCCAGGAGCATCTCGGGCCGGGGCGGGCAGCCGGGCAGATAGATGTCGACCGGGACGACGTGGTCGACGCCCTGGACGATCGCGTAGTTGTTGAACATGCCGCCCGAGGAGGCGCAGACCCCCATGGAGATCACCCACTTCGGGTTCGGCATCTGGTCGTAGACCTGCCGCAGCACCGGCGCCATCTTCTGGCTGACCCGGCCGGCCACGATCATCAGGTCCGCCTGCCGGGGCGAGCCGCGGAAGACCTCCATGCCGAAGCGCGCCAGGTCGTAGCGGCCGGCGCCGGTGGTCATCATCTCGATGGCACAGCACGCGAGGCCGAACGTGGCGGGGAAGACGGACGACTTGCGCACCCACCCCGCGGCCTGCTCGACGGTGGTCAGCAGGAAACCGCTCGGCAGCTTTTCTTCGAGTCCCATGGCTAACCCCTCAGTCCCATTCCAGGCCGCCGCGCCGCCATACGTACGCGTACGCGACGAAGACGGTGAGCACGAAGAGCAGCATCTCCACGAGCCCGAAGATCCCCAGGGCGTCGAAGCTGACGGCCCACGGGTACAGGAAGACGATCTCGATATCGAAGATGATGAAGAGCATCGCCGTCAGGTAGTACTTGATCGGGAAGCGCCCGCCGCCGGCCGGCGTGGGGGTCGGCTCGATTCCGCATTCGTAGGCCTCGAGCCTGGCGCGGTTGTAGCGCTTCGGACCGATCAGCGTGGCCATGACCACGGAGAAGATCGCAAAGCCTGCCCCGAGGGCTCCCAGTACGAGGATGGGCGCATACGCGTTCACCGCTCCTCGCTCCTCTCAGTCGGCACTGACTGCTGGCGCGTCGGGCCTCCCACCCGCCTCATCACCCCCTCGAACCACGCCCGCCCCGGCGAAGATCGAAAACATGTGAAGCAGGTCACAAGCCCAACCGCTCCGCATCCTATGCCTGGTGGTCTGTGATCTGCGACACGGGGTATCGGACTACCTTTGTGATCTCTGCCACCTGACGAACGATCATGAAGTCGGATGAGCGGTGATCTTCACACGCGAAGCGTCCGCGCGATCACGAGAAGTGACATTTTGGCACGTCAGTGCAGGTCGAGAGGGTGCGTCTCCATATCAAGAGATTTCCTCTGCATGCAAATTGGTGCTGGACCGGATCCCTTGATAGAGGCGCGTTCACACCTGAGGGGGGTCCCGCGGAGCGATGTGGACGCGCGATGGACACGTGCACGCGTTCACGAAGTCCGGGGGCCGGCCGCCCGGTCCGCGCCGCCACCCCGAGACGCCACCGACGGGGTAATCGTTCCGTGACCTCCGCCACATTCATGAGAGGGGGATGAGAAGAGGGCTTGGCCAATCGTCGCGACCGGTGGTAGGCGGCGGGCAATTCGGGCGTAACGATGAAAGACCGTGATCACGGGCCGGTTACGGGCAGTCCGCTATGTCCGTTACGGCGTCAATAAGGAACGACACGCCCGGGATTCGGGGCCCCGATTGAACAACTGTGGCGCAGCACACGTTTCTTGTGGATATGAAGGAGCCCCTGGTACCGGTTGTTCCCATGTCCCACACCGCTCACATACGCAGCCACCGGAAGCCCCGGCGCACCGCACAGACCACGATGGCGATGCGGGCCGGCGTGGCCGGTGGCGTCCTCAGCACCCTGGCAGTGGCCGGCGCATCGGGTTCGGCGAACGCAGCCGAGCCGGTGACCCAGACCCTCGAACTGCCCACCCTGACGGCCGACCTGGCCGCTCAGGTCGCCCAGTCCGCGGACGCCACGCAGCAGGCCGCCGCGAACTACCAGCTGCGGGCCGAGCGCGACGCGGCCGCCGCCGAGGCGGCCAAGGAGGCCAAGGCGGACCTCGCCGAGGCCAAGAAGAAGGCGGCGGCGAAGAAGAAGGCCGCCGAGGACGCCCGCAAGGCCGCCGCGGAGCGCGCCACGCGCACCGCCGACCGGCCGGACCTCACCGCCGGCGCGAGCACCGCCACGACCGCCTCGGCGCCCGCCAGCGGCAGCGTCGCCACGGTCATCGCCTTCCTCAAGGCGCAGGTGGGCGACGCCTACGTCATGGGCGCCACCGGTCCCAACGCCTGGGACTGCTCCAGCCTGGTGCAGGCCGCGTTCAAGCAGGTCGGCGTCGACCTGCCGCGCGTCTCCCAGGCCCAGTCGACGGTCGGCACCGACATCCCGCTCTCGCAGATCCAGGTCGGCGACATCCTGTACTGGGGCGGAAAGGGCTCCGCTTACCACACGGGTGTCTACATCGGCAACGGCCAGTACCTGGACGCGGCCAACCCCTCGAAGGGTGTCGTCATCCAGGACCTCTCCGGCTACCCCGCGTCGGGTGCCGTGCGCGTGCTCTGAGCCGCACACCGACACACTGAAGGGCCGCTGCCGCTCGGGGGCAGCGGCCCTTCGCCGCGCTCCGGTTGCACCGGAATGTCCGAATCGCCCGCCCGACGGGAGGCGTTGGCGGGCCGTTCACGCGCCCTCGGAGCCGCCGCACGGCCCTTGACGGCCCCTCACGGCGCCCCGACGGCCGCGGGCGGCCCGGGGAGCCCGTCGGGGACTCCCGGCCGCCCACAACGGCCGTGTACGCCTTCCGTGTCAGGCGGTGGCACCGCCGGACTGCTGCGCGCGCCGGCGCATGAAGACGGCGAGGCCCGTGCCGAGGCCGAGTGCCAGCAGCGCGGCACCGCCGATCAGCACCGTGCCGCCGGCGCCGGTGAACGCCAGACCGCCCCCGGTGCCCTTGTCCCCGGTGTCACCGGACGCGCCGTCCGCGGCGTTCGTGCCGTTCGTCCCGTCCGCGTCGTCCGTGCCCGGGCCGCCGTCCTCACCGGCCGCGGGCGGGGTCGTGGCGCCCGGCGTGCCGTCGCCGCCCGGCTCGTCGCTCCCGTTGAGCATGATCCAGGCGGAGTCGTTCGAGTGGTCCGAGTCCCAGGGGTTGTCCCACTCGGGCAGCGCCACCTCGGCCCGCGCGTTCTGCACGACCCGGTCGATGCGGAAGGTGAACGGGAAGGTGAGGGACGCGTCCTCCAGCAGCGGGGTGCTCACCCAGCAGAGGTAGCCCTTCTCGGCCTCGGTGAGGTCGGTCTCCCCGCAGCGGCCGGGGCTCTTGGTGACCGTGGCGCCCTCGGGCACGCGCACCGTGAAGGCGAGGGGTTCGCCGCCGGAGCGCTGCGCGCTGAGCCAGGCCGGGCCGTTGTTGCGGAAGCCGATCTCCGCGGTGACGGTGTCGCCGGCCTTCCCGTGCGCCGAGGCGCCGGTCAGCGCCAGGTCGTAGGTGTTGTTGCGGGGCAGGTCCAGGTCCACCCACCGGGTGTAGTCGGCGGCGTCGGCGCCGGGGACCTTCTTCAGCTTCAGGTCGGGCCCGGTGCCCGGACGGTGGCCGTCCGCGGCGCGCAGCTTCCTCGCCTCGGCCGGCGGCACGGCCGTGAAGGAGTAGGTGAAGATGTCGTTCAGGGCGAAGTCGGCGGTCTTCACCCGCAGCGGCTCGGCCAGGGCGTAGGCCGTCCCGGCGTCAAGGGTGTCGGGGAAGGCGCAGACGACGTCGGTGCCCTGCCGCAGCAGCGGGCCGGTGGTGGTCTCGCGGTAGGAGCAGTTGCCGTACGAGTCGGGGAAGGACACCCCGCGCGAGCCGTGGAAGCGCAGCACCGCGCCCTCGGCGGCCATGCTGCCCGCGTTGCGCAGCCCGACGGGCGCCCGGTAGGTGCCGCCCGCACGCAGGTCGTCCGGCACGGAGAGCCGGCGGTTCAGGAGTTCGGGGCCGCCCACGAGCACGTCGACGGTCAGCGGGCTGAACTCCAGGCCCTCTCCCTCACCGGTGACGGTGATGCTGCCGGCGTCCCCGGCCTCGCTGTCGTCGTCGATGTCGAGGCGGATGCCGCCCAGCCGGTTGTACTGCTCGCCCGCGTAGAGCTCGCTGCCGGTGCAGACCGCGACGAGGCCTTCGGCGTCGCAGGGCAGCTTCACCGAGGCGACGCCCTCCAGCCCGGTGGCGTCGATGCGGATCGTGTAGTCCCCCGTGAACACGGGCGGGACGACGCCGTCACCGTCGAACTCCTCGCCGGGCGCCTTCAGCCGCAGGACGACCTGGGGTTCGGACGGGTCGCCGTTGTCCGAGTGCAGCGACAGGCCGACCCGGTCCTCGCCGGTGATGGTCACGGGCAGGGGCGCCTCGGCCGCCACGGCGGTGCCGGCCGCACCGACCGCGACCAGGCTCGTGGCGGCCAGCAGCCCCAGGGCTCTCAGCGGCCCGGAGCGCCGGCTTGCCTGCTCTGTCATGGAAGACCCCTTCGTCGAACGGGACGTGCCCGGATGGGTACGTCCCGTTCGACCCGGCCCCGGCCCGCCGGTTGTCCACGGACCGGTCACACGATGATCACGTTCGCGCATCCGCTCTGGACAAGCGGGACCCATCGGACGCGCGGGGCTCCCGGCGTGCGGGCGCTGCCCGCGCACAGGGCGTTCAGGCCTTAGGGGCCACCTTGCTCAGCCCGTTGATGATGCGGTCCATGGCGTCGCCGCCCGTCGGGTCGGTCAGGTTGGCGAGCAGCTTCAGGGTGAACCGCATCAGCATCGGATGGGTGAGCCCCCGCTGGGCGGCGATCTGCATGACCTTCGGGTTGCCGATGAGCTTCACGAAGGCGCGGCCGAGCGTGTAGTAGCCGCCGTAGGTGTCCTTGAGGACCCGCGGGTAGCGCTGGAGGGCGAACTCCCGCTGGGCGGGCGTCGCCCGCGCGTGCGCCTGCACGATGACGTCGGCGGCGATCTGCGCGGACTCCATCGCGTAGGCGATGCCCTCACCGTTGAACGGGTTGACCAGGCCGCCCGCGTCGCCCACGAGCAGCAGTCCGCGCGTGTAGTGCGGCTGGCGGTTGAAGGCCATGGGGAGCGCGGCGCCGCGGATCGGGCCGGTCATGTTGTCCGGGGTGTAGCCCCAGTCCTCGGGCATCGAGGCGCACCACGCCTTGAGGACCTCGCGCCAGTCCAACTCCTTGAAGGACTCGGACGTGTTGAGGACGCCGAGACCGACGTTGCTGGTGCCGTCGCCCATGCCGAAGATCCAGCCGTAGCCGGGCAGCAGCCGGTCCTGCGCGCCGCGGCGGTCCCACAACTCCAGCCAGGACTCCAGGTAGTCGTCGTCGTGGCGGGGCGAGGTGAAGTAGGTGCGCACGGCGACGCCCATCGGGCGGTCCTCGCGCCGGTGCAGGCCCATCGCCAGCGACAGCCGGGTGGAGTTGCCGTCGGCGGCCACCACCAGCGGGGCGTGGAAGGTGACTTCGCGCTTCTCCACCCCCAGCTTGGCCTTCACGCCGGTGATGCGGCCGGTGCGGTCGTCGATGACCGGCGCGCCCACGTTGCAGCGCTCGTACAGCCGGGCGCCGGCCTTCTGGGCCTGCCGGGCGAGCTGTTCGTCGAAGTCGTCGCGCTTGCGGACCAGGCCGTAGTCGGGGAAGGAGGCGAGTTCCGGCCAGTCGAGCTGGAGGCGGACGCCGCCGCCGATGATGCGCAGGCCCTTGTTGCGCAGCCAGCCCGCCTCCTCGGAGATGTCGATCCCCATGGCGACGAGCTGTTTCGTGGCGCGCGGGGTCAGGCCGTCACCGCAGACCTTCTCCCGCGGGAACTCGGTCTTCTCCAGCAGGAGCACGTCGAGTCCGGACCTGGCCAGGTGGTAGGCGGTGGTGGAGCCTGCTGGCCCCGCGCCCACGACGATCACATCGGCGGTGTGGTCGGAGAGGGGCTCGGTCACGGCGGGTTCTCCCCAAGGCTCGAAAACTGCGTGCCGACCGGCACTGGACATGGGCAGTCTATGCAGGAGAATCGATCACCCGGCTGAAGGGCTGCCTCCGTGACCAGAGCTCTGCCCGCTGTGCGGCTCCGTGTGCCCACCCATGAGGACGCCGTCGTCTGGCACCGCATCTTCGCCGACCCCGACGTCATGGAGTTCCAGGGCGGCAGGCCCGCGGAGTTGTCGGTCTACGAGGAGCTCACCGCCCGCCAGCGCCGGCACGACGCCGAACGGGGCTTCTGCCTGTGGACGATGCTCGACGAGAGCGGTGCCGTCATCGGGTTCACCGGCGCGCAGCCCTGGGAGCGGGAGTGGGGCCCCACCGGCGAGACGGAGATCGGCTGGCGCCTCGCACGGCGGTTCTGGGGCCGGGGGTACGTCACCGCGGCGGCCCGCCTCACCCTGGAGCGGGTCCGCGCGGCGGGGGTCGAGGACGTGGTGGCGATGGTGGACGCCCGCAACACCCGTTCCATAGCGGTCACCCGGCGCCTCGGCATGCGTCTCGCCGAGACGTACACGACCCCGGTGTCCCGCCGCGAGGGCCACTGCTACCGGCTCGCCCTGTGACCGCGCGGCCCGCACCGCGCCCCCGCTCCGGCGATCACTCACGGTCATCCGGCGTCACGTAACGCGACGCGAGCCTTCCGGCGGGCACCCCGGCGGGTCTACCCTGCCGGTACCGCTGGGGGGTGACGTCCGTGCGAGTGACACCCGGGACACCCGAGGTGCGCGTGCCGCACCTGGTCGGTCTGATGGCCGTGGACGCGCAGGCGTCGGTCCGCGCGCGGGGCCTGTTCCTCCACGCGCCGGACCGGCCGGAGCTCCACCTGGCCGTCGTCGACCACGTCGTGCGCCAGTACCCGCAGCCCGGCGCCGAGGTGCCGCGCGCGTCCCTGGTCTACGTGTGGTTCGACCTCGGTGACGGCGAGGGCGGCGGGGGTGTGCGCGAGCCGCGCGTGTCCGGGCCGCCGGGCGGTGGCCTCGCGCGTGAACGGGACGAACCCCGCCCGCCGTCGGCCGGCGATCCGCTGCCGCCGTCCGGCCCGGCGCTGCTGGCGGTCAGCTCTCCTTGAAGCCGCGGTGCAGGGCCACCACGCCGCCCGTCAGGTTCCGCCAGGCCACCCGGGACCAGCCGGCCTTGCCGAGCCGCTCGGCGAGGGCGGGCTGGTCGGGCCAGGCGCGGATCGACTCGGCGAGGTAGACGTAGGCGTCCGGGTTGGTGCACACGGTGCGGGCGAGCGGCGGCAGCGCGCGCATCAGGTACTCGGTGTAGACGGTGCGGAACGGCGTCCAGGTGGGGTGCGAGAACTCGCAGATGACGATCCGGCCGCCGGGCCGGGTCACCCGGTGCATCTCGCGCAGCGCGGCGTCGAAGTCCTGCACGTTGCGCAGCCCGAAGGAGATGGTGACGGCGTCGAACACGTCGTCCTTGAAGGGCAGCCGGGTGGCGTCGCCGGCGGTGTAGGGGAGCCAGGCGCGGTTGCGCTTGCCGACCCGGAGCATGCCGAGGGAGAAGTCGCAGGGCACCACGTAGGCCCCGGTCCGGGCGAAGGGCAGCGAGGACGTGCCGGTGCCGGCCGCCAGGTCGAGGACCTTCTGCGCGGGGCGCGCGTCGACGGCCCGGGCGACCTCCTTGCGCCATCGGCGGTCCTGGCCGAGGGACAGCACGTCGTTGGTCAGGTCGTACCGTTCCGCCACGTCGTCGAACATCGAGGCGACTTCGTGCGGCTGCTTGTCCAGGGATGCGCGGGTCACGGGCCCATTGTGGCAGCCCGGGCCCCGCGGCCCCACGGCACCCGGCCGGGCCCGGTCAGCGCCGCCGGTGCACCAGCCGTCCGGCGAGGACGGTGGCCACGCAGGTGGCGGCCCCGCGCGCGGTCAGCGCCGCTTCGTCGGGCACGTCGAAGACGGCGAAGGTGGCCGGCCCCTCCCCGCCGGCCGGCGGGGGCGCGGTCACCCGGGCGAGGCTCCGTCCGGCGAGCGGGTCCAGGCCGGCCGCTTCCCCGGGGTCGTCGCAGGGCGGCCGGACGCCCAGCCCTGCCCGCTGCACGGCGTCCACCACGGCGGGCCGCCGCAGGGGACCCGCCACGGCGACGACGCCGTGGGCCAGCAGCCGCTGCACCCCGCGCCGGGCGCTCGCGCCCCAGCGGGCCTCGGTCATGCCGAGCCCGGCGAGGGCCTCGCCGGTCAGCGGTGCGGTGCCCAGCTCACCGGCCTCGCGGGGGTCCGGATGGTAGGTGTGCTCCAGCAGTTCGGGGCCGCGGGGGTGGACGAGCCCCGGGGTGAGGAGCCCCGGCCAGCGGCGGGTGCGGGCGCCCGGGTGGGCGGCGGCCAGCACCGCGTACGGGCCGGCCGCGGCCAGGGTCCGGCCGGCCACCAGGACCGCGCCGTCCGGCACGGCGGGCCGGCCGCCGCCGAGCACGACGAGGTCCGCCGCGTGCAGCGTCAGCACGGCCCGTCAGTTCGAGGTGAGGAGCTTCAGCTCCGGGTGGGCCGTGCCGCCCTCGATGGCGGTGGAGGAGATGTGCGACACCACCCGGTCGTCGGCCGGGTCGTTCGCCGGGTCGTCGTGCACGACGAGGTGTTCGTACGTCGTCGACCGCTGCGCCGGCACGCGCCCCGCCCTGCGGATCAGGTCGATGATCTCCAGCCGGTTGGAGCGGTGCTTCGCGCCGGCGGAGGAGACGACGTTCTCCTCCAGCATGATCGAGCCGAGGTCGTCCGCGCCGTAGTGCAGGGAGAGCTGGCCGACCTCCTTGCCGGTGGTCAGCCACGAGCCCTGGATGTGGGCGACGTTGTCGAGGAACAGGCGGGCGATGGCGATCATCCGCAGGTACTCGAACAGCGTGGCCTGGGTGCGGCCCTTCAGGTGGTTGTTCTCCGGCTGGTAGGTGTACGGGATGAAGGCGCGGAAGCCGCCGGTGCGGTCCTGCACGTCGCGGATCATGCGCAGGTGCTCGATGCGTTCGGCGTTGGTCTCGCCGGTGCCCATCAGCATCGTGGAGGTGGACTCCACGCCCAGGTCGTGGGCGATCTCCATGATCTCCAGCCAGCGTTCGCCGGACTCCTTCAGCGGCGCGATGGCCTTGCGGGGCCGCTCCGGGAGCAGTTCGGCGCCGGCTCCGGCGAAGGAGTCCAGTCCGGCGGCGTGGATGCGGCTGATGGCCTCCTCGACGCTCACCTTGGAGATCCGGGCCATGTGCTCGACCTCGCTGGCGCCCAGCGAGTGGATGACGAGCTGGGGGAACTCCTTCTTGATGGCGGCGAAGTGCTTCTCGTAGTACTCCACGCCGTAGTCCGGGTGGTGCCCGCCCTGGAACATGATCTGGGTGCCGCCGAGTTCGACGGTCTCCGCGCAGCGGCGCAGGATGTCGTCGAGGTCGCGGGTCCAGCCCTTGGCGGTGTCCTTGGGGGCGGCGTAGAAGGCGCAGAACCGGCACGCCGTGACGCAGACGTTGGTGTAGTTGATGTTCCGCTCGATGATGTACGTCGCGATGTGCTCGGTCCCGGCGTAGCGGCGGCGGCGCACGGCGTCGGCGGCGGCCCCCAGCGCGTGCAGCGGAGCGTCGCGGTAGAGGAGCACCGCCTCCTCCGGAGTGATCCGCCCACCGGCGGCAGCACGGTCGAGGACGGGCTGAAGGTCGGCCTTCTCGGTCACCGGCGTCCCTTTCGGAAGGGTTGTGGACGGACCGATCCAGCGTACGTCAGCAGTGGTTCCGGCCCGTCGTCAGGCCGTGTACGCGCCGATGAGCAGCCCGGTGAGGGCGCCCGTGATGAGGAAGGGGCCGAACGGGATGGCCGTCCCGCGGCCCGCCCGCCGGGCGAGGACCAGGGCGCCGCCGTACAGCGCCCCGAAGAGGAATCCGGCGAGGGTGCCGAGCAGCACGGTGGGCCAGCCGTACCAGCCGAGGACGGCGCCCGCGCCGAGGGCGAGTTTGACGTCGCCGAATCCCATCCCGCCGGGGTTGAGGAGGAACAGCAGGAGGTAGCCGGCGCCGAGGGCGAGCGAGCCCAGCACGGCGGTGGTCCAGCGGCCCGCGTGCTCCGGCAGCAGGGCGGCCGCGCCGAGCAGGGCGAGCGCGGCACCGGCGAACGGCAGGGTGAGCGGGTCGGGCAGCCGCTGCACCCGGAAGTCCACCACCCCGAGCAGCACGGCCACCGGCGCGAGCAGCAGCCAGACGGCCAGCTCGGGCCGGGTGCCGGTGGCGGCGGCCAGGACGGCGCAGACGGCGGCGGTCAGCAGGACGGCCGCGGCGCCGGGCCCGTACGGCCGGCCGGCGCATCCCGGGCACCGGGCCGGTCCCAGCCAGCCCGCGAGCACATGGCCGCGCGGGCACACCGCCCGCCAGTCCTCCTCCGCCGGGACGGACAGCCGGTAGGCGGCGCGCGGCAGCAGCGTGCCGGCCAGGGCGCCCCACAGCGCGGCGGCGACGATCAGCACGGCGTCGGTGTTCCACGGCATGAGACGTCCTGACGGGCGGATGGACGGGCGGCGGCGCCGGGGGTGCTGGGCCACGGAGATCCTAGGGATCCGCCCGGGCCGCGTCGACGGGCAGGCCGAGGGCCCCGCCCCCGGTCGTCGGGGTGCGGGGCCCTCGGCGCGGGCGCGTGGCCGTCAGTACATCGTGGTGTGGAGGTGGCCGTCGGCCGAGAAACCGGACGCGGAGACGGACGCGCCGACGCCCGCGGAGACGGCGACGTCACCGGCCTCGACGTGCAGTCCGAGGGAGCCCGGCGCGGCGTGCAGACCGAGGGCGAAGCCCGCGGAGCCGGCCTGTCCTCCGGCGAGGGCGTCCAGATCGGCGTCGGCGAGTTCGGCGGTCTCCACCTGGGGAGCGAGGTTCATGGCGCGCGTTTCCCTTCGTTGCGGCACTTCGCGACTGCGGAAGCAAAGCACGCGGGGGAAGGGGCGGCCAGCGCCCGGAGAGCCGGGGCCCGGCACCCCTTCACCGGCGTTCACGCCTGTGAAGGACGCGTCACCACCGGCGGGGGATTCTTCACCGCACCCGTCGCTCGGCCGGGTTGCGCCCGCCGCGGTGCCCCGCACTCCGGGAGCGGGCCGGCCGCCGGCCGGGGGCCGCACGGCCCGCCCCGGGGACGCTGTGCAGATCCGCGGGATGTTCGGCGACCACCCTGCCGTTCGCACCCCGGGACCGCCCTGCCGTTCGTACCCCGGCGCCTACCGCAGCTTGGACAGACGGGCCTCGGGACGGCCCGACGCCTTGCTGTCGGACTCGTAGCGGAGGTCGTCGCCGGTCGGGGTCAGGACGACGGTGTGCCGGGCCTGGTCGCACACCGAGCGGTTGGACTCGGCACCGGCCGCGCCGGCGACGAGCCGCTTGCCGGAGACCCGTTCGAGGGTGAGGACGTCCTCGCAGACCCCGCCGAGGATGTCGGTGTGCCGGACGGTGCCCACCCGCTCGCCCACCTTCGCGTCCTTGAGCGTCACCCGGAAGGTGCCCAGCGGGATGGTGATGCTGTCCCGGGAGGCGGCCTGCCCCTCCCAGGTGCCGACGTAGGCGGCGGGGACCGTCCGGGTGGGCGCCGCGGAGCGGCCGTCGCCGTCGGAACCCTGTGCTCCGCCACGGGAGCCGCCCGGCAGCAGGTCGAGGACGAAGACCGAGCCGACGGTCACCGCGGCGAGGGCGCCGGCGACCGCGAGGGCCACCGTGCAGCTCACCCGCCGGCCCCGGCCGCCGCGTTCCGGTGCGGAGGTGGCCGAGACGGAGACGGAGAGCCGTCCGGGGTGTCCGGTGGAACCGCCGGCGGGCTCGGTCGGCGGATGCGGGGACCCGGCGTGGGAGGGCTGCGGCGGCCGAGCGGGCAGCGCGGGCGACGACACCGGCGGCGCGTCACGCGGTTCGGGGACGGCTCCCGGGCCCGGCCCCTCGCCCACCGGCATGACGGGCGGCGGCCCGAAGGTCCCGGACGGGGTCCCGCCGGCCACGGCGAGCGGGCCGCCGGGTACCTCGCCGTCGGTCCCGCCGACCGAGGGCGTGCTGAAGCCGACGGGTCCGGACGCCGGCCCGCTGCCCTCCGCGGAGTGCCCCGCCTCCAGGTTGAGCAGCCGTACGGCGCCCCGGCTGACCTGCTCCACCAGCGGGCCGGGCAGCCACCCGCCCGCCACCAGCCGGGCCGCGCCGTCCGGAGCGAGCCGCCGGGCGACCTCGGCCGGGGACGGGCGGGCCGCCGGGTCCTTGGCCAGGCACGCCTCCGTCAGGGCCCGCACCTCACCGTCCAGGCCGCCGAGTTCGGGCGGTTCGTGGACCACCTTGTAGAGCAGCGCGGCGGAGGAGTCGCCGGGGAAGGGGGAGGCTCCGGTCGCCGCGTAGGCGAGGACCGCGCCCAGGGAGAACACGTCGGCCGCGCCGGTGACGCCCTTGCCGAGGATCTGCTCGGGCGCCATGTAGCCGGGCGAGCCGATCGAGACGCCGGTCGAGGTGAGGGAGGCCGTCCCCTCCGTGGCCCGGGCGATGCCGAAGTCGATCAGCAGCGGGCCGTCGAGGGTGAGGAGCACGTTGGACGGCTTCACGTCCCGGTGCACCAGGCCCAGTTCGTGCACCGCCGCCAGCGCCTCGGCCAGCCCGGCGCCGAGCGCCCGGGCCGTGGCGTCGGGCAGGGCGCCGTGCTCCGTGACGGCCCCGGCGAGGGAGGGTCCGGCCGCGTAGGCCGTGGCGACCCACGGCACCCGGGCGTCGGGGTCCGCGTCCAGGACGGGGGCCGTCCAGGCGCCGCCGACCCGGCGCGCGGCCTCCACCTCGCGCCGGAACCGGGCCCGGAACTCCTCGTCGAGCGCGAAGTGCGGGTGCACGATCTTCACCGCGACCGTGCGCCCGCCGGCGCTGCGGCCCAGGTAGACCCGGCCCATGCCGCCGGAGCCGAGCCGGCCGAGCAGCCGGTAGGGCCCCACCACCGTGGGTTCGTCGACGTCGAGCGGCCGCATGGCGTCCACCCCCTCCCCCGTCACGCCTGGTGCGCCGGAACCCTCAGCAGGGTAGTGGGCGGCCGGCCGCCGCTCACGGGTGCAGCAGGTCGACCTTCACGTCCGCCGGGAAGCCGGTCGTCGGGCCCACCCGGCGGGCGAACTCCGCGACCGCCGCCAGCTGCGGGGTGCCGAAGCTGAAGTCGAGCGTGGTGAAGTACTGCGCCAGGGTCTCCTCGTCGAAGTCCTCCCAGCGGGCGGCCTGCTCGGCGACCTTGCCGACCTCCTCCAGGGAGAGGTTGCGGGAGGAGAGGAACGCCTCGTGCACCTTCCGGGTGATGACCGGCTCGCGCTCCAGGTAGTCGCGGCGCGCCGCCCAGACCGCGAAGACGAACGGCAGTCCCGTCCACTCCTTCCACAGCCGTCCCAGGTCGTGCACGTCGAGCCCGTAGCGGGGCGCGTCGAGCATGTTGGCGCGCAGGGCCGCGTCGCCGATCAGGACGGCCGCCTCCGCCTCCTGCATCATCAGGCTCAGGTCGGGCGGGCACGTGTAGTAGTCGGGCCGGACGCCGTAGCGCTCGGCGAGCAGGAGCTGTGCCAGGCGCACGGAGGTCCGCGAGGTCGACCCCAGGGCGACCCGGGCCCCGTCCAGCCGGTCCAGGGGGACCTGCGAGACGATCACGCAGGACATCACCGGGCCGTCGCAGCCGACGGCGATGTCGGGGAAGGCGACCAGCTGGTCGGCATGCTTGAGGAACTCGACCAGGGTGATCGGCCCGATGTCGAGTTCACCCTGCACCAGCTTCTCGCTGAGCTTCTCCGGGGTGTCCTTCGTCAGCTCGAAGTCGAGGAGTGTGCCCGTTCTCGCGAGCCCCCAGTACAGGGGCAGGCAGTTCAGGAACTGGATGTGGCCGACGCGCGGCCGGGTGCGAGGATTGTCCACATCGTGAGGCTAGCCCCCGCCCGTGACGCGCGGACCGGCCGCCCCGCCCGTGACGCGCGGACCGGCCGTTCCGCCCGTCGCGGACGACCCGGAGGGAAAGGCTCCGCGGACGGGTTCCCGGGGGGCGTGACGGGAGTGACAGAGGGGGCATTCAAACATTCGGGTGACGTGATCTTGACCTCTATTGCACTGGGGCGCCCCCGTGCTAGGCTCATCGCAAGTTGCAGTTTGGTTTCCCTTGCAGTACAGAGCCTGCGGAGCATGTGACCGCGGGCTCTCGTCGTTCTCAGACGTATGCAGTTGTGCGGAATTGGTCTTCACACTTGCTGGTTCTGGAGCAGGGCAACCCTTTGAGCCCAAGGAGGGCTTATGGCTACCGGAACCGTGAAGTGGTTCAACGCCGAAAAGGGCTTTGGTTTCATCGCCCAGGAAGGCGGCGGCCCCGACGTCTTCGTCCACTACTCCGCGATCAACGCGACCGGCTTCCGGTCCCTTGAGGAGAACCAGCAGGTCACCTTCGACGTCACGCAGGGCCCGAAGGGCCCGCAGGCGGAGAACGTCACCCCGGCCTGACCCGATCCTCCGATCCGGGAACGACTAGCAGTACCCAAGGAGCCCCGCGCCGTCCGGCGACGGGGCTCCTGCCTTTCCGCTTTCCCCGCGGGCCCTCTCCCGCCGCCACCGCCCGGGTCCGGTCCGCGGACCGCGTCCATCACCCGTACGGCCTCTTCCGCGGGGTGAATTCCCGGCACATTCTTCTGCTCCCGCGCCCTCCGTCCGGAGGAATTCCCGCCGCCGGCCCGCCGTGCGGCGGAGTGCCCCTCCCGCCCGGCCGGCCGTCACGCGTACAGCGCCTCCACCTCGTCCGCGAAGTCCCGCATGATCGCCTCGCGCCGCAGCTTCATCGACGGCGTGAGATGACCGGCCGCCTCCGTGAAGTCCACGGGAAGAACGGCGAAACGGCGGATGGATTCGGGGCGGGAGAGCATCTTGTTGGCCTCGTCGACGGCGCGCTGGAGGATCGCGAGCAGTTCCGCGTCGTCGGCCAGCAGTTCCGGCGGGACCGGGTGCTTGCCGTTCATGCGCCGCCAGTGGGTGATGCCGTCCGGGTCGAGGGTGAACAGGGCCGTGACGTAGGGGCGGGCGTCGCCGAGCACCATGACCTGGGAGATCAGCGGGTGGGAGCGCAGCCAGTCCTCCAGCGGGGCCGGGGCCACGCTCTTGCCGCCCGCAGTGATCAGCAGCTCCTTCTTGCGGCCGGTGATGGTCAGGTAGCCCTCGTCGTCGAGCTGCCCGATGTCCCCGGTGGCGAGCCAGCCGTCGGGCGCGGCCGGGACGACTCCCCCGGCCCGGGGGTCCCAGTAGCCGCGCAGCACGTGCTCCCCCGCGACGAGGACCTCGCCGTCCGCCGCGATCCGCACCCGGGTGCCCGGCAGCGGCCGGCCCACGGTGCCCAGGCGGGGCCGGTCGGGGGGCGTGATGGTGGTGGCGGCGGTGGTCTCCGTCAGGCCGTAGCCCTCGAAGACGTCGATGCCCGCACCGGCGTAGAAGGCGCCGAGGCGGCGGCCGAGCGGGGAGCCCCCGCTGATGGCGTAGCGGACCCGGCCGCCCATGGCGTTGCGCAGCTTGCGGTAGACCAGCGGGTCGTAGAAGGCGCGGGCGGCCTTCAGCGCGCGGGACGGGCCGGGCCCCCGGCCGGTCTGCCGGGCGTCGGTCGCCTCGCCGTAGCGGCGGGCCACGGACACCGCGCGGTCGAAGGTGGACACCCGCCCGCCCGCCTCCGCGCGGGCCCGGGCGGAGTTGAAGACCTTCTCCAGCATGTAGGGGATGGTCAGCAGGCAGGTGGGCCGGAAGGCGGCCAGGTCCGGGAGCAGGTCCTCCGGCTTCAGGCTCGGCGCGTGCCCGAGACGCACCCGGGCGCGCACGCACGCGACGGCCACCATGCGCCCGAAGATGTGCGACATCGGCAGGAAGAGGAGGACGGACGCCTCCTCGCTGGTCCGGGCCCGGAAGACCGGGTAGAGGAGTTCGATCGCGTTGTCGACCTCGGCGAAGAAGTTGCCGTGGGTGAGGGCGCAGCCCTTGGGGCGGCCCGTGGTGCCCGAGGTGTAGACGAGCGTGGCGAGCGTGTCCGGGCCCAGCACGCCCCGGCGCACCTCCACCTCCTGGTCCGGTAGGTGTGCGCCGGACTCCGCCAGCCGCTCCACGTGGCCCTTCTCCACGATCCACACATGCCGCAGGCCGGGCAGGTGGGCGAACTCCGGGCCGAGGGCGGCGGCCTGCTCGACGCTCTCGGTGATCAGGGCGACCGCGCCGGAGTCGTGCAGGATCCAGCGGGCCTGGTACGGCGAGGAGGTGGGATAGACGGGCACGGTGACCAGGCCGGCCGCCCAGGCCGCGAAGTCCAGGACCGTCCACTCGTAGATCGTCCGGGCCATGACGGCGACCCGGTCCCCCGGCATCAGCCCCTCGGCGATCAGGCCCCGGGCGACCGCCTGCACCTGGTCGGCGAAGCCGGCGGCCGTCACGTCCGACCAGTCGCCGTCCGCCGAGCGGCGGCTGAGGACCACCTCGTCCGGTGTCGCGTACGCGTTGTCGTAGGGCAGGTCGGCGAGCGAGCCGTGGCGCACGGGCTGGGCGAGCGGCGGCACCGACGCCTCGCGGACGACGCCGTCGAGGCGACGGGTCTCGGTCTCGGCCGGGGCGGGGGCGCCGTGCGCGTCACCGGGGGCGGAGGAGAAGGACGCAGGGGACACGGGGCGGCTCCAGGGGCGTGCAGTGGGGAAACTGCGTGCTGCCATGACGTACGGGCCTCGTACGCCGGGGCGCTCAACGGCGGCGCGCGGAAAGGGGCGCGGCCACCGGTCGGATCGGGATCGTACGGCTCGGACGTGACGGGTTCGTGCGGGTTCCGGGACGGTCCGGGGCCGGGGGTGTGCAGTCTCGGGGGTTACCTGAGGGTGCCTCACATCCGCCCGGCCACACGGGCCACGGGCCCGGTCAGGGGCGTTCCAGGACCGCCGTCACCCCCTGGCCGCCGGCCGCGCAGACGGAGATCAGACCCCGGCCCGGCGCGTCCCGCTCGGCGAGCAGCTTGGCCAGGGTGGCCACGATGCGGGCGCCCGTGGCGGCGAAGGGGTGGCCGGTGGCGAGGGACGATCCGGCCACGTTGAGCCGGGCGCGGTCGACCGGGCCCAGGCCCCGCTTCTCCCAGGCGGCCAGGGTCGCCAGCACCTGGGAGGCGAACGCCTCGTGGACCTCGATCAGGTCGAAGTCGTCCAGGCCCAGCCCGGCGCGCTCCAGCATCCGCGGGACGGCGTGCGCGGGGGCCATCAGCAGGCCGTCCTCGCCGCCCGCCACGTCACCCGCGGGGAAGTCCACGGCCTCGGTCCGGTACGTGGTCAGGTAGGCCAACGGGGTCAGGCCGCGCGCCTCGGCCCACTCCTCGCTCGCCAGCAGCACGAGGGCGGCACCGTCGGTGAGCGGGGTGGAGTTGCCCGCCGTCATGGTCGGGGCGGGGCAGTCGAGACCGAAGACGGGCCCCAGCCGCGCGAGGCTCTCCACGGTCGAGCCGGGGCGCAGGTTCTGGTCGCGGTCCAGCCCGCGGAAGGGCACCACCAGGTCCTGGAAGAAGCCGCGTTCGTAAGCCGCCGCCAGCCGCTGGTGACTGGCCGCCGCCAGTTCGTCCTGGGCCTCCCGGGTGATGCCCCACGCCCGCGCGGTCACTGCGGCGTGCTCACCCATCGACAGGCCGGTGCGCGGTTCGGCGTTGCGCGGGATGTCGGGGACCAGGTGGCGCGGGCGCACCCGGGCGAGGGCCTTCAGGCGGGCACCGGCCGAGCGGGCCCGGCGGGCGGCCAGCAGCACCCGGCGCAGCTCGTCGTTGACGCCGAGGGGCGCGTCGCTCGCCGTGTCGGCGCCGCCCGCGATCGCGGCGTCGGTCTGCCCCAGGGCGATCTTGTTGGCGGCGGCGATCACGGCCTGCAGCCCGGTGCCGCACGCCTGCTGGATGTCGTAGGCCGGGGTGCGGGCGTCCAGCCGGGATCCGAGGACGCTCTCGCGGGCGAGGTTGAAGTCGCGGCTGTGCTTGAGGACGGCGCCGGCGACCAGTTCGTCCACCGCCCCCGGTCCCTCCAGGCCGTACCGCCCGACCAGGTCGTCGAGGGCGGCGGTGAGCATCTCCTGGTTGGAGGCGGTGGCGTAGGGGCCGTCGGAGCGGGCGAACGGCACGCGGCTGCCGGCCACGACCGCGACGCGCCGCACCGCGGTCGCCCGGTCCGGCTTCTGGGGACTCATCTCGACCTGCTCCTCACCCGTGACCTAGGATAACCTCCGGTAACCTTACTCCAGAGTAAGCACGGGGCGGCCCCCTGGCGAGCCCCCACGAACCCGCTGGGAGTCGCACATGGCCGACCGCTACCTGAGCTTCACCGGCACCGCCCCCGGCCGCTTCCTCACCCGCCGCCTCGGCCTGCCCCGGCCCGCGGCCCTCACGCGCCACACCCCGGGCGGGCCCGGCCTCGACGGCGGCCTGCTCCACCTCACCGCGGGCACCTCCACCCTCGACCTCGCCCCCGTCCTCGCCCGCACCGGACTCGGCGCCGACGACGACGGACGCCCCGCCGCGGTCGTCCTGGACGCCACCGGAGTACGGGACGTCGACGGCCTCGCCGACGTGCACGCCGCCCTGCACCCCGTCGTCCGCTCCGTCGCCACGAGCGGACGCATCCTCGTCCTCGGCACGCCCCCGGACCCCGACGACCACCACCAGGCAGCCGCCCAGCAGGCGTTGGAGGGCCTCACCCGCTCCCTCGGCAAGGAGACCGGCCGGGGCAGGACCGTCAACCTCGTCCGTCTCGCCGGAGCCGCCGCCGCCGCGGAATCCACCCTGCGCTTCCTGCTCTCCCCCAAGTCCGCCTACGTCAGCGGCCAGGTCATCGACATCGGCACCGCCCCGGACACCGCCCCCGGCGACGCCGACGCCGACGACACCGCCGCCGGCCCCGGCGCCGACGACCGGCCGCTGACCGGACGCACCGCCCTGGTCACCGGCGCCGCCCGCGGCATCGGCGAGGCCGTCGCCGAAACCCTGGCCCGCGACGGCGCCCGTGTCGTCGTGCTCGACGTCCCGCAGGCCGAACAGGACGCCGCCCGCGTCGCCGAACGCCTCGGCGGCACCGCGCTCACCCTCGACATCACCGCCGCCCACGCCGGCCGCCGCATCCTGGAGGCCCTCCCCGACGGCCTCGACATCCTCGTCCACAACGCGGGCATCACCCGGGACCGCCGCCTCGCCAACATGCCGGCCGACCGCTGGGCCCCCGTCCTCGACGTCAACCTGGCGAGCGTGCTGCGCACCACCGACACCCTGCTCGACGCCGGAGCCCTGCGGCCCGGCGGACGCATCGTGGCGACCTCCTCCATCGCCGGCATCGCCGGCAACGCGGGCCAGACCAACTACGGCGCCGCCAAGGCCGGCATCATCGGCCTGGTCCGCTCCCTCGCCCCCCGCGCGCTCGCCGCCCACGGCGTCACGGTCAACGCCGTCGCACCCGGCTTCATCGAGACCAGAATGACGGCCGCCGTCCCCCTCTTCATCCGCGAGGCCGGACGCCGCATGAACTCCCTCGCCCAGGGCGGCCTCCCGGCCGACGTCGCCGAGACCACCGCCTGGCTCGCCCACCCCGGCTCCGGCGCCGTCAACGGCCAGATCGTCCGCGTCTGCGGCCAGAGCCTGCTCGGAGCGTGAGAACCATGACCCCCGCCTCCGGCACCCCCGCCCGCGTCCTCGCCGGCTCCCCCGCCCTGACACCGCTGCTGCTGCGCGGCGCCCTGCTGTCACCCTTCAAACGCCCCCGCCCGGACGCCGCCTTCCCGCCCACCCGGCTCGTCCTGCCCGGCCTGCGGGTGGACCTCGCCCGGCTGGCCGCCTACGAGCGGGTCTGCGGCTTCCCCGTCGGCGCCGGCCACCTGCCCGTGACGTACCCGCACGTCCTCGGCTTCCCCACCGCCATGCGACTGATGAGCGGGCGCGCCTTCCCCCTGCCGCTGCTCGGGCTCGTCCACACCTCGGTCCGCATCACCCGGCACCACCCGGTGCCCGCCACCGCCGCACACGAACTCACCGTGTACGTCGAGGAACTGCTGCCGCACCGCCGCGGCACCGAGGCCGCCGTCGTCACCGAACTCCGCACCGACGGGGCCCTCACCTGGGAGTCACGCAGCACCTACCTCGCCCGGCACGCCACCCCCGACCGCACTCGCCGAACGCAGCACCCCCGCCCGGCGGACGACGACCACGCGGAACTGCCCGCCGTCGACACCTGGCACCTGCCCGCCGACCTCGGCCGCCGCTACGGCGCCGCCTCCGGCGACCGCAACCCCATCCACCTGCACCCGCTCACCGCCCGGCCGTTCGGCTTCCCCCGCGCCATCGCCCACGGCATGTGGACCGCCGCCCGCTGCCTCGCCGCCCACCCGCTCCCCGAAGCGGCCGCCGTACGGGCGGACTTCCGCGCACCGGTCCCGCTGCCCGGCACGGTGACCCACGCGGCCGACGGCGGGCGCTTCGCCCTGCGCGGCCCCGACGGCCGGCTTCACCTCACCGGCGACGTCCGCCCCGCCTGACCGCCCTCGTCCCCGTCCCCCGCCTGACCGCCCTCGTCCCCGTCCCCCGCGTCGCCGCCCTCCTCCTCGGGCGGCGACCACACGGCACCCGTCATCAGATTGCCCAGCCCGGCCCACGCGAAGTTCATCAGCGTCGCCGCCGCCTGCCGGGCCGTCGCCCCCGGAGTGGCGTTCGCCCAGTCGGCCAGTGACTCGGCGGCACCGACCAGGGCCTCCGCCAGCCCCGACACCTCCCGCTCGGGCAGATCCGGATCCCGGTGCGCCTCCCGCGCGGCGGCCAGGATCAACTGCGTCACGAACGCCACGATCTCCGCCCGCATCGCCGCCACCTCGGCCGCGAACACCTCACCGTGCGTACGGGCCTGCAGATGCAGCACCGCCCAGCCGTCCGGGTGCCGCGCGGTGTGCGCGAAGAAGGCCGTCAGCCCCGACCACAACTGCCGGTCCGCGGGCAGCCCCGGACGTGCCCCGGCCCGCACCGCCTCGGTGAGCGCCTTCGCCTCGCGCCGGATGCAGGCGGTGAACAGGTCCTCCTTGGAGTTCAGGTACAGATAGACCAACGGCTTGGACACGCCCGCCAGTTCTGCGATCTCGTCCATCGACGCGGCCATGTACCCCCGCTGGCCGAAGGTCCGCACGGCGGCGTCCAGCATCTGCTGTTCACGGACCGCACGCGGCATCCGCTTGGTCTTCACGGCACCCATGCGGATCAGCGTACGGGTCCCCCGCCCCAGCCCCGTCCGGCACCGGGGCGTCCCGGACACGCCGGTGCCCGTGGACCCCCCTCGTCGGGGAGCCCACGGGCACGGGACGGGAACGGGCGCGGCGCGCCGGCGGTCAGGCCGGGACCGGCACCTGCCGGGACGCGTCGGCCGGGGTGTCCTCGTCCACCGGGGACGAGTGGACCGAGTCGTAGGCGTCGCGGTCGAGCAGGCCCTCGCGGGCGGAGACGAGGACCGGTACCAACGCTTGGCCGGCCACGTTCGTGGCCGTGCGGATCATGTCCAGGATCGGGTCGATCGCGAGGAGCAGGCCGACGCCCTCCATCGGCAGGCCGAGGGTGGACAGCGTCAGCGTCAGCATGACGGTCGCGCCGGTCAGGCCCGCCGTGGCGGCGGAGCCGACCACCGAGACGAACGCGATCAGCAGGTAGTCGCCTATGCCGAGCGGGACGTCGAAGATCTGCGCGACGAAGATCGCGGCGATGGCCGGGTAGATCGCGGCGCAGCCGTCCATCTTCGTGGTCGCGCCGAACGGCACGGCGAAGGAGGCGTACTCGCGGGGTACGCCCAGACGCTCGGTGACCTTCTGGGTCAGCGGCATGGTGCCCACGGAGGAGCGGGAGACGAAGGCCAGCTGGATGGCAGGCCAGGCGCCCTTGAAGAACTGCAGCGGGTTGATCTTCGCGACACCGGCGAGCAGGGCGGGGTAGACGCCGAACATCACGATGAGGCAGCCGATGTAGATGTCGGCGGTGAAGGTCGCGTACTGGCCGATCAGGTCCCAGCCGTAGGTGGCGATGGCGTTGCCGATGAGGCCGGCGGTGCCGATCGGGGCGAGGCGGATGACCCACCACAGGGCCTTCTGGAGCAGCGTGAGGACCGACTCGCTGAGGGTGAGGATGGGCTCCGCCTTCTCGCCGAGCTGGAGGGCGGCGATACCGGCGACGGCGGCCATGAAGACGATCTGCAGCACGTTCAGTTCGGTGAACGGCGTGATGACGTCGGGGGGCACGATGCCGGTGAGGAAGTCGATCCAGGAGCCGGTCTTCTCGGGCTTCGCCCCGTCGGCGGGGGTCAGGCCGGTGCCCGCGCCCGGGTTGGTGACCAGGCCGATGACGAGGCCGATGGCGACCGCGATCAGCGACGTGATCATGAACCAGAGGAGGGTGCGGGAGGCCAGGCGGGCCGCGTTGTTGACCTTCCGCAGGTTGGTGATGGAGACCAGGATCGCGAAGAAGACCAGGGGGGCGACGGCCAGCTTCAGCAGGCCGATGAAGGTGCCGCCGACCTTCTCCAGGGTGGTGACCAGCCAGGAGACGTCCTGGCTGCGGGCGAGCCAGCCCAGCAGGACGCCGAGGACGAGGCCGGCGAGTATCTGGGCCCAGAACGGCGCCTTGAAGGGCAGCCGGAAGGACTTCGTGTTCGTGGACACGGACATGCTCCGATGGGGGGACGCGGTGGGGGAAGAGGACGTGGAACCGGTGAGGCCGAACGTCAGGGTCGACAGTTCGCGGTGGTCACCCGGCAGAGGTCCACGTGCAGGCGCGCCACGAGCGGAACTCTCCGGGGCGTGGGGAACACGGCTGCTGACTTCACCCGGAGACCGTAACACCTGAACTTTGAGAGCCCCAAAGCCTCACTTTGAGAGGCGGGGGACGAATGCTGACCACACAACGCAAAGCGCCCCGGTGTCCAGGCGTTTCGGAGACCGGGGCGCGGCGCGACCGGGGCCCGCCTGTGACGGACGCAACGCGTCCGGCGGGGGCGGGAGTCGGTGCGGGGAAGGTCAGGAGGTCTGTGCGCGGCCCTCGCTGCGGGCGGCGTCGTCGGCCACGTCCTCCTGGTTGCGGTTGGCCTCCAGGTTGGCCTTGACCCGGTCGACCTTGCGCACGATGCCCTCGGAGGCGACGTCGCGCTGCTTGCGCAGGGCGACGAAGCTGATCGGGGCGGAGAGCACCATGGCGAGCAGGATGATCCACAGGCCGTTGGAGTCGCCCAGGCCGCGCGGGGCGAGGCCCGAGTAGACGAGGCCCCAGACGACCACGAGGCAGCCCGCGAAGATCCCGAGGCGCATCAGTGTGTAGCGGAGCATCAGATCCACTCTTCCGTGTCGGACGGCCGGAACGTCCCTTTATGGAACGTCCTCCAGTGAAGCACGGGCCGCGGGGGATCTTGCACGGGGGTGGGCGCGGGCCGGCGCTCAGACGAGGGGCAGCAGCATGATGACGTCGTCCCGGTCGTCGTCCGGGCCGACCCGGATCGCGCCGGGGACGCGGCCGACCTCCTTGTATCCGCAGGAGGCGTAGAAGCGCTCCAGGCCCAGGCCGCCGCGGCAGGTGAGGCGGACGGCCTCGATGCCGTCGATGCCGCGGGCGGCGCGCTCGGCGGCGGCCATGAGGTCCCGGCCGTAGCCCTTGCCCTGGTGGCGGGGGTGGACCATCACGGTGTACAGCCACAGCCAGTGGGTCATCAGGCGGTGGCTGTTGAGGGTCAGGAAGGCCGTCGCGGCCACCCGGCCGCCCTCGTCGTGCCCGACGAGCAGCCGGGAGCGTTCCTCCGCCATGGCCACGAACTGGCGGACCAGTTCGGGCCGGATCCGCTCCCGGTCCGCGGGGGGTACGAAGCCGACGGCTCCGCCCGCGTTCGTCACGTCGGCCCACAGGTCGAGGATGCCGTCGCGCAGGGCGGGGGTCACCGGGGGGTCGAGGGTGAAGGTAAGTGGCATGAGGCGATGGTAGCCCTTACCTCAAAGTGTCTGCGGCGACGGTCAGGTCGGCCACGAGTCCCCGGAACGCCGCCTCACGGTCGTCGGCGCGGAGCACCGCCGAGGGGTGGACGGTGGGCACCAGCCGCTCCGGGCGCCCGTGGATCCGTTCGTGCAGGACCGTGCCCCGCACCTGTGTGACCCGGAACGACGAACCGAGCAGCGCCTTACCCGCGGTCGCGCCCAGCACCACGATCAGCTCCGGCTCCACCACCGCCAGTTCGGCGGCCAGCCACGGCCCGCAGGCAGCCGCCTCGCGCAGGGTGGGTGCCTTGTGGATGCGGCGCTTGCGGGGCTCGGAGCGGGTGAACTTGAAGTGCTTGACCGCGTTGGTGACGTACGTCTCACCGGGGTCGATGCCCGCTTCCGCGAGCGCCCGGTCGAGCAGCTTCCCGGCGGGCCCGACGAACGGCTCGCCCTGCCGGTCCTCCTGGTCACCGGGCTGCTCGCCGACGAGCATCACCCGGGCGTCGGCGGTCCCCGCCCCGAAGACGGTCCGGGTGGCGTCCCGGTGCAGCGGGCAGCCCCGGCAGTCGGCGGCGGCCCGGCGCAGGGCGGTCAGACCGCCGCGAGCCGGCACGAAGGGTTCTGCCGTGTAGGCGTCTTCTGTCGCCATGGGGTGCGGGTACCCGCGGTGGGGCGCCGGACGCGGGTCCGCGCACACCGGTCGCACAGTTCCCCGCGCCCCTGAAATGCGGCCTCGCCGCAGGGGTCGGCCATCCGGGCCGGGTGCGGGTGCGTGGGGGGCTGAGGTCGTCGCGCAGTTCCCCGCGCCCCTGAGGCGGCACCCCGCCGTGCGGGCCGCCCGGTCGTGCCGGGTCCGGGTGCGTGCGGGGCTGGGCGCGCAGTTCCCCGCGCCCCCGGGTGGGGTGGGGTGGTCCTTGGCTTGTGAGGGGGCGAGTCGGGTGGTGGGTGGGCGAGGGCCGGGGGTCCAGGGGGCGGGAGCCCCCTGGCCGGGGCCACCGGGGGCGGGAGCCCCCGGACGGGGCCGTCGGCTCAGACCCGCATCGGCTGCGGGGATTCGCGGCGGGCCGGGTCGGGGCCGTCGTACTCGCGGATGATCTCGTAGCGGGTGTTCCGCTCCACCGGGCGGAACCCCGCGTCCCGGATCAGCTCCAGCAGGTCCTCCCGCGTCAGCTTGTCCGGCGTGCCGAAGTTGTCCGCGTCGTGCGTGATCTTGTACTCGACGACCGAGCCGTCCATGTCGTCCGCCCCGTGCTGCAGGGCGAGCTGGGCGGTGTTGACGCCGTGCATCACCCAGAAGACCTTCACGTGCGGCACGTTGTCGAACAGCAGCCGGGAGACGGCGAACGTCTTCAGCGCCTCCGCACCGGTGGCCATGGAGGTGCGGGCCTGGAGCCGGTTGCGGACCTTGCCGTCCTTCATGTCGACGAAGTCGTGCTGGTAGCGCAGCGGGATGAAGACCTGGAAGCCGCCGGTCTCGTCCTGGAGTTCACGCAGCCGCAGCACGTGGTCGACGCGGTGGCGCGGCTCCTCGATGTGGCCGTAGAGCATGGTGCACGGGGTCTTCAGACCCTTCTCGTGCGCCAGCCGGTGGATGCGGGACCAGTCCTCCCAGTGGGTGCGGTGGTCCACGATGTGCTGCCGGACCTCCCAGTCGAAGATCTCCGCGCCGCCGCCGGTCAGGGACTCCAGCCCGGCGTCGATCAGCTCGTCGAGGATCTCCGAGGCGGACAGGCCCGAGATGGTCTCGAAGTGGTGGATCTCGGTGGCGGTGAACGCCTTCAGCGACACGTGCGGCAGCGCCGCCTTCAGCTCCCGCAGGGAGCGGGGGTAGTACCGCCAGGGGAGGTTGGGGTGGAGGCCGTTGACGATGTGCAGCTCGGTGAGGTTGTCGGCCTCCATCTCCTTGGCGAGCTTGACCGCTTCCTCGATGCGCATCGTGTAGGCGTCCTTCTCGCCCGGCTTGCGCTGGAAGGAGCAGTAGGCGCAGGAGGCGGTGCACACGTTCGTCATGTTGAGGTGCCGGTTGACGTTGAAGTGCACGACGTCGCCGTTCAGCTTCGTCCGCACCTCATGCGCCAGGCCGCCCAGCCAGGCCAGGTCGTCCGACTCGTACAGCGCGATGCCGTCCTCGCGGGTGAGGCGGACTCCCGCCCTCACCTTCTCCTCCAGCTCACGCTTGAGCCCGACGTCCATGCCGACACCTCTCTCCTGAGACAGACTCCGACCAACCGTACGCCCCCGCCCTCCGGGCGGCGGGGGACCCCCGCAGGGCGCTGCGCGCCCCCGGCTACGCCTCTTCCTCGGGCAGCTCGCCGACGCGGTTCTCCCACTTCGTGGAGAGCACGATGGTGGTCCGGGTGCGGGAGACGCCGTTGGTGCCGGACAGCCGGCGGATGATCCGTTCCAGGCCGTCCACGTCGGCCGCCCGCACCTTGATCATGAAGGAGTCGTCCCCGGCGATGAACCAGCAGTCCTCGATCTCCTGGAGGTCCTTCAGCCGCTGCGCCACGTCCTCGTGGTCGGCGGCGTCGGAGAGCGAGATGCCGATCAGGGCGGTGACGCCGAGGCCGAGCGAGGCGGAGTTCACGGTGGCGCGGTAGCCGGTGATGACACCGGCCGCCTCCAGCCGGTTGATGCGGTCGGTGACGCTGGGTCCCGACAGGCCGACGAGACGCCCCAGCTCCGCGTAGGAGGCCCGGCCGTTCTCTCTCAGGGCCTGGATGAGCTGCCTGTCCACCGCGTCCATGCGATCGAAGCCTTCCGATGAGGTCGAGAAGTTGTGGAGGTTCCTGAGAAGGGGTGGGGGGAGGGTCGGCGGGAGGGCGCCGGCCGCGGGGCGGGGCGGGGTGCGGTCAGTGCGTCCGGGAGCCCCCGCCGAGTTCGCCCTCCCAGCGGCGGTAGAGCCTGTGTTCGACGCCCACGGCGTCCAGGACGCGTCCGGCGACGAAGTCCACCAGGTCCTGGATGTGCGTCGCGCCCGCGTAGAACGCCGGGGAGGCCGGGAGCACGGTCGCGCCCGCGTCGTCCAGGGCGACCAGCTGACGCAGGGTCGGGCCGCCCAGCGGGGTCTCCCGTACGGTCACGACCAGGGGGCGCCCCTCCTTGAGGGTCACACTCGCCGCCCGCTGGAGCAGGTCCTTGGACAGTCCGAGCGCGACCCCGGCCACACAGGCCGTGGAGGCGGGCACGATGAGCATGCCCTTGCTCGGGTACGACCCCGAGGACGGCCCCGCCGCGAGGTCGCCGGCGGGCCAGTACCGCACGCCGTCGAGGTCCACGGCGAACGTGTCCGGCTTGCCGTCCGCCCCGCGGGACAGCCATTGCCGCAGGTCGTCGCGCCAGTGGGCGTCCCTGAAGGAGACGCCGGTCTCGTCCAGCAGGGTGAGCCGCGAGGCCCGGCTGACGACGAGGTCGACGCTCTCCCCGGCCAGGAGGAGCGCACGCAGAACGGCGGCCGCATAAGGCGTGCCGGAGGCCCCGGACACCCCCACGATCCAAGGTGTTCGCGTCGTCTCTCCTGGCTTGAGATGGTTCACGACACCGAGCCTATCCGGCGGCGCGGCGGGGGAACCGCCCAAGGGGGCCCGTGCGTTCTCCGGACGGGAGCGGGTACGGCGATCGGGCGGGGGGTGACCATGTCCGGGACGGTCAGGCAGTGGTCCAGGGGCGAGCGAGCGAGGACGGCCGCCGTGGTGATGGTGGCCTGGGTCGCCCTGCTGTGGCTGCTGGAGGTGGTCGACGCCGCCTCGGGGCACCGGCTGGACGGCTTCGGCGTGCGCCCGCGGATCCCGGGTGAGCTGGTCGACGTGGTGCCCAGTGCCTTCGTCCACTTCGGCTTCGGGCACGTCGCCTCCAACAGCGTGCCGCTGCTGGTGCTCGGTTTCCTCGCGGCCCTCGGCGGCCTGCGCCGGTTCGCCGCCGTGTGCGCGCTGATCATCGTGTGCGACGGTCTGGGCGTGTGGCTGATCGCCCCGGCCGGCACCAACACGGCGGGCGCCTCCGGGGTCGTTTTCGGCCTCTTCGGCTTCCTGGTGTGCAGCGGCTTCGTCGAGCGCCGCCCGCTGGGCGTGGTGGTCGGCGTGCTGGTCGCGGCGGTCTGGGGCGGTTCCGTCCTCGCGGGCATCGCCCCCGGCCAGAGCGGGATCAGCTGGCAGGGCCACCTCATAGGCTTGCTGGCGGGTGTCGCCTCGGCGTTCCTGTTCCGGCGCCGGCCGGGACGCGGACCAGGGACCGCCGTCTGACACCGCCGCCCGGGACGCGGGCCCGGGACCGCCGTCTGACACCGCCGCCCGCCCGGTGCTCCTGACCGGGCGGGACGTCCGGGGCGCGTTACGGGGTGAGGCCGCGCACCAACAGGTCCAGCAGCGCGCACACGAACAGGGCGATCCCGATGAAGCCGTTGACGCTGAAGAACGCCCGGTTCAGCCGGGTCAGGTCGTGGGGCCGCACGATGGTGTGCTCGTAGACGAAGGCGCCGGCGACGATCAGCAGGCCCAGCCAGAAGAACACCCCGGCGCCGGTGAGGACCGCGTACCAGGCGAAGAGGGCGGTCGTCACGACGTGGCAGGCGCGGGCGCCCCATATGGCGGCCGGGATGCCGAAGCGGGCCGGCACCGACCGCACGCCGATCTCGCGGTCGGCGTCGACGTCCTGGCAGGCGTAGATCAGGTCGAAGCCGCCGATCCAGATGCCGACCGCGAGACCCAGGACGACCGCCTCCCAGGACCAGGAACCGGTGACGGCCAGCCAGCCGCCGATGGGCCCCATCGCCTGGGCGATCCCCAGGATGGCCTGCGGGAAGTCGGTGAACCGCTTCCCGTACGGATAGACCACCATGGGGACGATCGCGACGGGCGCCAGAGCCAGGCACAGCGGGTTCAGCAGGGCCGCCGCGCCCAGGAACACGGCCAGCGCGATGAGCGCGCCCGTCCAGGCGTGCTTGACGGACATCGCGCCGGTGACCAGCTCGCGGTGGGCGGTGCGCGGATTGCGGGCGTCGATCTCGCGGTCGATGATCCGGTTGGCGGCCATCGCGAAGGTGCGCAGGCCCACCATCGCGAGGGTGACCAGCAGCAGGCGGCCCCAGTGGATGTTGCGGTCCCACTCGTACATCGCCGTCAGGGCGGCGATGTAGGCGAAGGGCAGCGCGAACACCGAGTGCTCGATCATGACCAGGCGCAGGAACGCCTTGGTGCGCCCCGGTTGCCGTGGCAGTGCGGCGGAGGCCGAGGTCACAGTCCGTACTCCTTCCAGCGGCGGTCCACCTTGGCGGCGGTCTCGGGGTCGGACTCGACCATGTCCGGCCAGCCCCCGTCACGCGTGTACCCCTCCTCGGGCCACTTCTTCGTCGCGTCGATGCCCGCCTTGCCGCCCCAGAACTGCTGGTACGAGGCGTGGTCGAGGTGGTCGACGGGGCCCTCGACGAGGCTGAGGTCACGGGCGTAGTCGGTGTTGCCCAGGGCCCGCCAGGCGACCTCGTGCAGGTCGTGCACGTCGCAGTCGGCGTCGACGACCACGATCAGCTTGGTCAGCGACATCATGTGGGCGCCCCACACGGCGTGCATGACCTTCTGCGCGTGCTTGGGGTACTTCTTGTCGATCGAGATGATCGCGCAGTTGTGGAAGCCGCCGGCCTCGGGCAGGTGGTAGTCCACGATGTCCGGAATGATGATCTTCAGCAGGGGGAGGAAGAAGCGCTCCGTGGCGCGGCCCAGCGGGCCGTCCTCCGTCGGCGGGCGGCCGACGACGATGGACTGCAGCAGCGGACGCTTGCGCATCGTCACGCAGTCGATCTTCAGTGCGGGGAACGGTTCCTGCGGGGTGTAGAAGCCGGTGTGGTCGCCGAAGGGCCCCTCGGGGAGCATCTCCCCCGGCTCCAGCCAGCCCTCGATGACGACCTCCGCCTGCGCGGGCACCTGGAGCGGGACCGTCTTGCAGTCGACCATCTCGATCCGCTTGCCCTGGAGGAAGCCCGCGAACAGGTACTCGTCGATGTCGCCGGGCAGCGGCGCGGTGGAGGCGTAGGTGACGGCCGGCGGGCAGCCGAAGGCGATGGCGACGGGCAGCCGCTCGCCGCGCCGGGCGGCCACCTGGTAGTGGTTGCGGCTGTCCTTGTGGATCTGCCAGTGCATGCCGATGGTGCGCTTGTCGTGCCGCTGGAGGCGGTACAGGCCGAGGTTGCGGATGCCCGTCTCCGGGTCCTTGGTGTGGGTGAGCCCCAAGTTGAAGAAGGAGCCGCCGTCCTTGGGCCAGGTGAACAGCGCGGGGAGCTGGTCCAGGTCCACGTCCTCGCCGGTGAGGACGACCTCGTGCACCGGCGCGTCGCCGGACTTCACCTTCTTCGGCGGGACGTGCGTCATCGCGCCCAGCTTGCCGAACGCCTCGCGCACGCCGACGAAGCCCTGTGGCAGCTCCGGCTTGAGCAGCCCGCCGATCTTGTCGCTGATCTCGCTGTACGACTTCAGGCCGAGCGCCTTGAGCAGCCGCCGGTCGGTGCCGTACACGTTCATCGCGAGCGGCATGCTGGAGCCGCGCACGTTCTCGAAGAGGAGGGCGGGACCGCCGGCCTTCTGCACCCGGTCGACGATCTCACCGACCTCCAGATGCGGGTCGACCTCTGCCTTGATCCGCTTGAGGTCGCCCTCGCGCTCCAGCGCCCTGAGCAGGGAACGAAGATCGTCGTAAGCCATGGGGTCAAGTATCCCCGAGCGGTTACCCTGGCCCTGTACCTGGGGGCTGTGCCGATGTCCCCACGACCCCTTCTCTGGAGAGGCCCATGCTCCGGGTGCTGATGTTCCTCGTCCCGCTGGCTCTGAGCGTCTACGCGTTCATCGACTGCATCAGCACGAAGGACGAGGACATCCGTCACATGCCCAAGCCGCTGTGGGCCATCCTCGTGCTGCTGTTCCCGCTGGTCGGCTCCATCTCGTGGATCATCGCCGGCAAGAAGCGGCACCCCGCGGGCACGCCCGGCGCCGCTGGTTCCCCCTGGAGCTCCGGCGGGGGCCGTCGGCAGTGGGTGGCCCCGGACGACAACCCGGAGTTCCTGAAGTCCCTCAACGAGGACAAGCCGGCGGAGGACCGCGACGAGGACGGCGACAAGGGCAAGCAGGACCGCGGCGACTGACTCCGCCGTCCGGGGCGGGCCCACGCCTCCCCCGGCACCCTGCGCCCCACTGCCGGCCCGCGGACGCCCCCTGCCCATGACCACGGTGCCGGGCCCCGGAAGGGCCCGGCCGTTCTTTGCGGTGGGGTTCCGCAGCGCCCCTCGCCGCACCCCCCGGCCGCCGGACGGCCGTGGGGCCGGGTACGGGTGACGTCCGTGCCCGGCGGGCCGGGGGTCAGCGCAGGCGGGAGGACGACAGGATCGACAGCAGGTGGGCCGGGACCATGACCCAGGTGATGACGGCCAGGGCGCCCAGCGCCCAGCGGGTCGGCTCGATGCCGCCGGTGACGGCGTCGGCGACGGCCGCCACGAGGAGGACCAGGGACGCCTCGATGCCGTTGGTGACCCGGTGGATCTTGAACGCGGCGGCGATGCGGCGGACGGTGGCGACGCCCTGGGAGCGGGGGCGGGTCGACTCGTCGTCGGCGACGGCCAGGCCGCGGCGGGCGCGGGCCACGTCGACCAGGTCGGTGGACGCCTTCAGCAGCACGACACCGAGGGCGGTGGCGATGCCGACGGACAGCCAGCCGCCGACGCCGGACTCGGCGGCCCGGTAGCCCGCGCCCGCCAGCAGCGCCGCGTCGGCGAGGTAGGCGCCGAGCCGGTCGACGTAGATGCCGGCCGCGCTGTTCTGGCCCTTCCAGCGGGCCACTTCGCCGTCCACGCAGTCGAACAGCAGGAACAGCTGCATGAGGACGACGGCGAGGATCGCACCGGTCAGGCCGGGGATCATCAGCGCGGCTCCCGCGGCGACCCCGCAGACGACCATCGTCCAGGTCAGCTGGTCCGGAGTGACCGGGGTGCGCACCAGCTGACGGGTCGTGTGCAGGGATATCTTCCGCATGTACAGGCGGCCGGCCCAGTGTTCGCCGTTGCGGCTCGCCAGCTTGGCCTGCGGCTGGCAGACCTCCCGCAGCTCCTCAAGTGCTGGTGCGGCACCCATGACGTTCCTCTCACCCGGGCCCAACTGCCGCCTGCGCGGCGATGATCGAGCCAGGCTACAGAGGGGGTCCGGCGGCCCCGACAGGGGTCACCGCGGCCGGTCACGGCGAAGGCCGGTCCGCGGTGACGGGTGTCACGGCGGAACGGCCTTCGCCGGGCGCGGGGGTCGGTCGGGGGTCAGAATCCGACGGCCGCCAGCGCGCCCAGGCCGACGTCGGCGTAGGAGTGCTTGCCGGAGACGAAGATGTTCACGCCGTAGTAGTTGAACAGCCAGCAGGCGAACGCGGCCAGGGCCAGGTAGGCGGCCTTGCGGCCCTTCCAGCCGGCGGTGGCGCGGGCGTGCAGGTAACCGGCGTAGGCGACCCAGGTGATGAAGGACCAGGTCTCCTTGGGGTCCCAGCCCCAGTAGCGGCCCCAGGCGTCGCCGGCCCAGATGGCGCCCGCGATGATCGTGAACGTCCACAGCGGGAACACGGCCGCGTTGACGCGGTAGGCGAACTTGTCCAGCGAGGAGGCGGCCGGCAGCCGTTCCATCACGGAGGTCGCGAAGGCGCCCGGCTTGCCGCCGTTCACCAGCTTGTTCTCGTACGAGTCCTTGAACAGGTACATGATCGTGCCCATGGCGCCGACGTAGAAGACCGCGCCGCACAGGATCGCCGTGGAGACGTGGATGTACAGCCAGTACGAGTGGAGCGCCGGGACCAGCTGGTCGCTCTCGGTGTAGAGGACGGTGACGGCGAGCCCGAGGTCGAGCAGGACGGCGGTGGTCAGGAACAGGCCGATCCAGCGCACGTTCTTCTTCAGCGCGAGCAGCGCGAGGTAGACGCCGACCGCGGTGGTGGAGAACGTGATGTTGAACTCGTACATGTTGCCCCACGGCGCCCGCTCCACGGACAGCGCGCGGGTGATGACGCCGCCGACCGCGAGGAGGAACGCGAGCACCGTGAGCGAGACGGCGATCCGGCCGTAGAGGTCGCCCTGCTCGTCGCCGCCGTGGGCGCCGGGCCCGTCGGGCACGTCGCGCGTCCCGGCCGTGGCCCGGACGGCGACCTTCGGCCGCTCCAGGACGGCGGTGCCGCCGCCCTGCCGCACGGTGACGGCGGGGCCGCCCTTGGCCTCCTGCGCCTTCGGGGTGAGCGCGGCGGCGGTGCGGGCGACCTTGCTGCGACTGCCGAAGATCCACTCGGCGATGTACGCGAAGAAGGCCAGGGTGTAGACCGCCATCGCCGAGTAGATGAGCACGTTGCTCATCTCGGCGAGGCTCTCGTTGGTCGCGGCGGCCAGCTGGGTGGCGGCACCGGCCAGGTCGGTTGCGGCGGCGAGAGTCACTGCTTCTCAGCCCCTTCGGCAGGTTCGACGTCGGACTCGGTAGCGGAGTCGGAGGCGGGGGGATCCGCGGCGGCCGCGGATGCTTCGGTCGGGTCGTCCGGATCGTCCCGGTCGTCCGGGCCGTCCTGATCATCCGGGTCGTCCGGGCCGTCCGGTCCATCCGGTCCGGGAGCGCCGGGGGCCCGGTCGTAGAGGATCTCCGCGAGGTCGCCGAGTTCCTCGGGCACCTTGGCGGACTCGCTGCGGCCGAGGCCGCCCATCTCGACGACGGTGACGCCGTCGGCGCCCTGCACCGCGCGCACCCACACGCGGCGGCGCTGGATGAACAGGGAGCCGGCGAGGCCGCCGATGGCGACGACGGCACCGCCCAGGGCCCAGCCGCCGCCCGGCTCCTGGACGATCTGGAAGCCGGCCCACTCCCTGACGTCCTTCTCGAAGGTGACCGAACCGGCGCCGTCGGGGAGGGTCATGGTCTCGCCGGGCGTCAGCATCTGCTTGAACAGCTCGCCGTCGGCGTCCTTGAACTCCTCCATCTTCGTCTTGTCCATCTGGTACACGCTCTGCGGGATGCCCGAGTCGGCCTTCAGATCGCCGTGGTACGCGGACAGCGCGAGCACCGGATAGTCCAGGGCGGGGAACTGCGACAGCATCGTGCCGCTGGCCGAGCCGCCGAAGGTGGGCACGAAGAAGGCGTTGAAGCCGAGCTGCTCCTTCTTGCCCTCGGGGTTGCGGTAGCCGTCGAGGACCTTGACGACGCCGGAGGAAGTGACGTTGCCGTCCAGCGGCAGCAGCGGCACGGCGTTGCGGTACACGACCTCGCCCTTGCCGTCGCGGACGGTCACCACGGGGGCGTAGCCGTGGCTGACGAGGTAGACCTTGGCGTCGCCGATCTCCAGCGGCTTGTTGACCTTGACGGTGGTCTTCTTCTCCTCGCCGTAGGCGCCCTCGCTGTAGGTGAGCTCGGCCTCGTAGGTGCGCGGGGTGCCCTTGTTGGGGCCGCTGCGCTCGTACGTGCCCCGGAAGTCCTTCACGGTGAAGCTGAACGGCTCCAGGTCGCCGACGTCGAAGAGGTTGCCGGACTTGAAGTCGTCGTACTGCGGGAGCGTGTTGGAGAAGCCGTCGCCCTCGACGATCAGCTTGTTGCCCTCGGACTTGAACAGCTGGCCCCAGGCGAACGCGATCAGCATCACGATCAGCGCGATGTGGAAGGCCAGGTTGCCGACCTCGCGCAGGTAGCCCTTTTCCGCGGCGACGGCGTCACCAGTGAGGTGGGCGCGGAAGCGGCGCTTCTTCAGCAGGGCCAGGGCGGCCTCGTGGACCTCCTCGGGCTCGGTCGCGGTGCGCCAGGTGGTGTGCGCGGGCAGCCGGTCCAGCCGCCGGGGCGCGGCCGGCGGACGGCCGCGCAGCTGGCCGACGAACTGCCAGGTGCGGGGCACGATGCAGCCGATGAGGGAGACGAACAGCAGGATGTAGATCGCGGAGAACCACACCGAGCTGTAGACGTTGAACAGACCCAGCTTGTCGTAGAGGGGCGCCAGGACCTCGTGCTGCTCGCGGAAGTCGGCGACCCGGGTCTCGTCGATGCCGGTCTGCGGGATGAGCGAGCCGGGGATCGCGGCGAGCGACAGCAGCAGGAGCAGCAGCAGCGCGACCCGCATGGAGGTCAGCTGCCGCCAGAACCAGCGGGCCCAGCCGATGACGCCCAGGGAGGGCAGATGGGGCTGTTCCTCGCGGGGGGCGGTGGACAGCTGGGAGCCGGCGGCGCCGATCCCCTGCTCGTCACCGGCCTTCGCGGTGGTGTCGGTCGTGGTGTCGCTCATCGGTCAGATCCCCACCGTGAAGCCGTTGGACCAGGTCTGCATCTCCGCCACCAGGCTGTCCCACACCCCGGTCAGCAGCAGCACGCCGGTCAGGATCATCATGGTGCCGCCGATGCGCATGACCCACACGTAGTGCCGCTTGATCCAGGCGAACGCACCGAGCGCCTTGCGGAAGGCGATCGCGGTGAGGACGAACGGCACGCCCAGTCCCAGACAGTACGCGACGGTCAGTATGGCGCCGCGTCCGGCGCTCTCCTGCTGGGCCGACAGGGTCAGGACGGACGCGAGGGCGGGGCCGGTGCAGGGGGCCCAGCCGATCCCGAACAGCGCGCCCAGGACGGGCGCTCCGACGAGTCCGGTCGCGGGGCGCTTGGTGAGACGGAACTCCCGCTGGGTGATCCACGGCATCAGGCCCATGAAGAAGGCGCCCATGAGGATCATGAGGACGCCGAGGACCTTGGTGAGGACGCCCTTCTGCTCCTGGAGCGTGTACCCGAAGTACCCGAAGAAGGCCCCGCCGGAGACGAACACGGCGGTGAATCCGAGGACGAACAGGGAGGCACCGGCGACCATCCGGCCGCGCCGGGCCTCGCCCAGGTCGGTGCCGGACGCACCGGTGACGTAGGAGAGGTAGCCGGGGACGAGGGGGAGCACGCAGGGCGAGAAGAAGGACACCAGGCCCGCGAGCAGGGCGATGGGCAACGCCACCAGCAGCGCACCGTTGAGCACGGTGGTGTTCGGGTCCACGCCGGCGGCGAGCGTGTGCAGGGCCGTCACGTCACTTCTCCGCGACGACCGGCTTGAGCATCTTCAGCAGCCGCTCCTCGCTGAGCGGGGACAGCGAGCGGGCCGCGATCTTGCCGTCGCGGTCCAGGACAAGGGTGGAGGGGACAGTCTGCGGGTTGAGCGTTCCCTTCTTGAAGCGGAGCAGCAGCTTGCCCGTCGGGTCGTACAGACTGGGGTACGGGACGTCGAAGTCCTCCTCGAACGCCCGGGCGGCCCGGATGTTGGTGTCGCGGGTGTTGATGCCGACGAACTGCACGCCCTGGTCGGCGTACTCCCGCGAGACCTTGGCGAAGTACTTGGCCTCGGCGCGGCAGGGGTTGCACCAGGAGCCCCAGACGTTGAGGACCACGACCTTGCCCTTGTAGTCCGCGACATCGACGTCCTTACCGTCGACGGTGTCGCCGGACAGCTCGGGCGCGGCGGCGCGCTCGCCCTTCGCAGCAGTCGAAATGCCGTCTGTGCCGGTGACGAAGTTGGTGTGATCGCCGCCTCCGGATGTCCCGCCCGATCCGCATCCGGAAACGAGCAGTGCGGCCACGGCAGCACCGGCGGTCAAAGCGACACGACGGCGGACAGTCACACGGGCGGTCCGGTTCGGACGCTGGGGGGCGCGGCTGACGGCACTCATGTGAAAAGTTTCGCATGCCCGTTCTGGGGATCTTGCCCACCCCCCTGGTGGGCATCCCGGCCTCGTCAGGAGGCGTCCGGGCCCCCGGTCGCGGAGCTGCCCGCACCGCCCTTGAGGAAGTCGTTCCAGCCTCCGGCCGGTTCCTGGCCGACGTCCAGGGTACGCAACCGCTCCAGCACCTCGGGCTTCTGCACGTCCAGCCAGTCGGTGAACTGGCGGAAGGAGACGAGCCTCACGTCGCCGCCCTTCTCCTTCTCCCGGGCGATGTGCGTGAGGGCCTTCTCCACGGCGTCCATGTAGATGCCGCCGTTCCACTGCTCGAAGTGGTTGCCGACGAAAAACGGCGCCCGATTCGACTCATATGCCCGCTTGAAGCCCGATATGTAGGCACCGGCGGCCTGTTCACGCCAGCCCGGGTAGTTGTGGGCCGGCGCCTTGGTCGTGTTGAGGGACTGGTTGGCCAGCATGTTGTAGTCCATCGACAGGACCTCGAAAGAGCGTCCGGGGAAAGGTATCTGCTGGAGCGGAAGGTCCCATATGCCCTGTTTCTTCGTGGGCCAGACCTGCCGTCCCCCCGGCGACGACGCGTCGTAGCGCCAGCCCAGCTCCCGGGCGGTGGGCAGCAGGTTGTCCTGGCCGAGCAGGCAGGGCGTGCGGCCGCCGACGAGCTCCTTGTCGTAGTCGAAGGGCAGGGACTCCAGGTCGGTCCAGCCGGAGTGGGTCCGCCACTGCTTCACGAACGACTTCGCCTGCTCGATCTCGCTGCGCCACTGCTTCGGCGTCCAGTTGGCGACGCTGCCGGAACCGGCGCAGAAGTGGCCGTTGAAGTGGGTGCCGATCTCGTGCCCTTCGAGCCAGGCCCGGCGGACGTTCTTCAGCGTGTCCTTGACGTGGTCGTCGGTCAGGTAGCCGATGTCCGAGGCGCCGCGCGGGTTGTTCGGCGGGTCGTACAGGCGCTTCTTCGACTCCGGGAGCAGATACAGCCCCGAGAGGAAGAAGGTCATGTGCGCGCCGTGCTCCTTGGCGAGGTCCAGGAAGCGCGGGAACAGCCCGTTGCCGACCTCACCGGCCCCGTCCCAGGAGAAGACGACGAACTGCGGCGGGGTCTGACCCGGCTCCAGCGGCACCGGCTTCGCGGGCTGGTGGGGCTGCCTGCCGGTGAAGGAGGTGGAACCGTCACCGATCGGCCGGACGGTCCGGCTCGGTTTGGGATCAGGCCTTGCGGAACGGCCGCCGCCGGAACCGCCGGCCCGGTCCGAGCCGTCCGATCCCGTGAGGCCGCCGCAGCCGGCCAGCGAGACGGCTGCCGCGGCGCCGGCGCCGGCACCGAGCCCGAGCATTCCCCTGCGGGTGAGACTGCGCATGGCATCCCCGATCGTCACGCGTGAAGGTGTTCACTCAGTCAGAGGAGCCCCGGGACGGGCAGGTTCCCCGCCAAATGCGGAGATTTCGCAACGAACACCGCGGACCGGTCACGGGAGCGCGGCGCGGCCCCCGCACGTTCCGGTACGCGCGACGCCGCCCGGACGTTCACGTCGGACGCCGCCGAGCTGTCACGGAGGGGAACCCGGACGCCCGCGGCCCCCGGCTGCGGGGACCGCGGGCGGACCGACGGCGAACGGGCCGCGCGACCTGCTGTCTGCTGCCTGCTGCTTCTGCCTGCTGCCCGCTGCGTGCTGCTTCTGCCCGCTGCCCGCTGCTTGCAGGCTTCTGCCTGCTGCCTGCTGCCGTGCGACGGCTCAGGCGCCGAACGCCTTGCCCTTGCCCTTCACCGGCTTGGCACCGGCGAGCAGATGGGCGGGCACGAGGTCACGGGCCGGCTCGTTGTAGCCGACCGAGACGATCCGGTCGCCCTGGTAGGTGAAGGTGGTCAGCGAGGCCAGCGTGCACTCCCGCCGGCGCGGGTCGTGCCACAGCCGACGGCGCTCGACGAAGGACCGCACGATCCAGATCGGCAGCTGATGGCTGACCAGCACCGCCTCGTGGCCGCGCGCCGCGTCCCGGGCAGCGTCCAGCGCGCCCTTCATCCGGACCACCTGCTCGACGTAGGGCTCCCCCCACGACGGCTTGAACGGGTTGACGACGTGCCGCCAGTTGCCCGGCCGGCGCAGCGCCCCGTCCCCGACGCCGAAGGTCTTGCCCTGGAAGACGTTGCCCGCCTCGATCAGCCGCTCGTCGGTGGCGATGTCCAGGCCGTGCGACTTGGCGATCGGCTCGGCCGTCTCCTGCGCCCGCTCCAGCGGCGAGGCGCCGACGTGGGTGATGTCCCGGCCGGTGAGGTGCTCCGCGACCCTGTCGGCCATCCGCCGGCCCAGTTCGGACAGGTGGTAGCCGGGCAGCCGGCCGTAGAGGATGCCCTCCGGGTTCTCCACCTCGCCGTGCCGCATCAGGTGGACGACGGTGATGTCGTCGTTCTTCTTCACGGACCCCTCCCCCGTGCTCACGCGGTCGCCTCCGCCGCCGCGCGGGCCGCCGCCGGCAGGGCGTCGGCGATCCGCTGGACGGCCCGCTCGTCGTGCGCGGTGGACACGAACCAGGACTCGAAGGACGACGGCGGCAGGTAGACGCCGTCGGCGAGCAGCGAGTGGAAGAACGCGGTGAAGCGGAAGGACTCCTGCGCCTTGGCGTCCTCGTAGTCGCGCACCGGGCGGTCGGTGAAGAAGACGGAGAACATGTTGGACGCGCTCTGCAGCGTGTGCGCGACGCCCTCCTTGGTCAGCGCCTCGGCGACCAGCGCCTGGATCTGCGCCGACACGGCGTCGACCTTGCGGTACGCGTCGTCGTCGAGCAGCCGCAGCTGGGCGAGCCCGGCGGCGGTGGCGACGGGGTTCCCGGAGAGGGTGCCGGCCTGGTAGACCGGCCCGGCGGGCGCGAGGTGGGCCATGACGTCGGCCCGGCCGCCGAAGGCCGCGGCCGGGAAGCCGCCGCCCATGACCTTGCCGAAGGTCATCAGGTCGGGCCGCACCCCGTCGATCCCGAACCAGCCGGCGCGGCTGGTGCGGAAGCCGGTCATCACCTCGTCGGAGACGAACAGGGCGCCGTTGGCGGCGCAGGCATCCTTCAGCCCCTGGTTGAAGCCCGGCAGCGGCGGCACGACGCCCATGTTGCCCGGGGACGCCTCGGTGATCACGCAGGCGATCTCACCGGGGTGCGCGGCGAAGGCCGCGTGCACGGCCTCCAGGTCGTTGTACGGCAGCACGATCGTGTCGCCCGCCTGGGCGCCGGTGACGCCGGGGGTGTCGGGCAGCGCGAACGTGGCCACCCCGGACCCGGCGGAGGCGAGCAGCGAGTCGACGTGCCCGTGGTAGCAGCCGGCGAACTTGATCACCTTGGTGCGCTGGGTGAAGCCGCGGGCGAGGCGGATCGCCGACATGGTGGCCTCGGTCCCGCTGGACACCAGCCGGACCTGCTCCAGGGGCTCGATCCGGGCGACCATCTCCTCGGCGAGCGCCACCTCGCCCTCACCGGGGGTGCCGAAGGACGTGCCGCGCGCGACGGCGTCCTGCACGGCGGCGATCACCTCGGGGTGCGCGTGCCCGAGGATCATCGGCCCCCAGGAGCACACCAGGTCGACGTACTCGCGCCCGTCGGCGTCGGTGAGGTACGGGCCGTTGCCGGACACCATGAACCGGGGGGTGCCGCCGACGGCGCGGAAGGCACGCACCGGTGAGTTGACGCCACCGGGAGTGACGGCCGCGGCACGATCGAACAGCGCCTGCGAGGCAGGGGCTTCGTATGAATATGGCAGTGCGCTCATGACCTGCGACTTCTCCGACCTTCTCCGACGAACCGGACTCCGGGTGCGAGTGACGTGTTCAGGGTAGGCCAGGACCGCCGGCACCCCGGTGAGCCCGCCCCCGCCCGGCCCCCTCCTGCGGCATCCGGCCCGGGATCCGCTGTGATCTGCGAAACTGTCCTCTGATACACACAGCTCGCACGGCCCGGACGGCCGGAGGCTGCCAAGAACCCGCGGACATATGTCTCACCGCACGTTTCGGCGCGCGGCCGTGGGGGAGGTCACTGACACGATGATCGGGTTGCGCGGCGGGGGCCACGCGTCCTAGAAAAGCAGTCGGGTGGAGATATGCATCGCGGTGGCGGACTGGGCGAGGGGACCGACGACCTGGGTCCTCGTCGTGCCAGGCGGGGAAGGCACCGGCGCGAGGCGGAAGACGCGGAAGCGGCACGTCAGGCCCACGGGGTACCGAACGAGCCGGACCGGATCGAGCAGCAGCGCCACGACCGGCCGGGAGCGGGGAGCAGAAATGGTGGTCGGGTGGGGGTGACGTACAAGTACTTCGGCGCGCCCGACGGCGCCACCGCGGCCCGCGTCCCGATCTCGATGCGCCCCGAGGAACTCGGCGGCGATGAGCTCGGCATGGGCGGCATGTTCACCAAGATCAAGCCGGAGACCATGGCCGCCATGGTCCTCACCGGCATAGAGGGCGTCCCCCTGCACAAGGTCCCGCCCCTGGAACTGGTCGTCCTGCACCCCGACTACGCGGTCGTGAAGCTCCCGATGACGGTCGTGGACCCGCTGCGCGGCATAGGCGAGGAAGCGGTCGGCGCGGCAGCCTTCATATGGTCCACGGTCCCGGACCGCGGCGGCCCCCGGGACGCCTTCAACGTCTACCAACTCCTGCACGAGTGGCAGGACTTCAGCCACCGGCTGCACGAGGCGGGGCACCAGCCGTATTGCTTGGTGTGGCCCTGACCCCGGGGGTTCCACTGGTTTCGGGCGGGGCGGGGCCTTCGGGCCCCGCCCTCGTCACGTGAAGCCGGCCGGTCCTCGCTTCGGTGGCGGGGTGTCTCAGGTGGGTAGTACCGCCCAACTGCACCAGGGCGACGCAGAACACGCCACGGTGACAGCCGCCGACGTCTTCGCGATCATGGGCGGCGATCCCTTGCCCGGCCCAATGCGCACGCTCATCGGCGACTTCCACCGGGGCCTGTTCGCCCCGTCCCCCTCCGTCTCCTACGCACGAGACTGGGCAGACCGTGTGCGGACCGAATGGAGTCGAGCGTGACCGACCTGCGTCACTTCCGGCACGGAAGCCTCCCTGAAGGCTTCCGGCAGATGCTCATCGACGTACACGCCGACGCCTACGCCGACCAGATGGACGACCCCTTCCACCAGCGCTTCGCCTGGTTCGTCGACCACTGGTCGGGCACGAAGGGCTTCACGTGCGTCGTGGCGTACGACGGCGACGAGCCGACAGGCTTCGCCTACGGGGCTCCGGCCACGCCAGGCCGGGAATGGTGGCGCGACTGCGGCTACACACCGGAGAACGGCCGTACCGCCACGTATGCGGTGTCCGAGGTCATGGTGCGGCCCCGGTGGCGCAAGCAGGGCATCTCAGAACGGCTGCACGAGGCCCTGCTGAAGGAGCGCGCCGAAGACCTGGCCGTCCTCCTCGTCGATGTGGACCACCCCAGAGTGCAGGCACTGTATGAGTCATGGGGGTACGAAAGGGTCGGCGACCGCCGGCCCTTCGCCGACTCGCCGTTGTTCGCGGTCATGGTCAAAGACCTTCGGGACTGAGTTGCTGTCTGGGCGGTCGCCAAGGATCTCTTCTGATCACGGACCCTGATGCGTGCGTGCGCCTCTGCCGGGACAGACGAAGACGACTGCAGCTCACTGCGACGAACAGCCACGGGGACGTCGCGTGATCGGCTGCACAAGCCCTGGCCGCCGAGGTACGCCGGTCACGAGCCGCAGCAGCCGCCCGCCGGTGTTTCCCCGGTGGGCGTGTCCGCCGCCGTGGGGGCGGCGAGTGGCAGGAGGTGGGGTTCCGGGGCTGCGCAGCAGCCGCCGCCGTCGGTCTGCTGGGCGTCGGGGGTGTCGAACAGGCCCGCGCCGCCGCAGACTCCGGTCTCCGGGAGGGTGAGGTCCACGCGGTCGGCGGAGTCGAGGTCCCCGGCGATAGCGGCGGCGACGGAGCGGACCTGCTCGTACCCGGTCATGGCCAGGAAGGTGGGGGCGCGGCCGTAGGACTTCATCCCGGCCAGGTAGACGCCCTGTTCGGGGTGGGAGAGCTCGCGGTGGCCGTGCGGGGGGACGGTGCCGCAGGAGTGCTGGTTGGGGTCGATCAGCGGGGCCAGCGCGGCCGGGGCCTGGAGACGCTCGTCCAGGCTCAGGCGCAGTTCGTCCAGGAAGGACAGGTCGGGGCGGAAGCCGGTCAGCACGATCACCTCGTCCACCGGGTCGAGGCGGCGGCCGTCCTCGGCCACCAAGATGAGACGGCCGTCGGCGGCGCGTTCGACCGCCTCGGTGCGGAAGCCGGTGACCGCGTCGGCGTGCCCCTGGTCGACGGCGGCCTTCGCGGCGAGGCCGAGGGCGCCGCGGGCGGGGAGCTGGTCGGCGGTGCCGCCGCCGAAGGTGGCGCCGGAGATGCCGCGGCGCAGGATCCACACCGCGTGTGTGCCTGTGCCGTCCTCGGACCCGGCCAGCTCGGCGAGCTGGGCGAGCGCGGTGAAGGCGGAGGCGCCCGAGCCGATCACGGCCGTGCGCCCGCCCGCGTACCGGGCACGCACGGCCGGGTCCCGCAGGTCCGGCACGCGGTAGGTGATCCGGTCGGCCGCCGCCTTCTCGCCGAGCGCGGGCAGGCCGCTGCCGCCGGCCGGGCCGGCCGTGGCCCACGTACCGGACGCGTCGATCACGGCACGGGCGAGGAGGCGCTCCTCCCGGCCGTCGGCGTACTCGACGTGCACGGCGAACGGCTGCTGCTCCCGGTCGGCGTCGACGATCCGGTCGCGTCCGGTCCGGGAGACACCGGTGACGGTGGCCCCGGTGCGGACCCGGTCGCCGAGGGCGTCGGCGAGGGGCTGCAGGTACTGCTCGGCCCAGTCTCCGCCGGTCGGATACGCCACCGGGTCGGGGCGGGTCCAGCCCGTGGGGGCGAGGAGCTTCTCGGCGGCCGGGTCGACGACCTCGCCCCAGGGGGAGAAGAGGCGCACGTGGCTCCACTCGCGCACGGCCGCTCCGGCCCGGTCCCCCGTTTCCAGGACGAGCGGCTCGATGCCGCGTCCGACGAGGTGGGCGGCGGCCGCGAGCCCGACGGGGCCGGCTCCGACGACGACAACGGGGAGGTGCTGGGTGCTCATGATGCTGGTCTCCTCGACGGGCGGAGGGAGGGGTCGCCGTGGGTGCGGGACGACCCTTGTTTCGATATCTGTCGATGTCTTGCCCTGCCTCGGAGCTTGGCACCCGTATCGATGAGTGTCAACATAGGCACATGTCGAAGCCAGAGGTCGTGGAACTCCCCCTCGCGCAGGGTGGTGACGTCGTGCCGTGCTGCCCGCCGATCACCTCCGGTGAGCTGTCGCAGGCGGACGCGGAGAAGATGGCCGCCATGTTCAAGGCGCTGTCGGACCCCGTGCGCCTGCGCCTGTTCGCCAACATCGCCTCGCATCCGGGCGGGGAGGCGTGCGTGTGCGACATCGCGGACGTCGGGGTCTCGCAGCCGACCGTCTCCCACCACCTGAAGAAGCTCCGCGAGGCCGGCCTGCTGACCTCCGAGCGCCGCGGCACCTGGGTCTACTACCGGATCGCCCCGTCCGTGGTGGCGGCGATGGCCTCCATGCTCGACCTGGGCGGCTGACGCGTCGGCGTCGGAACGTGAGCGGCGGCCGGCGCAGGCCGGGCGGCGGCTGCCCCGCGGAGGCTTCCGGGAGCCGCTGTTTGTCTTCCGCCTCACCGGGGACTCAGCGCCCATGAGCGAGAAGCCAGGCCGCCGCCGTATGGGCCAGAACCGGATGCTGTGGCTGCTCGACGCCCTGGAACGCGACTCCAGGGCGGACGCGGCGATCGACGCGCTGACCGGAGCGGTGCGCGCCCTCCCGCTGGGCCGCGCCCGGGACGCGCTGCACGGCCTGTGGCTGGGTCATCCCCTGCATCCGTTGATGGTGCAGGTGCCGGTCGGCAGCTGGATGTCCGCGGCCGTGCTCGACCTGTGGCCCGGCCGGTCCCGCGAGGCCGGTGTCCTCGTCGGCGTCGGCCTGGCGGCGGCCGGTCCCGCCGCGCTGGCCGGCGCGGTCGACTGGGCGGAGCTGCGCCGGCAGCAGACCCGGGTGGGGCTGGTGCACGCCGTGGCGAACGCGGCGGCCGTGGGACTGTACGGCGCCTCGCTCGTGTCCCGCCTCCGCGGCCGGTCCCGCGCGGGCCGCGCGTACGGCTTCCTCGGCCTGACGGCGGTCGGCGTGGGCGGCATGCTGGGCGGCCACCTGGCCTACCGGCAGGCGTCCGGCGCCAACCACGCCGAGGAGGTGCCGCACGTCGTCCGCGAGGGCTGGCACCGGGTCGGCACCGTGGACGAATTCCCCGCCGGCGTGCCCGTGCGGCGTGCCGTCGACGACGTGCCGGTCCTGGTGGTGCGCGAGACCGGCGGGACGTTCCACGCCCTGGCCGAACGGTGCAGCCACCAGGCGGGCCCCCTGTCCGAGGGCACCGTCGCCGACGGGTGCGTCCGCTGCCCCTGGCACGGCAGTGTCTTCCGTCTGTCGGACGGCTGGAACGTCCGCGGCCCCGCCACCGCGCCCCAGCCCGCCTTCGACACCCGCGTCCTCGACGGGCACGTGGAGATCAGGCTGCGCGTCGACGGCATCGACGGCATCGACGGCGCGGACGAGGGCGGCGAGGGCGGCGAGGACGAGGGTCCTGGGGACGGGGCCTGACGGCCGCTTCGCGGAAGGTCCGCCCCGGCTACGGCGCCACCCGCGCCACCCCGCCCGTCTCGAGCGCCGCCCAGAGGGCACCGTCCGGGCCCACCGTGATGCCGTGCGGTTCGCTGGACGGGGTCGGCAGGTCGTACCCGGTGATCTCGCCGTCGGCGGTCACGCGGCCCACGCGGTTGCCTCCCCACTCGGTGAACCAGCACTCTCCGGCTGACGCCGCGACGACGGCGTGCGGCCGGGCCCCGGGGTCGGGGAGCGGGTACTCGGTGATCTCGCCGTCCACCGAGATCCTGCCGATGTGACCCGCCGCGATCTCGACGAACCACAGGGCGGTGCCGTCACTGGTGATCCCCACGGGTGCGGCGCCCGGGGTGGGCAACGGGTACAGGCCGAAGTCGCCGCCGGTGGTGAGGCGGCCGATCGCGTTCGCCCGGTTGAGGGTGAACCACAGCGCCCCGTCGGGGCCCGCGGCGATCACCGAGGGAAAGGCGTCCCGGACGGGCAGCGGGTGCTCGGTGACCTCGCCGTCCGTGGTGATGCGGCCGATCCGGTCGGTGTTCATCGCCGTGAACCACAGCGCGTCGTCCGGCCCCGCGGTGATGCCGAAGGGGCCGCTGCCGGGGGTCGGCACGGGAAAGGACGCGGTCTCGCCCCGCGGGGTGATGCGGCCGATGCGGTGGTCCTGGGACCGCGTGAACCACAGGGCCCCGTCGGGCCCCGGGGTGATGACCGCGGGACGGCACCCGGGCGCGTCGAGGGGGAACCGGCTGAGTTCGCCGTCGAGGGTGAGCCGCGCGATGCAGCCGCTGTGGGTGAGGGTGAGCCACAGGGCACCGTCCGGCCCGGCCGTGATGCCGTAGGGACCGGCGTCCTCGTCCGCCACGACGATCTCCGTGACGGACGGGGTGGCGGCAGGGCTCACGACGACTCCTTGCAGGTGAGGGGATCGGATCCCCGGTCCACGGATCCCGGGCCCGGTGACCACCGCACCCTGCCCGGGTCGCGGCGGCGGGCGCAACTGCTTTGCCGGCGGTGCGTGGAGCACGGCCGGCGGCCGAAGGATGCGACGGGGCAGCGCATACCGGGAGCGCGCGTCCCCCGCAACCGTGGACGACCGGGGACTGCGGTCGCCCGCACGAGAGGGCGCGGGAAGGACGCGAGAAGGGCACGAGGCGCAAGCGCCCCCTCCGGCCCGGGGGCCTGCTCGGCCCTCGTTGGCCCACCCGGGCGAACCCTGTGACCGACGGGTGTGAGCGGTGGCTCGAAAGCGACGAAGGTGAACCAATTGTGGTGCGGAATCGTGCGCGTCGCCCGAAACGGGGTACTCCGGCGGCGCGCGAGTCCCCCCTCGTCCTCAGGAGGCACCCCCATGACGTTCAATCCGCTGGAGCAGCGGGGCATCCCGCTGGACCGCCAGCTACGCAGCTGGCGTGAGCTGAACGTGGAGCCGATCGACCCGGACCACTGCGATCCGTACACCCGTTGCCGCGTCATCACGATGAACGGCATCGAGGTGGAAGCGATCATGTTCAGCCACCACCTGGCCCGCAACACCGTGGACCCCGAGGTGAAGCGGCAGCTGGCACGGGTCCGCTACATCGAGGCGCAGCAGCAGAAGGCCGTCAACTGGCTGCTGCCGGGGGTGTCTTCGGTGCTGGAGACGACGATCGCCTACGAGCAGGTCGCCGTGGACCTCACCGCGTGGGTCGCGCGGATGGAGCCGGACCCGTATCTGAAGCAGGCGTACCAGTTCGGCGTGCTGGAGGACTTCGACCACCTGTACCGGTACGCGAACCTGTACGAGATGATCGAGCACCGCAAGGCGGAGTCGATCGTCGACAACCTGACCGAGGTCATGCCCGGCCGGCCCACCCGGTTCCACCACCGGGACGCGTACGACAACGTCCGTGACCCGTACGCGAAGGACGAGACGAACCCGCTGTCGAAGCTGCACGCGCTGACGATCATGTCGGCGGAGCAGCAGACGATGAACTTCTACATGAACACCGGCCCCACCTACATGGAGCCGATCGCCCGTCAGCTCTACCAGGAGATCGGGCTGATCGAGGAGGAGCACGTCACGCACTACGAGTCCCTGGTGGACCCGGGTGAGACGTGGTGGGAGCAGCTCGTCAACCACGAGTACAACGAGTGCTACCTGTACTACTCCTTCATGGAGCAGGAGAGCGACCCCCGGGTCAAGGCGATCTGGGAGCTGCACCTGAACATGGAGCTGGAGCACCTGCACCTGGCGTGCGACCTGATGCGCCGGCACGACGGCCGGGACCCGGCCTCGGTCCTGGCCCCGGAGCTGCCCAACGTGCTCACCTTCGAGCCGAACAAGGGCTACATCCGCGAGCTGCTGGACACCCAGATGGATCTGACCACGCTCGGCGCCGGATACGTGCGGGAGGCGCACGAGCGGTTCGAGACGATGCAGGAGCAGATCCACGGGGGCGAGGCACCGCCCAGCGACCGGGTGATGACCGAGCACGACGAGATGTTCGGCCGCGAGTACCGCGTGCAGTCCGAGGGCGAGCACCCCGACCCCGCGATGCGGGAGAAGTGAGGGTCCGCCATGTCCGAGCTTTCCACCCCGCACGCCGGGGACGACCGCGCGGCCGACGACGACGTGGTGGCGCTGCTGATGCGCCAGCACGGCGACATCCGCAACCTCTTCGACGAGGTCGAGGCGACGCAGGGCGAGGAGCGGCGGGACGCCTTCCGCCGGCTGGTGCGGCTGCTGGCCGTGCACGAGACGGCCGAGGAGGAGGTCGTGCACCCCTTCGCCCGGAAGGGCTTCCCCGGCGGTGAGCAGATCGTGAAGGACCGTCTCGCCGAGGAGAAGGCCGCCAAGGAGACCCTGTCGGCGCTCGACGAGATGGACACCGACGACCCGAAGTTCATGCCGCAGCTGCTGAAGCTGCGCAAGGACGTGCAGGAGCACGCGCGGGCCGAGGAGCGGTACGAGTTCACGCACATCCGGCGCAGCAGCGACACCGCCGGGCTGGCGTCGATGGCCAAGGCGATCAAGGCGGCCGAGGCGATGGCGCCGACCCGGCCGCACCCCGGAGTGGAGTCGGGCGCGGCCAACATGGCGCTGGGACCGGTGGCGGCGCTGATGGACCGCACCAAGGACGCCGTCCGCAAGGCGATGGGGAAGGACTGAGCAGCCGCGGGCGGCTGGGCGCGCAGATCATGTACTACGGCGGGGACGCGGTGGAGGTCGCCCTCGCGTGTGTGCTCGCCGTGCAGTGGTACACGGTCACCGGCCGCCGCCGCGCCCGCGCCGCGGCCCGGTCAGGGGGCGGGCACCCGCGTCAGGCGAGCGGCCAGGGTGGCGGCGAACTCCTCCGCCCGGGACAGCTGGGTCCGTAGGTCCTCGACCCGCTTCTTCGCGGCCCGGTCGAAGTCGCGGAGCCGCTTGAGCAGTTCCTCGCGCCGGTCGGCGGTGAGGCCGTCACCGGCGGCCGCGTCCAGGCGGTCGGTGATGTCGAGCAGGTCGCGCATCTCGTCGAGGGTGAAGCCGAGGGGTTTCATGCGGCGGATGACCATCAGGCGGGCGACGTCGGCCTCCGTGTAGAGGCGGAAGCCGCCCTGGGAGCGGGCGGAGGGGATGACCAGACCGGTCTCCTCGTAGTGCCGGATGGTGCGCAGCGACAGCTCGGTCCGTGCGGCGACCTCGCCGATCTGCATGTGCTCGCTGCTCACGCGGGATGCCTTCCTCGTCTGTCGCCGGCCGCGGACGGCCGCCGCCGAAACCTACCCTAACGTTAGGGTAGAGTTGGCCCGGCGTCGGGCCGGCCGTGTGCCGTGCCCGTTCCATGGTGCGGGATGCGGTCCCGTGACCGTCAGCCGTGTCGGGGCCGATGGCGCCCCCGGCGACGGACCGTCGCACCCCCCAGAGCATCGAGCATCCCAGGAGAGAGCGTGCGCGTGCCGACCTGTGTCGCCGCCGTCTGTCCGCCGTGACCCCGCGCCGTCCGGTCGGGTCCGGACCCCGCCGGGGTTCTCCGGCGGCCGCCCCCTGACGCCGGTCCGCGCCGCTCGCAGACCCCGGGGCTCGCCCGGGCTCCCCCTCCGCACCCTCATGCCTTCCCGCGCGCCCGCCGTCCCGGCCGGGTGCCCCGAGCACGACAGGTTCCCCTCCCTTGTCCACTCCCGTCCTGTCCCCGACCGCCTGGTTGCGCGGCCCCCGACGTCCCGCCTGGCTGTCCGACCCGAAGGTGCTGCGCACCGAGGTCCTGGCCGGCCTCGTGGTCGCCCTCGCGCTGATCCCGGAGGCGATCTCGTTCTCGATCATCGCCGGGGTCGACCCGGCCGTCGGGCTGTTCGCCTCGTTCACCATGGCCGTCACCATCGCCGTCGTCGGCGGCCGGCCGGCGATGATCTCCGCGGCCACGGGTGCCGTCGCCCTCGTCATCGCTCCGCTGAACCGCGAGCACGGCTTCGGCTACCTCGTCGCGGCCGTCGTCCTGGCCGGCGTCTTCCAGATCGTCCTGGGGGCGCTCGGGGTGGCCCGGCTGATGCGGTTCGTGCCGCGCAGCGTGATGGTCGGCTTCGTCAACTCCCTCGCCGTGCTGATCTTCATGGCGCAGGTGCCGGAGATGACGGACGTGCCGTGGCCGGTGTATCCGCTGATCGCCGCCGGACTGGCGCTGATGGTGTTCTTCCCGAAGGTCACCACGGTGGTCCCGGCGCCCCTGGTGTCGATCGTCGTCCTGACCGTGATCACCGTCGCGGCCGGGATCGCCGTACCGACGGTCGGCGACAAGGGCGAGCTGCCCTCCGCGCTCCCCGTGCCGGGCCTGCCGGACGTGCCGTACACCCTGGACACGCTGACCACCGTCGCGCCGTACGCGCTGGCCATGGCGCTGGTCGGCCTGATGGAGTCGCTGATGACGGCCAAGCTGGTCGACGACATCACCGACACCCGCTCCAGCAAGACCCGCGAGTCCGTCGGGCAGGGCGTCGCCAACATCGTGACCGGCTTCTTCGGCGGCATGGGCGGCTGCGCCATGATCGGCCAGACGATGATCAACGTGCGGGTGTCCGGCGCCCGGACCCGGCTGTCGACGTTCCTCGCCGGGGCGTTCCTGATGGTGCTGTGCATCGTCTTCGGGCCGGTCGTCTCCGGCATCCCCATGGCGGCGCTGGTGGCGGTGATGGTGATGGTGTCCTTCGCGACGTTCGACTGGCACTCCGTCGCGCCGCGGACGCTGCGCCGCATGCCCGTCGGCGAGACCACCGTCATGCTGGTCACCGTCGCCTGCGTGGTCGCCACCCACAACCTCGCCGTCGGTGTCGTCGTCGGCTCGGTCACCGCGATGGTCGTCTTCGCCCGGCGCGTGGCCCGCGTCGCGGACGTCACCGCGGTCACCGATCCCGACGGCTCCACGGTCGTCTACCGGGTGACGGGCGAGCTGTTCTTCGCGTCCTCCAACGACCTCGTCGGCCGCTTCGACTACGCGACCGACCCCGACCGGGTCGTCATCGACCTGTCCGCCGCCCACGTCTGGGACGCCTCGTCCGTCGCCGCCCTCGACGCCATCGAGACGAAGTACGCGCGCCGCGGGAAGACCGTCGAGATCGTCGGCCTGAACGAGCCGAGCGCCAGGATCCATACGACGCTGAGCGGGGAACTCGCCGGACACTGACCGGACCGCTCCGGGACGGAAGGGAGCCCGCCGGGACGGAAGGGAACCCGCGCCGGGACGGAAGGGGACCCGCGCCGGGACGGGAGGGTACGGACCGCCGGGAGACGGAACAGCGGGAGACGGACGACCGGGATGCGGAATACCCCCCCGGGGTATAGTGTTGTGCGTGCCCGAACGGACGGACGCACCCGCCGGGGCGGCCCGGCGGGGGAGCCGATTGGGGATGAGGACCATGGACCACCACACGCGCCATGTCCACCACGAGGGACCCCAGGCGCAGCCCGGCGGACCTCCGGCACCCCACGCGCCCGACACCCCGCGGGCGGCCGGCGCCGACTGGGCGACGGCCGTGCGGGCCACCCTGCACTGCCTCACCGGGTGTGCCGTCGGCGAGATCCTCGGCATGGTCATCGGCACCGCGCTGCTGTGGGGGAACGTGCCGACCATGGTCCTCGCGATCGCCCTGGCATTCGTCTTCGGCTACTCCCTGACCCTCGTCGCGGTGCTCCGCGCGGGCCTGTCCCTCAAGGCCGCGGTCAAGGTCGCGCTGGCCGCCGACACGGTCTCCATCGCGGTGATGGAACTGGTCGACAACGGCATCATCGCCCTCACCCCCGGTGCGATGGACGCGGGCCTGTCGGACGGGCTGTTCTGGTCGGCGCTGCTCGGCGGCTTCGTCGTGGCGTTCCTCGTCACCACGCCGGTCAACAAGTGGATGATCGGCCGCGGCAAGGGCCACGCCGTGGTCCACGCCCACCACTGACCCGGCCCGCGGGCGGCAGACCCGCGGGCGGCCGGCGGGAGACGTCCGTCAGGCGTCCAGGCCGGCGTCCCGGGCCAGGAGGGCGGCCTGGACACGGTTCTCGCACTGCAGCTTGGCGAGGATGCGGCTCACGTACGTCTTGACCGTCGCCTCGCTCATGTGGATCCGCTGACCGGCGTCCGCGTTGGACAGGCCCTCCCCCAGCAGGGCCAGGACCTCCCGCTCCCGCTCGGTGAGTATCTCCAGTCGCCGGCGGGCCCGTTCGGCGCGCTGGGCCGCTCCGCCGGACGCCAGCGAGTCCACGACGTGCCGGGTCGCCCCCGGGGACAGGTACGCCTCGCCGGCCGCCGCAGCCCGTACCGCGCCCATGAGTTCCGCGGGCGCCGAGTCCTTCAGCAGGAACCCGGCGCTCCCCTCGGTCAGGGCGCGCAGGACGTTCTGCCGTTCGCCGAACGTCGTCAGGATCAGCACCCGGGCGCGGGGGACGGCCCGGTGCAGTTCGGCCAGGGCGGTCAGCCCGTCCATGACCGGCATCTGCAGGTCGAGCAGCACCACGTCGACGCCGTGGGTGCGGGCGAGGTCGACCGCCTCGCGGCCGTTCGCCGCCTCGGCGACGACCTCGATGTCGTCGGCGGAGGAGAGGATCATCCTGATGCCCGCCCGGATGAGCGGTTCGTCATCGGTCACGAGAACCCTGATCACGACTCTCCCGTGCGGTCCTGGACGGCCATTCCTGCGAGCACCGGGACATCATCCACGATCCGGGGCCCGCCGTCCCGGCCGGTACCGGTCCCGGCGGCGCGGACCGTGCGGCGCGGACCGTGCGGCGCGGACCGTGCGGCCCGGACCGTGCGGCGCGGTCGCGCCGGTGTCACCGGCGCCCACTACACCGTGACCTCGAAGGACTTCTTCTCGATGAGCCTGCCGTCCTTGAAGCAGAACCGGAACACCGGCTCCTTGTCCCAGTCGTCGGCGACCTCGGTGGAGCGGTAGGTGACGCACTCGGCCCCCGCGGGCTCGGGCGGGGCGCCCTTGTCCAGACCGTCCATCAGGAACGAGTTCCCGCTGGGCAGCTGGGCGCGGACATGGGCCTCGGACCGGCCCACCTCGACCGCCCGGTACTCGTGCGGCTCGATCATGGACTTCTCCGCCTCGCGGAACAGCATGACGGCCCCCACGACCAGTCCGGCCAGCAGCAGCACACCGGCCAGCACGGCCACTCCGCAGCCGATGGCCACACCCTTGCGTCTCTTGTCCCTGTTCATTGCTCTGGCCAACTCCTTCGGGAGAGCGATCCGTTCGAGAACGCGATCACTCTGGCCGAGGGCGCCGGCCGGGCTCTGCCCCCGAAGGTCGCTCACCGGCGCGACGAATGTCGCCGCCGCGCCGGGAGACGGCTGCTGCGCGGGGCCGTCGCCCGGCGAGGTGTACGGCAGGACGCCCGCGAGGCGGAACCCGCCGTCCTCCGTGGGGCCCGCGTGCACCATGCCGCCGACCAGCCGGGCCCGCTCCGCCAGCCCGGTCAGCCCCTGCCCGCCGCTCGTCACCCCGTGCGGCGCGGGCCCCGTCCCCGGCCCGTTGGCGACCTCGACGACCAGGGAGTCGGGCTCGTAGCGCAGACCGACGCCGATGGAGGCGCCGGGCGCGTGCTTGTGCGCGTTGGTCAGGCCCTCCTGGACCATCCGGTACGCCGCGTGGCCCGCCGCGGGGGCGAGGGGACGCGGCTCGCCGGTGGACCGCAGCTCCACGGTCGTGCCCGCCTTGCGGCAGGACTCCACCAGGCCCTCGATGCCGGCCACCCCGCGCGAACGCTGCCCGGCCCCCGCGTCGTCCGGGCCCGGGCCGCCCGCGGGACCGGACGGCGCCTCGACCCCGTCGCGCAGCACGCCGACCACGTCCCGCAGTTCGTGCATCGCCGCCACCGACGCCTCGCGCAGCACCCCGACCGCCTCGCGCTGCCGGTCCGTCAGCTCGCGGTCCACCTCCAGCGCCCCGGTGTGCACGGCGATCAGCGCGAGCTGGTGTCCGAGGCTGTCGTGCATGTCCTGCGCGATGCGCTGCCGCTCTCGTATCCGGGCGTGCTCGGCGACGATCTCGCGCTCGCGCAGGAGCTGGGCGTGGTACTCGCCGAGGATGTCGGTCAGGGTCCGGCGCTGCGACAGGTACCGGCCGCCGAGCCCCGGCACCATGATGAAGAAGAGCTGGAGCAGCGCGCCGAACGCCATGAGCGCCAGGGACAGGTGGGGCAGTTCCCACAGCCCGGACAGCAGGGCGAGCAGATAGGCGAGGGCGAAGGTCCCGAAGGTCCGGCGGGCCCCGTCGATGCGCCGCCCGGCCGACCATGCGGCGACGAACACCACCGCCGTCATCGGGGCGAGCGCCGACGCGGCGGCGGCGACGACCAGCACGGTCGCGGGCAGCACCCGGCGCATCGGGGTGAGCAGCACGACGAGCAGCGCGGTCCCGGCCGTGCGCAGCGCCCCCGCGTCGCTCACCAGGTCGATGCCGAGCGACTGCCCGGCCAGGACGAGGACGAGCAGCGATTCCCCGACGATGCGCCGGACGGGCCACATCCCGGGGGCGAAGAGTGCCCTCACCGGTGCGGTCGGGCGGAAGGCCCGGCGCGCGCCCGCCTCCGGCGCCCGGACGGCGGGGGCGGCCGGGGGCATGGATTCCATGGTTTCCGCGTGAGTCACGGCAGCACGCTACGGCCTGCCGGACGTCCGGCGCTGTGACCTTTGGTCGCGGCCGGCGGCGACGAAAGTCGCACCCGCCCTACGGGACCTGTGCCCTCGGCCCCCGTGGGCGCAAGGCCGGGGCGCCGTACATGGGTTCTCCTACTCAGGCGCTCCGCCCGGCCGGGGGTTAGGCTGCGGCCACTATCGGGGAGGGCCCGGCGCACGGGGAGGGGGACGGCGGATGCGGCAGGTCGGTGACGGGGGCGGCCTGGAGCCACTCGGGCCCGGAGACCCGCGGGAGATCAGCGGCTACCCGCTGGAGGCCCGGATCGGCGAGGGCGGCATGGGCACCGTCTACCTGTCCCGCACGCGCGGGAACCGTCCGCTCGCGCTGAAGGTGATCCGCCGGGAGCACGCCAGGGACCCGCAGTACCGCCGGCGCTTCGCCCTGGAGGCGCAGGCCGCCCGCAAGGTGGCCGGGTACCACCTGGTGCCGGTCCTCGACTTCGACACCGACGCCGAGCAGCCCTGGATCGCCTCCGCCTACCAGCCGGGGCTGCCCCTGGACGCCCTGCTCGACCGGTACGGACCGCTGCCTCTCCCGGCCGCCCTGCAGGTCACCGGTTGTCTGGCCCGGGCACTGCACGCCGTGCACTCCGCCGGGTACGTGCACCGGGACGTCAAGCCCAGCAACGCCCTGATCGGCACCGACGGGCCCTGGCTGATCGACTTCGGGATCGCCCGCTCCGCCGACACCACCAACCTGACCGTGACCGGCGGCATCGTGGGCACGCCCCGCTACATGTCGCCGGAGCACGCCCTCGGCCGGGAACCCGGCCCGGCCAGTGACGTGTTCGCCCTCGGCCTGCTGGCCGCGGTCACCGGCACCGGCCGCCACCCCTACGGGGACGGCACCGGTCTCGGGGTGGCCGCACAGATCGCCGCCACGGACACCAGCCCGCCCGTGCTCGACGACTACCCCGAGCCGCTGCGGCGGATCCTGCGGGCCGCTCTGTCCGCCGACCCCGGCCGCAGACCCGGGGCGGACGAACTGGCGGCGCTGTGCGAGGAGTCGGCGGGCCGGCCGCTGACCGACTTCGCGGCGTGGCTGCCCGCGCCCGTCGCCTCGGCGGTGGCCGCGGCGGAGGAGGCGGCGACCGTCGTGGTGCGCCGCCCGCCGGCCCCGCCCGTGCCGCCCCTGCCGCCGGCGCCCGCCGGTCCGGCGCCGGGGGCGGCGCAGCCCCCGGCCCCGACACCGACGCCGACACCGACACCCACACCTGTCCTGTCCCCGGCTGCCGGTTTCGGGCCGCCGCCGCGCATGGGGACGACGGTCGGTGCCGACCGCCCGGCGCGCTCCCCGCGGCGCGGGCGGATCCTGACCGCCCTGGCCACCGCCCTCGCCGTGGCCGGCCTGACCGTCGCCGGGACGCTGGCGTGGCAGGCCGGCAACGGGCGGCCGGACGACGACCGGGCGGGCAGCGGCACCGACGCGGGCACCGGGCGGAACAAGGGCACCGGCCCCGCCTCCCCGTCCACCGGCCCCGCCCACGACGAGGACGGCGACCAGGGCGGCACCGGGGACGGCGGAGACGGCGGACGCCCGGTGCCGTCGGCCCCGGCCGGCTACACCCTGCTGTTCGCCAACAAGCCCTTCACCTTCGCACCACCGCCCGGCGACGACCGGGCCAACCACCTGGACCTCGACGTCCCCCGGTCCACCACCATGGAACGCGGGGCGCTCGCCGGACCGGCCGAGCTGGTCTACAACTCCGACGGCTGGCTCGGCAGCATGCTGGTGGTCGTCGGGAAGCGGACGACCGTGTGCACGGAGGAGCAGGAGACCGCCGTGCTGTCCCACCCGCTGCCCGCCGCCGAACTGCGGCTCGGGCGGCAGGTGAAGGTCGGCACCGTCCTGTGCTCGATCACCAGCAACGACCACGTGGCCGAGGCGGAGATCACCGAAATCGTGCCGGGCGAGGGCACCGACGGCCTGCCGACGTACAAGGGTTTCGTCACCGCGTGGAAGCGCCCCGCCACGGGCACGGCGGGCTGACCGGGACGGACGCGGACGCCACCCGGCCGGGTCACCGGCAGCGGGCCGGGTCACCGGCAGCGGGCCGGGTCACCGGCAGCGGGCCGGGTCACCGGCAGCAGGCCAGGTCACCGGCCACGGGCCGGCGTTACGGGCCGGCGTTACGGGCCGGCGTTACGGGCCGGCGTTACGGGCCGGCGTTACGGGCCGGCGTTACGGGCCGGCGCTACGGGCCGGCGCCACGGGCCGGCGCCACGGGCCGGCGCCACGGGCCGGCGCTACGGGCCGGCCGGGAGCCGGTAGACGGAGACATGGGAGCCCGAGGCGGCGGTGAACTCGGTGCCGGACCAGTCCGCGTGCCGGGACTCCAGCTCGAACCCTGCCAGGCGGGCCATGAGGTCGAGTTCGGCCGGCCAGATGTAGCGGTGCGGGCTGCGGAACAGCCGCGCCTCCTCGCTGCCGTCCTCGAACCGGAAGTGGTGGGACACGAGGTGCTGGCGGACCACGTCGTAGGTGTCCAGGCCGATGTACCCGGGGTCGTTGTGCCAGACCGTCGCCCGCTGCCCCGGCGGCAGGGCGCGCAGGTCGGGCACGCTCAGCTCGATCACGAACCGGCCGCCGGGGTGGAGATGGCGGGCGGCGTTGTGGAAGCAGGCGACCTGCTCGTCCTGGGTGAGCAGGTTGGAGATCGTGTTGTAGACGAGGTACACGAGCGCGTACACGCCGGGAGCGCGCGTGGTCGCCATGTCGCCGACGACGACGGGCAGGGTTGACTCGTCGGCCTTGGTGCGCAGTTGGGCGACCATCGGGCGGGAGAGCTCGATCCCGGTCACGGGCACGCCGCGCTCCGCGAGGGGCACCGCCACCCGGCCGGTGCCGACGGCGAACTCCAGTGCCCGCCCGTCACCGGCGAGTTCGGCCAGCCGGTCCACGGTGGGGCCGAGGACGTCGGGGGCGAACATGCCGGTACCGGGGGTGTCGTAGCGGCGGGCGGCGGCTTCGTTCCAGATCTCTTCCTGGTCCACTCCGCCAACCCTCCTCGCGGATACGGGCGTTGTCCAACACATTTCCCGCACGGCGCCGGTCAGGACCGCGTCGCGTTCTGGTCCAGGTAGGTGGTGAGGCTGTCCAGGAGCAGGGTGCTGCCCTGCTCGGCCATGTCGCGTTCCTCGGCCGTGTCGCAGGTCTGGCGGAGGACGATCGTCGTGCGGTAGTCGTCCCGCGCGTCCAGTTCCATGGCCATGGTGCTGGGGTCGGCGCCCCCGGGCCGGTCCATGCCGAGGACCAGCAGGCGGGGCTCGGCGACCTCCTGGTAGGAGCCGGTCAGCGGGACCCGGTCGCCGTCGGGAGTGGCCACGGTGGCCTTCCAGGCGCCGCCCGGCCGGACGTCCATCTCCACGGATCCCGGCACGGCGTACGCCCACCGGGCGTACTCGTCGGGGGTGGTCCAGGCCCGCCACACGGTCTCCGCGGGAGCGTCCAGCGTGCGCGTCAGGGCGTAGGAAAAGGGGCCGGTGCGGGGGGTCTGCTCGGTGCTCATGGTGCGTCCTCTCGGAGGTCGTCCACGGTGGGTGTCGTCCGCGGTGGTGTTGCTGTCAAATGGGTAGACACCCGCGGGGCCGCGGACTCATCGGTCGCCCGCGCATCCCTCTGCTCCCCGCGGGGCACCCCGGCCCGCCTGCTTCGTCCCCGCCGGCCCCGCCGGCCCAGCCGGCCCAGCCGGCCCCGCCGGCCCCGCCGGCCCAGCCGGCCCCGCCGTCCGCGCCGTCCGCGCCGTCCGCGGCGCCGGCGTGCGTGCCGCCCGGTCACGGCGCCTCGTGCGCCCGCGTCTCCTCCTCGGCCACGCCGCCCACCGTGAAGCCGATCACCGTCCCGCCGCCCTCCCGCCGGGCCGCGTGCGGCACACCGCTGTGGGCGAGGGCCACCTCGCGGACGATGGACAGGCCGAGGCCGGAGCCGGGCAGCGAACGGGCGTCGGCGGCGCGGTAGAAGCGGTCGAAGACGTGCAGCAGGTCCTGGTCGGTGATGCCCGGCCCCCGGTCGCGCACCTCCACCCGGACCGTGCCCGGGCGGGCGGTCGCGGCCACGTCGATCTCGACGGGCGCGCGGCCGTTCCGGTCGAACTTGACGGCGTTCTCCACCAGGTTGGACACCGCCCGGGTGAGCATGCCGGGCCGCCCCTCGGTGGTGGTGTCCCCGCTCGCCGCGACCAGGATCCGCCGCCCGCTGCGCCGGCGGGCGTGGGCCGCCACCTCCTGCGCGACGTCGGCGAGGTCGACCCGGCGGGGCGGCTCCGTGTCGGACTGTCCCGCCGCCAGCTCGACGAGCTCGTTGACCAGGTCGGTCAGCTCGCGGGCCTCCTGCGTGAGGTCGGCGACCAGTTCCTCGCGGGTGCCGGGCGGGAGTTCGTCGATCCGGCGCAGCAGGGTGATGTTGGTGCGCAGCGAGGTGAGCGGGGTGCGCAGCTCGTGGCCGGCATCCTGGACGAGCCGCCGCTGGTCCTCCTCGGACTGCGCGAGCCGCCCGAGCATCCGGTCGAAGGCGCGGCCGAGGCGGCCCACCTCGTCGTGTCCGGCGACGGGCACCTGGATGCCGAGCCGGCGGGTGCGGGCGACGTCCTCGGCGGCGCGGGTGAGGACGACGAGCCGGCGGGTGATGCGCCGGGCCAGCCACCAGCCGAACAGTCCGGCGCCGACCACCACGGCGGTCATGAGGACGAGGGTGCGGCGCTGGAGGGTGCGGAGCAGGTCCTCGGTGTTGCTGAACTCCTGGGCCACCTGCACCGCGCCCCGGCCGCCGCCCAGGGAGACGGTCGCGACCCGGTAGATGTCGTCGCCGACGTCCACGTCGGCGTGCTCGACCGCCTGCCCGGCCGTGGCGGCCCCGGCGATCCGGCGGTCGGCGGCTTCCACCGGCAGGCCCGGACTGCCCGGGTCGTAGACGTCCCCGTCGGGGCCGAGGACCTGGACGTCGGTCCGCGCGGGACGGACCAGGTCGTGGCCGGGGGCGGTGGAGGAGAAGTCCAGCGGGGTCATGCGGTTGTCCCGCACCTCGTTGCGCAGGTCCTGCACGACCTCCCGGAACACGGACTGCTGGTCCACGCGGACCAGCCGGGCGGCGGCGGTGTAGGAGAGGAAGCCGATCAGGAGGGTGACGGTGGCGGTCACGGCGGCGAAGGCGACCGCGAAGGTGGTCCCCAGCGACAGCAGCCGCGGCCGGAGCGGACGCCCGCACCGCAGCCAGGGCCTGAGCCGCGAGCGGCTCCGGGACGCGGGACGTGGACGTTGTCCGGTCCGGCTGCCGGGGGCGGGACGTGGTTCGGTTCCGCTCCCGGACGGGGGACGCGGTTCCGGCCGGCCGGGCGACAGGGGACGCGGCTCCGGCCCGATACCGGACGGGGGAGGTGGTTCCGGCCGGCCGCCCGACAGGGGACGCGGCTCCGGCCGGATACCGGGCGCGGGACGCGGCTCCGGCCGGCCGCCCGACGGTGTGCGTGGTTCCGGCCCGGCCTCGGGGCTGCTGTGGGGGTCCGGTCCGACCCCGGCCCCGGTGTGCGGTTCCGGTCGCCGTCTGTGCGGTTCCGGTCGCGGTCCGGTGGGGGGTCGCTGCGCCCGGCCATCGTCCGGAGCCGTCACTCAGTCCTCCCGCAGCACGTACCCCACCCCGCGCACCGTGTGGATGAGCTGCGGGGCGTCCGGCTCATCCAGTTTGCGGCGCAGGTAGCCCACGTAGACGGCGAGGTTCTTGGAGCCGGGGCCGAAATCGTAGCCCCAGATGCGGTCGTAGATCGTGGAGTGGTCCAGGACGGTGCCCGCGTTGCGGACCAGCAGTTCCAGCAGTTCGAACTCGGTGCGGGTGAGTTCCAGCTCGCGTCGGCCGCGCCAGGCCCGGCGGGCCTGCGGGTCCATGCGCACCCCGGCCGCCTCCACGGTCCGTCCGGCGGGCACCGGCTCCCGCGGGGTCTCGCGCTCCGCTTCCCGGGGGCCGCCGCTCACGGCGTCGGACACGGGGGCAGCGGCCCGGCGCAGCAGGGCGCGGAGGCGGGCGAAGACCTCGTCGACGTCGAACGGCTTGACGACGTAGTCGTCGGCACCGGCGTCCAGACCGGCGATCCGGTCGGCGGTCTCCACGAGCGCCGTCAGCATCAGCACCGGGGTCCGGTCGCCCTCGGAGCGCAGCGCCCGGCAGACCTGGAGGCCGTCGATGCCGGGCATCATCACGTCCAGCACGAGCACGTCGGGACGGCTGCGGTGGGCCTGGGCGAGCGCTTCGACGCCGTCGGCGACCGCGGTGACCCGGTAGCCCTCCAGGGTCAGGGCCCGCTCCAGGGCGTGGCGGATCGCGCGGTCGTCTTCGGCGAGCAGGACGGTGTGCGGCACGAGGTCCAGTGTGCCAACCGTGACAGCCGTCCGGCCCCGGCTGGAGGGAACCGGGGCCGGGGTCTGAGGGGGATCTCACCCGGTGGGGCGCAGTGCGGCGAGCCGTTCCTCGAACGGCACGACCTCCTCGAAGGAGTCCCGCTCGGGCGTCGCCCGGCCGCCGGGCACCACGGCCGGCCCGTCCGGGGCACCGGACGTCGCCGCCCGGCCGGCGGGGGCCGTGAGCGCCACCAGCTGGCCGGCCGCGCGCTCGATGCGCCCGTCCAGGCCCTCGGCGCCCCAGTCCTCGGAGGCCGCGTAGACGCCGGTGGGCACGACGACGGCCTTGAGGTAGGAGAAGAGCGGCCGCAGGGCGTGGTCCAGCACCAGCGAGTGCCGGGCCGTGCCGCCGGTCGCCGCGATCAGGACCGGCTTCCCTGCGAGGGCATCGGGGTCGGTGACGCTCAGCCCGTCGAAGAACGACTTGAACAGGCCGCTGTATGACGCCGAGAACACCGGGGTGACCACGATCAGGGCGTCCGCCCGCGTCACCGCCTCGTACGCCTCGGACAGGGCCCGGCCGGCGAAGCCGTTGGTGAAGGTGTGCGCGATCTCCACGGCGAGGTCGCGCAGCTCGATCACCCGGACGTCCTCGCCGGGGCCGTCTCCGGCAGCGGCCCGCGCGGCGGCGGCCAGCCGGTCGCCGAGCAGCCGGGTGGACGACGGCACGCTCAGTCCCGCCGATACGACGACGAGCCTCATGCGGGGGTCACCTCCTTGCGGGCGAGCAGCGACGCGTGGGTCGGGGCCTCGGGAGCGTCGGTCGAACGGTTCTTGGCGAACTCCTTGCGGAGCACGGGCACGACCTCCTCGCCCAGCAGGTCGAGCTGCTCCAGCACGGTCTTCAGGGGCAGCCCGGCGTGGTCCATCAGGAAGAGCTGGCGCTGGTAGTCGCCCGCGTAGTCGCGGAAGGACAGCGTCTTCTCGATGACCTGCTGGGGCGAACCCACGGTGAGCGGGGTCTGCGCGGTGAACTCCTCCAGCGACGGGCCGTGGCCGTAGACGGGGGCGACGTCGAAGTAGGGGCGGAACTCGCGCACCGCGTCCTGCGAGTTCTTCCGCATGAACACCTGGCCGCCGAGGCCGACGATCGCCTGCTCGGGGGTGCCGTGCCCGTAGTGCGCGAACCGCGTGCGGTACAGCTCGACCATGCGCTTGGTGTGGTCGGCGGGCCAGAAGATGTTGTTGTGGAAGAAGCCGTCGCCGTAGTACGCGGCCTGCTCGGCGATCTCCGGCGAGCGGATGGAGCCGTGCCAGACGAACGGCGGCACGCCGTCCAGCGGGCGGGGCGTGGAGGTGAAGCCCTGCAACGGGGTGCGGAACTTGCCCTCCCAGTTGACGACGTCCTCGCGCCACAGCCGGTGCAGCAGGGCGTAGTTCTCGATGGCGAGGTTGATGCCCTGGCGGATGTCCTGCCCGAACCAGGGGTAGACCGGGCCGGTGTTGCCGCGCCCCATCATCACGTCCACCCGGCCGTCGGCCAGGTGCTGGAGCATCGCGAAGTCCTCGGCGATCTTCACCGGGTCGTTCGTGGTGATCAGCGTGGTGGAGGTGGACAGGACGAGCCGCTGGGTGCGGGCGGCTATGTAGCCGAGCATGGTCGTCGGCGAGGACGGCACGAACGGCGGGTTGTGGTGCTCACCCGTCGCGAACACGTCCAGGCCCACTTCCTCGGCCTTCAGCGCGATGGCGACCATGGCCTTGATCCGCTCGCGCTCGGTCGGTGTACGCCCCGTCGTGGGATCGGGGGTCACGTCCCCGACGCTGAAGATTCCGAACTGCATCCCGCTCACCCTCCAGGTTGTTTACGGTTCAACTATATCCGTGGAACGGTGCGCCCGCACCTCCTATTCCCGCTGCGCCCACCCGTCCGCCCGAGTACCCGTGTCCGGGCCGACGGCACGCCCTGCGCCTGCCCCGGAAAGGGCGCGTGACCTGGGACTTCGGCATGCGAAGGCCGGAGCGGCCGACGCCCCGCCCGTCCCCGAGCCGACCGAGACGGATCAGCCGACGCCCCACCCGCCCCCGAGCCAACCGAGACGGATCAGCCGGCGCCCCGCCCGTCCCCCGACCGCAGCCGGGCGGCCTGTGTGGCGGCGAAGGCGGTGGTGCGGCGCAGGAGGCCGACGAAGGCGGCCAGCCCGTCGTCGTCGAGATCGTCGAACAGGCCGGCCCAGTCCCCGCCGACCCCCTCCCACACCCGGCGGAACTCGGCCGCCCGCTCCGGCACCGCCGACACCAGCACCCTCCGCCGGTCGTCCGGGTCGCCCTCGCGCACCACGTACCCCGCCCGCTCCAGCCGGTCCACGAGCCGCGTCGCCGAGCCCGTCGTCAGTCCGGTCAGCTCGCCGATCCGGCCGGTCGTCACCGGCCGCCCCTCCAGCGTCAGCAGGTTCAGGCACTGCAGATCGGTGGGGTGCAGGCCGAGCCGGTCGGCGACGGCCTGGTTGAACAGCACGTAGGCGGCCATCTGGCGCCGGGACACCACGGCCAGCTCCGCCAGCAGCCGCTCCCGCTCGGGCCCGGACATCCCCTGCCCCGCCCGGCTCAGAAGTAGTACTCGTCCCCGGTGTCCAGCACCAGGACCCGTTGCCGGTCGTTGAGCCGGTTGCGGTCCAGCGCGCCGCCGCTCCACACCGTGTCCAGGTCCACGACGACCTCGGACGGCGCGCCCTCCAGCCGCACCCGCAGATCGATCCGCTCCCCCACGCCGTCGACGGCCAGCGCGCCCGTGCGGCACAGCACCGCCTGCCCGCCCGAACGGGCACAGCCCGCCGGCAGCTGCGGCTGCTCGTCCGCGAGCGGCTCCGACCACCGCAGCCGCACCGTCGCGTCGGCGACGGCGGACGGCCCGTGGTTCACCGGCACCAGCCGCACGTCGGTCTCCCCCGCGATCAGCGTCGCCACCCCGTGGTACCCCAGGTCGGCCTCGGCCCTCTCCACCGCCCCCGCCCTCTCCACCGCCCCCGCCCCGGAGACCGCCCCACCGGACAGTCCCAGGACCACCGCGCCCGCCGCGAGCACCCGGCCGGCCCGCCGCCCCGCTCCCGGGGCCCGCCCGGTCCGCGCCCGCCGCCGTTCCCGCCCGACCGGATTCCGCATGCCGCCACCCACTCCACATCGCACCGACTGACCGTGGTCGAGTGCATGTATCCCCCGCGCGGGCCCGGGCAGGCGCCGTCCAACAGGTGACGCCGGGCCGGACTGCGGGGACCCCGGCGGGCCGCTCCGGGCCGCGTGCGAGGCTGCGGGCATGCTGATCCTGCGCTCCGCCGTCCTGTTCGTCCTCGCCGCGATCCTGGAGATCGGCGGCGCCTGGCTGGTCTGGCAGGGCGTGCGGGAGCAGCGCGGGTGGATGTGGGCCACCGGCGGCGTACTCGCCCTCGGCGCCTACGGCTTCGTCGCCACCTTCCAGCCCGACGCCCACTTCGGCCGCGTCCTCGCCGCCTACGGCGGCATCTTCGTCGCCGGTTCGCTCCTGTGGGGTGCGGTCGCCGACGGCTACCGGCCGGACCGCTGGGACGTCACGGGCGCGCTGGTCTGCCTCGCCGGGATGGCCGTCATCATGTGGGCGCCCCGCAACGGGGGCTGAACCCCCGCAGCCGCCAGGAGCCGCCCGCGGCACCCCGGCCGCCCCGGCCGCCCCACCGCCCGCCCCGCAGGTGCCCGCCCCCGCCACCGCCGGCGCCCGTCTACGCTGGGCGGCAGCCGTCCGCCCCAGCCCGAGGAGCAGCCCATGCCCAGCGCCGCCGCACCGTCCGCCGCCTCGCGGATCGCCGTCGTCACCGGGGCGAGCAGCGGCATCGGCGCCGCCACGGCGCGCGGGCTGGCCGAGGCCGGGTACCGCGTCGTGCTCACCGCGCGCCGCAAGGACCGCGTCGAGGCGCTCGCCGAGGAACTGACGGCGGCCGGCCACTCGGCGACCGCCTACCCGCTGGACGTCACCGACCGCGCGGCGGTCGACGAGTTCGCCACCGCCTTCCGGACGGTCGGCGTGCTGGTCAACAACGCCGGCGGCGCGCTGGGCGCCGACCCGGTGGCGACCGGCGACCCGGACGACTGGCGGCGGATGTACGAGACGAACGTCATCGGCACCCTCCATCTCACCCAGGCGCTGCTGCCCAAGCTGGAGGCGAGCGGCGACGGCACCGTGGTGATCGTGTCGTCCACGGCGGGCTTCGCCACGTACGAGGGCGGTGCGGGCTACGTGGCCGCCAAGCACGCCGAACACGTCCTCGCGGAGACGCTGCGGCTGGAGATCGTCGGCCGTCCGGTGCGCGTCGTCGAGATCGCGCCCGGCATGGTGAAGACCGACGAGTTCGCGCTCACCCGCTTCGGCGGCGACACGGAGAAGGCCGCCAAGGTCTACGAGGGCGTCGCCGAGCCCCTGACCGCCGCCGACGTCGCCGACACCATCACCTGGGCGGTGACCCGGCCCAGCCACGTCAACATCGACCTGCTGGTGGTCCGCCCGCGCGCCCAGGCGTCCAACACGAAGGTCCACCGCGAGCGGACCTGACCCGGCGGACCGGCCGCCCCGGCCGACCCCGGCCCGTGCGAGCGCGCGGAAGGGCCGGGCGGCCCCCCGCGCCGCCCGGCCCCCCGGAGGTGCTCAACCGTGCCCACACCCGTCAGCCCTTCACGCACACCACCTGCTTGAGCTTGGCCACGACCTCGACCAGGTCCCGCTGCTGGTCGATGACCTGCTCGATCGGCTTGTACGCACCCGGGATCTCGTCGACGACGCCGGAGTCCTTGCGGCACTCCACGCCCTGCGTCTGCTCCTCCAGGTCCTTGGTGGAGAAGCGCCGCTTGGCCGCGTTGCGGCTCATCCGGCGGCCGGCGCCGTGCGACGCCGAGTTGAAGGACCGGGCGTTGCCGAGGCCCTTGACGATGTACGAGCCCGTGCCCATGGAGCCCGGGATGATCCCGTACTCGCCGGAGCCCGCGCGGATCGCGCCCTTGCGGGTGACGAGCAGGTCCATGCCGTCGTAGCGCTCCTCGGCCACGTAGTTGTGGTGGGCGCTGATCTCCTGCTCGAAGACCGGCTTGGCCTTCTTGAACTCCTTGCGGACCACGTCCTTCAGGAGCGCCATCATGATCGAGCGGTTGCGGCGCGCGTACTCCTGCGCCCAGAACAGGTCGTTGCGGTAGGCCGCCATCTGCGGGGTGTCCGCCACGAAGACGGCGAGGTCCCGGTCGACCAGGCCCTGGTTGTGCGGGAGCTTCTGCGCGACCCCGATGTGGTGCTCGGCGAGTTCCTTGCCGATGTTGCGGGAACCGGAGTGCAGCATCAGCCAGACCGCGCCGTCGGTGTCCGTGCAGACCTCGACGAAGTGGTTGCCGCCGCCGAGCGTCCCCATCTGCTTGGTGGCACGGTCCTGGCGGAACTTCACCGCGTCCGCGACACCGCCGAAGCGCTCCCAGAAGTCGTCCCACCCGCCGGTCGGGAAGCCGTGCAGCCGGCCCGGGTCGACGGCCTCGTCGTGCATGCCGCGGCCCACCGGGATGGCCTGCTCGATCCGCGACCGCAGCCGGGACAGGTCGCCCGGCAGGTCGTTGGCGGTGAGGGACGTCTTCACCGCCGACATGCCGCAGCCGATGTCGACGCCGACCGCCGCCGGGCAGACCGCGCCGCGCATGGCGATGACCGAGCCGACCGTCGCGCCCTTGCCGTAGTGCACGTCGGGCATCACGGCCAGGCCCTTGATCCAGGGCAGGGTGGCCACGTTCCGCAGCTGCTGCAGCGCGACCTCCTCCACCGTCGCGGGATCGGTCCACATCCGGATCGGCACCTTCGCGCCCGGCAGCTCCACGTACGACATATCGCCCTCATTCCCCCGGAAAACATCAGAAGTCTCGAAACGCAAAACCGGCGCCAAGGTCACGGAAAACGGATGACGGACCGGCGTCCACGGCAGTGCGTGCGATACACATTGTCTCCAGCGGGCGCCCCCGCGCGGCAAGCGATTAACCGGCGGGGACACTGCGAGACCACGCGGGCCCGGGCCCGCGTCCCCACCCGAGAGGAGCCCGACCGTGCAGCGCAGGGCCTACGTTTCCGGCGTCGCCGCACTGCTCGCGGCACTGCTGGCCGGGTGCACCGGCAGCTCGGGCGACGGGGCGCAGTCCGACAATTCCAACCCCGGTGAGCCGGGCACGGCGTCGCAGGCGGCCCAGCCCGGCAAGTACGCCACGCTGCCGGAGCCGTGCGGCGCGGTCGGCGACAAGGCCCTCGAGGAACTGCTGCCGGGCCTGGCCGAGTTGACCGACGAAGGCCGGCGCCGGAAGGCGTACGCGGGCGAGGCGACCCTGACCTACGACACCGACCGCAAGGTGGGCTGCCGTTGGAAGGTGGAGTCCGCCGACGCCACGGACCACCTGATGGTCGACTTCGAGCGGATCGTCTCCTACGACAACAGCGTCAGCGACGACAGCCAGGCCGAGACGCTGTTCGCGGCGAAGCGGGAGGCGGCCCAGCTGCCGGAGCCGACGGCCACCGGTTCCGGCACGGCCGGCACCGGCTCCTCCTCGGACCCCGGTTCGTCCCCCTCCTCCTCTTCCTCCCCTTCGTCCTCCTCTTCCCCGTCCTCGTCCGCTTCGTCCTCCTCGGCGCCGGACGCCGCCCTGCAGCCGCGGGTGCTGGACGACCTGGGCGAGGAGGCGTTCCTCGACGACCAGCTGAGCAGCTCCGGTTCGACGGCCAAGGAGCGGACGGTGACTGTGGCGTTCCGCACGTCCAACGTCATCGTGACCATCCAGTACGCGGAGCAGCCGGCCGCCGTCGGCGTGGTGCCGGACAGCGAGGAAATGCAGGACAGGGCCAGGGAACTGGCCTCCCGGCTGGCCGATTCCCTGGGCGGCTGACCCCCGTTCGGGCTCCCCTCACCGCGTCCAGCGAACCGCGTGAAGCAGGACCACGCCAGGGGCGCACCGCGTACCGTGACCCCTCGGACCCCGATCCGGACCGCAGGGAACACGAGCGTCATGAGTGAAGGAACCATGCAGCGACGAGTACAGCGAGACCAGCGCGACCTGGGAGGAGCACCCACGGCGTCCAGGCGGACCGCGAGAGCGCGGCGCCTGCCCCGGGTCCTGGTGGCCGCCGCGGCCGTCCCCGTGATGCTGGTCGCCGCCGGCTGTTCCTCGGACTCCGGCTCCGACGGCGGCAAGGACCAGAAGGCGTCGGACGCCTCCGCGTCGGCGTCCGCCGCCCCGTCCCCGACGGTGCGGGCGGCGGCGTTCGAGCGGCTTCCTCCGGAGGCGTGCGAGGTCCTGTCGAAGAAGACCCTCGACGACCTGGTCCCGAAGGCGAAGTCGGGCAAGGAGGGCACCTCCGACGACATCGAGCGGCGCGCCGGCTGCTCCTGGAGCAGCCTCGACAACAACGGCGTCAAGGGCTCGCAGTTCCGCTGGCTGAACGTGTCGCTGCTGCGCTTCGAGTCGGACGTCGCGCGCGGCGCGGGCGACGAACTGGCCAAGGAGTACTACGACAAGCAGGTCGGCGACGCGCAGTCCGCCGAGGGCGCGAAGGGCACCAAGTCCGAGCCGGTGAAGAGCGCGGGCGACGAGGCGACCGCCGTGCGCTACGAGCTGAAGAAGAAGGAAGGCACCTTCGCGCAGCAGACGATCGTGGTCCGCGCCGAGAACGTGGTGGTCACGCTCGACTACAACGGTGCCGGTCTCGCCGGGGAGAAGACCCCGGACGCCGACGGCCTGATGAAGAAGGCGCAGAAGGCGGCCGCGGAAGCGGTCGACTCGGTGGTCGAGGCCAACGGCAAGGACGCGCCCGCGCCGGACTCCCCGTCCGCGTCCGCGTCCCCCTCGAAGGCGTCCGGCAAGGACTGATCCGGGGACGGATCCCGCGATGAAGCGGAACCGGCCACCCGTCTCCCGCACACATGTGCCACTCTGTTGCGCGCAACAAGACGCAAAGGGAGGGGAGTACGGGTGGCCGCGCCAATGCAGCTGACACGGACGCACCGCATACTCATCGGCGTGGTCGTCACCGGTGCGGTCGTCATCGCCGGGATCGGCTTCGCCGGTTCGTACGCGGCGGTCCGTGAGCTGGCCCTGAAAAAGGGCTTCGGGGACTTCAGTTACGTCTTCCCGATCGGCATCGACGCCGGTATCTGCGTCCTGCTCGCCCTGGACCTGCTGCTGACGTGGATCCGCATCCCGTTCCCGCTGCTGCGGCAGACGGCGTGGCTGCTGACGGCCGCGACCATCGCCTTCAACGGCGCGGCGGCCTGGCCGGATCCGCTCGGTGTGGGGATGCACGGCGTCATCCCGGTGCTGTTCGTCGTCTCGGTGGAGGCGGCACGGCACGCGATCGGCCGGATCGCCGACATCACCGCCGACAAGCACATGGAGGGCGTCCGCCTCACCCGGTGGATGCTCTCGCCGGTGCCCACCTTCCTGCTGTGGCGCCGGATGAAGCTGTGGGAGCTGCGCTCCTACGAGCAGGTGATCAAGCTGGAGCAGGAGCGGCTGGTCTACCAGGCCCGGCTGCGGTCCCGCTTCGGCCGCGCCTGGCGACGCAAGGCCCCGGTGGAGTCCCTGATGCCGCTGCGGCTCGCCAAGTACGGCGTCCCGCTCGCCGAGACCGCCCCGGCGGGCCTCGCGGCGGCCGGTATCGAGCCGGTGCTGATCCCGCCGGCGCCCCAGCCGGAGGTGACCGCGGTGGGCCGGACGGCGGGCCCGGCGCAGGTGGGCGCCGCCCCGTCGGCCCCCGCCGAACAGCGCCTGGAGCTGGAGGGCCACCGCGCGGGCCCGGGACCGGACGGCGCGACGGCGGCGGGCCACCCCGGGCAGCCCGCGCGGGGCGGCAACGGCCGTACGTACCCGGGCGGGCCCGGCGGCCCCGCGTACCCCGGCGGCCCGCAGGGGCCTCAGGGGCCCGACGGCGAGGACCAGAGCCCGTGGTTCAACACCCCCCGGCACATCGAGTACCAGGGCGGCTACGACCCGACGTACGACCCGGCCGAGCAGTACGCCTCGTGGTACGAGGAGCAGCAGCAGGCCGACCAGTACCGGGACCAGTACGAGGAGGAGCCCCCGCTCCAGGAGCCCTCGCCGGAGGAGACGGGCAGCTTCCCGATCCCGGTCGTGCCGGGCGGGCGCACCCGTGAGCTGGGCGAGGGCGGCGCTCCCCAGGAGGCCCCGGAACCGCATACGGTTCCCGGGCCCCGGCAGCCGCAGGAGCAGGCGCCGGACGAGGAGGCCCTGTACCAGGTCTTCAAGCAGTCGATCCACGACAGCTTCCCCACCCCGCGCGAGTTCGGCGAGAACATCGAGGCGACCTACGGAACGCCGCTGAAGGACGCCGAGGCCAAGCGCATGGTGACCCGCTTCTCCAACCGCTTCAACGCGGAGCTGGAGGAGAACCACATCGCCTGACCCGCACCGCGACGGCACGAGGAGGGGGCGCCCGGTTCGGCACCGGACGCCCCCTCCTCGTCGTACGCGGACCCGCGGGGGACGGCCGTCCCCCGCCCGCTCCCCGGCCTACTCGCCGAGCAGCGCCCGCACCCGCTCCTGGCCCACCGCCAGCAGCAGCGTGGGCAGACGCGGGCCGGTGTCGCGGCCCACGAGCAGGTGGTAGAGCAGCGCGAAGAACGACCGCTGGGCGGTCTTGATCTCCGGCGGCAGCTCCTTCGGCGTGGCGTCGGCGGAGAACCCGGCCTGGACCTTGGGCACCCCGTACACGAGGTGGGTCAGCCCGTCCAGGGACCAGTGGTCGGCGAGGCCGTCCAGCAGCAGCCGCAGGGACTGCCGGGCCTGCTCGTCGAGCGACTTCAGCAGCTCGCCGTCGGGCTCCGAGCGGACGATGGTGCGCTGGTCGGCGGACACGTGGGTGTTGATCCACTCCTCGGCCCGGTCGTAGCGCGGACGGGCCTCGTCGAGCGAGGCCAGCGGGCGGGCCGGGTCGAGGTCGTTCAGGATGCGCAGCGCCTGGTCCTCGTGGCCGGCGGTGATGTCGGCGACGGAGGCCAGCGTGCGGTACGGCAGGGGCCGGGGCGTGCGGGGCAGCTCGCCGGCGGCGGTGCCGACGGCGCGGGCGTGCGCGGCGACGTCACCGGGCAGCGCGGCACCCTCGGCGACCTTGGCGTCGAGCCGGTCCCACTCGTCGTACAGCCGCTGGATCTCCTGGTCGAAGGCGATCTTGAAGGACTGGTTGGGCTTGCGCCGGGCGTACAGCCAGCGCAGCAGCTGCGGCTCCATGATCCTCAGCGCGTCGGCCGGGGTGGGCACGCCGCCCTTGGACGACGACATCTTGGCCATGCCGCTGATGCCGACGAAGGCGTACATCGGGCCGATCGGCTGCTCGGCGCCGAAGATCCCGACGATCTGGCCGCCCACCTGGAACGACGAGCCCGGCGAGGAGTGGTCGACACCGCTCGGCTCGAAGATCACGCCCTCGTAGGCCCAGCGCATCGGCCAGTCGACCTTCCACACCAGCTTGCCGCGGTTGAACTCGCTGAGCCGGACCGTCTCCGAGAAGCCGCACGCGGTGCAGGCGTAGGTCAGCTCGGTGGAGTCGTCGTCGTAGGCGGTGACGGTGGTGAAGTCCTTCTCGCAGTTGCCGCAGTACGGCTTGTACGGGAAGTAGCCCGCGGAGCCGGAGCTGCCGTCGTCCTCGGCGGCGGCGCCGGAGCCCTCGGCGGCCTCCAGCTCGGCCTCGTCGACCGGCTTCTGCTGCTGCTTCTTCGGCGGCGCCTTCTTGGTGCGGTACTGGGCGAGGATGGCGTCGATGTCGCCGCGGTGCTTCATGGCGTGCAGGATCTGCTCGCGGTAGGCGCCCGAGGTGTACTGCTCCGTCTGGCTGATGCCGTCGAACTCCACGCCCAGCGCGGCGAGCGACTCGACCATGGCGGCCTTGAAGTGCTCCGCCCAGTTCGGGTGCGGGGAGCCCTTCGGCGCGGGCACGGAGGTCAGCGGCTTGCCGATGTGCTCCGCCCACGTCTCGTCGACACCGGGGACCCCGGCCGGGACCTTGCGGTACCGGTCGTAGTCGTCCCAGGAGATCAGGTGCCGGACCTCGCGGCCCCGGCGGCGGATCTCGTCGGCGACGAGGTGCGGGGTCATGACCTCCCGCAGGTTGCCCAGGTGGATGGGGCCCGACGGGGAGAGCCCGGACGCGACGACGACCGGTTTGCCCGGGGCCCGACGCTCCGACTCGGCGATGACGTCATCCGCGAAGCGGGAGACCCAGTCGGTGGTCTCGGTGCTCTGAGCCACGATCGGCACGTCCTCTTTCCTAGGTTTCTGAGGTGTCTCGGGATTCTCCGGGAGTTCTCGGGGTTCGCTCGCGTGTGCGGGTGTTGCCCGACGTCGCCCCGGTCCTCGCCTGAGCCGGCCGCCGCTTCCGCGCGCCCGGCCGCCCCATTCTCCCAGGACGGCCCGCATCCGCGAAAACCGCTTTTCACCGCGTGGGATACTCGGCTTCCATAGAAGTCACAGAACCCGAGCAGAACGGCAGCCTCCATGGCCTCGGTCACGTCCCTCACCGACTCCGTCCAGCAGCAGCTCGCGTCCGCCCTCCAGGCCACCCGGCCGGAGGCCGCCGGCGCGGACCCGCTGCTGCGCCGAAGCGACCGGGCGGACTTCCAGGCCAACGGCATCCTGGCGCTCGCCAAGAAGGCGAAGGCGAACCCGCGGGAGCTGGCGGCCGAGGTCGTCGGCCGGATCACGACCGGCGACCTGATCAAGGACGTCGAGGTGTCCGGGCCCGGCTTCCTCAACATCACGCTCGCCGACCGGGCGATCACCGAGAACCTCGCCGCGCGGCACGCGGACGGCGAGCGTCTCGGCGTGCCGCTGAAGGAGAACCCGGGCGTCACCGTCATCGACTACGCCCAGCCGAACGTGGCGAAGGAGATGCACGTCGGCCACCTGCGCTCCGCGGTCATCGGCGACGCCCTGCGCAGCATGCTCGACTTCACCGGCGAGAAGACCATCGGCCGGCACCACATCGGCGACTGGGGCACCCAGTTCGGCATGCTCATCCAGTACCTGTTCGAGCACCCCGGCGAGCTGGCCCCCGCGGGCGAGGTCGACGGCGAGCAGGCCATGAGCAACCTGGACCGCGTGTACAAGGCGTCGCGTGCGCTGTTCGACGCGGACGACGCGTTCAAGGAGCGGGCCCGCAAGCGGGTCGTCGCCCTCCAGTCCGGCGACAGGGAGACCCTCGACCTGTGGCAGCAGTTCGTGGACGAGTCGAAGGTCTACTTCTACTCCGTCTTCGAGAAGCTGGACATGGAGGTCCGCGACGAGGAGATCGTCGGCGAGTCCGCATACAACGAGGGCATGCCGGAGACGGCCCGGCTCCTGGAGGAGATGGGCGTCGCGGTCCGCTCCGAGGGCGCCCTGGTGGTGTTCTTCGACGACATCCGCGGCAAGGACGACCAGCCCGTGCCGCTGATCGTGCAGAAGGCCGACGGCGGCTTCGGCTACGCGGCCTCCGACCTGACCGCGATCCGCAACCGCGTCCAGGACCTGCACGCGACGACCCTGCTGTACGTCGTCGACGTGCGCCAGTCGCTGCACTTCAAGATGGTCTTCGAGACCGCCCGCCGGGCCGGCTGGCTCAGCGACGGCGTCACCGCCCACAACATGGGCTACGGCACGGTGCTCGGCGCGGACGGCAAGCCCTTCAAGACCCGTGAGGGCGAGACGGTGCGGCTGGAGGACCTGCTGGACGAGGCCGTCCAGCGGGCCGCCGAGGTCGTCCGGGAGAAGGCGCGGGACCTCACCGAGGACGAGATCCAGGAGCGGGCCGCGCAGGTCGGCATCGGCGCCGTGAAGTACGCCGACCTGTCGACGTCCCCGAACCGCGACTACAAGTTCGACCTCGACCAGATGGTCTCGCTCAACGGCGACACGTCCGTCTACCTCCAGTACGCCTACGCCCGCATCCAGTCCATCCTCCGCAAGGCCGGCGACGTCCGCCCGGCCGCCCACCCGGAGCTGGAGCTGCACGAGGCCGAGCGCGCACTGGGCCTGCACCTGGACGCCTTCGGCGACACGGTCTTCGAGGCCGCCGCGGAGTACGCCCCGCACAAGCTGGCCGCGTACCTGTACCAGTTGGCCTCGCTGTACACGGCCTTCTACGACAAGTGCCCGGTGCTGAAGGCCGATTCGCCGGAACAGGTCGCCAACCGCCTGTTCCTGTGCGACCTCACGGCCCGCACGCTCCACCGGGGCATGGCCCTGCTGGGCATCCGCACGCCGGAACGCCTCTGACCCCTCCGCCGGACCACGGCGCACGAGCGGCCCGCACCCCCCGGGAGTGCGGGCCGCCCGCCGTCAGGCCACCGGCGCGGGCGGCACCCGGTCCGGCCGCGTCTACACGCTCACGGCCACCGCTGACATCCGTTCCGGCTGCCCGCCCCTCCCGGGGGCACGAGGGCCGGCGGCCGGACGGCCGGGTACCGCGCCCGGCACCTATCCGAGGTCGGTCGTGCCCTCCGGCACCCACCCGTCCCCACCCAGCGGGAACTCGTACGCCGGACGCCCGTTGTTGCCGCTGGTGCGGAAGGGGCGCCCCTTGTCGTTCACGACGAGCGTGCCGCTGCGGGAGCCGCTGGACCACTTCAACTCCAGGTACCAGCTCACGTCGTAGGCGGACGCGTCGGCGGTGATGTAGTACACCTCGGGGTCGGACTCGCTGACCTTGAAGGGGAAGTCCCGTTGCCCGGACTCGGGCGTCAGGGACGGCCGCGCGGCGTCCAGGGCCACCGTGAAGGACCGCGTCGCCACGTTGCCGCCGCAGCCGACGCCGGGATAGCCCATCGCGTAGTCATTCCAGGCCAGCGGCGCCCGCTTCCCCGCGACGCGCACGGCGACGCCCTCCACGACCACCGTCTCCGGGCCGGTCCCCTGCACACTGAGCCGCACGAGCTGCTCCCCCGACGACACGGCACCCTCCGCGGCGACCCAGGCCGTCGCGTCCTGCTCGACCGGCGGCGGGTGAACCTTGCCCGGCGGCGCGGCGATCAGGTACCGCTGCGAGCAGGGGCTCTCCCAGGCGCACGGTTCGGTGCGCACGGTGAGCGGCACGGCGTCGTCCGCGGCCGGGCCGCCCGGCCGCGCGGCCGGCTCGGAGGCGGGCGGACTGCTCGCCTCCTCGTCCGTCGCGCCCGGGGAACCCGACGGGGAGGCGGAGGCGGACGCGGACGGCGTACCGGCCGTCGGCGAGGTGGACGTGCCGTCCGGGCCGCCGGTCCCCGCGGCCCCGACCTGCTCCCGACGGCCGTCACCGTCCGTCCCGCCGCCCGGCGGACCCACCACGGCCACGACCCCGACCAGCACGGCCGCCACGGCGGCCCCGGCCAGAACGGCCGTACGGGTCCGGCGCCGGGGGCGGGGTCCGGGACCGGACCGGGAGGAGACGGCACCGCCCGCCACTGAGGGCTCGGAGGACTCCGCGGACTCGGAGTCCTCGGCGGGCCCGACGGCCCCGACGGCCCCGGCAGTCCCGCTCCGCCCCTCCGGCTGCGCCGGCCCCTCCGGCTGTCCCGGCCCCTTCTGCTCCCCTGCCTGCACCTCCGTCGCCTGCTCGGTCCGACGCCCACGTGTGGCGTCCGCCAGCACCCACCGCCGGTGCAGCTCGACCAGTTCGGCGGGAGCGGCCTTGCACAACCGGGCCATCCGCTCCACCGGCGCGTAGTCGGTCGGCACGGCGTCCCCGTTGCAGTACCGGTGCAGGGTCGACGTGCTCATGTGGAGCCGCTTGGCGAGCACCCCGTAGCTCAGCCCCGACCGGTCCTTCAACTCCCGCAGAAGCGCGGCGAACTCCACCGCGGGCGTGGCCTCCGGCACCGTTCCTCCCTCCCCCGTGTCCCGTTCCACCGTTCCAGGGGACGGTCGTTTCCCCAGGTCACGGCGGTGCCGGCGTTCCAGCGTCCCGGATCCTCCCGCAGCGGTGGCGGCCGGGACGGAGCACGCCGCACGCTCTGGTCATCCAAGCACGCCGCTCCCGCCGACCGGAGGAGCGGCCACGCCGAACCTCCGTCTGACGACAAGGAATTCGCCATGCGTACGTCCCGCATCCGCCTGCTCGCCGCCGCCGGAATCACCCTCGCCACCCTGTCCCTGACGGCCTGCCAGGACGGGACGGGCGCGAAGGACGAGGGCGCGGCCCGCCCGTCCACGGCCCCGGCGGCGAGCACGGACAGCAGCGACGGCCCCGCTGCCGGGTCCGAGGCCACCACCCCGGACCAGCCCGCCCAGGCCGGCACGGACAAGGGCGGCGACAAGACCCCCGCGGCCGACCGCACGAAGGGCTCCGACCGCTCGGCGGGCGGGGACCGGCCCACGGACCCCTTCGACCCGAAGGCCCGCGTCGCCTGCAACGGCTCCAACACCGCCGTCACCGCCCAGCCGGTCCCGCGCCCCCTCAACCACCTGCTGATCACGGTCCGGAACACCGGCTCGAAGGTCTGCGACCTGACCTACTACCCGGTCCTCCGCTTCGACGAGATGCAGTGGGTGCCGCGCCCGATCGAGGAGTCGAAGCCGCAGGCCGTGGTGACCCTCGCCCCGGGCGAGGCGGCGTACGCGGGCGTCCTCCTGTCGGCCGCCGACGGCAGCGGCGACGGCGGCACGACCGGACACCGGCTGACCGTCGGCTTCCAGGGCCGCACCCCGAACAGCGACGGTGGGCCGGCGGCGACCCCGTCCCTCCCGGCCAAGGGCGTGTACTACGACAGCTCGCTGACCGTGACGTACTGGCAGCAGTCGAAGGAGGACGCCCTGACCTACTGACCGCTTTTTCCCGCGCTGCGGCTACTGCCGACCGCGCTCCAGCATCCGGGCCGCCTCGGTGGCCCAGTACGTGAGGATGTTCTGCGCCCCGGCCCGCTTGATGCCGGTCAGCGCCTCCAGGACGGCCCGGTCGCGGTCGATCCAGCCCTTCTCGGCGGCGGCCTCGATCATCGAGTACTCCCCCGAGATCTGGTAGGCGGCGACCGGCACGTCCACCGTGTCGGCGACCCGGGCCAGGATGTCGAGGTAGGGCCCGGCCGGCTTCACCATCACCATGTCGGCGCCCTCTTCGAGGTCCAGCGCCAGCTCGCGCATCGACTCCCGCACATTGGCCGGGTCCTGCTGGTACGTCTTGCGGTCGCCCTTGAGGGACGACCCGACGGCCTCACGGAACGGCCCGTAGAACGCGGACGCGTACTTCGCGGTGTAGGCGAGGATCGCGACGTCCTCGCGGCCGATCTGGTCGAGGGCGTCGCGGATGACGCCGATCTGCCCGTCCATCATCCCGCTCGGCCCCACCACATGGGCGCCGGCGTCGGCCTGGACCTGCGCCATCTCGGCGTACCGCTCGAGCGTGGCGTCGTTGTCGACCCGCCCCTGCTCGTCCAGCACCCCGCAGTGCCCGTGGTCGGTGGTCTCGTCGAGACACAGGTCGGACATGACGAGCAGCTCGTCCCCGACCTCCGCCCGCACGTCCCGCAGGGCCACCTGGAGAATCCCGTCCGGGTCGGTCCCGGGCGTGCCCACGGCGTCCTTCTTCGCCTCCTCCGGCACCCCGAACAGCATGATCCCGGACACCCCGGCCGCCACGGCCTCCGCCGCCGCCTTCTTCAGGCTGTCCCGCGTGTGCTGCACGACCCCCGGCATCGCCGCGATCGGCACCGGCTCACTCACGCCCTCGCGCACGAAGGCCGGGAGGATGAAGTCGGCGGGGTGCAGCCGGGTCTCGGCGACCATCCGACGCATCGCCGGAGTGGTCCGCAGACGCCGGGGCCGAGTACCGGGAAAGGATCCGTACGTCGTCATACCACCTACGCTACGCCCGCCAAGACGGTGCCTTTGCCGACGGCCGGTCGGCGGCCGGGCCTCACCGGGGCGACGTCGCCCGGGCCACGGCGACGGACGGCGGCAGAGCCTCCCGGCACAGCTCGCAGCGGGGATCAGCACCCCCGAGCCGGCGGGAGGCCCTGCCTTCACCCGCGTACCGCCGGGTGATCACCCACCCGCTGGAACAGACGCCCGTTGACCACGGTTCGGCAACGTCTCCAAGCGCCACAGCTATCCGGGACTGCTGCATGGACAGGTGACACCTGACCTGGCTTGCTGAGAGGTGGCCTGGAAGGATGTGTCAGTGCCCAAGCCGTATCCCCCATGATCAATGCGGGTGAGTGGGATTCTTCCCGGGGCCCTGCCCCCAAGCTTCAAAAGGACGGTGCGCACCCGTCGCGATGGCGCGGGTTTGAGTACTTGGGCTCAAACCCGCGCTCGCGGGGCAGCACCGCCGAGGGAAGCTACCTGCACTCAGATTTGGGCAGCAGCTTACTGTCCTCGCCCAGCGGCGAGTCACCAAGACCCCAACCAGACCAGTACACCCCCAGAGAGGCCACCGGTTTACCGCTCGGTGCAGTCACGAGGAACTCTGATACGTACTTTTGCCCGCCGGCCGTTTTCCCCTCGACCAGGAGAACGCGCCCGCCGTCCGTATTCTTGGTGTGCGGAAGAACAGCACTGCGCACAACCCGTGGCGCACCTTGTGGCTCGAGGCAGCGACCCCGGACCGACTCTTCCCACGCGTCTTCACACGCCTGACGCTGCAGAGATAACTTCCCGCAGAACTCGTGAGCACTGCTCGCTGGGGCTTGGGCAGAAACGTTTTGGAGCACCTGCCGCGCCTCTTCCTCAGTGACCACTCGCGTTCCGGCACTCTTTTCAGCTGCCGATGGCGAGCCGTTTGAACCTGAGCACCCGACTAGGAAGGATAGAAGCGCGACAACCGCTGCCGTTATGTACTTGGGTCGAATCATCCCTCACCTCAGATTGGCGGTCAAGCCGACGGGGTTTAAACCGGGTTCGCGTTAGAATTAGTCCAATGCGTCCATTTCGGACGCCCAGCCTTTTGCCCCACATACACAGAAACCTGGTGCGCAGTTCCACGGGTGGACGTTGCGGTCCCCCTCCAGTAACTGCTCATCTTACCGGCTTCGGCATACTTGTAGATGAGCTGCTTCTCGCACACGTCATAGCTTTGACTAACCGTGATATTCTTCAGCGACACGGAGGCGCTGCGTGAGCGGCAATCGTTTCGATCCTGACTTGCATTTGGTGCCCAGTCCAGCCAGTGCACGGCAGGGCCGCTCGTGTTTCTCTTCACCCCGTGCCCGCAGGACTTGAGGCGCCACTTCCCAACTCCGCCGCAGGTGCTCTTCGCGAACTTGGAGTAGTAGTTCCATTTCGGGTTTCCGTCGTATCTTTCTACGTAATTCTTGTAGCAGCTGTCGTTCCAGCTGGTGTAGTAAGAGTTGCCGGCGAATTTCTTGCGCTGCTTCTTTCGGGTGAAACAGTCACCAGCGATCATCTGTGCGTACGGGCGGTTGGCGGCCCGGGCGGACGCTCCTTCCTGGGGCGGGTCGTCCTGCTCGGTGTCGCTACCGTACGTCGGCTCGTCCCATAGGAGGTCCGGTTCGCAATCCGCCTCCGCAGCCACTTGCGTTGACGCGGCTTCTGGGTCCGTGGGCTGCTGATGCAGATCTTCATTTGCGGCATATCTGATCTTCATCGCATTTCCCGGCAGGATGAGTGTTTCGGTATCTTTTCCGCAAGCGCCGGAACCCCCCAGTGCCTGCTCGATTTTTTCCAGATCCACCCTGTATACGCGATACTTTTTCTTGAGATCGTTGGTGGTGCTTCGAGCCGTTGTGGCAGCCAGGTCGGCGCTATTCCGGTCGACAAACTGTGTCAGCTCAGCCTCTGCGGCGACGGTCATTGTTAAGTCGGTAGAGTTTTCCGCCGAAATCAAAACCTCGCCGGACATCGGTTCCACCTCGGCCGCATGAGCTGACGTACCTGCGGACACGCTCGCCACGACTAGTGAAAGAGCAGCGGATGAGAAAAGAGATCGTCGGATCGAGAATTTCACAGACCCCCCCGGGTCTAGAAACCGGCAATTGGTTGCGCCATGAATCTTTTTCGAGTGCGCATTCCCTCTTCGGGAGTGATGTGATCCTACGAAGAGTCGTGCCCACCTGTACAGCGCTCGCGCTCATGATTGAGGAAAACCTGAGGTTCTTGTTAGTGATTTTTAGTAGAACGCAAAACCAGCTGGCCGGTGTTCTATTTCGAGCCAATGGCTTGTTCTCGGGGAGTAGTCGATAAACAGACCCCAAGTGTTGTCCCGTAAAGCTCGTAGCACGATCATGATCGGGCTTTCTTGAGACGTCTCCAGCAGATCAGGCTGCAGGCCAGGGAGACGAGGGCATCGTGGAGTTCGGTGCGGCGTTCCCAGCGGACCGCGAGGCCTTGAACTGGCGGAGCAGGGCGAAGGTCTGCTCGACGACGTACCGGAGCTTGCCCAGGCCCTTGTTGTCCCGGGCGCCCTTGCGGGAGACGACCGGGAGGATCCGCCGCTCGCGCAGCTCTTCGCGGTTCGGGTTGGAGTCGTAGCCGGTTCCGGCCAGCCCTCGCATACCTGGCATGCGCCGGGGCCGGGCAGCAGCGTGTGGACGAGGAAGCTGCTGAGCGGGCGGGCAGCCCGATGACGGCTGCTATCCGGGTCGCCCGATTACGCCCAAGTGAGCTCGCCCGTGACGGGGACGAGGGAGTCGAGCCGGTCGAAGACGTCCTCAGGGCCGTCGATGACGGTGGTGTTGGGCCTGGCGGCGTATTCCCTCGCCCACTCGTGGGTCAGGAGCGACCGCATGAGAAAGACCGGGCGGCCGTGTTCCAGGGCCAGGCGGGCCTGCATGCGGGCACCGCTGCGGTAAGCGGCCTCGATCACGACGGTGGCCAGGCTGTAGCCGCTCATCACGGCGTTGCGCAGAGGGAAAGAGATCTTTGAGGGTGGTGAGTCCGGCCAGAACTGGGAGATCAGCAGGCCGCGCTCGGCGATCTCCTGTTGGAGCCGTGCGTTCTGGGCCGGGTAGGCGTGGTGCAGACCTGTCCCGACCACCGCGACCGTACGGCCGCCGACGGCCAGGGCAGCCCCGTGGGCTGCGGTGTCGATACCGGCGGCGAGACCGCTCACCACGGTGACGCCGCGCTGGGCGAGGCCCCCTGCGATCGCGCGGGCATGGGCGACGCCGTCGGGGCTCGGGGTCCGGGTCCCCACAACAGCGATGCGGGGGTCGTCCTCGACGGACGTTCCCTGGAGGAACAGGAACGGCGGACGCTGGTGGACCAGCCTCAGCAGGAGGGGATAGTCCTCGTCGAGGACCGTGACCAGTCGCAGCCCCTCCTGCTCCCAGGCAGCGATTTCAGCAGCGATTCCGCTGAGGTCGGCCGAAGGGCCGGTGTCGAAGAGCGCACCCTGTCCGGAAGCGTCGAGCGCGTTCTCCAGGACGTCGTACGCACTGCCCACGGCTTCGATCTGGTCCGTGAGGTCCGCCCAGGAGCGATCACCGCGTCGCAACAGCGCGACGAGTGCTGCTCGCTCCCGTGCTCGGTCCATGCGGCAAGTACAGGAACGGCGCCCGGAACACCGCCCTGCCGCGTGACGCGTCACCGGAACGCGCCCGCTCAGGCCGCGCACGCGATCCCGTCCCCCTCCCTCACCCCGTACCGGCAGTCACGGCACCGCCCCGGTTCCGCCGACCGGAAGACCCGCTCGCAGCCGTCGCAGTCCTGGAAGGGGTCCGGGCGGCGGACCCCTGCCGCCACCGTCACGCGTGGGGCGGCGGGCGCCGGGGGCAGTGGGGGCGGCAGCAGTTCCCGCAACCGGTAGGCGATGACGCCCGCCGGGTGTTTGAGGTTGAGGGGAAGGTCTGCGGTCAGTGTGCGGTGCACGGCGGCCGGGCTGGCCCCTCGTTCGAGCCAGGCGACGACACTCGGGGCCAGTCTGTTCACGTCCCGCGCGGACAGCGTGAGACGTTCGTCGGTCCGGCGCAGCCCGGAGAGCAGGCAGGCCGCCTCCTCGTGCCGCGGATCCGGCTCCGGCTGTGGCTCGGGCACCGGAGTCTCCGATGCACCGGACCCGACCGGAGCAGGGGGCTCGACCGGAGCAGGGGGCTCGACCGGAGCAGGGGGCTCGACCGGAGCAGGGGCCGCAACCGGAACGTCCGCCGGCCGCTCCGCGGGCTGATCACCCTCCGGGGAGGGTTCCTGCACCTCGTCGGCAGCGTGCACCACCGCGGAAGGCACGGCCCTCGGGCGCACCGCCCCGGACACGGAGGCGGCCTTCTGCGGCTGCTGGCACGGCAGATGATGGGCGTACGTCCGCGTCACCAGGCGCCCCTCGCGGGTGTGCTCCCGCACCCGCCGCAGGTAGCCGTGCTCCTCCAACTCCCGCAGCGCGACGGCGATCCGGTCCCGCCCCTCGGGGAAGCGCAGGGTGAGGCTGCGGATGTCGACGAGGGTGCCCTCGGGCACCGACAGGATGTGGGCGGCCAGTCCGATCGCGGTCAGCGACAACGCGTGGTGCTGGGCGAGGTGGTTGCCGATCAGCACGTACTGGCCGGACTGGTACGTGCGTACGTGGATGACACCGGAGTGGGTGGTGGATCGGCGAAGGCCCTGATTCGGGCGCGGGGCAGGGTTAGGCTTCTGTTCAGCCATGGGGAAGGGCCTTCTTCCTTGTTGGTTAGGCCCTCGCCTTGGGAGTGCTAGTCCCTGCGGGGGCCGATTCATGTACGGGCTTGTGGGAGCGCTGAGTTGGGTCGGCGCCGCTCGTGCCGAGACTGCCCGCCCGACCCGCCGCCGCGCCAGCCACTTCGGCCGGTTTCACCCAGCCGAGTGATCTACGCGAGGTTTGGTTGGGTTGGTTGGTTATTTCCCTGGGTTCTTAAGTCTTTTACCGCCCGCGGCCCCGGCCGCCCGTCCTGCCGGAGCCCGGATCTCCGGGCACCGGTGCCGAGTCGGCCGAACAGGTGTCCGCGACGACCGGATGTCAGTGCGGCCGGTTACGGTGCCGACGTGACCGAGATCCACGGCGACGACCGCCGCTTCCCGCCCGCCCTCGCGGACCTGGCCCGCGTCGGCGTCGACTACGCCGACGGCGAGGGCATCGACTTCGAGCCCTACGACGCCTTCAGCTCCGCCGAGGAGACCACGCACTGGCTCCGCCAGTGGACCGGCAACCCCGAACTCGACGGTGACGCCTACCGGTTCTTCGGCCAGGACGGCACCGGCGGCACCGCCGCCCTCTGGTACGCGCGTCCCGGCCGGCCCCTCGCCGAGCAGCCGGTGGTCTTCCTCGGCTCGGAGGGCGAGCGCGGCGTCATCGCCGGCAGCCTGTCCGACTTCCTCTGGGTCCTCGCCGACGGCGTCGGCCCCCTGGAGGTCGTCCAGTTCGGCGACACCGGCCCCCGCCCCAACGCCGCCCCCCTCACGGACCTCGCCACCCGCCACGCCACCACCCCGCGCCGCCCGGCCACCACGATCGTCACCGAGGCCCAGGCCGAGTTCCCGGACTTCTCCGAACACATCGACTCACTCTGCCGCTGAGGTCACCGAAGGGGGCCGAGCCTCAGCTCGGCCCACACCGTCTTGCACGGGAACGGCCCCGGCAGCACGCCCCAGTCCTCGGCCTCCTCCTCGACCAGCAACAGCCCGTAACCCGACTCACCGGGCTGCGGTACGGCGCCCCCGCGTACCGGCACGCTCTCGCCCCGAGGGTCGGTCACCTCGATGCGCAGCACCCCGCACGCGGTCACGGTGAGCGCCAGCCGGAAGCCTCGCCCCGGTACGCGTCCGTGCCGGGCCGCGTTCGCCGCGAGTTCGGCGACGATCAGCCGCGCCGGGTCCAACGGAAGCCCCCAGCACTCCAGTCGCTCGGCGGCAAGCAGGCGGGCCAGGCGAGCACCCCGACGGGTGGCGGAGAGGGGCACGGAGTAGTGCAGGTGCGGGACGGATGACGCTGCGGTGATCTCTCGCTTCATGTCACTCACCGTGCCCAGACACGCGCCCGCTGTGAAGGTGATCAGCCCGGGCGGGCGGACGCTGCCCGGCCGCGTCCCGAGCGCCCCTCAGGGGGACAAGGGAAGGCAGGGCATGTCCGGGTGACGCACGCGCTGTTGACGATCGCGCACGCACAGGGTGAAGGTCTCCAGCCCCGGCCGCCCCGCCGTGTCATGGGCATCGAGCATCGACTCGACCCGTTCCCACAACCGGACGCGCCCTCCCTCCCGCACCCGCCAACCACCGTCTCCGTCCGACGCCAGCTCAGCGGCCGACCCGCTCACCACGTCGACGAGCTGCACGACATCACCGCGAGCGGACAACTGGGCGTCGGGCACTGCGCACTGCGCGAGGAATCGCAAGGAGAAGGCTTCCTCGGTCGCGGTGGTGATCCGCTCGGGGGCATGCCGGGCGACGCGAGACTCCTCCGGCAGTTCTGCGGCCCAGTGGGCGGGGTTGCCGAAGGCCGGCGCCGCGTGCGTGCGCGCCGCCATGAAGGAGACCGTGCCGCCGAGCAGGTGCCCCTCGGCGGTGCCGTCCCCGGCGACGGCGAGCAGGACGCGGGCGTACCCGTACAGCCAGCCGGAGAGTGTCAGCAGGATCTTCCCGCCCGGCCGGGTCTGGGCGAGCAGAGCCGGGGGCACGGCGCGGAAGGAGCAGGCGGCGACGATCCGGTCGAACGGGGCCTCGGGCCAGTACCCGTACAGTCCGTCGGCGACCGCGAGGGTGGGCGCGTAACCGCAGCCGTGCAGCGCGCTCGCGGCGCGTTCCAGCCGGCGCGGATCCACCTCGATGCTCGTCACACCGGCCGACCCGAGCCGTTCGCAGGCGAGCGCGGTCGAGTACCCGGTCCCCGTGCCGATCTCCAGCACCGTGTGCCCCTCCCGGACTTCGGCGTCGGCCCACATCCGCACCACGAGCGACGGGAGCGTGGAGGACGAGGTCGGGGCTCCGCCGTGCCGGTCGGCCGGATGCTCCCAGTCGGGTTCGTCGCCGTCGAACTGCGTGATAAGCGTGGTGTCGGAGTACGCGGCGGCCAGCCAGCGCCCGCGATCGAGCGCGGCGGTGACCGGCTGCCACCGGGTCAGCCCCTGCCCGTCGCACTCCTCACCGGGCAGGTAGAAACCGGGCACGAACCGGTGCCGGGGCACCGTCTCGACGGCCGCCCGCCAGGCCGGATCGTCCAGCGACCCGCCTACGGCGAGGTCCTCCGCCATGACCGCACGCAGGCGTGCGGCATCGGTTTCGAGGTCGGCGGGCAGCGTCACGAACGGCCCTTCCTTTCCACGGTGAGAAGGTCGGCGAACGCCTCAGTGATGTCCTCGGCGTCGGGGAGCCAGCCCCATTGGCCGTTCGGGTCGCCCTCGATCGCCGTCCAGTGTTCCGGAGCGCCACTCAGTGTGTCCGCACGCCTGCACACTGTGTAGGCGACCAGCCCGTACAAACAACGGCTGTATGCCCAGTGGCCCGCGTTCTGTCCGGCCCGCCCGGGGTGACGGGGCGCGGGCGATCGGAGTTGGTCCGGAGAAGGACGCGCGCGACGGGAGGCGGCGGACATGAGCGGGTGGGAAGCAGGGCTGGACGACGAAGAGGCCGGTGCCGTGATGCGCACCGTCACGCGGCAGTTGAAGCTATGGCGGGAGGCGGCCGACCTCACCCAGGCGGAACTCGGGGCGGCCATCGGGTACGGAGAGGAGTTGGTCTCCTGCGTGGAGCGGGGTCGGCGGATTCCCCGGCCGGAGTACCTGGACGCGGCGGACGAGGTGCTGGGCGCGGGCGGAAAGATCGCCGCGATGAAGAAGGACGTGGCAGAGATCCGGTACCCGAAGAAGGTAAGGGATCTGAAGAACCTGGAGGCGGAGGCTGTCGAGCTGTGCGCGTACAACAACTCAGTCGTTCACGGGCTGTTGCAGACCAGCAGCTACGCACGAGCAGTGTTCAGCGCTCGTCGGCCGACCTTTACGGCTGAGGAGCTCGAACAGCGGTTGTCAGCGCGTGTGGCGCGTCAGGAGATCGTCAGCGACACGACTTCTCGTCCCCTTTTCAATTTCGTCCAGTGTGAGTCGACGCTCCGTCGGCCCATCGGGGGCGGGATGGTCATGCGGGAACAGCTCGAACGACTGCTGGAGGTCGCCAGGTTCCCCAACGTCGACCTCCAGGTGCTTCCTCTGAGCCACGAAGAGAACTCAGGCCTCGCTGGGTCGTTCAGACTGCTCAGGCTCAAGGACGGCACCACAGTTGGACATGTAGAGGTGCAGCACATCAGCCGCGTGATCACTGATCCAAAGGAAGTACAGCTCCTCGACATTCGTTATGGGACCATCCGGGCGCAGGCTCTCAGCCCACGGGAGTCGATGGCCCTCATCGAGAGAGTGCTTGGAGAGACATGACCCTCAAGCCCTACGCCGAAGCCAACTTCGTTTGGATAAAGAGTAGCTACAGCACAGACGAAGGCCCCGACTGCATCGAGGTGGCCACGGCCGCTGCCCACATCCTCGTCCGCGACTCCAAGGACCCGAACGGCCCCCGCCTCACCGTCGCCCCCGCCACCTGGACGGCCTTCCTGCCGTACGCAGTCGAGCGCTGACGGAGTAGACGGACGTGGCCCGCGTCCTTGATCTTGGGCGCGGGCCACGTCTGCGCATCAGTCGGCGACCGGAGCCGCCCCCGTCACCGGTCCTTCTCCCCGACCTGCTGCAACGTCTGCGGCGAACTCCTCCATCGCGGCGTGAAGATCCTCGACGATCTCCGCGGCCAGTACCTCGGGCGCGGGCAGGTTGTCTGGCTCGTGGAGCCTGGCAGGACGACACGCGCTGGCGGACCGCAGGGCATTTGGAAATATCGGAACACCCAGTCGAAGTAGCAGGGCACCCCCAGTCGCACGGGCAGGCCCATCGCCGGCGCGGTGGCCTCCCCCACGTCATCTACGACAGCGGACCACGCCATGCGGTGAGCACCAGCGTGTCCGCCGCTCGCGGCCCCGGTCCGGCGGGAAGGAGGTCGCTGCTGGTCCGGGTGAATCCGGCCTCGTCCAGGAGTTCGGTCCACACGTGCTCCTGAAGCACCCAGCGGCGCATCGTGGCCGGCTCCCCGTCCGGGGTCCTGGCCGGAATGTCGGCGTGCTCCACGTCGGGCTGAGCGGGCGCCCCGCCGAGGTAGTGGGCGAGTGTGGAGAACACCAGCCGTCCGCCCCGCCGCAGCGCGGACGCCGCCACCGGCAGCAGCTGACGCGGCCTGGTGAAGTCGACGGCGCCGAACACGCTGTAGAGCACGTCATACGTGCCGGACGCCGCCCGCAAGTGCTCCACGACGTCCGACCGCACCAGTTGCAGGCGCGGCGCGAGGTGGCCGTACAGGTCCGTGGCCATGGCGTGCTGAGCGGGTGAGGCGTCGACGGCGACAACCCGGGCGGCGCAATGGTGGACGGCCAAGTGGGCGGCGTGCCGGGCGGCGCCCGCGCCGAGGTCGGCGACGCACAGTCCGGACAGGTCACCGAGGATGTCCACCCCGGGCCCGCAGTCCTGGCCCCAGGCCCACCGGAACGTGTCGGGCACGGTCCGGTCGGTAGCGTGGCGCGTGCGTCCGTAGTGGTGCCACAGGTCTGCCGAGATAGGAGCTGTCACTCGCCCCATGGTGGCGGGCGCAACCTCCGGGCGGGCCGATTCCCGGGAAACCCCCAGCCGGACGTGTGCCGGGAAACCAACAGGACGCGCCCTGGCCTCCGGCGGCGGGCCGGAGGCCGTCGCCGATCGCCGATCCCCCGGACCCGGTGCACCACAGACCCGACGCACCACAGACCCGACGCACCACACACCCGGTGCACCCACTGACGTCCAGGCAGCACGACGAAGGGCGCCCCCGAAAGGGCGCCCCTCCTCACGTCACGCGGACGACCTCAGGTCGTCGACCGCCGCCGCCGTGCCCCCGGCCGGCGCTCGCTCGGACGGGTGACCGGGTCGCCCGCCTCGATGGCGGCCAGCCGGCGCCGCGCGCCGAAGTCGGCGAGGACTTCGGCCAGCTTGTGGACCGACGGCTCGGGAGCCATCACGTCGACGCGCAGACCGTGCTCCTCGGCCGTCTTGGCGGTCGCCGGGCCGATACAGGCGATCACCGTGACGTTGTGCGGCTTGCCCGCGATGCCGACGAGGTTGCGGACCGTGGACGACGACGTGAACATCACCGCGTCGAAGCCGCCGCCCTTGATCGCCTCGCGGGTCTCCGCGGGCGGCGGCGAGGCGCGCACGGTGCGGTAGGCCGTGACGTCGTCGACCTCCCAGCCCAGCTCGATCAGCCCGGCGACCAGCGTCTCCGTGGCGATGTCGGCGCGGGGCAGGAACACGCGGTCGATCGGGTCGAAGACCGGGTCGTACGGCGGCCAGTCCTCGACGAGGCCGCGGGCGGACTGCTCCCCGCTGGGCACCAGGTCGGGACGGACCCCGAAGTCGATCAGGGCCTGGGCGGTCTGGTCGCCGACCGCGGCGACCTTGATGCCGGCGAACGCGCGGGCGTCGAGCCCGTACTCCTCGAACTTCTCGCGCACCGCCTTGACCGCGTTGACCGAGGTGAAGGCGATCCACTCGTAGCGGCCCGTGACCAGGCCCTTGACCGCGCGCTCCATCTGCTGCGGGGTGCGCGGCGGCTCGACGGCGATGGTCGGCACCTCGTGGGGCACCGCGCCGTAGGACCGCAACTGGTCGGAGAGCGACGCGGCCTGCTCCCTGGTGCGCGGCACGAGCACCTTCCAGCCGAACAGCGGCTTGGACTCGAACCACGCCAGCCGGTCCCGCTGCGCGGGCGCCGAACGCTCACCGACCACGGATATCACCGGCCTCCCGCCGTCCGGCGAAGGCAGCACCTTCGCCTGCTTCAGGGTCTGCGCGATCGTGCCGAGCGTCGCCGTCCACGTGCGCTGCCGGGTCGTCGTCCCGGCGACGGTCACCGTCATGGGGGTGTCGGGCTTGCGACCGGCGGACACCAGTTCGCCCGCGGTCGCGGCCACGGAGTCCAGCGTGGTGGAGACGACCACGGTGGCGTCCGACGCCCCGACCTCCGTCCAGCACCGGTCGGACGCGGTACGGGCGTCCACGAACCGCACGTCGGCGCCCTCGGCGTCCCGCAGCGGCACCCCGGCGTACGCGGGCACCCCGACCGCGGTCGCGATACCGGGGACGACCTCGAAGGTCACCCCGGCCGCGGCGCAGGCCAGCATCTCCTCGGCGGCGTAGGCGTCGAGCCCGGGATCACCGGACACCGCACGCACGACCCGCCTGCCGCCCCGCGCGGCCTCCATGACAAGATGTGCGGCATCCCGCATCGCGGGCGCACCGGCGGTTGTTGACGCGCCGTCAACGACCGTCAGCTGGGGCGTGCCCGTGCCCGGAACGGATGCCGCGGAGGAACCCGAAGCGTCCGTGTCCGTGAGCACCTCGGCAACGCCCTGCCTGGCATGCCGGCGCACCACGTCGAGGACCTCGTGCTCGGCGACCAGAACATCCGCGTTGGCCAGCGCCTCCACGGCGCGCAGCGTCAGCAGTCCCGGATCCCCGGGTCCGGCACCGAGGAAGGTGACGTGCCCGTGTTCCGGAGGGGCGGGAAGGGTGGTGGGGCTCAATGTGCTCGCTCCCCCATCAGACCGGCCGCGCCCTGCGCGAGCATCTCGGTGGCGAGTTCGCGACCGAGCGCCATCGCCGCCTCGTGCGTCTCGGGCACGGGACCGGTGGTGGACAACTGCACCAGCCGGGAGCCGTCGGTCGTGCCGACGACGCCCCGCAGGCGCATTTCCTTGACAATCTGCCCGTCTGCCAAGAGGTCGGCCAGTGCGCCCACAGGAGCACTGCACCCGGCCTCCAGGGTGGCGAGCAGTGACCGCTCGGCCGTGACGGCGGCCCGGGTGAACGGGTCGTCGAGCTCGGCGAGCGCGGCGATCAGCTCCGCGTTGTCGGCGGCGCATTCGATCGCCAGGGCCCCCTGGCCGGGGGCGGGCAAAACCGTGTCGACCGAGATGAAGTCGGTCACCTCGTCGCTGCGGCCCACGCGGTTCAGTCCGGCCGCGGCCAGCACCACCGCGTCCAGCTCACCGCTGCGCACGAAGCCCAGCCGGGTGTCGACGTTGCCGCGGATCGGCACCGTCTCGACGGCCGTGCCCCGGGCGCGGGCGTACGCGTTGAGCTGCGCCATGCGGCGCGGCGAGCCGGTGCCGATGCGGGCGCCGTCCGGCAGGTCCGTCAGCTTCAGGTCGTCGCGCGCGACGATGACGTCCCGCGGGTCCTCGCGCACCGGAACCGCCGCGAGCGTCAGGCGGGGGTGCGGAGTGGTGGGCAGGTCCTTCAGCGAGTGCACCGCGAAATCGACCTCGCCGCGCACCAGCGCCTCGCGCAGCGCGGCCACGAACACACCGGTGCCGCCGATCTGCGCGAGATGCTCGCGCGAGGTGTCGCCGTACGTGGTGACGCCGACGAGCTCGACGGGCCGTCCGGTCACCTGGCTCACGGCTTCCGCCACCTGCCCGGACTGGGCCATGGCCAGCTTGCTGCGCCTGGTCCCGAGCCTCAGTGCCTTCTCAGTCATGCCGGCCCTCGGTTTCTGCGTTTTCGGTGCTTTCCTCGGCGCGGGAGACGGAGGCCACCGTCTCGGGGTCGAGGTTGAACAGGGTGCGCAGCGCGTCGGCGTACCCGGCGCCGCCGGGCTCGGCCGCGAGCTGCTTGACCCGTACGGTCGGTGCGTGCAGCAGCTTGTCGACCACCCGCCGCACGGTCTGCGTGATCTCCGCGCGGTGCTTGTCGTCCAGGCCGGGCAACCGCCCCTCGAGACGGGCGATCTCGCCGGCCACCACATCCGCGGCCATGGTGCGCAGGGCGACCACGGTCGGCGTGATGTGCGCCGCCCGCTGCGCCGCCCCGAAGGCCGCGACCTCGTCGGAGACGATACGCCGGACCTGGTCCACATCGGCAGCCATCGGAGCATCCGCGGACGCGTCGGCGAGCGACTCGATGTCGACCAGCCGTACGCCGGCCAGCCGGTGCACCGCCGGGTCGACGTCCCGCGGCATCGCCAGATCCAGCAGGTACTGCACGGGTTCCGGGCGCGGCGGCTCCGCGACCGGCTCCGGACGGCGCCGTTCGGGGATACGGCCCGCGCTCGCCGCGGTCGCGGCCAGCGCGCCGATCAGTTCGGCGTCCGCCTCGACGCCCCGTCGGCCCTCCCGGCGCTCGACGGCGCTGCCGGCGGCCCAGGCGGCGTGCTGCTCCAGGGTGGCGGCGTCCATGCCGGCCACGGCGGCCTCTCCCATGACGGAGAAGCCGGGCTGCACGGCGGACAGGTCCAGCGGGCAGTTGTCCTCGGCGCCCGGGGAGGCGGGCGGCAGAGTCGTTCCGCCGGCGGGGGCGTCCGTCTCGGCGGCCGGGCGGGTGGCCGGCGGTTCACCGGTGCGGCCCTCGATGCCGGCCGCGATCGCGTCGGCGGTCAGGACGATGCCGGTGGCTCCGGTGCAGGACACGACGATGTCGGCACGTGTCAGCTCGAACGGCACCGACCCCATCGGTACGGCACGAGCCCGCACGCCGGTCTCGTCGCCCTCGGTCAGGATCTGGGCGAGCCGCTCGGCCCGGTCGGACGTGCGGTTGGCGACGACGATCTCGGCGACACCGGCCCGCGCGAGCGTGGCCGCCGCCAGCGACGACATCGAACCGGCGCCCACGACCAGGGCCTTCTTGCCGCGCGCCCAGGTGCCGACGTCCGCACCGCGGGCCAGCTGCTCCAGGCCGAAGGTGACCAGGGACTGCCCGGCGCGGTCGATGCCGGTCTCGGAGTGGGCGCGCTTGCCGACCCGCAGCGACTGCTGGAACAGGTCGTTCAGCAGCCGTCCGGCGGTGTGCAGTTCCTGCGAGCGCGCCAGCGAGTCCTTGATCTGGCCGAGGATCTGCCCCTCGCCCACGACCATCGAGTCCAGCCCGCAGGCGACCGAGAACAGGTGGTGGACGGCCCGGTCCTCGTAGTGCACGTAGAGATAGGGAGTGAGCTCCTCCAGGCCGACCCCGCTGTGCTGGGCGAGCAGCGTGGACAGCTCGGCGACACCGGCGTGGAACTTGTCCACGTCGGCGTACAGCTCGATGCGGTTGCAGGTGGCCAGCACCGAGGCCTCGGTGGCCGGTTCGGCGGCGACCGTGTCCTGCAGCAGCTTGACCTGCGCGTCCGCGCTCAGGGAGGCCCGCTCCAGCACGCTGACCGGCGCGCTGCGGTGGCTCAGGCCGACGACCAGCAGACTCATGTCGGCATCACGGCGGGTACGTCCCCGTCGGGCCCCTGATCGGTGGCGATGTCCTGGCGGGCGGTGCGCGGCACGGCGGCGGTGGCCGCGGCCTCCTCACCGGCCTTGCGCTGCTCGTGGAAGGCGAGGATCTGCAGCTCGATGGAGAGGTCCACCTTGCGCACGTCGACGCCGTCCGGCACGGACAGCACGGTCGGCGCGAAGTTCAGGATGGAGGTGACACCGGCGGCCACGAGCCGGTCGCAGACCTGCTGGGCGGCACCGGCGGGGGTCGCGATCACGCCGATCGAGACACCGTCGTCCTGGATGATCTTCTCCAGTTCGTCGGTGTGCTGCACCGGGATCCCGGCGACGGGCTTCCCGGCCATCGCGGGGTCGGCGTCGATGAGGGCGGCGACCCGGAAACCACGGGAGGCGAACCCGCCGTAATTGGCGAGCGCGGCACCGAGGTTACCGATCCCGACGATCACAACCGGCCAGTCCTGGGTGAGGCCGAGTTCACGGGAGATCTGGTACACGAGATACTCGACGTCGTAGCCGACGCCCCGGGTGCCGTAGGAACCCAGGTAGGAGAAGTCCTTGCGCAGCTTCGCGGAGTTGACGCCCGCGGCAGCCGCCAGCTCCTCCGAGGAGACCGTGGGCACGGAACGCTCGGACAGCGCGGTCAGGGCGCGGAGGTACAGCGGAAGCCTGGCGACGGTGGCCTCGGGAATCCCTCGGCTACGGGTCGCCGGTCGGTGAGTTCGGCCAGTTGCCACGGTGCTCCTGCGGGTAGAGCGGGGCTTCAGGCGGTCATACGTCCCCGGACCGCCCCGTCGCATGCAGGCTATGCCTTTGTGAACGCGTGCACAAAGATGGTGTCCGATTTGCCCGGCCAACGTGACCGGGGTCACGCAACCGCGACGCATCAGCGCGGAACCGGCACGTGAGGACCGCCGCACCTTTACTTCCGGGGGCAAAACAGCACACCTTCCTCTGTCTATCCCGCCCCCGAGACCCAGTCGCCATCAATCCTAAGCGAATCTCCGCCAAGTTTGGACTGGTCGGTCAGTCGTTGAGCGCCTTACGAAGTCGGCCCTCGTCGACCCTCCAGAACGTGTGCTGCTCCCCGTCGACGAGAACGACGGGAATCTGTTCCCAGTACTGCTCGTGCAGGTCCGGATCCTGCGTGATGTCCCGCTGCTCCCAGCGGACGCCGAGGTCGCCGCACACCCTCTCCACCACCGCCTGCGCGTCGTCGCACAGGTGACAGCCGGGCTTGCGGACGAGGGTGACGAGACGGTCCTGCGGTGCCTTGCGGCGGAAGATCGGGCTCATGCCGGCCATTCTCGCGCGCCGCGCCACGACCCGGACGCACGCATTCACGACACCGACGCGCGGAGTTCACGGCCTTTGAACCGTCGTGACTCCGGAACGGCCGAACGGACTGGCTATGCTCACGCCATGGCCGCTCTCGGATGGCTCACCCCCCGTAGGCGCTCCGCCACGGCGCGGAGCGTGTTGGCAGGCGAGGCCTCGGCGGAGGCCGCCCGCAAATCCACCCAGGACCTCGCCGACCGCGAACCGCAGTTCCCGGTGCACGGCGACGAGCAGGCCGCCGCTTTCTTCGACCTCGACAACACCGTGATGCAGGGCGCCGCCCTCTTCCACTTCGGCCGGGGCCTGTACAAGCGGAAGTTCTTCGAGACGCGTGAACTCGTCCGGTTCGCCTGGCAGCAGGCCTGGTTCCGGCTGGCCGGCGTGGAGGACCCCGAGCACATGCAGGAGGCCCGGGACTCCGCGCTCTCCATCGTGCAGGGCCACCGGGTCTCCGAACTGCAGTCCATCGGCGAGGAGATCTACGACGAGTACATGGCCGAGCGGATCTGGCCCGGCACCCGCGCCCTGGCCGAGGCGCACCTCGACGCCGGACAGCGGGTGTGGCTGGTCACGGCGGCGCCGGTGGAGATCGCCCAGGTCATCGCACGGCGGCTGGGACTGACCGGGGCCCTCGGCACCGTGGCCGAGTCCATCGACGGCGTGTACACCGGCAAGCTCGTCGGCGAACCGCTGCACGGCCCGGCGAAGGCGGAGGCGGTACGCGCCCTGGCGGCGGCGGAGGGCCTCGACCTCTCGCGCTGCGCCGCCTACAGCGACTCCCACAACGACATCCCGATGCTGTCCCTGGTGGGCCACCCGTACGCGATCAACCCGGACGCCAAGCTGCGCAAGCACGCCCGGGAGAAGGACTGGCGCCTGCGGGACTACCGCACCGGCCGCAAGGCCGCCAAGGTCGGCATCCCCGCCGCGGCCGGCGTGGGCGCGGTCGCGGGCGGCACCGCGGCGGCCATCGCCATCCACCGCCGCCGCCGCTGACCCCGGCGGCCGGCCGGGGCGCCCGGCCGCGGCGCCCTCGGCGGTGTCCGCACGAACCCCTGTACCGCGGTCAACCTCGCGACACCCGCCCACGCCGGCCGTTCCCGTGACCGCCCCGGAACACATACGGCGCCCCGCCCGTGCACGTGGCCAATCCAACTGCCGTACCCCGCAACCCGCCTGTCCAGTCACGTTGGCTGCACACGGCCAGAACTCGTACTGCACCGACCCGGAACTCGAAGCCAATTGATCCAGGATCGGTCACTCTGCGGCACGAGAACGAACATCAATCGGTTACGGAAGCGACGTAATCGATGATTTGAGCAACTGGGTGTAGCAGCGCCTGTACGAAGCGTTATTCTCCTCAGACGCAAACCGGCACCTTCCCGTCGCTACGACGGGTGAAAGGTTCCGACCTGCACGTGATGGAAGCTCTGCCTCTGGGAGTCCCGTGTACCCACACGTCGGGGTTGACGCCTCGGGCCTGGCTACGCTGCGCGCAGCGGTCGCATCGGCCCGGGACACGCTGCGCGGCTTTGTCCCCCCCGCGTACGCCGTCCCCGCATTCGCCACCGCACCCGTCGGACCCTGCTACGCCCTCGCCGACGGCCTCGAGCGGGGACCGGCGCGCAGCGCCGTCGCCGAGGGGCGGCGGGCGGGCGACGGACGGGCGGTCGCCCGACGAGGGCGTGCCGGGGGTTCCACCACCGTCCGCCGGCCCGCCGCGGACAGCGACAGCGCCCGGATGATGGACCTCGTCGAGCGGGCCCAGGCCGGCGAGGCCGACGCCTTCGGACGCCTCTACGACCAGTACAGCGACACCGTGTACCGGTACATCTACTACCGGGTGGGAGGGAAGGCGACCGCCGAGGACCTCACGAGCGAGACGTTCCTGCGTGCCCTGCGCCGCATCGGCACCTTCACCTGGCAGGGCCGGGACTTCGGCGCCTGGCTGGTGACGATCGCCCGCAACCTCGTCGCCGACCACTTCAAGTCGAGCCGCTTCCGCCTGGAGGTCACCACCGGGGAGATGCTCGACGCCAACGAGGTCGAGCGGTCCCCCGAGGACTCCGTCCTGGAGTCCCTGTCCAACGCCGCCCTGCTCGACGCGGTGCGCCGGCTCAACCCCCAGCAGCAGGAGTGCGTCACGCTCCGCTTCCTCCAGGGCCTCTCCGTGGCCGAGACCGCCCGCGTGATGGGCAAGAACGAAGGGGCGATCAAGACCCTCCAGTACCGGGCCGTGCGCACCCTGGCCCGGCTCCTGCCGGAAGACGCCCGCTGAGCGGCACACGCTCGGCGACCCTCAACTCACGGTCAGTGAAAGTCCGTTGACTTCCTCATCCGATCCTTCTTCGTCCGTAACCGAAGTGCCGCGCCACTCGTTGTGCGGGATGCAGGCTCCCTGTGGTCACCCCCTGGCCCACTCCGATCACCCGATCGTGTGTATGCGGCCGGGGAGTGGAACCCTCAGGAACCCCTGGGGAGTCGACCGTCATGACGAGAGGAGGTGCCGCCAGTGATCGCGAACGTATCGGCGCACCGGCGGGCGAACGCCTTCGCCCAGGCCCTGGAGGAGCAGTCCGAGCGGGGCCCGGCGGCCGAGCAGCCCGAAGGACCCGCTCCGGCCCCGGCCGCAGCGGAGACCGAGCAGGCCCGCCTGCTCGCGCTGACTTCCGGCCTCGGCGCGCTGCCCAAGCCGGAGCTCGACCCCGAGGTCAAGGTCGTCCAACGGGCCCAGTTGGTGGCCGCGTTCGAGGCCATGCTCCAGGAAGGCACCGCTGCGGGCGAGGCGACGGAACCGGCCGTGCCGGAGCAGCGCTCGCGGCGCGCCAAGGGCGCCCACCGGGCGACCCCCCTGGGCAGACTGCGTCCGCGCACCCGGCTCGCCAAGGGCCTCACCGCGGGCGGACTCAGCGTGGGCGTGGCCGCCGGCGCCCTCGGCGGAGTGGCCGCCGCGAGCTCCGACGCCCTGCCCGGCGATTCCCTGTACGGCCTGAAGCGGGGCATCGAGGACGTCAAACTCGGCCTCGCCGACGGCAACGACGAGCGCGGACGCGTCTACCTCGACCACGCCTCCACCCGGCTCAGCGAAGCACGCCGCCTCATGGAACGCGGACGCAGCGGCCCCCTCGACCACGAGTCCCTGGGCGAGATCCGCCGCGCCCTGTCCGGCATGCGCCACGACGCCTCCGAGGGCCACCGGCTGCTGCGCGAGGCCTACAAGCGCCACCCCGACTCCCTCGGCCCCATGCAGGCCCTGTCGTCGTTCTCCCAGTCGCACCGCGACGCCTGGGGCACCCTGCGCGATCAGCTGCCCGTGCAGCTCGGAGACGTCAGCGAGCAGGTCTCCTCGGTGTTCGACGCCATGGACGAGGACGTCGCCCCGCTCCGGTCCCTCCTCCCTCAGCCCCCCTCCCGCGAGGGCGCGGACAGCGGGCGCAAGGGCAGCGGCGGCTCGACCCCCGGCCACCCGTCCGGGACCGGCCCGTCGCAGACCCCCGGCACGGGTCCCGGCGGCACGGCCGACGACGACGGCCCCGGCAGCCAGGCCCCCAGCCGCTCCGCCGACTCCGGCTCCGAGAGCGACGGCCTGCTCGGCGGCAACACCGGCGGCCTCCTCGACCCGCCGAAGGGCAGCGACGCCAGCCCCTCCCTGCCGTCCACCGGCGACATCGCCCCGCCCAAGAGGCCCGACGTCACGCTCCCGCCGCTCCTGCCCGGCCTGCTCCCGGGCCTGGGCATCGACGCCGAGGACGCGGACTAGGGCCGGACCAGGGCCTCTCGTTTGGATCACGCCGGGCTCGTCCGAACGAAAGACCCTGGGACGCCGCACCGGCACACGGATCAGGACACGGCACGGACGGCGGGGCGCGCCCGCGCCCCTCTGCGGAGGGGAAATCCCGGGCGCGCCCCGCCGTGCGGCTGCTCCTAGAAGAACACCGACCTGCGCTGCACCAGCAACTTGTACAGCGTGTGCTGGATCTGCTCCCGCACCTGATCGGTCAGATTGAACATCAGCATCGGGTCCTCCGCCGCCTCCGGCGGATAGCCGTCCGTCGGGATCGGCTCCCCGAACTGGATCGTCCACTTCGTCGGCAGCGGCACGAGACCCAGCGGCCCCAGCCAGGGGAAGGTCGGTGTCAACGGGAAGTACGGGAAGCCGAGCAGCCGCGCCACGGTCCGCGCGTTGCCGATCATCGGGTAGATCTCCTCCGCCCCCACGACGGAGCACGGAATGATCGGCGCCCGCGCCCGCAGTGCCGTGGACACGAAGCCGCCCCGGCCGAACCGCTGCAGCTTGTAGCGGTCCGCGAAGGGCTTCCCGAGGCCCTTGAACCCCTCCGGCATCACCCCGACCACCTCGCCCTGCTCCAGCAGCCGGGCCGCGTCCTCCGCACATGCCAGGGTGTGCCCCAGCTTGCGGGCCAGCTCGTTGACCACCGGCAGCATGAACACCAGGTCCGCCGCCAGCAGCCGCAGGTGACGGTCCGCCGGATGGTTGTCGTGCACCGCGACCTGCATCATCAGGCCGTCCATCGGCAGCGTCCCCGAGTGGTTGGCGACGATCAGCGCGCCACCCTCCGACGGGATGTTCTCGACGCCCTTCACCTCGACCCGGAAGTACTTCTCGTACACCGGCCGCAGCAGCGACATCAGGACCTGGTCGGTGAGCTCCTCGTCGTAGCCGAAGTCGTCGACCTCGTAGTCCCCCGTGAGCCGGCGGCGCAGGAAGGCCAGACCGCTCGCGAGACGCTGCTCCAGGCCGCCGGTGCCGTCACCCGGCCGGTCCGCCCCGGGCGGCTCCTCAGCGGGCTCCTGGGCGTCGTCCCGCGCCGGACCCCGGCCGGGCAGCGACTGGACCTCGCCGACCGCCGGGGGCCGCGGGTCCTGGCGCCGGCTCCCCGCGCCCCGGCGGCGTGACGCGCGCTGCGCGGAGTTCCCGCGGGAGCGGTCGTCGTCGAACGGAATGACCTTGGCGTCCGCCATCGTTGCTGCGCTCCTCAGTTGGCGCTCTGCTTCGGGGGGTGACCGCTGCCCGGCAGGGGCAGCGCGGCGATCCGGTCCACGGCCTCCGCCAGGGCCTCCGGCGGAAGCAGCCCCGGGCCGCGGCCGCGCGCGAAGTCCGCGAACGTTTCTGCGGTCGTGTACTTCGGCGAGAAGCCCAACGTGTCGCGCATCTGGTCCGTCGCCACCACCCGGCCGTGGGTCAGCAGCCGGATCTGCTCCGGCGAGAAGTCCGTCATCCCCAGCGTACGCATCACGGAACCCGCCCACGTGACGGCGGGCAGCAGCAACGGCACGGTGGGCCGGCCGAGCCGCCGCGAGCACTGCGACAGCAGCAGGACACCGTCCCCGGCGATGTTGAACGTGCCGCTGTTCAGGGTGCCGCGCCGCGCCTCGTGCGCACCGATCCGCAGGGCCTCGATCACGTCGTCCTCGTGCACGAACTGCAGCCGCGGGTCGTAGCCGAACACGGTCGGCAGCACCGGCAGCGAGAAGTACGAGGCGAGCGGGCTGTCCGCGGCGGGCCCCAGGATGTTGGCGAACCTCAGCACGCACACGGCGACGTCCGGCCGGCGGCGCGCGAAGCCCCGCACGTACCCCTCGACCTCCACCGTGTCCTTGGCGAAGCCGCCGCTCGGCAGGGACTTGGGCGTCGTCGTCTCGTAGAACACCGCCGGATCGCGGGGCGCGGAGCCGTAGACGTTGGTGCTGGACTTCACCACGAGCCGCGTGATGTTCGGGGACTTCTGGCAGGCACCGAGCAGCTGCATGGTGCCGATGACGTTGGTCTCCTTGAGGCCGGCCCGCCCGCCGCTGCCGAGCGGGGTGCCCGTCACGTCGAGGTGGACGACCGTGTCGGCGCCCGTCTCGGCGAGCACCCGCGCGATCGTGGGCTGCCGGATGTCCGCCTGCACGAAGTCCGCGCCGCCGAGGTGGTGCTCGGGCGGGACCGCGTCCACGGCGACGACCCGGTCCACGTCCGGGTCCCGCTGGATCCGGCGGACGAAGCGGCCCCCCAACGGCCGGGCCACTCCGGTCACGAGCACGACCTTTCCCAAGATCAGCGCCTTCCTTCTCGCTCCGCCCTCGTCCTGACGGTCAACCTAGCGGGTCACCGTCGCTCTGGGGCGTCTGCCCGATACATGAAGTGACGACTACCCCTTCAGGGGCGAACGGACCCGGCCACACGGCGAAGGATCCGAGGCAAGGTCCGAGACAGGGTCCGAGGCAGGGTCCGAGGCAGCAGAAGACAGTGGCCCCCCACCGCAACGGATGCGGTGGGGGGCCACTGGACACGCTCTCGCGCTGCCGCTTACTTCTTGTTGCGGCGCTGAACGCGCGTGCGCTTGAGCAGCTTGCGGTGCTTCTTCTTGGCCATCCGCTTGCGCCGCTTCTTGATAACAGAGCCCACGACTACCCTCGCTCACTTCTCATCACTCGGTGTTTGGGCGCCATGGGCCCACACGACCTACGAGGGGCCAGCCTACCCGCCCGAGAGCTGAGGTCGTAATCGAAGGGTCGGGGAGATCCCCATGAGTGCCCTGTACGAATCTCCCCGGCCGCCGTCAGGCCGTGTCCACCCCCACATAACTCTCGCGGAGGTACTCGTGAACCGCTTGCTCGGGGACGCGGAAGGACCGCCCCACCCGGATCGCGGGCAGATGACCACTGTGCACCAGACGGTACACGGTCATCTTCGACACTCGCATCACCGAGGCGACTTCCGCCACGGTAAGGAACTGAACCTCGTTCAGAGGCCTTTCGCCAGCTGCAGCCATGACACACCTGAACCTTCCGCACTCGACGGCCACCGGCTTCCCCTTCCGGTGACTCTTCGTCGCTGCGTGCTCACTCCCCAATGTAGGGGCGGGTGATGCGAGTGGGGAAGAGGTGTATCCATCCGCGGCCTAATGTGACAGACACGCCCGATCGAGTACGTAGCGGGCCAGTGGCAGGTAGTGAGCGCCCCGCACACCGTCATCAAGTGGAACGACGACCGACACGCGCCCCTCGGCCTCCCCCACGAACGGCGCGGGGTCGTTGACATCGGCCAGCGCCAGCACCTCGAACCCCAGCTGACCTGCTCCGCAGGCCCATCCGTGGTCGCCGATCACCAATTCCGGGAGGGGCTCGCCGGCCTCCGCGGCCCCCGCGAGTGCGGTTCGAACCGGGAGAGGGGAGTGGGTGTGCGCGCCGGGCTCACAACCGGAGCGTTCCGGGTCGGCCGCGCGGACGAGCCCGACTCCCCGGTGGTAGTGGAGGTTGTGCGTGCGTAGACCGAACCGGGTCGTTATGTCGACACAGCGACCCTGCGCGGGGGTGAGAACGGCACATCCCGCCGCCGACAGCGCGTCTGCGAGCTCGGCGTAGAAGCCGAGCAGCCGCCCGGGATGCCCGGTGCCCAGCAGCACCGGCGAACGGCGCCGCACCGCGAGCGCCAGCCGCGCCGCGTACTCGTCCAGGGCGGCCAGCGTCCGGTCCGGGTCGATCACATCATGGCCGGAGACGCACCTGGGATCGGCCGAAACCCCACATCTGGCCGCCATCAACGCAAGCAACTCCCGCTGCCCCCACGAGCACGCGGGTTCGGTCCCGATCAGCGCGCGCGGATCCCGGGCCGCGAACAACCGGTAGCTGAGCAGACTCGCCTCACGCGTCGTCGCCACCACGCCGGCGAGCCGGACGGCCAGCAGATGCGCGCGAAGGTCCGCGGGAGTCAGCACCCAGCGATGGTGCGCCCACCCCGGCGCCGCCCGCCCGGAGAACCGGGAAACACCGCACAGTTGGCGTAACGGCCCCGCCGCTCCCTGGGGTGCCGTACGGGAGCTGCGGGACAGGGGTCTGCGAGCCTTAGAGGTCTGCGGGTCTTACGGGTCTTACGGGTCTTACGGGTCTTACGGCAGCATGCCCCGCAGGGGGAACACCGCACGGCGGGTGGAGCGGACCGCCTGGTCGAGGCGGTCCGCCGGGTCGTAGCCCGCCTCCCACGAGGACCACTCGACCGGCCACCGCCCGTCCGTCATCCGCTGCGGCCCCAGCTGCCGGGTCCGCGCGTACACCTCCTGGCGCCAGCCCTCGGGGATCACCGTCGCCGGGTCCACCGGCCGCTCGGCCGCGATCCCCACCAGGTGCGTCCAGGACCGGGGCACCACTTCGACCACCGCGTAACCGCCGCCGCCCAGCGCGACCCACCGCCCGTCGGCGTGCTCGTGCGCCAGCTCGTGGCAGGCCACCTGCACCGCCCGCTGCGCGTCCAACGACACCGCCAGATGCGCCAGCGGATCCTCGAAGTGCGTGTCGGCACCGTGCTGCGTCACCAGCACCTGCGGCCGGAACTCCGCGAGCAGCTCGGGCACCACCGCGTGGAACGCCCGCACCCACCCGGCGTCCCCGGTCCCGGCCGGCAGCGCCACGTTGGCCGCGCTGCCCTCCGCACCGTCCGCACCCGTCTCCTCCGGCCAGCCGGTCTGCGGGAACAGCGTGCGGGGATGCTCGTGCAGGGAGATCGTCAGGACCCGCGGATCCTCCCAGAACGCCGCCTGCACCCCGTCCCCGTGGTGCACGTCCACGTCGACGTACGCCACCCGTTCCGCCCCCAGCTCCAGCAGGCGGGCGATGGCCAGCGAGGCGTCGTTGTAGATGCAGAAGCCGGAGGCGCCGCCCGGCATCGCGTGGTGCAGCCCGCCCGCGAAGTTGACGGCGTGCAGGGCGTCCCCGCGCCACACCGCCTCCGCCGCCCCCACCGACTGGCCCGCGATCAGCGCGGACACCTCGTGCATCCCGGCGAACGCGGGATCGTCCACCGTGCCCAGCCCGTACGACACGTCCGCCGAGCCCGGATCGGCCGACGCGGCCTTCACCGCCGCGATGTAGTCCTCCCGGTGGACCAGCCGCAACGTCGACTCCCCGGCCGCCTTCGCCGCGACCACGTCGACCTCCCGGTCGAGCCCGAGAGCCGACACCAGACTCCGGGTCAGCGCCAGCCGCACCGGGTCCATCGGATGCTCCCGACCGAAGTCATAGCCCGTTACTGCCTCGTCCCACATCAGCTGCGTGCGGCCGCTCATGCCCGCCACCGTATCGGTCCGGCCGCGGCGCGAACGACCTGGCGTACACGAGCGTCACCAGCACCAGAACCATCGGGACGAGCATCGCCCCCCGGTAGCTCCACACGTCCCCGAGCGCGCCCACCAACGGCGACCCGATCAGGAAACCGACATAGTTGAAGACGTTGAGCCGCGCGACGGCCGCATCCGACGCCCCGGGGAACAGCCGCCCCGCAGCAGCGAACGTCTGCGGCACCAGCACGCACAGCCCGAGCCCCAGCAGCGTGAAGCCCAGCATGCCCACCCACGCCCCGGGCGCCCCGGCCACCACCGCGAACCCGCCCGCCGCCACCAGCGCCCCGGACCGCACCACCGCCACGGCACCGAACCGCCGCACCCCGAAGTCGCCCAGCGTGCGCCCCAGCAGGGTGGTGACCATGTAGACGTTGTAGGGGACGGTCGCCATCTGCTCGGAACTCCCCAGCACGTCCTGGAGGTACTTCGCGCTCCAGTTGGAGACCGTCGAGTCCCCGATGTACGCCACCGTCATCACCAGACACAGCGGCAGCAGCATCCGGAAGGCCACGCTCCCGCCGGCTTCCCCGGCGCCCGTGTCGGCCGCCTCGGCGGCCCCTCCACCCGCGCCGTCCCCGTCGACGAACCACCGGCTCCCGACCAGCGCGGCCGGCAGCAGCACCAGCACCACCGGCAGGTACGACACCCACAGTGCCAGCTGCCAGTGGGCCCCCACCCACGCCAGCGACGCCCCGACGATCCCGCCCAGGCTGTAGGCGGCGTGGAAACTCAGCATGATGCTGCGCCCGTACGCCCGCTGGAGACTCACCCCGAGCATGTTCATCGAGGCGTCCAGCGCGCCCACCGCCAGGCCGAAGGCGGCCAGGGACGCGGCCAGGACGGTCATGTCGCGCCCCGCGCCGACACCCAGCAGGGCGAGCAGGACGACGGGCTGCGACCACCGCAGCACCCGGCTCGGCGGCACCCGCCGCACCAGCCGCTCCGTCGTCACGCTCCCGATCCCGGCCAGGATCGGCACCGCGGCGAGGAAGACGGGCAGCAGCGCGTCGGAGACCCCGTACCGGTTCTGAATCGCCGGGATCCGCGTCACGAGCAGGGCGAACGCGACGCCCTGCACGAGGAAGCTGAACGCCAGCGAGGCCCTGCCGCGCCGCAGCACATCAGTCATGGCGGCGAGCGTAGGGCCCCTGGGTACCGGTGGGTAGATCCGGCCAAAGGTGAATTGCCCTCAGGTAGTGAGGAGTTCGGGGGTTCCGGCGGGCTCGGTCGGCTTCGCGGGGCTGTCGGCAGGGTCTGCACGGTCGGCGCGGGTGCGGTCGGTGCGGTCGGTGCCGTCGGTGCCGTCGGTGCCGTCGGTGCCGTCGGTGGGGTCGGTGGGGTCGGTGGGGTCACGGGGTTCGTTGCGGTCCGGGGTGGCGGCGACCGCGTACGTCCCGGCGGTCCGGACGGCCTTCGGCCCGCAGCCCTTCAGCTCGGCGGCGATCATCGCCGCCATGGGTCCCGCCCCGAGCGCCCCGCTGACCAGGAACGTGCCGCTCATCGTGACGATCATGAGCACGACGCCCAGCCATACCATCGTGTCCACCGGCACCGTGTAGGCCAGCAGCACCCGAACCACGCACTCGGCGAGCAGGGCCACGCCCCACACCACGGAGAACCGCCGCTCGGCCCGGCGGAACGCCTCCGACCCGGCCGACAGCCGCGTCCAGGCCGCATCCCGCTCGGCACGCCCCCTGGTCAGCCACGGCTTCATGGCCGGCGTCATCATCGGCTTGCCCGCCATCACGGACAGCAGCACACCGATGCCGATGACACTGCCGATCGCCCCGTCCTTGGCGACCATCAGCCGCGCGTCCCCGGAGACGAAGCCGAGCACCAGGGAGGCCACGTTCACGAAGAGGATGAGTGCCGCGAACGCGTTGAGCGTCCGGTCCACCACCGCGCCCCACACCGTCCGGGCGGCCGGCACGACGCTGCTCCAGGCGAGCGCGCCGATCGTGCTCATCCCGAAGGCGTTCTTGAGCAGGTAGTAGGCCCCGACCGGTACCGCCACGTCCAGGACGATCGGCAGGAAGGTCCGTCGCTTGCTGCTGGGAGTGCCCGTGTTCGTCGTCATGTCCACAGCTTCGCGGGCGGCACCCCTCGGGCAGTAGAAACGATCGTCCGCACCTCGCCATGACAATTGTCAGGCCGGTCGGCGGCCTCCGGTCACACCAGCAGGCCGGGCAACTCCCGCAGGTCGTCGAAGAGTCGGGTCGCCCCTGCCAGCTTCTCGGGCGGCGTCATCGCGGTGAATCCGTACACGTCCATCCCGGCCGCCACGGCCGCCTGGACGCCCAGCGGGCTGTCCTCCACGACCGCGCAGCGGTCGGGCGTCACCCCCATCCGCTCGGCCGCGTACAGGAAGAGATCCGGCGCGGGCTTGCCCCGGCCGACGTCCTGCGAGCTGAAGACGACCTCGTCGCCGAACCACCGGTCCAGCCCGGTCGTCCGGTGCCCGACCCGGATCCGCTCGTGGCTGCCGGAGGAGGCCACGCAGTACGGCACCTTGTCCGCGGCCAGCTTCTCCACCACGTCCAAGGCCCCGACGACCGGCTTCAGCTCCCGCTCGAACGCGGCGAAGACCCGGGCGTGGAACACGTCGTCGAAGTCCGCCGGCAGCCGCTGCCCGGTCCGCTCCTCGACCAGGTCGTGCACGCGATGCATCGCGGAGCCCATGTAGTCACGTATGGAGTCCTCGAAGGAGGTCGGGTGACCGAGCTCCGTGAGATAAGCGGCCAGAAGCCGATTGGAGATCGGCTCACTGTCGACGAGAACACCGTCGTTGTCGAAGATGACGAGGTCGTAGCGCATGCCCCGACCCTAAACGACCCTGAAACGCAGAAAGCCCCCGTGTCATCAGACACGGGGGCTTCCCCACAATTTGTTCGGCGGCGTCCTACTCTCCCACAGGGTCCCCCCTGCAGTACCATCGGCGCTGTAAGGCTTAGCTTCCGGGTTCGGAATGTAACCGGGCGTTT
>NZ_JBIWOK010000003.1:0-463902 GCF_044767675.1 Streptomyces sp. NPDC101219
TACAGCGCCGATGGTACTGCAGGGGGGACCCTGTGGGAGAGTAGGACGCCGCCGAACAAATTGTGGGGAAGCCCCCGTGTCTGATGACACGGGGGTTTTCTGCGTTGTGGTGGTTTACCGTGGCGGTCATGAATGCCTCGCCCGTCGAAGACCCTGAAGGCCCTGAAGGTTCTGAAGGTTCTGAAGACCCAGTCGTCCGCCCCGTGTTGGCCCACGAATGGTCCAAGGTGAGGGAGCTGCGGCTCACCGCGCTCCGCGACCCCGTGGCGCACCTCGCCTTCCTGGAGACCTACGAGGAAGCCGCGGCCCAGCCCGACACCTTCTGGCGCGACCGCACCGCGAACGCCGCACAAGAGGCGGGCACGTCCCGGCAGTTCGTCGCCGAGGCCGGCGACGGCAGCTGGGTCGGGACGGTCTCCGTCCTGATCGAGGTCCCCGGAACGACGGACTGGGCCGGCATGTCCGTGGAGCGGCGGCAGGGACACCTCGTCGGGGTGTATGTCGCGCCCGGACACCGGGGCGGCGGGATGACCGAAGCGCTCTTCGCTGCGGCCCTGACGTGGGCGTGGGGACGCGGGGCGGAGCGGGTGCGGCTCATCGTCCACCCCGACAACGTGCGGGCGTTGGGCTTCTACCGGAAGGCGGGCTTCGCGGAGAGCGGCGTCACCGTGCCCCTGGCCGGCAAGCCCGACGAGCACGAGTGGGAGATGGTGCTGGCGCGGCCCTGAGGCGGCCGGTAGTCCGTCAGACCGGCAGTTCGTCGTGCGGCCAGCGGGCGCGGGCCTGTTCGCGGGAACGCAGGAGGGCCAGGGTCGGCAGGCCCTGCTCCGCACCGGTGGCGAGGAGCTCCGGCAGCAGGGGCAGCGGGGCCACGGCGGCGACGTCGTCGAGGACGAGGGTGAGTGGTGGGTCGAGCCGACCGGAGGATGACCGTGCGGCCATGCGCCGGCCGTGCTCGACCACGCTTGAGGCGAGGGCCGTCAACAGGGGCATGGCCCCTGGGGTGGTGCGGGGGTCCTCGATGCTTTCACCCACCACATACAGCGTGCCCCCTTCAGCGATGAAGGAATCCAGCGCGAGCGCATCATTTCTGTTCGGGGTGCATGCCTCGCGCACATTGACCGTGGACAGGGCGGACAACGCACGGGCCGTCAGCTGCTGTGCCATGTCCCGGCGTTCGGGATGGGCGGTGAGCGCCGCCTCCAGCTCACCCGCGGCGCCGGGCGCCGCCTTCGGGCTGGTGCGCAGGACCCGGACCGCGTCCTGGACCTGGAGGCCCTGGGCCCAGCGGTGCACGTGACGGACCGTGCGGCCGTCCACGGCGGCGGCGTGCACGTAGCTGCGCAGGAGGAGCTCCGCGGTGTCGCTGACCGCCTGGTCGAGCCGTGAGGCCGGGCGGACGGGGGCCAGGAGGGCCGTGGCCCGCGCGGTCGCCGTCGCCTTGTCCTCGCAGCCGCTGGTGGGTGACCAGTGCAGGCGTGCCGGGGTGTCGCAGCGGTGGGTCGGGTCGTAGAGGTGGGTGGGGCCCAGCTTGCCCCGGGCGTCCTTGGTCTCCTCCCAGAGGGCGGGGTGGGAGGTGAGGACGAGGACCGGGCCCTCCGCGTCCCGTACGGCCTGTGCGGCCGTCGTGTGGCGGGTGTCGGGCGGGCCGTAGTGGACGGTGCTCCCGGAGCGGGAGGTGTCCCAGCCGTTGACCGCTGCGGCCGTCGCCGGGGGCGTCGCCGCCACCGGCTCGGCGGGGTCGGGCGCCGGCGGGACGGCGGCTGCCGCAGCGGGCTCCGGCTCGGGTGTTCTCGGGGTCGGCACCTCGTGGACGGGCGGTGTCTGCGTCAGTGGGGGCTCCGGCTCGGCCGGTGCGGGGGCCGCCGCCCGCTCCGCACGGCGCCGGACGCGTCCCGCTCGCCAGCGGGCCACGGTGCCCAGCACGAACACCGTGAGGACCATGAGGATCATCAGCTGGCCGATGAACAGGCCCCAGAACAGTCCGTAGCCCGACAGGGCGCCGGCCGGGGTGTCGGGCCAGGCGCCCGGGAGGTCGTGGGGTTCGGCGATCAGGAAACGCATCGCGAGGGGCGTGCGGGTGAAGGTGACGCCGGACGGCCAGGCGCCGTGGGCGAGGAGGCCCGCGAGGCCGGTGGCCGTCCACACCAGCGTCGTCATGCCGAGCAGGAACCCCAGGATGCCGATCAGCAGCCCGTCGGGGATGCCGCCCCGGCCGTCCGTTCCCTCGCCGTGGCGGTCGTGCGCTCTCACGTGTTTCCTCCCCGCCCGCTGCGGCTACGCCACCGTCGACTCGGAGTCGCCGACGTGCTGCTCGACGAAGGCCGCGGCCCGCTCCTCCGCCTCCAGCTCGGCCGCGCGCAGGGCGTCGTCGGCCAGGTCGCCGGACGATTCGGTCATCGCGCGGTCGGTGAAGACCAGGGGGCGTTCCGTCTCGGTGACCAGGTGTTTGACCACCTGCACGTTGCCGTTGACGTCCCAGACGGCGATGCCGGGGGTGAGTGTCGGGATGATCTCCACGGCCCAGCGGGGCAGGCCGAGGACCCGTCCCGTCGCCCGTGCCTCGTCCGCTTTCTGGGCGTAGATGGTGCGGGTCGAGGCCATCTTCAGGATGGCGGCGGCCTCCTTGGCCGCCGCCCCGTCGACGACGTCGGACAGGTGGTGGACGACCGCGACGAAGGACAGGCCGAGGCGTCGGCCGAACTTCAGCAGGCGCTGGAACAGCTGGGCGACGAAGGGGCTGTTGATGATGTGCCAGGCCTCCTCGACCAGGAAGATGCGCTTCTTCCGGTCGGGGCGGATCCAGGTGTGCTCCAGCCACACGCCGACGATCGCCATGAGGATGGGCATGGCGATGGAGTTGCGGTCGATGTGGGAGAGGTCGAAGACGGTCAGCGGCGCGTCCAGGTCGATGCCGACGGTCGTCGGACCGTCGAACATGCCGCGCAGGTCACCGTCGACCAGGCGGTCCAGGACGAGCGCCACGTCCAGGCCCCAGGCCCGCACGTCGTCTATGGCCACGTTCATCGCCGCCGCCGACTCCGGTTCGGGGTGGCGCAGCTGCTCCACGATGTCGGTGAGCACGGGCTGCCGGTCGAGGATCGTCTCGGTGACGTAGGCGTGGGCGACCTTCAGGGCGAAGCCGGCGCGTTCGTCGAGGCTGTGGCCCATGGCGACCTCGATGATGGTGCGCAGCAGGGCCAGCTGCCCGGTCGTGGTGATCGCCGGGTCGAGCGGGTTGAGCCGGATGCCGTGGTTGAGGGCGGCCGTGGGGTCGAGCCGGATGGGAGTTATGCCGAGTTCCTGCGCGATGAGGTTCCACTCGCCGACGCCGTCCTCGCCCTGCGCGTCCAGGACGACGACCTGACGGTCCCGGAAGCGGAGCTGACGCAGGACGTACGTCTTCTCCAGGGCCGACTTGCCGTTGCCGGACTCGCCGAGCACCAGCCAGTGCGGTGCGGGCAGTTGCTGGCCGTAGAGCTGGAAGGGGTCGTAGATGTAGCCCTTGCCGGAGTAGACCTCGCGGCCGATGATGACGCCGGAGTCCCCGAGACCGGGCGCGGCGGTGGGCAGGTAGACGGCCTGCGCCTGGCCCGTGGAGGTGCGCACCGGCAGCCGGGTCGTCTCGACCTTCCCGAAGAGGAAGGACGTGAAGGCGTCGGTGACGACGGACAGCGGATCCCGCATCGGACTCAGCCCCTACCTTCGAATGCCGGTGGCGAACGGGAGTGTGTTCACGAAGGCGCGGTGGTGCTCGCGGTCGCACCACTCGAGTTTGAGGTACGACTTGCCGGCCGACGCCCTTATCGTCCGCTTGTCGCGGGCCAGGGCCTCGGGTGAGCGGGAGGAGACGGTGATGTAGCCGACCAGGTTGACCCCGGCCGCGCCGCTGGCGAGGTCCTCGCCGCGCTGGTCGAGGCGGCTGTGGGCGGCGATGTCGCGCGGGTCGACGGTGCGGTTCATCTTGGCGGCGCGGGACGCCTCGGCGTCGTCGTTGGTCTTCTCCGTCAGCATGCGTTCGATGGCGACCTCGGTGGGTTCGAGGTCCATGGTGACGGCGACCGTGCGGATCACGTCGGGGGTGTGGACGAGGAGCGGCGCGAGGAAGTTGACGCCCACCGGCGTCATGGGCCATTCCTTCACCCAGGCCGTGGCGTGGCACCAGGGGGCGCGGGTGGCGGACTCGCGGGTCTTGGCCTGGAGGTAGGTGGGTTCCGTGGCGTCCAGTTCGGCCGGCCAGGCGTTGCGCTTCGTCATCGCCTGGATGTGGTCGATCGGGTGGTCCGGGTCGTACATGGAGTGGATCAGCGAGGACAGTCTGCTCTGGCCGAGCGGCTGCCGGACGCGGATGTCGGCCTCCTGGAGGCGGGAGCAGATGTCGGTGAGCTCGCGGGCCATCACGACGGCCAGGCCGGCGTCCCGGTCGACCTTGCGGCCCTGGGTGCGTACGGCCCGTGCCATGGCGTTGGCCTCGGCGGCCAGGTCGCGGGTGTAGTGCATGCAGGCGACGAGGTAGGCGCGGTGCTGCTCGCTGCTGGTGGACACCATCGACTGGAGCTGGTCGTACGACTGCTGCAGCCATGGCAGGGCCCGGTCGTCGCCGCGGACGGCGACGTCCTTGGCGTGGGCGTCCGGGTCGGCGGGCAGGGTGCGGGCCAGCATCTGGAGGCGGGTGACGAAGCCGTCGCCGTTGGCGACGTGCTTCAGCAGGGTGCCGAACCGGTCGACCAGGGCCTCCTGGTCCTCGGAGTCGCGCAGGCCGACGCCCGGGCCCTCGATCTCGATGGCGGCGGTGACCGTCTTACGGTCGGCGTGCAGCAGGACGGCGATCTCGTCCGGGCCGAACGGCGCGGCGAGCCAGGTGATCCGGCCGATGCCGGGCGGCGGCCCGACCTCCACCTCGCGTCCGTCGAGGCGGGTGCCGGCCTCGACGACCGGGGAGCGGTAGGTGGCGGTGTTGCGCAGGGTGCGCTTGTAGCTGCGGTTGATCTCGAACCACTTGTAGAAGGTGCGGCCCTTGAACGGCACGTACACGGCCGACAGGGCGAGCATCGGCAGCCCGGCGAGCAGCACGATCCGCACGGACAGGACGGGGACGAGGAGCCCGCACATCATGCCGAGGAACGCGCCCAGGACGATGAGCGCGATCTCGCCGGTCTCGCGGTTGCGGCCGATGATCGCGTTCGGCCGGGCGCGGCCGATCAGATATGTACGGCGGGGCGTGACCGGATGGGACACGTGGGACTCGGTCGTCAACGCCCTTCACCTCCCGTGCGGTTGGTACTGCTGTTGCGGGTGTTGCCGGCGTGCGGTGTGTTGACCGGGCTGGCGGCGCGCGGGGCGGGTGCGGCGGAGGGGACAGATCCGCCGCCGTTCGCCGGGCGCGAGCTGTGGGCGGCCACGCCGCCGGAGGCGGGGTTGGACGGGCGGGGGCCGGAGGACTGGCCGCCGCCCGCGTCGTGGCCGGCGCGGGTGCTGTGGGTCTTGATGCCCTGGGCGACCAGGGTCGCGGGCGAGCTGATGACCGCGGCGGCCTTGCCCTCGGCGCCCTGCATGATGCGGTTGTTGCGGGAGCCCGCGATGTCGTCGCCGAAGCCGGGGACGAAGCGGTAGATCATCGCGGACGCGAAGATCGCGAGCAGGATGATGGCCAGGCCGGAGACGACCGCGGAGAACGCGTCGGGTCCCTCGTCGGCGGACAGGGCCCCGGCGAGACCCAGCACTATGACGATGACCGGCTTCACCAGGATCACGGCGATCATGATCCCGGCCCAGCGGCGGACGTGGCCCCACAGGTTCTTGTCGACGAGGCCCGCGTACACGACGGTGCCGAGCAGGGCGCCGACGTACAGCAGGGCGGCCCGGATGACGAGCTCCAGCCACAGCACGCCGGCGGCGATGATCGACACCAGCGACACGACGATCAGCATGATCGGGCCGCCGCCGATGTTCTCGCCCTTCTCCAGGGCGCCGGAGAAGGTGCCGAAGAAGGTGTCCGTCTGGTCGCCGGTCGCCTTCGCGAGCACGTCGGTGACGCCGTCGGTGGCCGAGACGACGGTGTAGAGGATCAGCGGGGTGAACGCCGAGGCGAGCACCGTGAGCCACAGGAACCCTATGGCTTCGGAGAGGGCGGTGGTGAGGGGGACACCTCGCACCGCCCGCTTGGCGACGGCCAGCAGCCACAGCAGCAGGGTGAGGATCGTCGACGCGGCGAACACGACGGCGTACTGCTGGAGGAACCTGGGGTTGGTGAAGTCGACGTTGGCGGTCTCCTGGACGGCCGCGCTGAGCTGCTTGATCGTCCAGGATGCGGCGTCGGCGCAGCCCTGGGCGAGGGAGGCGAGGGGGTCGAGGGCGGAGGTGGGGGAGTCTAGGCGGTTGGCTCCGCCGCCGCCCTCGCCTTCGCGTCCGCGCTCGCAGTACTTCCTGGCCGGTCCGGCGATCAGCGAGCAGGGGTCGTCGCTCTCCGACGGGGTGGGGCTGGGCGTCGGGGCCGCCAACGCGCGTGAGGCCAGCAGGACGGCCGATGCCTGGAAGGCGGCCACGAAGCCCGTCGCTTTGAGCACGAGAAGGCGGTTACCGGGCATAGGTGAACCCTCCGTACTCCTGGACGGCCTTGCTGATCTCTTCGGCTCCCGAGACCGGGTTGTCTCCGGCGACGGGGGTGGGGCCGGTCTTCTGGCTGGTCTCGAGAACCTTCCAGTCGTCCCCGCTCCAGTGCAGCTTCACGGTCACGGTGAACCAACTGCTGGTCACCGGGTTCGTCGACTTCTCTCCGGCGAGGCCGAACAAACCCTGGCACCAGACCTCGACGGTGGCCGCGTCGTCCGCGTAGGCGGTCACCTTGGTGCCCACGGGGAGCGTGCGGTTGACGAACGTGCTGCCCGCTGGGGCCTTGCCGTCCTTGGTGAGTCCGATCGCCGCCAGGAACTCCGCGGTGTAGTCCGCGTCGAAGCCGTTCTGGAGGGTGTCCACCGTGGTCGGATCAGCGATCGCCTGCACGATCTCGTGCCGACGGGGCCTATGGAACATGCCGTCCGAACCGAGTGCCATGGCATAGTTCGCCGCCGCGCTCTCCGCCCCCTGGCGGTCGTGCGCGAACCCCGATGGGATGCCGCCCGTTTTCGTGCCCACCGGCTTCTCCCCCGAGGGTGCTGTCGCCGCCGCCTTGGGGGAGTCGGCCTCCGGGGTGCCGGAGGCCGAGCCGTCTCCGCCGCGGTTCGCGAAGGCGATGGCGGCGATGAGGAGGACCACCACGCCGACCACCGTGACCAGGCTGCGGGACGACGAGCGGCCGGTTCTGCGCGCGCCGCCGTACGGACCGCCGCCCTCGCCCTCGGGCAGGCGGGTCCGGGTCTGGCCCGTGCCACCGTAGCCCTCGGTGGCCTGGTGCTCGTCTCCGAGACTCATGCCGCGTACGCCCCCTCGACGTCGAGCGGAAACACCTCGTACTCCGTGTACTCCTCGTACGACGGTAGCCGTGCTGGTCCCCGCGCGGGCGCGGTGTGGTGACTCGACATCAGGGAAACGCAACCTCAGCCGGTGGGCACGACGGGCGGGTGGGGTGGAGGGGTGCCGGGCGTGCCCGGTGGGGACCGATGGAGCGGTGCTAGACGGCCATGCCGTACACGATGGTGAAGAGGGTGCCGAGTGAGCCGATGATGAACACACCCGTCAGGCCCGCGATGATGAGGCCCTTGCCCTGCTCGGCGCTGAAGGTGTCGCGCAGTGCCGTCGCGCCGATGCGCTGCTTGGCGGCGCCCCAGATGGCGATGCCGAGGCAGATGAGGATGGCGACCGCCATGACCACTTCGATCATGACCTTGGCTTCGTTGCCCAGGCTGCCGAAGGGGCCCCAGTCCGGAGCGATCCCGCCGATAATGGTGTTGATGTCTCCCTCGTCGGCCGCAAAGAGCATGTAAGTCACCGCCCCTGTTGGGTAGTTCCGCACCCTCTGCGGGCATGCAGAGGTCAGGCTTCATTGTCGCCGACAAATGCGCCAACGCATGTCGACTTGGCGTCATTGGCTGGCGTGTTTTGTGTGAATGAAGAGTCGTATCGTCACTCTGTGTATCACGGTATGTTACGCCGGGCAACGAAGCCCGGGTAGGGGTCGGCGGGAGTCCGGCCTTCGAACGGTGCGCGGGGGCCGCCTCTACACTGTCGGCGGCGGTCGGACTCCCTCGGGGTGAAGGGCGGTTGACGGTGCGTAAGGCGTGGGTGGTGGCGGGCGTCGCGCTCAGCTCCGGGCTCGCGTTCGTCATGCTGCTCGTCGTGGGCGTCTACCTCGTCGCCGGGAATCTGGTCAACGGGGTGGGCGGCGGGGCCGCCAAGGCGCTGGCCAAGGGTGCGGTGCCGGCCGCGTACCAGGACCTCGTCGCCAAGTGGGGCAACCTCTGCCCGGCCATCAATCCGGCGCTGCTGGCGGCGCAGCTGTACCAGGAGAGCGGGTTCAATCCGCGGGCGCAGAGCCATGCGGCGGCGCAGGGCATCGCGCAGTTCATCCCGGGGACCTGGGCGACGCACGGCATCGACGGGGACGGGGACGGGGACCGTGACGTGTGGGATCCGGAGGACGCGATCCCGTCGGCGGCGCAGTACGACTGCACCCTGGCGTCCTATGTGAAGGACGTGCCGGGGAATCTGACCGAAAACATGCTGGCCTCCTACAACGCGGGGGCCTATGCGGTGATCAAGTACGGGGGTGTGCCGCCGTACAAGGAGACGCAGAACTACGTCGCCCGGATCACCGCGCTGGAGAAGAGCTTCGCCGCGCCGGTGGGCCGGGTCGACCCCTCGAAGCAGGCCGCGGGGGCCATCGCCTACGCGCAGAAGAAGCTGGGCACGCCGTATCTGTGGGGTGGCAACGGCACCGCTGAGCAGGGCGGACGCTTCGACTGCTCGGGGCTGACGAAGGCCGCGTACGAGAGTGTGGGGATCACGTTGCCGCGGGTGGCGAACGACCAGTACAACGCGGGGCCGCATCCGGAGCGGGATGAGCTGCTCCCGGGTGATCTGGTCTTCTTCTCGGACGACCCGACGGATTCGCGGGCCATCCGGCATGTGGGCATTTATGTCGGTGGTGGGTACATGATCGACGCGCCCCGGCCGGGGGCGGTGATCCGGTTCGACCCGGTCGACACGCCGGACTACTTCGGTGCCACCCGGGTGACCGAAGATGGCGCGAAAGCGCTCCCCACCCCGGCGTGAGCGGAGCGTGAACCCGCCCCCTGAGCTGCGGAGATGAATCTCTCTTCGATAACGTCTGAGTGATCATTCGGTGGAGCGTGGAACGTATGGACGGGGGCCGTGCGTTCCTGTTGGCGTAGCCGGAAGCGGATCTACACACCACGGGGGTGGCAGGAGAGGCGTGCACACCGTGTGCCGCACTACATGACGAAGGGGCCGCAGCACCATGGCTGGACTCGCCGAATCCGGGTCGAACCCCGACGTCGACCTGCTCTACGACATCAACGGCCTGGCCAAGGCCGCCCCGCCGTGGTTCGACCGGGTGATGGAGTTCGTCGGGGAGTACGGGCTGCTGTTCGCCGTGGTCCTGATGGTGCTGTGGTGCTGGTGGGGCGTGCGGCGGCGGGGCGGCGAGGACGCGGCGGTCTCGGTCGCGGCCCTGGTGTGGGCACCGCTCTCGGCGGCCGTGGCGGTCCTGGTCAACGTGCCGATCCGGGGCATCGTCGAGCGGCCCAGACCCTTCCTCGACCATGACGGTCTCGAGGTCCTGGTCTCCGGCAAGACCGACTACTCGTTCGTGAGCGACCACGCCACGCTCAGCATGGCGCTGGCGGTGGGACTGTTCCTGGCCCACCGGAAGTTCGGCCTGGTGGCCATCGTGATGGCCGTGATCGCGGGCTTCTGCCGGGTCTACATGGGCGTGCACTACCCGACGGACGTCATCGGCGGACTCGCGCTCGGTACGGCGGTCGCGCTGCTGCTGTCGCCGGCGGCGATGGCGCTGCTGACGCCGCTGATGCGGGCGATCGAGCGGTCCCCGAGGGCAGGTTGGCTGATCGCGGCGCGCGGCCGGGACGGCGGGCACGACCGGATGACGCCCGGTCCGCACCACGGGTCGTCCGGTCCCGAGGAGCGCGACCTGGCGGCCTGAGCCGTCCGGGCGGGACAACGCCACGCGTCCCCACGGGTGGTGACGTGCCGTCGGGGCGGCCGTGATCGGCAGGTGGCGGGTGACAGGGCCTATGGTCGTCGGTGAAGCAGCCCCGGCGAAGGGAAGCGCCCGTGCACAGCGTGAGCAGTCCGAGCGGTGACAGCGGTCCGGGCGGGGCGGCCGGCACGGTGATGCCGGCCGCGTTCCTCGGCCACGGGAACCCGATGAACGCCCTGGAGCGCAACCGCTACACCGAGGCCTGGCGGCTGTTCGGGGAGTCGGTGCCCAGGCCCCGGGCGATCCTGGTGATCTCCGCGCACTGGTACACCAACGCGACCGCGGTCACCGCGATGCCCCGGCCGCGCACGATCCACGACTTCTACGGCTTCCCGCAGGAGCTGTTCGACGTCCAGTACCCGGCGCCCGGTGCACCCGACGTCGCCGAGCTGGTGGCCGACGTGGTGAAGCCGACCTGGGTGGGGCAGGACATCGACAGCTGGGGCATCGACCACGGCACCTGGTCGGTGCTCGTGCACGCCTTCCCGGACGCGTCGATCCCGGTCGTGCAGCTCTCCCTCAACGCCTTCAAGGACTTCGACCACCACCTGCGCCTGGGCAGCAGGCTGGCGCCGCTGCGGGAGGAGGGGGTGCTGATCATCGGGAGCGGCAACGTCGTCCACAACCTCGGGGCGGTGGACTTCCGGCAGCCGGACGCCGGGTACGACTGGGCGCTGCGCTTCGACGAGGTGGCGCGCGAGCGGCTGGCCAGTGACCCGGCCGGGGTGGCCGCGCTCGACGGGCACCCCGACTTCGGCCGTGCGGTGCCGACGCCGGACCACTACCTGCCGCTGCTGTACATCGCGGGGCTGGCCGACAACCGGCCGCTGGACCTGCTGGTCGACGGGCACGCGGCCGGTTCGATCTCGATGGCGGCCTACACGCTGGGCCTGGACCGCGATCTGAGGGGCGCGGTGGGCGACGAGCCGGCCGCCGATCTCCCCGAGGGTTTCCCGGCGCTCGACGCCAACATCTGAGCCGCCGCGGTCCCCGTTCCGGCGGTCCGGTGGCCCCCGTTCGGGGACCGGTGTCCGCCCGGCGGGGCGGGCCGCCGCGTCACCCTGCCGTGTGCATCTCGGCGTCGGTGCGGGCCCGGCTGCGGGCCCGTCTCGCCGGGCCGCGCCAGCCACAGGTGCAGCGGGCCGCGCAGAAGCGCCCCTGCTCCGCGGTGGTGGTGGTGTGTTCCCTCTGTCCGACGGGTTCGGGCCGGTCCTCCTGCTGCGCCACGCCGACCACGGTACCGGTCGGGCGGCCGCGCGTGACGAGGGCACCTACCGGTCGTTAACCGCAACGACAGCGGCCCGTGGCGGATGGAGCGGGGGTAGGCGGACGATGGCTGGAAGACCACTGCGGGGCGGGCGGGTGCGCCGGGCTGCCGGTGCGCTCGGCACCGTCGGCTGTCTGTGCCTCGGGGCCGCGGGGTGCGCCGAGAGCGGGGCCGCCACGGGCGGTGCCCCCGCCGGGGACCCGGTGACGGTGCTGCACGGCGCGGCCGACGTGCTGGTGGCGGCCGGCAGTGCCAAGGCGCGGACCTCCATGGAGATGGCGAGCGGCGGGACCCGGGTGACCATCCGGGGCGAGGGCGTGTACGACTTCCGGGAGCGGACCGGGCGGCTGAAGGTGCTGCTGCCGCAGGACCCGGCGGGCCAGGAGGTGCGGCGGCCGATCACCGAGCTGCTCGCCCCGGGTGCCCTGTACATGAAGAACCGGGGGGCCGGGGTGCCCGCCGACAAGTGGGTGCGGGTGGACACCGGGACGCTGTCCGACGGCAACCTCGTCACCGGCGGGGCGACCGATCCGCTGGTGGCCGCCGAGGTGCTGCGGGGGACGCGTACGGCCACGTTCGTCGAGCGGACGGAGGTGGCGGGTACGGCGGTGCGCCACTACCGCGGGACGGCGGATCTGGCGGCCGCCGCCCGGGCCGCCTCGGAGGGGAACCGGGGGCCGCTGGGCGCGGCGGCGAAAGGGTTCGCCACGGGGGATGTGCCGTTCGACGTGTATCTGGACGACGAGGGGCGCATCCGCAAGATCCGGCACCGGTTCAGCTTCGTGAACGGGGTGCAGGAGCGGCCGGTGGCGGTGGCGTCCACCACGCTGCTGTTCGGCTTCGGGGCGCCGGCGCGGGTGCGGCTGCCCGCCGCGGGCGACATCTACGCCGGCCGGATCGCCGAGGAGTGACCGGCGGGAACTAGCCCTTACGTGCCATGCGCGGTGCGTAGGCCGCTGCCTACCCTAGGTCCTGTCCGACTGGCCCCGGGACGTCGGTGACGGCAGAGATGAGGTGACGCGCGTGGCTCCCCTCGGGATGGTCCAGGACCATGTGGCTCTCGCCGAGATAGAGCTGTGCGGAGATCTGATCATCGCCGCGTCCGCCGCCGAGGAACGTCTGAGTCTGGAGAGCATCGACGAGGTGCTCCGGGTGGCCGAGGTGCGGGCGGCGGCACGCGAGTCCGGGCGGCGCGGCGGGCCGGGGCGCCGCTGACGCCCCGCCCTGTGCCGCCCTGTCGCGTCGGTCCGGTGGTCAGGTGCGGAGCATGCGGGCGATGGCCTGGGTGGCTTCCTTGACCTTGGCGTCGATCTCGTCGCCGCCCTTGACGGCCGCGTCTGCGACGCAGTGGCGCAGGTGCTCCTCCAGCAGTTGCAGGGCGAAGGACTGCAGTGCCTTGGTGGAGGCGGACACCTGGGTGAGTATGTCGATGCAGTAGACGTCCTCGTCGACCATGCGCTGCAGGCCGCGGATCTGTCCCTCGATGCGGCGCAGGCGTTTGAGGTGTTCCTGCTTCTGGTGGTGGTAGCCGTGGATCCCGCGGTCGTGGTCGGTGACGACGTCCGTCGCCTGAGCCTTGGAGGAGGGCGCTCCGGCGCCGGCCTCGGTGGTCGTCATCGCGTCCTCCTGTGGTGTGCTGCCGGTCGTGGTCCGGTCCTCGGTCCCCTATATACCCCTGGCGGGTATATGGTACCGAATTTTCCTGGGTATAGGCCCAGTGGCCGGTGTCGTGCGCGGCGGCCGGGTACGGACCTCGGACGGCCCCCGTGCGGAGCGCGAAGCCCGATGCGCGACACTGGGGGACGGCCCGTTAGTCGTGGCCGGATGATGCGCCTAGCATCAGCCTGACCGAACCCTCTGCACCCCGAGGACCCCACGTGCGCTTTCGTCTGACCCCCAGGGAGACGAGCTTCTATGACATGTTCGCCGCATCCGCGGACAACATTGTCACGGGCTCCAAACTCCTGATGGAACTGCTCGGGGCGGACTCCTCCGCCCGGGGCGAGATCGCAGAGCGTATGCGGGCCGCGGAACACGCGGGTGACGACGCCACGCACGCGATCTTCCACCAGCTGAACTCCTCGTTCATCACGCCCTTCGACCGCGAGGACATCTACTCCCTCGCCTCGTCCCTCGACGACATCATGGACTTCATGGAGGAGGCCGTCGACCTGGTCGTCCTCTACAAGGTCGAAGAACTGCCCAAGGGCGTCGAGCAGCAGATCGAGGTGCTCGCGCGGGCCGCGGAGCTGACGGCCGAGGCCATGCCGAACCTGCGGACGATGGACAACCTCACCGAGTACTGGATCGAGGTCAACCGCCTGGAGAACCAGGCCGACCAGATCCACCGCAAGCTGCTGGCCCACCTCTTCAACGGCAAGTACGACGCCATCGAGGTGCTGAAGCTGAAGCAGATCGTGGACGTGCTCGAGGAGGCGGCGGACGCCTTCGAGCACGTGGCGAACACGGTGGAGACCATCGCGGTCAAGGAGTCCTGACCCCTTCCATGGACACCGTCGCACTGGTCGTGACCATCGGGGTCGCGCTCTTCTTCACCTACACCAACGGCTTCCACGACTCGGCGAACGCGATCGCCACCTCCGTGTCGACCCGCGCGCTGACGCCCAGGGCGGCGCTCGCGATGGCCGCCGTGATGAACCTGGCCGGCGCCTTCATGGGGTCCGGCGTCGCCAAGACGGTCAGTGAGGGGCTCATCCAGACGCCCGAGGGCTCGACCGGCATGGGGATCCTGTTCGCCGCCCTGGTCGGCGCGATCGTCTGGAACCTGATCACCTGGTACTTCGGGCTGCCGTCGTCGTCCTCGCACGCCCTGTTCGGCGGCATGGTGGGCGCCGCGCTCGCCGGGGGGACGGCCGTGTACTGGGACGGCGTCCTCGACAAGGTCGTCATCCCCATGTTCGTCTCGCCGCTGGTCGGTCTGCTCGCCGGTTACCTGGTCATGACGGCGATCATGTGGATGTTCCGGCGGGCCAACCCGCACAAGGCCAAGCGCGGCTTCCGCATCGCGCAGACGGTGTCGGCGGCCGGCATGGCGCTCGGACACGGTCTGCAGGACGCGCAGAAGACGATGGGCATCGTGGTGATGGCCCTGGTCATCGCCGACGTCGAGGACTACGGCGACCCGATCCCGGTGTGGGTCAAGATCGCCTGTGCGGTGATGTTGTCCGCGGGCACGTACGCCGGTGGCTGGCGGATCATGCGGACCCTCGGCCGCAAGATCATCGAGCTGGACCCGCCGCAGGGGTTCGCGGCGGAGACCACCGGCGCGACGATCATGTTCGGCTCGGCGTTCGTGTTCCACGCGCCGATCTCCACCACCCACGTGATCACCTCCGCGATCATGGGTGTGGGGGCGACCAAGCGGGTCAACGCGGTGCGCTGGGGCGTCGCCAAGAACATCGTCATGGGCTGGTTCATCACCATGCCGGCCGCCGCGGCCGTGGCCGCGCTGTCGTTCTGGGTGGTGCGGCTGGCCTTCCTGTAGCCGACGCCCGGCGCGGGGTGCCCGCGGCTCGGCAGGAACGGATGAGGGCCCGCCCCCGGCAGCCGGGGGCGGGCCCTTGTGCTCCTCACGGTGGCACCGCCATGCAGCACCGCGAGGGGACCGGGTCAGCCGAAGCGGCCGGAGATGTAGTCCTCCGTGGCCTGGACCGACGGGTTGGAGAAGATGCGCTCGGTGTCGTCGATCTCGATCAGCTTGCCGGGCTTGCCGACCGCCGCGAGGTTGAAGAACGCGGTGCGGTCGGAGACACGGGCCGCCTGCTGCATGTTGTGCGTGACGATGACGATGGTGAACCGCTCCTTCAGATCACCGATCAGGTCCTCGATGGCGAGGGTGGAGATCGGGTCCAGGGCCGAGCACGGCTCGTCCATCAGCAGCACCTTCGGCTCGACGGCGATGGCGCGGGCGATGCACAGCCGCTGCTGCTGGCCGCCGGAGAGGCCCGAGCCCGGCCTGTTCAGGCGGTCCTTGACCTCGTTCCACAGGTTCGCGCCGCGCAGGGACTTCTCGACGATGTCGTCCAGTTGCGCCTTCTTGTACTTGCCGTTCAGCCGCAGGCCCGCCGCCACGTTGTCGTAGACCGACATGGTGGGGAAGGGGTTCGGACGCTGGAAGACCATGCCGACCTCGCGCCGCACGGCCACCGGGTCGATGCCGCTGCCGTACAGGTCCTCGTCGTCGAGCATGACCTTGCCCTCGACCCGGCCGCCCGGCGTGACCTCGTGCATGCGGTTCAGGGTGCGCAGGAAGGTGGACTTGCCGCAGCCGGACGGGCCGATGAAGGCCGTCACGGAGCGGGGCTCGACCGTCATCGAGATGTCCTCGATGGCGAGGAAGGAGCCGTAGTAGGCGTTCAGGCCGCTGATGTCGATGCGCTTGGCCATGGGGATCACTGCTTCTTTCGGGTCGCTGGCGGGGTCGCCGTGGCCGCGTCCGGCCGCGCGGCGGGGCCGCAAAGTCGTTAACGCGGGGCCTTCCAGCGGGCGATGCCGCGGGCCGCCAGGTTGAGGATCATGATGAACGCGATGAGCGTCAGGGCCGCCGCCCAGGCACGGTCGTAGGCCGCGCCGGCGCCGCCGCTGTTGGCGTACTGCAGGTAGATGTACATGGGCAGCGACTCCTGCGGACCCTGGAACGGGTTGGCGTTGATGAAGTCGGTGCCCCACACCAGCAGCAGCACGGGGGCGGTCTCGCCGGTGATGCGCGCGACGGCCAGCATCACCCCGGTGGTGATGCCGCCGATCGACGTCGGCAGGACCACCTTGAGGATGGTGCGCCACTTCGGCACGCCGAGCGCCAGGGACGCCTCGCGCAGCTCGTTCGGCACCAGTTTCAGCATCTCCTCGGTGGACCGGACGACCACCGGGATCATCAGGATCGACAGGGCCATGGAACCGGCGAAGCCGGAGGGGCCCATGCCGAGGATCAGCACCCACAGGCTGAGGATGAACAGGCCCGCGACGATCGACGGGATGCCCGTCATGACGTCGACGAAGAAGGTGACCGCCTGGGCGAGCCGGCCGCGCCCGTACTCGACGAGGTAGATCGCGGTGAGCACGCCGACCGGCACGGAGATCAGGGCGGCGAGGCCGACCTGCTGCAGGGTGCCGAGCATGGCGTGGTAGATGCCGCCGCCGGTCTCGGCGTCGGCGACCGTGCCCATGGAGTGGGTGAGGAAGTAGCCGTCGAGGACCTTCACGCCCTGCTTCACCGTCTCCCACAGCAGGGAGGCGAGCGGGATCACGGCCAGCAGGAAGGCCACCCACACCAGGCTGGTCGCGGTGCGGTCCTTGGCCTGGCGGACGCCCTCCACCTTGGCGGCGACGGCGAACGATCCGGCGACGAACAGCACGGCGGCGATCAGGGCCCACTGGATGTCGCTCTGCAGTCCGGCGGCGGCGCTGATGCCGTAGCCCAGCGCGGCGGAGGCGCCGGCGACCGCCCAGGGGAACCACTTCGGCAGCGTCGCGCCGCGCAGGGAACTGCGCTCGGGGGTCAGGGTCGCGTGGCTCATGCGTTGGCCCCCGAGTACTCCTTGCGGCGGGCGATGATCAGCCGCGCCGCGCCGTTGACCAGCAGGGTGATGACGAACAGCACCATGCCGGAGGCGATCAGGGCGTCCTGGCCCATCACGTTGGCCTCGTTGAACTTGCTGGCGATGTTCTGGGCGAAGGTGCCGCCGCCCGTGTCGAGCAGGCTGAGGTTGATGTCGAAGGACGGCGACAGGACCATGGCCACGGCCATGGTCTCGCCGAGCGCGCGGCCGAGGCCCAGCATCGACGCGGAGATGACACCGGAGCGGCCGAAGGGCAGCACCGACATGCGGATGACCTCCCAGCGCGTGGCGCCGAGGGCCAGGGCCGCCTCCTGGTGCATCCGCGGGGCCTGGCGGAACACCTCGCGGCTGACGTTGGTGATGATCGGCAGGATCATGATGGCCAGCAGGATGCCGATGGTGAACAGCGAGCGCGGGGCGCCGTCGTTCCAGGCGAAGACGCCGGTCCAGCCGAGGTAGTCGTCGAGCCAGCCGTAGAGGCCGTTGAGGTGGGGGACGAGGAAGAGGGCGCCCCACAGGCCGTAGACGATGGAGGGGACGGCGGCGAGCAGGTCGATCACGTAGGCGACGATGCCGCCGATGCGGCGGGGCGCGTAGTGCGTGATGAACAGGGCGATGCCCACCGACACGGGCACCGCGATGATCATGGCGATGACCGACGAGACGACGGTGCCGAAGGCCAGGACGGCGATGCCGAACTCCGGCGGCATCCCGGTCGGGTTCCACTCGAAGGTGGTGAAGAAGTTCGCCTCGTCCTTGGCTATGGCCAGGGACGCGCGGTAGGTGAGGAAGGCCGCGATGGCGGCCATGAGCACCAGCACGAAGATGCCGGAACCCCGGGAGAGCCCGAGGAAGATCCGGTCACCGGGGCGGGTGGCGCCCCGTGCCGCGCGCTTCTGCTCGGGCGTCACCGGCGGTGGTGCCTCAGGACTGACGACGGGTGTCTTTGTCATGGTTTTCATCGGGTTCTCCGGTCTGCGGAGCCTCCGGGGGCCGGGGGCTCCTGATGGCGGTGCACCGGACGGTGGGCGGACCGGCCCCGGTCGGGGCCGGTCCGCCCACGCGGGTCAGCTCAGGGCCGAGATGGTCTCGCGGACCTTGGTGATGATCTCGTCGGGCATCGGGGCGTAGCCGGCGTCGGCCAGCAGGCCCTGGCCGTCCTCGGAGGCCATGTAGTTCAGGAAGGCCTTGGTGGCGGGCAGGGTCTCCGCCTTGTTGCCCTTGTCGCAGACGATCTCGTAGGTGACCAGGACGATCGGGTAGGCGCCCTCGGTGGACGGGGTGTAGTCCAGCTCCAGCGCGAGGTCCTTGCCGGTGCCGACGACCTTGGCGGCGCCGATGGCCGCGGTGGCGTTGTCGACGGTGGCCTCGACCGGCTCGGCGGCCTCGGTCTTGAGGTCGACGGTCTTGATGCCGTCCTTGGCGTAGGACAGTTCGAAGTAGGAGATGGCGCCCGCGGTCTGCTTCACCTGCTGGGCCACACCGGAGGAGCCCTGCGCGGACTGGCCGCCCTGGGCCTCCCACGACTTGCCCGGCTCGTACTTCCAGTCCTTCGGCGCGGCGGCCTTGAGGTACTTGGTGAAGTTGTCGGTGGTGCCGGACTCGTCGGAGCGGTGGAACGCCTGGATCTTCAGGTCGGGCAGGTCGGCGTCGGGGTTGAGCTTCTTGATCGCCTCGTCGTTCCAGTTGGTGATCTTGTTGTCGAAGATCTGGGCCATGGTCGCCGCGTCCAGGGTGAGCGTGTCGACGCCCGGGACGTTGAAGCCGACCGCGATCGGGCCGCCGACCATCGGCAGGTCGATGCCCTGGCCGTCGGTGCAGATCTTCTTCGACGCCTCGACCTCCTCCGGCTTCAGCGCGGAGTCCGAGCCGGCGAACGCGGTCTGGCCCTGCGTGAAGGCGGTGATGCCCGCCCCGGAACCGGTCGGGTTGTAGTTGATCTGCACGTCCTTGCAGGCCGCGGTGAACTGCTTCACCCACGCGTCGATCGCGTTCTTCTGGGCGGAGGAGCCCGACGCCTGGAGCTGCCCCCGGGCGTCGTCGCACGAGATGTTCCCGGCCTTCGCTGCGGCGGACGCGTCGCCGCCGTTGCCGCCCGAGGTGTCGTCGGAGCCGCACGCCGTGAGGGCCAGGGCGCCGGAGACGGCGAGAGCGCCGAGAGCGAGGGCCCGCCGGTTCTTGCGCTGAAGCTTCACTTGAGTTCCTTCCAGGAGCCGCCGTCCTGATTTCGGCGGCGTGCGCGAAGTGTGGGTGACGCGGTCGCCCGGGCGCCGGGCCGGCGGGCGGATCGCATCGCGTAAGGCCGAAATTAGGCAGAACAGGTGAAGCCGCCGATGGCCGTGCATGAACGGGGGGTGAACCCCTGAGGACGGTGCGGTGAGGTCACGGAACGCTTACGTCAGGTGGGCCAGCAGGGCGTCCACGAGGTCGGCGTCGCGGGGCGCGGTGAGGCGGCGGCGGGCCCGGTCCGGGGGGAGCCACAGGACGCGGTCGACCTCGTCGTTCGGGCGGAAGCGGCCGGACAGGGCCTCGGCGGCCCAGTAGCGCACCCGCTTGGGGCGGCCGTTCGCCAGGTAGTGCGCGGAGGGCAGCTCGGCGCTCGGGACGGCCGTGTGGCCGGTCTCCTCGGCGACCTCGCGCAGCGCCCCGGCGAGCGGGTCCTCGCCGCGCTTGAGCTTGCCCTTGGGCCAGGACCAGTCGTCGTACTTCGGCCGGTGGACGAGGCACAGTTCCAGCTCGCCGGTGACGGGCGAGCGCCGCCACAGGACGCAGCCCGCCGCCTGGACCGTGAGGGTGCCGTCCACGGCTGCCCGCCTCCCTGTCCTCGTCGGTCCCGGGCACCCCGGGCGGGTGCGCCGGGGGCTACGACGTCCCGAGGTCCTCCTTGTGCCAGCAGCGCTGGAACGCGTACCGGGCGGCCTCCACCTCGTGCCGCTGGTCGGCGTGGAGCACGCCGAGCGCGTACGCGGTGGCCGGGGCGATGCGCGGGGTGCGGGCCGCCTGCGCCGCGGCGGCCGCCGCCTCGGAGGCGTCACGGTGCCGGTCGAGGGCCTCGCCGGCGGTCCGCAGGGCCGCGTCGACGGCGGACGGGGCGGCCGCCCGGGTGGGTCCGTCGGCGCCGGAGCGCAGCACCTCGCGGGCGTAGCGGTGCAGGCGCAGCAGCAGCCGCACCTGGTGCCAGGGGACGTCCTGCGGGTGCGGAGCCGGGTCCGGGGAAAGCCCGTGGATGAGCGCCGCCGCGTTGTACGGGCTGCCCGCGGTGACGAGCGGCAGCGCGGCCACCGCGTCGGTGAGCCGGTCGCGGGCGGCGGCCGCCGGCGGGCGCAGGTCGGCGTGGGCCGCGCCCGGGGCCAGCGGGACCTCGCTGGCCAGCACGGCGACCTGGTCGGCGACCGCGTGGAAGCGGGAGGAGCGCAGGGCCTGCAGGGCGGTGGAGTGGGCCCGGGTCCGCGCGAGGGTGAGCTGCCGGTCGAGCAGGGCGCCCGCCTTGGCGGCGCCCACGGTGAGGTGGCCCCGGTCGGGTGCGGTGAGCACGGCGGGCGGGGTGGCCGGGGTGGTGGTCGTGGCGGTGCGGGACCGGGCGGGGGCGTCGGCGCCGGGCCGGGCGGGCGCCGGGCCGGCCGGGGCGGGGGAGCCGCCGGCGGCCACGGAGCGGGCGGGCACCGCCGGTGCCGTGGGGGCCCCGGACGCGGTGGCCGCCTGGACCGGGAACACCGGGGCGCCCGACAGGCGGTGCAGGGCCAGCAGCAGCCGCTCCAGGCGGGCCGTGCAGCCGTGTTCGACGGCCAGGGTGCCGGAGACCCAGGCGAGTTCCGGGCTCAGGGCCTGCGCCCAGTCCCGGTCCAGCAGCGGCTGGAAGGTGTGCAGCCCGGCGCTGAGGCGGCGGGCCGAGCGGCGCAGTGCCCGGGCCGCCTCGGCGGACTCCTCCGGCGCCGCGCCCGCCCCGGCCTCCCGGTGCGCGCGCAGCGCGCGGAGGAACTCGGTGGCCCAGGAGCGCAGATGGCGCTCCAGGGCGGCGGCCGGCACGGCGCCGGCCGCCGGGTGGGTCGGGTCAGGGGGTCGCTGTGCCACGCCGGCGCCTCCGGGCGTCTATGAGCATCTCCTGGATGTTGCGCAGGGGGCGGCCGTCGGGGTCGGTCGCGTGCCGGGTCCACTCGCCGTCCGGCCCGAGGTGCCAGGAGGCGGTGGCGTCGGACATGCCCGTCTCCAGGAGCCGGTTGAGCGAGCCCCGGTGGGCGGGGTCGGTGACCCGTACCAGGGCCTCTATGCGGCGGTCGAGGTTGCGGTGCATCATGTCCGCGCTGCCGATCCACACCTCGGGTTCGCCGCCGTTGCCGAAGGCGAAGACGCGGGAGTGCTCCAGGAAGCGGCCGAGGACGGAGCGCACGCGGACGTTCTCCGACAGGCCCGGCACGCCCGGCCGGATGGCGCAGATGCCGCGCACCCAGATGTCGACCGGCACGCCCGCCTGGGACGCGCGGTAGCAGGCGTCGATGACGGCCTCGTCGACCATCGAGTTGACCTTGATGCGCACGTAGGCGGGACGCCCGGCGCGGTGGTGCTGCGCCTCCTTGTTGATCCGTGAGATCAGGCCGTCGCGCAGCGACTTGGGGGCGACGAGCAGCCGCCGGTAGGTCTCCCGGCGGGAGTAGCCGGAGAGGCGGTTGAACAGGTCGGAGAGGTCCGCGCCGACCTGCGGGTCGGCGGTGAGCAGGCCCAGGTCCTCGTACAGGCGGGCCGTCTTGGGGTGGTAGTTGCCGGTGCCGACGTGGCTGTAGCGCCGCAGGGTCTCGCCCTCCTGGCGGACCACCAGGGACAGCTTGCAGTGGGTCTTCAGCCCGACCAGGCCGTAGACGACGTGGCAGCCGGACTCCTCCAGCTTGCGGGCCCACTTGATGTTGGCGTGCTCGTCGAAGCGGGCCTTGATCTCGACCAGGACCAGCACCTGCTTGCCGGACTCGGCGGCGTCGATGAGGGCGTCGACTATCGGGGAGTCGCCCGAGGTGCGGTAGAGGGTCTGCTTGATGGCGAGGACGTCCGGGTCGGCGGCGGCCTGCTCCAGGAACGCCTGCACGGAGGTCGAGAAGGAGTCGTACGGGTGGTGCAGCAGCACGTCGCGGCTGCGCAGCGCGGCGAAGATGTCGGGGGCGGAGGCGGACTCCACCTCGGCCAGGTCGCGATGCGTGCCGGCGATGAACTTCTGGTACTTCAGCTCCGGCCGGTCCAGGCTGTGGATGCGGAAGAGACCGGTGAGGTCGAGCGGGCCGGGCAGCGGGTAGACCTCGGCCTCGCTGATCTTCAGTTCGCGCACCAGGAGGTCCAGCACCTCGCGGTCGATGGACTCCTCCACCTCCAGGCGCACCGGCGGTCCGAAGCGGCGCCGCATGAGTTCCTTCTCCAGGGCCTGGAGAAGATTCTCCGTGTCGTCCTCCTCGACCTCCAGGTCCTCGTTGCGGGTGAGCCGGAAGGCGTGGTGCTCCAGCACCTCCATGCCGGGGAACAGCTCCTCCAGGTGGGCGGCGATGACGTCCTCCAGCGGGACGTAGCGGCCGGGGGAGCTCTCCAGGAAGCGGGACAGCAGCGGCGGCACCTTCACCCGGGCGAAGTGCTTGTGCCCGGTGACGGGGTTGCGCACGACGACGGCCAGGTTCAGGGACAGGCCGGAGATGTACGGGAAGGGGTGCGCCGGGTCGACCGCGAGCGGGGTCAGCACGGGGAAGATCTGGTGCCGGAACAGGGTGAAGAGGCGGGCCTGCTCCTTCTCCGTCAGCTCGTTCCAGCGGACCAGGTGGATGCCCTCCTCCGCGAGCGCGGGAGCGACGTCCTCGTGGTAGCAGGCGGCGTGCCGGGCCATCAGCTCGCGCGAGCGGGCCCAGATCATCTCCAGCACCTCGCGCGGCTGGAGACCCGAGGCGGAGCGGGTGGCGACGCCGGTGGCGATGCGGCGCTTCAGACCGGCCACCCGGACCATGAAGAACTCGTCCAGGTTGCTGGCGAAGATCGCGAGGAAGTTCGCGCGTTCCAGCAGCGGGGTGTCGGGATCCTCGGCCAGTTCGAGGACGCGCTCGTTGAAGGCGAGCCAGCTGCGCTCCCGGTCGAGGAAGCGGCCCTGCGGCAGCGGGGCGGCGCCGTCCGCCTGCATCTCCTCGTAGCCGTCCAGGTCGGCGTCGATGTCGGGTTCCAGATCGGAGACCACGCCCGCCACCGTGTGCGGTCGGTGCGCGGCGATGGAGCCCACGGAGGGCTGCGGGTGCTGTACCTGTGCCTGGGCATTCGGCTGGCTCATGGACCCATTGTTCCGTGCGGACCCCGTCCCGGGCGCGTCGGAAACCGCGCGGGGGACGGACCGGGTCACGGAGTGCCCGTTCCTCCCGGTCGTCCCCGGGGGCGGCGTCGGCTGCGGCGCGGCGGGATCCATGGGCCCGAGGGTCCCAAGCCCGTCTGAACCCGCGGTTACGGAGACATGACGTCCGGGACAGCGGGAGGGGGACCCGGGGGGCGCCGCCGGTGCGGGCGCAGCAGCCGGCGCAGCCGGCGCGGGGCGGCGGCGAGGGCCGGTGCGGCGGGGCCGGGGGTGTGGCCGGGGCGGCGGTCACGCGGCGGCCTCCGTGGTGCCGGCGCCGTCGGCCAGGGCGGCCGGCGCCGGGGCCGCGGGGGTGGCGGCCGCCGGGTTGCCGCAGGTAGGACAGGACGGGTTCGCCGAGGGAGGGAGCGCCGCTGCGCCAGTCGGCGGGCACCGGGCCGGTGGGGCGGACCAGCGCGCCGAGCCGGCGGGCGGGCGGTGCGCGTCTCGGCGACGTCGGGCGGGGTGAGGCCGGTGGCCGCCGGCGCGCGGAGGCCGGCGTGTGTGCGGGCGGCGGCGCGTGCGGAAGGCGGGCGTGAGGGGGGCGGGCGTGAGGGGGGCGGGCGTGAGGGGGCGGGCCGGTGTGCGGAAGGCCGGGGCGGGACGCCCCAGGACACTCCGGGAACTGCGGTGAACCGATCGGCCCCGCTCGTGCGATGAGGGGATGTGAGCGAAACGAGAAGCGACGGTGAGCTGCTGGCCGCCATCGCCGAGGACGGGGACCGGCGCGCCTTCGAGGAGCTGTACCGGCGGTACGCGCCGTGGCTGACCGCCCGGATGCGCAGCCGCTGCGCGGACGCGGGTGTCGTCGACGACGTGGTCCAGGAGACCTTCCTGGCCGTCTGGCGCGGCACGGCCCGCTACCGCGACTCCGGCGCGGACGCCGCCGGCTGGCTGTGGCGGATCGCCTCCCGGCGGCTGATCGACGCCCTGCGCGGCGCCGGCGCCCGGGGCCGGCTGCGGCAGACGCTGGCCCGGCTGCGGCACCGGGACGAGGCGTCCGCGGAGGAGCGCGTGCTGGCCGGGGTGGAGCACGGGGACCTGGCCGGTGCGCTGGTCCGGCTCTCCCCGGAACTGCGCGCGGTGCTCCAGGCGACCGTGCTGGACGGGCTGACCACCCGGGAGGCCGCCGTCCTGCTCGGCATCCCGCCGGGCACGGTCAAGACGCGGGCGATGCGGGCCCGCAAGCAACTGCGGGAGGCGCTGGCATGACGTACACACCTTCGGACGGCGCGGCCGGCGACGACCGGGACGGCGGGACGCGGGGCCCCTCCGGCGCGACGGGCGGCTGGCACGTCCCCGAGGAGGACCTGATGGCCTACGCGCGCGGCGAGCTGACCGCGCCGATGCTGTGGTCCGCCGACAGTCACCTCACCGCCTGCGCGGCCTGCCGGGCCGTGCTCGCCGAGGCCGGTGACCCCGTCGCCCTGGACGCCGGCTGGGAACGGCTCGACGCCGCCCTGGACGCGCCCCGCCCGGGCCTGCTGGAGTCCCTGCTGCTGCGCATGGGCGTCGCCGACCACACCGCGCGCCTCCTCGCCGCCACCCCGGTGCTGCGGCGTTCCTGGCTGGGCGCGGTCGGGGCCGTCCTGCTGCTCACCGTCCTGGCGAGCCACGCGATGCGCGGCGCCACCTCGCCCACCCTCTTCCTCGCCCTCGCGCCGCTGCTGCCGCTCGCCGGGGTGGCGTTGTCCTACGGGCCCGCGCTGGATCCCACGTACGAGATGGCCGTGGTCGCCCCGATGCACGGCTTCCGCCTGCTGATGATCCGCACTGTGGCGGTCCTGACCGCCGCGCTCGGCCTCAACGGGCTGGCGACGCTCGCCCTGCCCGGGTACGGGCCGCGGGCCCTGGCCTGGCTGCTGCCCGCGCTCGCGCTCACCGCGAGCGGACTCGCCCTGACCCCCCGGCTCGGCCCGGTCCTGGCGCCGTCCCTCGCTGGGGGCGGCTGGGTCGTGCTGCTGGTCGCCGCGGACGTCGTGCGGGCGGGCGCCGACGCCCCGCTGGCCCCGTTCACCGCGGCGGGGCAGGGCGCGGCGGCCCTCGTCGCGGGCGTCGGCACCGCGCTTGTCTTCCTGCTGCGCGAACGCTTCGACCTGGGCGGCGGGACGGGGCCGGCGGCCATCGGATGACCGCCCGCCCCGTACCGCCGTCCCCCGTCCCGCTGCCCCCCGTACCGCCGTCCCCCGTCCCGCTGCCCCCCGTACCGCCGTCCCCCGTCCCGCCGCCCCCCTTCCCCGCCGTCACCGGGCCCGCTCCGGCGGCCCCATCCTTCGGCTTCTGCCGCCCCACCCACGGGAGTTCCGCATGATCCCCTCCGTCTCCGCCTCCGGGCTGAGCCTCCACTACGGGGGCACCCGCGCCCTCGACGACGTGTCGCTGACGCTGTCCGCCGGCGTCACCGGGCTGCTCGGCCCCAACGGCGCGGGCAAGACCACGCTGCTGCGGGTGCTCGCCACCGCCGTGCCCCCCGACCGCGGTGCCTTCACCGTGCTGGGCCACGACCCCGCCACCTCGCGCGGGCGCCAGGAGGTCCGGCGCGCCCTCGGCTACCTGCCGCAGACGCCGGGCTTCCACCCCGACTTCACCGCCTTCGAGTTCGTCGACTACGTGGCGATCCTGAAGGAGCTCACCGACCGTGCCGCCCGGCACCGCGAGGTGCGGCGCGTCCTGGAGGAGGTGGGCCTCGGCGATGTGCGCGGCAAGCGCATCAAGAAGCTGTCCGGCGGGATGCGGCAGCGCGTCGCCCTGGCCGCCGCGCTGGTCGGCGACCCCGGGTTCCTCGTCCTGGACGAGCCGACCGTCGGCCTCGACCCCGAACAGCGCATGCGGTTCCGCGAGTTGATCGCCCACGCGGGTGAGGGCCGCACCGTGCTGCTGTCCACGCACCAGACGGAGGACGTGGCGATGCTCTGCCACCGGGTGGTGGTCATGGCGGCCGGCACCGTGCGCTTCGACGGCACTCCGGCCGAACTGACCGCCCGGGCCGACGGCCGGGTGTGGAGCAGCGCCGAGCGCGCCCCCGGCGCCAAGGCCGGCTGGCGCACCGGTCTGGGCACCTACCGCAACGTGGGCGATCCGCCCTCCGGTGCCGACCTCCTCGAACCCACCCTGGAGGACGGCTACCTGCTCACCCTCGACGACGCGGGCGTGGAGGTGACGGCGTGACCACCGTGACCGAGAACCCCGCCCCCGCCCGGCCGGCCGCCCAGGAGCGGCACGGCGGCTCCTGGGCGGCCGTGTTCGCCCTGGCCCGCTTCGAGACCCGCCGACTGCTGCTGCGGGTGCCCGTCCTCGTCGCCCTCGCGCTGTACGTGTCCCTGACCGTGTGGAGCACCCGCACCTCCTGGGACGGCTTCCCCGCGCTCCAGGACGCCGACCGCGCCACCCAGAACGGCCCGCTGCTCGTCGGCCTCGCCGTCCTGCTGTGCGTCAACCAGGCGATGCTGCGGGACGGTCGGCACGACACGGAACGGCACCTGTCCGTCCTGGTGCTCCCGCGGTGGCGCCGCACCGTCGCCCACCTGCTGTCCGTCGGCGCGCTGACCCTGGTCACCGCCGGGGGTGTGGCGGCCCAGTTCACCTGGGAGGCCCTCAAGCCCGGCGCGGTCGGCCAGGGTTCGCCCGGCGAACTGCTCGTGGGACCGCTGTGCGTGCTGCTGCTCGGATCCTTCGGCGCCCTGCTGGCCCGGCTGGTGCGGTCGGCGCTCGCCGCCCCGCTGCTGATCGTCCTGTTCCTGTTCTTCGGCATGTTCGCCTCCGTCGGCACCGACGAGGACAGCGCGACCCGCTGGCTGGTGCCGATCGTCGCGGAGGGCAGCGCGCACACGCTGCCGTCCGGCCTGATCGGCCGCCCCGCCGCCTGGCACGCCCTGTACCTGGCCGGGCTGGGGCTGACCCTGGCGTGTGCCGCCGTCCTGCTGTCCGGCGCCGGACGGGTGCGGACCCTGCAGGCGGCCTCCGCCGGCGCGGTCCTGCTGACCCTGGCCGGCGCGGTGGGGCAGGCGGGCGGGGTGTCCCCGGAGACGAAGGACGCCCGTACGCGCTACTCCGCCGTCCCGCAGCAGGTGCAGGAGTGCACCGGCCGCGACGGCGTGCGGTACTGCGCCTTCCCGGAGTGGACCGCGCGCACCGGCGACTGGGCGGGCGCCCTGGAGTCGGTCACCGCGCTCGCCGGTGACGCGGTGGCGGACCGGCCGCTGGTCGTCCGGCAGCGCGTGGAGGCGCGGTACGGCCTGACCGGCGACTCGTCGATCCCCGCGCTGACCCGGCCCGGTGAGGTGACCGTCGGCACCTCCTGGGGCGGCAACCGCGTCCCGGAGTTCACCACCGCCGTGGCCGGCGTGCTGGTCGCCGGCACCGAGAAGGACGCGGCCGCGTTCTGCGACGGCCGGACGGTCACCGTCATGTGGCTGGCGCTGGCCGGCCGGCCCGACCCGGTGGCCGACCTGCGCCGGGTCCGCCTGGACGACAGCGACACCGGCAGCGCCCTCGTCATCTCGCAGACCGAGCCGACGTACATGACGGCCGCGCACACCGAGGTGGTCCGCGCGATGCTGGACCATCCCCGCTCCGACATGGCCGCGAAGGTGCGGGCGCACTGGGACGAGCTGACCGCACCGAAGGTGACGACCGACCGGGTCGCCGAGGTGCTGGGGCTGCCGTCGCCGGAGGGTGAGGACACGTGCCTGTGACGGGACGGCGCATGCCGCCGGCGGCCGGGCCGGAACGGGCGGCACCGCCCGCGGAACACCCGGCCGGATGGCGGGCGCTGGTGCCCGGGCTGGTGCGGCCGATGGCGCGGACCGTGCCGTGGCGGGCGATCGGCGCGGGGAGCGCGGTGGGCCTGCTGCTCGCCGTGTCGCCCCGGCTGACGCAGACCCCGGACGCGTGGTTCACCGTCCAGGTGCTCAGGGCGGCCACCGTGGCGTTCGCCGTCGGCCTGGCGTTCCTCCTGGACGACCCCGCCCGGCACACCATCGCCGCCGTGCCCGTCCGGCGGGCCGTCCGGCACACCCTGCGCCTGGCGCTCGTCGCCCCGGTCGCCGCCCTGTGGTGGACGGCCGCGCTGCTCCTCGTCCCGCCGTCGGTGCGGCCCCCGGCCGCCGGCATGACCCTGGAGGCGGCCACCGCCGCCGCCCTCGCCCTGGCCGGCGCCGCCTGCGCGGTCCGGTGCTCGTACAGTGCCCGGCCGGGGCAGGCCGTCGCCGGCGGACTGATCGCGGCGGCCGTCGTCGCGCCGCTGCTGTGGCCGGAGCGCCGGCCCCTGTTCGTCGTGCCCGGCGACGAGCGGTGGGCGGCCGCGCACGACCGGTGGGCGGTGTTGCTGGTCGCGGCCGTCGCGGTGTGGATCGCGTGCGCGCCGGAGCCGCTGCGGCGGCGGGCGTGGCGGCCGTCCCCCGGGCGGGCGGGCCGCCCGAGCGGGGAGCGGCCGTGACGGCGGCCCCGGGAATCCCGCCCGGCGGGGATTCCCGGGGCCGCCGTGAGGTCTCCGTGCGGTGGGTCGGGTCTCGTGCGGTGGGTCAGGTCTCCGTGCGGTACATGAGGTCGGTCTCGTGGGTGGTGAACCCCAGCCGCTCGTACACCGACACGGCCGCCTTGTTGTCGGCGTCCACGTACAGCATCGCCGTGGGCAGGCCCCGGTCGGCGAGGTGCCGCAGGCCGATCGTGGTGAGGTACTTGCCGAGCCCCCCGCCCTGCGCGTCCGGGCCGACCCCGACGACGTACACCTCGCCGAGGCCCTCCTCCCGGTGCTCCTTGGTCCAGTGGAAGCCGACGAGCCGGCCGTCCCGTTCGGCGAGGAAGAAGCCCTCGGGGTCGAACCACGGCTCGGCCTTGCGGTCGTCCAGGTCGCGCTGGGTGAGCGAGCCCTGCTCGGGGTGGTGGGCGAAGGCGGCGGCGTTCAGCGCGAGCCAGGCGGCGTCGTCCTGCCCGGGCACGAAGGTGCGCACGCTCACCCCCTCCGGCGGTGCCGCGTCGGGCAGCGGGAAGCCGGTCAACGGCCGCCGCATCTGCCGCAGTTCCCGGAACAGGGTGAGCCCGAGGACCTGGGCGAGATGACGGGCCGCGGAGTGGCCGCCGTGCGCCCAGACCCGCAGCCGCTTGCCGGAGGCGGCAAGCAGCGCGGTGCCGAGGGCCCGCCCGTGTCCCCGGCCGCGGTGCGAGGGGTGCACGACCAGTTCGGCGGCGGGCGGCTCCACCGGGTCGGTGTCCTCCAGCTGGGCATAGCCGACGAGTTCACCGTCGACGGAGAGCAGCAGGTGGGACACGCCCTCGCGCTGTCCGCCGCGCAGCTGCAGCCGCCCCTGCTCGGACACCGCCTGCTGCCCGTCGGTCCGGGCGGCCTCCGCGAGCAGGGCGAGCACCGCCTCGGTCTGCTCCGGGGAGAGGGTGTCGAGGGTCTGGAGCGAACGGGGGCTTGAGGGCCGTGCGATGTCGTCGCTGGTCATGCGTACGAGGGTAAGGGGCGGGGCCGGGAACCGGCGGGCGGCGGGCGGGGCCGGCGGGCCCGCGCTGCGCACCGCCGGGACGGCCGGGTCCACCCGGCGCGCGAAAGATAAACCAGGCTGTAACCGGAAACCCCTGTCGCGCTACGCGCGTTGACTCTAGGCTGCGCCGGGCGGTCCGCCGTGTCCCACGGCCCCGTCCAGACCCACGTTGACCCACAGGGGGGCGTATGCCAGCCACATCCCCGGCGCACCAGCCGCGCCGCAGACGCCGTACGAACCGTCTCCTCGCCGCCGCCGGTGTGCTCACCGCCGGGGCGCTGGCCGCAGCGGCCCTGCCCGGGTCGGCGAGCGCGGGCGAGCACCACGGCGGCAAGGGCGGCTCGCACGGCCACCACCACCCGAGCCGCTACCAGGACGTACAGCTGCTGTCCTTCAACGACCTGCACGGCAACCTGGAACCCCCGACGGGTTCCTCGGGCCGGGTCACCGAGCAGCAGCCGGACGGCACCACCAAGACCATCGACGCGGGCGGCGTCGAGTACCTCGCCACGCACCTGCGCGAGGCCCGCAAGGGCAACCGGTACTCCATCACCGCGGCCGGCGGCGACATGGTCGGCGCCTCTCCGCTGCTGTCGGGCCTCTTCCACGACGAGCCCACCATCGAGGCGCTGAACAAGCTGGACCTCGACGTCACCTCGGTCGGCAACCACGAGTTCGACGAGGGCGCGCGCGAGCTGCGCCGCCTGCAGAACGGCGGCTGCCACCCCACCGACGGCTGCTACACGGACAAGAAGTTCAAGGGCGCCGACTTCCCCTACCTGGCGGCGAACGTCATCGACGACAAGTCGAAGAAGCCGCTGCTGAAGCCCTACTGGGTGTGGAAGAAGCGGGACGTCAAGGTCGGCTTCATCGGCGTGACCCTGGAGGGCACCCCGGACATCGTCTCCGCCGAGGGCGTCAAGGGCCTGTCCTTCAAGGACGAGGTCGACACCATCAACAAGTACGCCAAGGAGCTGCGCCGCAAGGGCGTGAAGTCCATCGTGGCGCTGATCCACGAGGGCGGCTTCCCTGCGTCCCCGGACTACAACTACGACTGCGACTCCCCGGGCGCCGGCGACGGCATCTCCGGCCCGATCGCGGACATCGCGAAGAACGTCACGTCCGACGTGGACGCCCTGGTCACCGGCCACACGCACGCCGCGTACGCCTGCACCATCCCCGACCCGTCGGGCAAGCCCCGCACGGTCACCTCGGCCGCGTCCTTCGGCCGCCTCTACACGGACACCACGCTCACCTACGACCGCCGCACCGGTGACATCGCCCGCACGGCCGTGAAGTCCGCCAACCACGTCGTCACCCGGGACGTCCCCAAGGCGCCCGACATGACCCGCCTGATCGGCAAGTGGAACACCCTCGCGGCCCCCATCGGCAACCGTCCGATCGGCTACATCTCCGGCGACATCGTGCGGGACGGCACCGAGTCCCCGCTCGGCGACCTCATCGCCGACGCCCAGCTGGAGTACGGCAGGACGCTGGACCCGGAGACCGACCTGGCGCTCATGAACCCGGGCGGCATCCGCGCCTCCCTCACCCACGCGGCGAGCGGCAGCGAGGGCGACGGCGTGGTCACCTTCGCCGAGGCGTTCACCGTGCAGCCCTTCGCCAACACGGTCAACCTCCAGACCTTCACCGGCGCCCAGCTGATCCAGGCGCTCAAGGAGCAGGTCAGCGGCCCGAACGAGGCCGCCCCGAAGATCCTCCAGGTCTCCTCCGGCCTCACCTACACCCTGGACCTGACCAAGTCGGGCGCGGACCGCGTGGTCACGGACTCGATCGAGCTGGGCGGCTCCCCGATCGACCCGTCCGCCACCTACCGCGTCGCCACCAACAGCTTCCTGGCAGGCGGCGGCGACGGCTTCCCCACCCTGGGCGAGGGCACGGGCGACCTGGTCGGCGCGGACGACCTGACGGCCCTGGAGCAGTACCTGACGGCCAACTCCTCGGCCTCCTCCCCGCTGGCCCCGCCGGCCGCGGACCGCATCACCATCGTGCAGTGACCGCTTGACCCCGCCGGGGCCGGTACCGGGCGCAACCGCGCCCGGTACCGGCCCCGCGGCATGTCCGGCCCCGCGGCATGTCCGGCCCCGCGGCATGTCCGGCCCCGCGGCATGTCCGGCCCCGCCGGGCGTGCCTACGGCACCTCCGGCGGAGGCGTCGGTGCCCCCGGCAGCCGGATTCGGGCCACCATGCCGTCGCCGTCCGCGGCGGGCGTGAGGGAGACCTCGCCGCCGGCCTGCTGGACCGTGCGGGCCACGATGGACAGGCCCAGGCCGGAGCCGGGCAGGGCGCGGGCGGTGGGGGAGCGCCAGAAGCGGTCGAAGACGTGGGGCAGTTCGTCGGCGGGGATGCCGGGGCCGTGGTCCCGGACGGTGAGGACGCCGTCGGCCAGGCGGACGTCGACGGCCGTGCCGGGCGGGCCGAACTTCACCGCGTTGTCGAGGATGTTGACCACGGCGCGTTCCAGCGCGCTGGGTTCGGCGCGGACGTACCAGGGGTGGAGGTCCGCGTCGAGGGTGAGGCCGGGTCCGCGCAGCCGGGCGCGTCGCAGTGCCGCCTCGACGGTGTCGTGCCAGGCGACGATCCGGGTGCGGCCGGAGTGCTGGCCGGTGTCGGGGCGGGACAGCTCCTGCAGGTCGCCGATGAGGGCGGCCAGTTCGGTCATCTGCGCCTTCACCGAGGCGAGCAGGGCGGCGCGGTCGGCCGGCGGGATCGGGCGGCCGGTCTCCTCGCTGCGGGTGAGGAGTTCGATGTTGGTGCGCAGCGAGGTCAGGGGCGTGCGCAGCTCGTGCCCGGCGTCCGCGATGAGCTGCTGCTGCAGGTCGCGGGAGCTGGCCAGGGCGGACGTCATGGAGTTGAAGGAGCGGGACAGGCGGGCGATCTCGTCGTCGGACTCCTCGTCCACGGGGATGCGCACGCCCAGGTCCTCGGTGCGGGCCACGTGTTCGACGGCCTCGGTGAGCCGGTCCACGGGCCGCAGGCCGGCGCGGGCGACCGCGAGACCGGCGGCGGAGGCGCCGACCACTCCGACGCCGGAGACGAGCAGCAGGATCAGGGCGAGGTCGTCGAGCGTGGACTCGGTGCCCTTCAGGGGGACCGCCACGAGGACGGCCGCCTTCGAACTCGTCAGCGTGGTCGGGTTGTTGATCACCAGGGGCAGGGTCAGTACGCGGACCGGGTCGCCGTTCTGGTCGGTACCGTCGCGGTGCACGCCGGACGAGGCGCTGCCCGCGCTCGCGATGACCTCCCGGTCGGAGCGGGTGACGTCGATCCGGCCCGCCGAGCTGGGGAACAGGCAGACGGTGCCGTCGGCGCGGACCACCTGGGAGTAGGTGTCCTGGAAGCTGCCGTCGACGGTGTCCCGGGGCGTGGCCGTGCAGGTGTTGAGGGCGCTGCGGATCTCGCCCTCGCGCTGCGGGCCCTGCAGGACGGTGGCCTTCTCCAGGTCCTTGTCGAGCTGCTCGTACAGCTTGCCCTGCACGATGAACCAGCACGTCACCGACACCGCCGCCACGGCGGTCGCCACCGCGGCCGCCACCAGCAGCGACAGCCGGGCCCGCATCGGGAGCGTGCGGAAGCGGCGCAGGAGACCGCTCACTCCGCGCCGCCCTGCCGCAGCACGTACCCCACGCCCCGCACGGTGTGCACCAGGCGCGGCTCGCCGCCCGCCTCGGTCTTGCGGCGCAGGTACATCACGTAGACGTCGAGCGAGTTGGACGACGGCTCGAAGTCGAAGCCCCACACCGCCTTGAGGATCTGCTCGCGGGTGAGCACCTGACGCGGGTGCGCCATGAACATCTCCAGCAGGGTGAACTCGGTGCGGGTCAGCTCCACCGTCCGCCCGCCCCGCCGCACCTCCCGCGTCACCAGGTTCATGCTGAGGTCCGCGAAGGTGAGGACGTCGTCCGTCTCCGCCGAGGCCGCCACGGCCGCCGCGTACGAACTGCGGCGCAGCAGCGCCCGGATGCGGGCGAACAGCTCGTCCAGCTCGAAGGGCTTGACGAGGTAGTCGTCCGCCCCGGCGTCCAGTCCCGTGACCCGGTCGCCGACGGTGTCACGGGCCGTCAGCATCAGGACGGGAGTGGTGTCGCCGGTGGCGCGGATGCGGCGGGCCGCGGTCAGGCCGTCCATGCGGGGCATCTGGATGTCGAGGACGAGCAGGTCGGGCCGGTAGGACGCGGTCTTCTCCAGCGCGTCGGCGCCGTCGACGGCGACCTCGGTGTCGTAGCCCTCGAAGGCCAGGCTGCGCTGGAGCGCCTCCCGCACGGCCGGCTCGTCGTCGACGATCAGGATGCGCTGCGGGTCACGGTCACGGTCGCCTTCGGCGGGCACGGGGCTCATGGAGTCGGGTTCCTCTGTCGGCGGGACGGGGGGAGGGCGGGGCGTCCGGCCGCCCGGGCGGCCGGGCCGATGACCGGCGGCGGGAGCGGCTGTGTGCCGTCCGCCGGCGGCCGTCACGCCGGGCGGCGGGCGCGCGGGGCCGGGGTCCCGGGGCCGGTCCCGTTGCCGGTGCGCGGCCCGGGGTCCCAGCCTCGCACGTCCCGCGGCCGCCGCGGCTCAGCCGGTGGTACCCGCGCGCAGGGCGGGCAGGTCCGCCTTGAGGGTGTTCACCGGGATGGCGAAGCCGAGGCCCGCGCTGCCCGCGTCGGAGGACGAGCCGCCCGCCGAGTACATCGCGGAGTTGATGCCGATGACGGCGCCGTTCATGTCGATCAGCGCGCCGCCGGAGTTGCCCGGGTTGAGGGAGGCGTCGGTCTGGATGGCCTGGTAGGTGGTGGTGGAGCCGCCGGTGTCGCCGTTGAACTGCCGGCCGCCGTACTCGAAGGGCCAGCCGTCGCCCTGCTGCCACTGCTGCTGTTCTTGGCCCTCGTCCCTCGCGACGGTCACGTCCCGGTCGAGGGCCGAGACGATTCCGCTGGTCACGGTGCCGGTCAGGCCCTCGGGGGAGCCGATCGCGACGACCTGGTCGCCGACCTTCACCCGGTCGGAGTCGCCGAGGGTGGCGGCCTTCAGGCCCGAGGCGTCCTGGAGCCGGATCAGCGCGAGGTCCTTCCCGCTGTCGGTGCCGACGACCTTCGCGGTGTATGTGGTGCCGTCGCTGGTGCGCACCTTGACCGAGGAGGCGCCCGCGATGACGTGGTTGTTGGTGACGACCTCGCCGTCCTCGCTGATGATCACGCCGGAGCCGGTGGAGGACCCCGCGCGCGAGGTGGCGTTGATCTCGACGATGCTCGGGCTCACCGCGTCGGCGACGCCGGCCACGGTGCCCTTCTGGGCGGCCGGGACCGCGTTGGGCTGCCCGGAGCCGCCGTCGGCGACCGTCCGCGGGCCGGCGAGCTCCTGGATGCCGTAGGCGGTCCCGCCGCCGACGGCCGCCGCGACGATCGCCACGGCGGCGAGGAGGGCGGCCGGGCCGCGCCGGCGCCGGCGCCCGGTGCGCCCGGGCGGCTGGGCGGGGGGCGGGGGCCCGGCCGCGGGCGGCTGCGCCGCCGAAGGGGGCTGCGGGGGCTGCGGGGGCGCGGGCGGCCACTCCGGGTGCGCCGCACGCTCCGCGGGCGCCTGCGCGCCGCTCGTGCCCTGCGGGTACGGGCCCTGCGCGCCGCCCGGGCCGTGCGGGAGGTACGGGCCCTGCGCGCCGCTCGGACCGTGCGGGAGGTACGGGCCCTGCGCGCCGCTCGGACCGGGCCGGCCGTGCGCATCCTGCTGACCGGGGGGAACGGTGCCGTACTGCGCGCCGTACTGGTCGGCGGACGCGGGCCGGGGCTCGTCGGGGGTGCCGGGGCTGCGGAAGGTCTCGTTCATGTCAAACAGGCTCGCGCCCCACGATGAGAGCTTCCTGAGGGCCGTCTGAGAAGTCCGGCAGAACCGTGTATGCCCGATATAAGGATGTGCGGGGGTCGAGCATGTGGACGGACGGGCAGGTGCACGGACGCCCGGTGCTTCTGCGGCGCCCCCGGACCGGCTATCCGCAGCCGCAGGAGCGGCGTACCACCAGGCGGGACGGGAACACCTTCAGGCGCTCGCGGCGCGACCCGGCGACCCGCAGACCGTCGTCGAGGACCAGGTCCACGGCCGCACGGGCCATGGCCGAACGGTCGGAGGCGACCGTGGTCATCGGCGGGTCGGTGAGCGCCGCCTCCTTGATGTCGTCGAACCCGGCGACCGCCAGCTCGCCCGGCACGTCGATGCGCAGCTCGCGCGCCGCCCGCAGGACGCCGATCGCCTGGTCGTCGGTGGAGCAGAAGATGGCCGGCGGGCGGTCGGGCCCGGAGAGGATGTCGAGCCCGATGCGGTAGGCGTCGTACCGGTTGTACGGGGCCTCGAAGAGGCGGCCGTCGGTCGGGACGTCGGCCTCCTTCATGGCCCGGCGCCAGCCCTCCACGTGGTCGGAGACCGGGTCGCCGACGGCGGGGGTGTCCGCGGTGCCGCCGAGGCAGGCGACGTACGGGTAGCCGTGTTCCAGCAGGTGGCGGACGGCGAGCTGGGCGCCGCCGAGGTCGTCGGTGACGACGGCGACGTCGTCGATCGCCTCGGGGCGTTCGTGGAGCAGGACGACCCGGGCGTCCCAGGCGTCTATCTCGGCCGCGGCCAGGTCGTTGAGGGCGTGGCTGACGAGGATCAGGCCGGAGACGCGCATCCCCAGGAAGGCGCGCAGGTAGTGGACCTCGCGCTCGCCGATGTAGTCGGAGTTGCCGACCAGCACCATCTTTCCGCGCTCGGACGCGGCCTGTTCCACGGCGTGCGCCATCTCCCCGAAGAAGGGCTGGCGGGCGTCGGGCACGATCAGACCTATGAGGTCCGTGCGCCGGGACGCCATCGCCTGGGCGACGCGGTCGGGCCGGTACCCCAGTTCCTTGATCGCGGCGAGGACACGCTCGCGCGTGGCCGGGGCGACCGGCCGGGGTCCGTTGTTGATGACGTAGCTGACGACGGCGGTGGAGGTGCCCGCCAGCCGCGCCACGTCATCCCTGGTTACCTTGGCCACGCGCGGAGTCTACGCGGATATACCGGCCGTGGGCAGGGCGTGCGACGGGCTCCGGGTCCCCCGGACGGGTGCGTCCGTCCGGGCGCCCCGCTCGTCGGCGGGTGCGGCCCGCTCATGCGTGCGCCGCTCATGCCCGGGCCCGCGCCTCGGCGGCCTCACGCGCGGTCGTCCCGTCCGCATCCGCCGCCTTTTGCGGAGCGCCGGCGGCCTGCGCGGCCTTCGGCTCTTCCGTGGAGCGGTCGCCCTTCTCCGGCGTAACGAATCGATAACCGACGTTCCGGACGGTGCCGATCAGGGATTCGTGCTCCGGGCCCAGCTTGGCGCGCAGCCGCCGCACGTGGACGTCGACCGTCCGGGTGCCGCCGAAATAGTCGTAGCCCCAGACCTCCTGCAGCAACTGGGCCCGGGTGAAGACCCGGCCGGGGTGCTGTGCGAGGTATTTCAGCAGCTCGAATTCCTTGAACGTGAGATCGAGGACGCGGCCCTTGAGTTTGGCGCTGTAGGTCGCCTCGTCGACGGAGAGATCACCGTTGCGGATCTCCATCGGGGAATCGTCGTTGACGATCTGCTGGCGGCCCATGGCGAGCCGCAGCCGCGCCTCGACCTCGGCCGGGCCCGCGGTGTCCAGCAGGACGTCGTCGATGCCCCAGTCGGCGGTGACGGCGGCCAGACCGCCCTCGGTGACCACCAGCACCAGGGGGCAGCCGGGCCCGGTGGAGCGCAGCAACTGGCACAGGCTGCGCACCTGCGGCAGGTCGCGCCGGCCGTCGACGAGGATGACGTCGGCGCCGGGGGTGTCCACCAGGGCGGGGCCCTCCGCCGGGGCCACCCGCACGTTGTGCAGCAGCAGGCCGAGGGCGGGGAGCACCTCCGCCGACGGCTGGAGGGCGTTGGTGAGGAGCAGGAGGGAGCTCATCGCGTCCCACCTCCCCAGTCCGGGGCCGTTCGTTCGTGCACGGTTCGCTCGCCCATGACGTCTGGTTCCTCCTCGGCGGTCCCTGCGGTGGGGGCACCTCCCGCGCCGTTGAGGCAGCGGGGGAGTTTGCGGCTTGCTTCGTGCGTTCGACGCCCCGTACGTCGGCGGTTTCCCGCGTCGTATACAACGCTTCCGAAAGCACAAAAGGACCCGGGGGCTTCGCTGCCCGAGTCCTCTTCCCAGCAGAATAGCGGACATGAGCAGCGGTTCGGCAGGTCATGTGGGATGTACCACCCATCGTCCGTATTCCGAGACGCCCGGGAGGACGAACGGCGGTCCGGGCGGGGCGAAAGGACGGACGTTCCTGCGGACCACGGACGGCGTACTGATCGACCACCGCTACGAGCCCGCGCGGGCGCCGGAACCCGGCTCGCCGGGGAGCGCCGGGGACGGCCCCGAGGACGTTCCGGTGTTCGTGGTCGCGCACGGCTTCACGGGGGACGTGGACCGGCCGCACCTGCGCCGGGTGGCGCGGGCGCTGACCCGGCACGGGGCGGTGCTGACCTTCTCCTTCCGCGGCCACGGCGCCTCCGGGGGACGCTCCACGGTCGGCGACCGGGAGGTGCTGGACCTGGCGGCGGCGGTCGCCCGGGCCCGGGAACTGGGGCACACGCGCGTGGTGACCGTCGGCTTCTCCATGGGCGGCTCGGTGGTCCTGCGGCACGCCGCCCTCGGCAGCGGGGCGCCGGGGGAGGACCCCCCGGGTTCCGCCGGGCCCGACGCGGTGGTGTCGGTGAGCGCGCCGGCCCGGTGGTTCTACCGGGGGACGGCTCCCATGCGGCGGCTGCACTGGCTGGTCACCCGTCCCGAGGGGCGGCTGGTGGGCCGGTACGGGCTGCGCACCCGGATCCACCACCGCGGCTGGGACCCGGTGCCGCTGTCCCCCGTCCAGGCGGTGCCGCGGATCGCGCCGACCCCGCTGCTGATCGTGCACGGCGACCGCGACGGCTACTTCCCGCTCGACCATCCGCGGATGCTGGCCGCGGCGGCCGGTGACCAGGGGGAGCTGTGGATCGAGCCCGGCATGGGGCACGCGGAGAACGCCGCGTCCGAGCAGCTGGTGCACCGGATCGGGGACTGGGCGGTCACCCGGGCGGGCTAGCCTGACGGTGTTCACCGTCAACGATTGAGGAACCAGCAGATGGCAAAGGTCACGGTGCGGTACTGGGCCGCCGCCAAGGCCGCGGCCGGGGTGGCCGAGGAGCAGTTCGAGGCGGACACGCTCGCCGAGGCGCTCGACGCGGCCCGCGGGCGACACCCCGGCGAACTCCCGCGTGTCCTGCGGCGATGCTCGTTCCTCGTCGACGGTGACCCCGTGGGGACCCGCGCACATGAGACGGTACGGCTGGCCGACGGCGGCACGGTCGAGGTGCTCCCGCCGTTCGCAGGAGGGTGAGCGATGACCGACCAGCCGCACGAGGGACACGACCCGTACCACCCGTACGGGCAGCCGCAGCCGTACCCGCCGGCCCACCAGCACCCGCAGCACCCACAGCACCCGCATCACCCTGAGGCCTATTCGCAGCCCCAGCAGTACCCGCAGCCGCAGGCCTGGCCCGGGCAGCAGGGGTACGCGGGCGACCCGTACGCCGACCAGCAGCACACCCAGCAGTGGCAGGGCCAGACGTGGGAGACGTCCGTGCAGCCGCCGGTGCCGGCCGCCGCCGTCGACGAGACCGCGTACCTGCCGCCGCAGGGCCATCCGGAACCGGTGAGCGGACCCACCGTGCACCCGGGCTACGGCGAGGCCGTCACCTACGGCACCCCGCCGCCCGGGCCCCTGCCCGCCGCAGCCCCCGTACCGCCCGCGTCCGCGCACCAGGCGGCCGCCACCGTCGCGCCCGGCCCCGCGCCGGCCGCCCCGGGCGCCGCCCCCGACGCCGACGGGCCGGCGTATGGCCCGGCCACGCTGGCCGGGAACTCGCGCGTCACCGACGCGCAGCGCGCGCGGGCGGAGGGCCGGTCCCCGGTCATCGAGCCCGGCATGCAGCCGGCGGCGCTCACCGCCCTGCTGGGGCTGCTGCTCGCGGGCGGGGCGGCGCTGGGCACCTACGCACTGCTCGTGCCGCTGATCGCGCTCCAGGGGCTCACGGCGGCCGGCTGGTTCCGGCTGAACGGGATGTGGCCGGCCCGCCAGGGCATCGCGCTGGGCTTCCTGGGCGCGCTGGCGGCGGACGTGGCCCTGCTGGCGTCGGACCGGGCGCCCGGTGCGATCCTCGGGACGCTGGGCGTCTGGGTGCTGCTCTCGCTGGTCCTGCAACTGCGGTCGCACGCGGATCCCGACGAGCGGATGTACGGCCTGATGGCGACGGTCGCGGCGGCGGCGCTGGCGATCCTCGCAGGCGGTCACCTGGCCGCCGACGCGGACGCGGTGACGGTCGGCGCGGGCGCCACGGCCGTGGCGATGGTGGTGCGGGCCCTGCCGCTCCCCACGCCCGCTTCGGTGGCGGCGGCGCTGCTCGCGGCGGCGGGCGCCGGTGCGGCGCTGGGCGCGGCGGCCGGCCCGGGCGCCTCGGGCGCGCTGCTCGGCGCCGGGGTGGCGGCCTGCGCCCTGATCGGCCACCGGGTCGCGAGCTACGACTACCCGTCCCGCTTCGTCCACTTCACGGCGGGCGTGGCCCTGCCCCTGGCCGCGGCGGCCCCCGCGGTGTACGTCCTGGGCCGCGTGTTCGCCTGACCCGGGGCCTCGGACCCCTGAGACCCCGGCCTTGCCCTGGGCCCGGAGTCCCGACCCGGGAGCCCTCGGCCCGGCACCCGGTCCAGGGCCCTCGGCCCCGCAGCCCCGGATCTCGGAGGCTTTGGCCTTGGCCCTGGCCCCGGCCTGGCCCTGACCTGGGCCCCGGAGCTGGAGCCCTGGGCCGGAGTCCGAAGCCCGGCCCCGGAGCCCCCGATCCGGCACCCGGTCCCAGGCCCTCGACGCCGCAGCCCTCGGCCCCGGTGCCCCCCGGGCCGGCCCGGTCCCGGGTCCTCGGCCCCGCAGCCTCGGATCCCGGATTTCGGCCCTGGCCCAGGCCTGGCCCCGGCCCGGCCCAGGCCCGGCCCTGGCTCCGGTCCGGCCCCGGCTCTGACCAGGGCCCCGGAGCTGGAGCCCTGGGCCCCGGAGCCCGAAGCCCGGCCCGGGAGCCCCGGCGCAGGAACCCCCGGATCCGGTACCCGCTCCCGGGACCTCGATCCCGCAGCCCTCGGCCCCGGAGCCCCCGGAGCCCCCGGAGCCCCCGGGCCGCTCCGTCCCGTGCCGGGGCCGGAACGGGCTCCGGCGCCCCGCGGCTGCGGTCCCGTGCGTCACAGGTGATCCACAATTCCCGGGAGCGCACTCCTGTGCGGGTTACGCTCGCGCTGGACGGCCTACCGGTCGTCGGGGAATGCCGTCGGACACGCCTAGGTGGGGGAATCACCGCATGCGCGCACTGCGAATACTGCTCGTCGTCGTCGTGATACTCGGCGGGCTCTTCGTCATCGTGGACCGCGTCGCGGTGAACTTCGCCGAGGGCGAGGCCGCGGACCGGCTGAAGGCCACCGAGAACCTCACCTCCACGCCCGACGTGTCCATCAAGGGTTTCCCCTTCCTCACCCAGGTCGCCGGCGGCGCCCTCGACGACATCGAGGTCGGCATCCAGGACTACGAGGCCACCACCGGGGACGGCGGACAGAAGATCCGCATCGCCGATCTGCACGCCGACATGAAGGGCGTCGAGTTCTCCGGCAACTTCTCCTCCGCCACCGCCGCGACCGCCACGGGCACCGCGACGGTCGCCTACGACGAACTGCTCAAGACCGCGCAGTCGGAGCCCCAGCGGGTGGCCCCGGGTGTGACCGCGAACGTGGTCGGGCTGTCGGACGGCGGCAACGGCAAGATCAAGGTCGAGGTGGAGGCCACGGTGCTCGGAGCCAAGCTGCCCGAGCCGGTGTTCGTGCTCAGTTCCGTCACCGTGGTGGACGGCCACACGGTGCGCGTCAAGGCGGACGCGCTGCCCAAGTTCGGGGGGATGACGATCGCCGAGTCCCGGGTGCGGCAGATCACCGACTTCGAGCAGAAGATCGACGGCCTGCCGGGCGGGATCCGGCTCGACAAGGTGGAGGCGTCGAAGGCCGGCGTGGGCATCACGGTGAAGGGTTCGGACGTCCGCCTGGCCGGGTAGGCAGGCATCGGACGTCCGCCTGGCCGGGTAGGCAGGCGGAGGGCTCCGGCCCCTTCGACGACGGCGGCCCCGCATCCGCGGGGGGCACGTTCACATCCGTCCGACTGGCGAGACGACGGCGTCCGCCGAGTGAAGGTGACACCGGCCACATCCGGCCACGGGGAGCCCGGAACCGGCCTGAAATGGCCCCACAGCCCTCTCTGATCCCAGTATGCGGACGATCGTGTCTCATCATGCGACACGCCGGTGACACGCCCGCCCTGCTCTCCCTACCATCGGGGCCATGAAGCGACAGGCGGATCTCACGAAGCGGCGGGCAGTAGACCTGTGCCGTGTCGCCGCCATGCTCTGTCGCCCGTTCTGAGCCGACGTCGTCGTCGACGTCCGCGTTCCCCCTCGCCCTGCTGAAGGGCACCCCCGCGCCCGGCGCCCGTACCGCCGTGCGCTCTGCCTCACCCCGCACGCCCCGCCGCAACTGCCCCGGAGGAGAAAAACATGAGCCGCAGCGACGTCCTGGTCGACGCCGACTGGCTCCAGGAGCACCTGGACGACCCCAGCATCGCCATCGTCGAGGTGGACGAGGACACGTCCGCCTACGAGAAGAATCACATCAAGAACGCCATCCGGATCGACTGGACCCAGGACCTGCAGGACCCGGTCCGCCGTGACTTCGTCGACCAGGAGGGCTTCGAGAAGCTCCTGTCCGACAAGGGCATCGCCAACGACCACACCGTCGTCCTCTACGGCGGCAACAACAACTGGTTCGCCGCGTACGCGTACTGGTACTTCAAGCTGTACGGCCACGAGAACGTCAAGCTGCTCGACGGCGGCCGCAAGAAGTGGGAGCTGGACGCCCGCGAGCTGGTCCCCGGCGACGAGGTGCCCGAGCGCCCGAAGACCGACTACAAGGCCAAGCCGCAGGACACGTCGATCCGCGCCTTCCGCGACGAGGTCGTGGACGCGATCGGCAAGAAGAACATCGTCGACGTGCGCTCGCCCGACGAGTTCTCCGGCAAGCTGCTCGCCCCGGCCCACCTGCCGCAGGAGCAGTCGCAGCGTCCCGGCCACGTGCCGAGCTCGCGCAACATCCCGTGGTCGAAGAACGCCAACGACGACGGCACCTTCAAGTCCGACGACGAGCTGAAGAAGCTCTACGAGGACGAGCAGGTCGACCTCGCCAAGGACACCATCGCCCTGTGCCGCATCGGCGAGCGCTCCGCCCTGTCGTGGTTCGTGCTGCACGAGCTGCTCGGCGTGGAGAACGTCAAGAACTACGACGGCTCCTGGACCGAGTACGGCTCCCTGGTCGGCGTGCCGATCGAGCTCGGCCCCGCCAAGTAAGTCCCACCCGACCGACCTCTCCAGACCCCTTCAGGAGTTGACACATGTGCGGTGCGAAGGCCGGCGGCCCGGACGCCTCGACGATCAAGCCCGGTGAGACCACCATCCAGGGCCAGGTGACCCGCGACGGCGAGCCGGTGACGGGCTATGTCCGTCTGCTGGACTCGACCGGCGAGTTCACCGCGGAGGTGCCGACCTCCGCCACCGGTCAGTTCCGCTTCTACGCGGCCGAGGGCACCTGGACCCTCCGTGCGCTGGTGCCCGGCGGCACCGCCGACCGCAAGGTCGTCGCCCAGCAGGGCGGACTGGCCGAGGTCGCGATCGCGGTCTGACGGCCTCCGACAGGAGCCCGGCCGCCCGGCCGCGTTCCTCGGGGCACGTGACGGCTGAAGGGCCGCATCCCACGGGTTGGACACCCGGGGTGCGGCCCTTCGGCATGCCCGGGCGCGGTGCGGGGCCCTGCCCGAACGGCCCGCCCGCCCTGCGCCGGGCGGGCCGTTCGGACCTACGCTGGAGGCATGTACGCGCGCAGGCGGCACGTCTACTTCGCCCTGATGGGCACGTGCGTCGCGCTCTTCGTCCTGGCCTGGGCCGTCGTGCGGCTCTGGTCGGTGCCGGTGGCCGTGGGCATGTGCGTCGTCGCCATGGTGATCCCGCCGGTCGCCGCGATGATCGCCAACCGGCGCGGCCCCGACGACCGCTGGTGGGACGACCCCTCGGGCGACCCGCAGTCGGACGAGTGGTGGGACGAACTCGACGGCAAGAAGCGGCCCCGGTGAGGCGCCGCCCGGTGGGCGGGCGGCGCCTCAGTAGACGAGCGCCTGGGTGTCGTCGGCCAGCGCCTCCTGCACGAACACCTGCGCGCCCGCGATGCGGACCCCCTCCAGGACGTCCTTCTCCGTGATGTCGCGCCGGGCCGCGCACTGCGTGCACAGGGTGACGCGGCCGCCCGCGAGGAGCGAGTCGAGCAGGTCGGGCAGCGGGGCGGCGTGCGGCAGCTCGAACTCGGCGGCCCGGTCCGGGAGCGCGAACCAGGCGGACTCCCCGGTCAGCCACAGCGACACCTCCACCCCGCTGGCCACGGCCACCGCCGCCACCGTGAAGGCCTGCGAGCAGCGTTCGGGGGCATCGGCCCCCGCGGTCACCTTGATCACGAGCTTCTTCGCCATGGCTGAATCGTAATCACCTCGCCTACAACTCCCGGTGTGACGTATGAGTCTCCTGGGGAGCGCGATACGGAACGCGCCCTTCACGTTCTGAGGGGGACTGTGTGGAAGACGCCGATAGACCCGACAAGGCCGGTTCCGGCCCGGTGACGGGCGCGGTGGGCGAGATCGGGGAGATCGAACTCGCCGGGGAGGACCAGGAGTCCGGCCCCGCGCATGCGGATACGGGGGAGCCGGGCGACGGAGCGGGGGCGGCGGCCCGGCGGCCCCGCGGCCGGACCACGCTGATGATCGCGGCGGCCGCGGTGCTGGGCGTGGTCGCCGGTACCTGCACCGGGTACCTGATCCAGGCCGAACGGCCGCCCACCGAGCTGCCACCGCTGTCGCAACCCGTCGTCCCGCAGGCGAAGGGCGAGGCGGAGCCGCTGCCGGCGTCCCAGGACCGTCAGATCCGGCTGGACGGCGACCTGCGTGAGTTCCTGATCGACCGGCCCAAGAAGGCCCGGGACGTCGAGGACCCCCCGGGCCGTGACGGCTGGATGGGCCTCTCGGCGTACGCGAGCCGGTACAAGGGGCCGTCCGACACCTTCGCCAACCTCCTCGCCGACGGCTTCCGCCGCTCCGCGACGACGTCCTGGCGGTTCGGCGAGAACGGCGGCGTCTACATCAACCTGACGCAGTTCCGCCAGGTGGACACCATGGGCGCCTCCCTGTGGGCCGACAACGGCGTCTACTGGGCCAACCGCGAGAGTGGCACCCGCAGTTGGCCCATCGCCGGGACCGGGGAGCACGCCGGCACGGTGTACGTCCACGACACCCCCGACCGGAAGCCGGGATACCTCCCGCTGTACTCCGCCGAGGCGCACGCCTGGCGCGGAGACGTCTACGTCGAGATCTTCGTCTACGACAGCGGACCGATCCCCAAGTCGAAGATCATGGACCTGGCGAAGCGACAGGTGGGCAAGCTGTGACCGAGCCATCCGAGAACACCCCCGAGGTCATCGAGGGGACCGTGGCGGAGTCCGCCGCCGACGGCGCCACCGCCCGGGTGGCCCGCAGGGCGCGCAGCCGCCGGGCCGCCATGATGGGCGGATCGGTTCTGCTGGTCTGTGCGCTGGCCGGCGCCGTCGGCTTCACGGTGATCACCGTCCAGGACGCCGACCGCAGTCCCGGCAAGCCGGTCTGGAAGCTCCCGGCCGCGGGCAAGTCGAAGGAGAAGGACGGCGCGGAGACGGCGGCGGAGAAGGCGAAGGGCCTGAGCGCCCTGCTCCTGCCGTTCGAGAAGGACGGCCGCTCCCCGGGCCCGGACGTGCGGGACTTCGGTCACGACACCGAGCTCAGCGGCGCCGCGGCCACGGCCCTGCGCAAGGAGTCCCTCAAGGGTCTGCCCGGACGCGTCCAGCGCGAGCTGGAGAAGCTGGTCGAGAGGCAGGACCTCAAGGGCATGGCCCTGCGGAGCTACGCCGTCCCCGCCCACGGGGAGGAGGACAACGGCTTCACGGCCGAGGTCACCCTCCAGCAGATGGGCAACCGGAGCGCGGTGCGGGACATGGCCAACTCCGCCCAGCGGTTCCTGTCCACCGCCGACGTGTTCCGCAAGGGCCCGAAGATCAAGGGCCACAAGGACGCCCGGTGCTTCCTGTCGCCCAAGGCGAAGAAGGACGGGCTGGAAGGCGCGTTCTGTGTGGGGCACGTGGGCGACGTCCTGGTCAACGTCGTGGTGGACACGCCCGGGCCGATCGACCGGCGGGGCGTCTCGGCGTTCTTCACCGCACAACTGGACCGCATCGACACCCCGGGGCTGGCCGTATGACCGAGCAAGCACAGACGACGGATCCGGCCGACCGGGCGACGGACTCGGCCGACCGGGCGACGGTGCCGGCGGAGGCCGTGGAGCCGGCGGGGGCTGTCGAGTCGGCGGAGGCCGTGGGGCAGCCGCCGGCCGCGGACGCGGCCGAGGTGCCTGAGGCGATCGAGGTTGCCGAGGCGCCTGAGGCGATCGAGGTGGTCGAGGCGCCTGAGGCGATCGAGGTTGCCGAGGTGTCTGAGGCATCTGCGGCGCCCGAGGTGCCGACGCCTGAGCGTCCTGAGGCACCCGCGGCACCCGCGGCACCCGCGGCACCCGAGGCACCCGCGGCGCCTGATGCCGTCCCGCCGGAGGCCGCCGACGCCCCTGTGGGCCCGGCTGCCGCCCCCGTGCGCGTCCCGTTCCGGGACCGGCGCCGCCTGCGGGCGGCCCTGCGCTGGACCGCCGTGGTCACCGTGTTCGCCGCGCTCGGCGCGGGGACCGCCTACGGGATCACGCGCATGGAGCGCACGGACGTCCTCGGCCTCGCCACCGAGTCCGACGGCCGCTGGGACTACCCCCGGATCACCAAGCCGCCCCTGCCCGCCGGCGCCCGCCCGTACGACTCCGAGGACCCGGCGAGCGGCCACGCGGCCGACCTGCGGGCCCTGCTGCTGCCCGCCCCCGCGGGGGCCACGGAGGACAAGGCGCTGCGCGGCAAGGACGGCTGGCTGTCCACCGAGGACTTCACCGCCGTGTTCGCGGAGAAGAAGGACCGGACCGAGGCCGGGCAGCTGATGACGGACCACGGCCTCCGCCACACGGCCGCGCGCGGCTGGACGACCCAGGACGGCACCCGTACCCGGATCTACCTCCTGCGGTTCGCGACGGCCGAGGTGGGCGACGCGGTCTTCGGGAAGTTCGTCGCCTACGGGTCGCCCTCGTACGCCCTGGCCGGCGCGGAGCACGTCCAGTTCGACGACAACCACCCGTCGGCCGCGGACCCCCGCGGGGTGTCCCGCTACTCCTACGACGAGGTGAAGCCGCGCGGCGCGGAACACGTGCGGCAGGCGTACGTCCGCGCCGGGGACGTCGTCGCCCTGATCGTCCAGTCCCGCAAGGGCACCGCGGCAGCGATCCCCTTCCAGCAGACGGTGACGCTGCAGAGCCAGCTGCTGAGCTGACCGGCCGGGAGGGGAGACCTCACACGAAGGACCGGGCCCCGGCCGCGTAAGCTGGGGCCCGGTCCTGTGCACAACCGCACCCCCCGCTCAAGGAGCACCCCGTGGTTATCTTCTTCGAAGCCCTCCTGGTCCTCGTCGCCGTCGGCGTACTCGCCTTCGCCGGGCTGACCGTGAAGAAGCTGTACCAGGGCCAGCGCTGACCTGCCCGACCACGTCCAGGAACTGCCTCTCATGATCGAGATCCCGTCCGACCTCCACAAGGACCTCGTCCCGCTCGCCTTCCTGCTGGGCAACTGGGCGGGTGCGGGCGTGCACGACTTCCCCGGCGCCGAGAAGTGCAACTTCGGGCAGGAGGTCTCCTTCACCCACGACGGCCGGGACTTCCTGGAGTACTCCTCCCACACCTGGGTGCTGGACGGCGACGGCAACAAGGTGCGGCCGCTGGAGTCCGAGCACGGCTTCTGGCGGATCGACTCCGGCCGCAAGGTCGAGGTGACGATGACCCGCGACGACGGCGTCATCGAGATCTGGTACGGCGAGCTGGCCGACCAGAAGCCGCAGATCGACCTGGTCACGGACGCGGTGGCGCGCACGCCGGCCGCCCGCCCCTACAGCGGCGGCAAGCGGCTGTACGGCTACGTCAAGAGCGACCTGATGTGGGTCGGCGAGAAGCAGACCCCCGAGGTCGAGCTGCGCCCCTACATGTCGGCGCACCTGAAGAAGGTCGTCACCCCGGAGGAGGTCGAGCGCTGGGCCAAGGCCCTGCCCGACGACATGCCGGACGACGGCATCGCCTTCTTCAAGTAGACCCGGCTCCGACCGGTTCTCCCCGCCTTGAAGCAGGCCCGGCCCGAACCGGCCGGGCCCGCTCTAGACTCGTCACTGTGGTGAGCACCGACTGGAAGAGCGACCTCAGGCAGCGCGGCTACCGGCTGACGCCGCAGCGCCAACTCGTGCTCGAAGCCGTGGACACCCTGGAGCACGCGACCCCCGACGACATCCTCGTCGAAGTGCGCAAGACCGCGTCGGGGGTGAACATCTCCACCGTCTACCGCACGCTGGAGCTCCTGGAGGAGCTCGGCCTGGTCAGCCATGCCCACCTCGGGCACGGCGCCCCGACCTACCACCTCGCCGACCGGCACCACCATCTCCACCTGGTGTGCCGCGACTGCACGGACGTCATCGAGGCGGACGTGGAGGTGGCCGCGGAGTTCACCGCGAAACTGCGGGAGACCTTCGGCTTCGACACCGACCTGAAGCACTTCGCGATCTTCGGGCGCTGCGCGACCTGCACCCTGAAGGCTTCAACTACCGAGTCGTAGGCTAGAGGCATGAAGAGCCCCCTGCTGACCCTGCCGGGCGCCGTCCCCGCCGAAGGCGTGGACGAGGGCGTGGCCGCCCACTACGGCGACCTGTTCCGCGAACAGCGCGCCCTCGCCGACGGCACCGGTTTCGTCGACCTGTCCCACCGCGGGGTCGTGACCGTCTCCGGGGCGGAACGGCTCACCTGGCTGCACCTGCTGCTCACCCAGCACGTCAGCGAGCTTCCGCCGCACCGGGCCACCGAGGCGCTGATCCTCTCCGCGAACGGCCACATCGAGCACGTCCTGTACCTGGTCGACGACGGCGAGACCGTCTGGGCCCACGTCGAGCCCGGCACCCAGGAGGCCCTGATCGGCTACCTGGAGTCGATGAAGTTCTTCTACCGGGTCGAGGTCGCCGACCGTACCGCCGACTACGCGGTGGTGAGTCTGCCGGCCGGTTCCATCACCGAGGTGCCCGAGGGCACCGTCGTGCGGGAGACCCCGTACGGCCGCGACGTCTTCCTGCCCCGGGCCGACCTGGAGCGGTTCGCCGAGCAGGCCGGGCCGCCCGCCGGCATCCTCGCCCACGAGGCGCTGCGCGTGGAGCAGCACCGCCCCCGGCTGGGCTTCGAGACCGACCACCGCACCATCCCGCACGAGCTGGGCTGGATCGGCGGCGCGGTGCACCTGGAGAAGGGCTGCTACCGCGGTCAGGAGACCGTCGCCCGGGTGCAGAACCTCGGCAAGCCGCCCCGCCGGATGGTCTTCCTGCACCTGGACGGCAGCGAGGTCCACCTGCCGACGCCGGGCACCGACATCCGCGTCGCGGACGACGGCCCCGAGGGCCGCCGGATCGGCTTCGTCACGACGTCCGTGCGCCACCACGAGCTGGGGCCGGTCGCGCTCGCGCTGATCAAGCGCAACGTGCCGGTCGATGCGCGGCTGCTGGCCGGGGACACGGCCGCGGCCCAGGAGACCGTGGTCGAGCCCTGAGCACACCGGTCCCGCCCCGCGCGGGACCGTTCCGGCCCGCCGGGGAGGTGCCCCGGCGGGCTCGGGCCTCCAGCAGGCCGGGTGTTCAGCAGGCCGGATCTCCAGCAGGCCGGGCGTCCAGCAGGCCGGATCTCCGGCAGGTCAGATCTCCAGGAGGACGGTGAACGGGCCGTCGTTGGTCAACGACACCCGCATCCGCGCCCCGAAGCGTCCCGTGGCCACCGTCGCGCCCAGCGCGCGCAGCTGTGCCACCACCTCGTCGACCAGCGGCTCGGCCACGTCACCGGGCGCGGCGGCGTTCCAGGTGGGGCGGCGGCCCTTGCGGGCGTCGCCGTAAAGGGTGAACTGGCTGATCACCAGGAGCGGGGCGTCGATGTCGCTGCACGACCGCTCGTCCTGCAGCATCCGGATCGACCACAGCTTGCGGGCGAGCTGCGCCGCCTTCTCCTTGGTGTCCTCGTGGGTCACCCCGACCAGGACGCACAGGCCCTCGCCCTCGATGGCCCCCACCGTCTCGCCGTCCACGACGACGCTCGCGCCGTCCACCCTCTGCACCACTGCACGCATACGACCATGATGCCGGGTGCCGGACCGCCCCCCGACCGCCCCCCGACCGGCCCCCGGACGCGGTCCGCGGGGCCCCCCGGTCGGGCTATTTTTACTCCTTAACCCCCCATCTGGGGCTGATCGGGAGCACTCGGTCACGCAGCGGCCGTGAGGGGTGGCACGATGCTTGGCACACGCCGGTCGAGGGGACGGTAGAGGCACATGAGCACACGAGGGACCGGGCATCCGGTCGGGGCCGGCGCGCCGACCCACGCGGGGGCCGGGGAGCCGGAGTTCCACCGGCCGCCCATGCAGCGAACGGACAGCCCTGTGATGCCCGAGAACCAGCCCGAGCACGACCTGACCGCGCTGGGCCTGCCCGAGCTGCGCACCCTGCGCCGGGACGCGCAGCGCGACGAGGCCGACCTCAGTTACGTACGGCGGCTGCTCCAGGGACGGATCGACATCCTGCACGCGGAACTCTCGCGCCGCACCCCTGCGGGGGCCGCGGCCGGCACAGCACCGCCCCGGATGCCTCCGGCGTCCGTGGTGGAGCGGCTCCCGGAGATCCTGCGGGACGCGCCGACCCGGCACCGCTCCTCCGCCCGCCACGTCACCCTGGGCACCCCGCAGAGCGAGGAGTACGGGCGGCTGGCGGCCGAGATGCTCGCCGAGGTGGAGCTGTCCGACCTCGGGGCCCGCACCGACGGGGAGCTGAACGCGGCGATGGGCCGGCTGGTGCGCTACGAGCAGCAGGTGTCCCGGCGGCGGCAGCGGCTCCAGCGGACGGCCGACGGGTGCAGCGCGGAAATCGCCCGCAGGTACCGTGAGGGAGAAGCTCAAGTCGACGACCTGCTCGTGTGAGGCGAAGGCAGGCCCGGTGATCCCGGGCCCTCGCGGTGCGCGGGTCGTCCCGCGCCCCGGAAGGCCACCGCCGATGCCCGCACCGTCCCCCTCGCCCCGCTCCTCCTCGACGACGCCGTCGTCCCCGCCCTCGTCCGCGCCGCCGGTGCTGGCGGAGGTGGTGCGCTCCGGCTTCGTCGAGGGACGGCACCGGGGGAGCCTGGTCCTCCTCGGCGCCGACGGGGCCGTGGAGCTGGCGCTGGGCGAGGTGACGGCGCCCGTCTTCCCGCGCTCCAGCAACAAGCCGATGCAGGCGGCCGGGGTGCTGCGGGCGGGCCTGGACCTGTCGGGTGAGCGGCTGGCGCTCGCCGCCGCCAGCCACTCCGGAGAAACCTTTCACCGGGATCTGGTCCGCAAGATGCTGGCCGAGCACGGACTGACCGCGGAGCAGCTGGCCTGCCCGCCCGACCTGCCGCTGGACGCCGAGGAACGGGAGACGTACCTGGCGGCGGGAGGCGTACGGGACCGGGTGACCATGAACTGCTCCGGCAAGCACACCGCGATGCTGGCGGCCTGCGCGCGCAACGGCTGGCCGCTGGAGGGCTACCTCGACCCCGGCCACCCGCTCCAGCGGCTCATCCACCAGGGGGTGGAGGAGGCGGCGGGCGAACCGGTGGCGGCGACCGGCACAGACGGCTGCGGTGCCCCGCTGCTCGCCATCGGCCTCACCGGCCTGGCCCGCGCCTACCGCTCCTTCGTCCTGGCCGCGCCCGGCACGCCCGAACGCCGGGTCGCCGACGCGATGCGGGCCCACCCCGAGTACGTCGCCGGGACCCGCCGGGCCGACACCTGGCTGATGCGGGACGTTCCCGGAGCCCTGTCCAAGATGGGCGCGGAGGCCGTCCAGGCGGTCGCCCTGCCGGACGGCCGGGCCCTGGCCTTCAAGGTGGAGGACGGCTCCCTGCGCGCCCTGGGCCCGGTCCTGGCGCGGGCGCTGCGGCTGATGGGCGTGGACGGCCCGGTGGTCGACCGGATCGGCGCCGCGCCGCTGACCGGGGGCGCGGAGGTGGTGGGGGAGGTCCGGGCGGTCTTCTGACGGCAGGCCGGGCGCCCGGCAACGACGGGTCGGGCGCAGGACGGCCGCAGGTCGGGCGCGATCAAGCGCCGGCGGGCGCCACGACGGGCACCCGGTGGAGGCCTGGCGGGCGGCCGGGAAAATGCCACGACAGCGTTTCCCCGGCGCCCCTACCGTGGGGCGCATGACGTCCCGCTCCGCCATCGACGTACGCCCGGTCACCGAGCCCGAGTTCCCGGACTGGAACCGGGCCCTCAACACCGGCTTCCTGCGCGAGCCCACCTCGTCCGACGACGTCCTGGAGGCGCGCCGCCTGCAGTTCCGGCCCGGCCGCTCGCTGGGGGCCTTCGACGACGGGCGCTGTGTGGCGACCCTCCGGTCCTTCCCGCAGGAGCTCACCGCGGTCGGCGGCACGGCGGTGCCCGCCGACGCCGTCTCCAACGTCACCGTGACCGCCACCCACCGCCGGCGCGGACTCCTCAGCCGGATGATGGCGCAGGACCTGGCCGCCGCGAAGGAACGCGGGGACGTGGTCGCGACCCTGATCGCCGCCGAGTACCCGATCTACGGCCGGTACGGCTTCGGTCCCGCGACGTCGGCCACCGAGTGGTCGGTCGACGTGCCGCGCAGCGGCCTGGACCCGCGCTGGGCGGGCCCCGACGACGGCGGCCGGATCGACCTGGTGGACGGGGCGGACGTCCGCAAGCTGGGCCCGGAGCTGCACGAGCGGCTGCGCCGGAACCAGCCGGGCGCGGTGAGCCGCGACGACCTGTGGTGGCAGCTGGCCACCGGCGCCGTCCGCTTCCACGCGTCCTGGGACGAGCCGTACTTCGCCGTGTACCGGGCGGCGGACGGCGAGGTGCAGGGCATGGTCTCCTACCGGGCGGACGACACCTGGGGCGACGCCAAGCAGCCGTTGAACACGGCGAGCGTGAAGTGGCTGCTCGCCGTGAGCCCGGCCGCCGAGCGGGCGCTGTGGCGGTACCTGTGCTCGATCGACTGGGTGGTGCGGGTCAGGAGCGGCTGGCGGGCCCCCGACGACCTGCTCCCGCAATTCCTGCCCGACCCGAGGGCGGCCGCGGTCACCACCCAGGCGGACTGGTTGTGGGTGCGGATCCTGGACGTCGTCCGGGCGCTGGAGGCGCGGACGTACCAGGCCGCGGGCGCGCTGGTGCTGGAGGTGACGGACGGCGGTGGACTGACCGGCGGCCGGTACCGGCTGGAGGCGTCCGCGGACGGGACCGGCCGGTGCGAGGCGTCCACCCGGCGGGCCGATCTCACGCTCGGCGTGGCCGAGTTGGCGACGCTCTGGCTGGGGGACGAGTCGGCGGTGCGGCTGGCGGCGCTCGGCCGGGTCCGGGAGGAACGAGCGGGCGCCGCCCGTGAGGCCGACGCCCTGCTGCGTACGTCCCGGCGACCGTGGTGCCCGGACCTGTTCTGAGCGCTGTCGCGGTCGCGCTCCTGGTGCTGTCCTCCTTCCGGCGGTGACGGGTGGGCGCTCATCCGTAGCGAGCTGTTCAGTTGTGGTTGTGGTGGTGCGGGCGGTGCCTGCTGACGGGGCTCCCGGCTCCCCTCCGGAAGGGGGCCCGGTCAGCGGTCCGGCCGGGGGTGCCCGCTCAGCCGGGCTGGGCGAGCAGCATCACGAGGATGACCGCGCCGATGCCGCTGACCAGGTTGTTCTTCGCCTTGATGCCCACGGTGAGGGCGACGAAGGCAATGATCCCCATCGGCCCGAACTTCCATTGCAGGATCTGTTCGAACCCCACGGCCAGAGCGGCGAGGACGAGGGCGATGAGCGGCATGGCGGTCCCCCTTGGCGTCGTGGTCCCCAACCGTCACCCAGGTGGCCAACCCCTCGTTGCGTCGACCATATTGCTCAAGTTGGTCACCAACTTGTTCTGAGTTATCTCCACTTGTGGACGACTCATAACCACCCTTCCCTGAACTGCCCAAAGATGGCGAGAAGTTGTAGGGTTTGGTTGTGGAGCCGGAACACGTCTCCGTCGCAGGACGGAAGAGGTCACAGCGGCCACAGAGGACACATCGCGAGGTGGCCGACGCGTTGCGCGACCGGATCAGCACCGGGGCGCTGCGACCGGGCGACCGCATGCCCACCCAGGCCCAGTTGGCCGACGAGTTCGGTGTCGAACGCGGCACCGTGCGCCGTGCGCTGCGCATCCTGCAGTCCGAGCACCTGCTCACCAACGTCTCCAAGGGCGCCCCCGCTACCGTCGCCGCAGGTCCGGCGCCCGTCCCGGCCGGCCCGGCGGCACCGCCCCAGCCCACTACCGTCGCCCTGGCGTCCCGCGTCACGGCGGCCTTCGAGGCGGAGCACGTCGAGATCGACGCCGTCTGCCTGACCGCGATCTCCCTCACCCTGGCCATCGGGGAACCACTGCGCCGCATCCACGCCGGACGGCAGAAACCGGCCAAGATCGACGTCCGCGTTCTGCTGCCCAGCCGGGACATCGACCTGGCCTTCCCGGTCCCGGTCGAGCGGCACCCCGGCGGCGACCCGGTGCACGAGCGGTGGCTGGCCCAGCGGAACGCCCAGGGCCAGGTGCTGCGGCACAACCTGCTCGCCCTGCGGGCCACCCACGGCATCGACGTGCGGGTCTCCTTCCGGGCCCTGCCGTTCACCCCGCCGGTGAAGCTGTACCTGCTGAACGGGACGGAGGCGCTCTTCGCCTACTACACCCTGTCCCGCCACGAGACCCGCATCGACCACGAGAGCCTGCAGATGTACGACGCCCAGGGCATCCGGTCGATGCTGTTCTCGTTCGGGCAGGGCGCCGGCCTGCGGGACACCACGTTCGTCGAGCAGTCCCACCTGTGGTTCAACGCACTGTGGGAGACGATCAGTTCGGAGCTGGTGCTCACGAGCTGACGTCTCCCACGCGGATGGAGCGGAGCGGTCGCCGTACAGAGGTGCCGGAAGGGCCGGAGGAGCCGGAGGAGCCGGAGGGCCCGGGCGGGCCGCCTCACAGGGCGGGCCGCGCCACCAGTACGGCGAGCAGGACCGCCCCGGCGGAACTGACGGACGGCCGGTCGGCCTTGATGCCGATGGTGAGCAGCAGCAGGCCGAGGATGCCGGCCGTGCCGTACTTCCACTGCACGAGCTGCTCGAAGGTGACGACGAAGACGGCGGAGAGGAGAGCGAGAACATGCACGGCGACCCCCGGTGGCGTAAGTGTTCGCCAACTCTGCCGAGTTGGCTGCCAACTCTAAGGAGGTTGTCCCCGCTTGGCAGATATCCATAAACAACTTCCCGGCAACTCCCCAAAGATGGATCAAAGTTGTAGCGTTTGGTCGTGACCCAGGAGAACGTCGCCGTGAACGGCAGCAGAAAGCTCTCCGCCCAGGAGATCGCCGAGGCCCTGCGCGAGCGCATCCGCAGCGGTGAGCTCAAGGCGGGCGAACGCCTGCCCACCCAGGCCGAACTCGCCGAGCAGTACGGTGTGGAACGCGGCACCGTCCGCCAGGCCCTGCGCACTCTGCAGGAGGCCGGCCTGCTCACCCACGTCACCAAGGGCACCCCGCCCCGCGTCGCCGAACCGGTGACCGCCCCGGAGGAGCCCCAGCCGACGATGGTCGCCCTCGCGCCCCGCCTGACGGACGCCTTCGGCGCCGACCATGTCCGCATCGACGTCGTCTGCCACACCTCCGAGACCCTGATGGTCGCCCTCGGGCAGCCCCTGCGCATGATCCACGAGGGCGCCGTCCGGCCGCAGTCCATCGACTTCCGCATCCTGCTGCCCTCCCGCTCCATCAACCTGGCCTTCCCGGTCCTCGTCGAGGAGGACGGCGACGGCAGCGACCCGGTCCACGACCGCTGGCTGTCCATGCGCAACGCCCAGGCCCAGGTCCTGCGCCACAACCTCCAGGCCGTCCGCGCCACCCACGGCATCGACGTCCAGGTCCGCTTCCGCGCCCTGCCGTTCACCCCGCCGATGAAGCTGTACCTGCTCAACGGCGCGGAGGCGCTCTACGGCTACTACCGGCTGGAGCGGCGCGAGGAGGAGTGGGACAGCCAGACCCTCGACATGTACGACGTCCTCGGCTCCCAGTCCCTGCTCTTCTGCTTCGCCCGGCAGGCGGGGCAGCGGGACCGGGCGTTCGTGGAGGAATCGCAGAAGTGGTTCGACGCCCTCTGGGAAACCATCACGACCGACCTGACACTCTCCTAGTGACTCCTGATACGACGCAGACTGATGCGGTGACGTCCGAGACCGGGAAAGAGCTGGCCGCACTACGGGAACTGATCACCCCCGCCCGCGTCGTGCTGTGGGACTTCGACGGCCCCATCTGCCGCCTGTTCGCCGGGCATTCGGCGGAGCGGGTGGCCCGCGAACTCGTGGAGTGGCTGGAGCGGCAGGGGCTGAGCGGGCTGCTCAGCGACGAGGAGCGGGAGCACCCCGACCCGCAGGTCGTGCTGCGGGCCGTCGACCGCCGGCACCCCGGCAGCGACCTCGTCACCGAGCTGGAGGCCCGGCTCACCGCACAGGAGCGGCACGCCGTGGTCTCGGCCCAGCCCACCCCGTACGCCGACCCGGTCATCCGCACCTGGTCGGCGCTGGGCGGCCGGTTCGCCGTCACCACCAACAACTCGGCCCGCACGGTGGGCGACTACCTGGCCCGCCGCGGCCTGCTGGACTGTTTCGCCCCGCACCTTTACGGGCGGACGATCCGGCTCGACCGGCTGAAGCCGGACCCGCACTGCCTGCTGCGCGCCCTCCAGGCCATGGGGGCGGCGGCCGGGTCCGCGCTGATGATCGGGGACAGCCCGGAGGACCGCGAGGCCGCCCGCCGGGCCGGCGTCCCCTTCCTCGGCTACGGGCGCGACGAGGACAAGAGTGCCGCCCTGCGCAAGGCCGGGGCGCAGGTCGTGGTGGACTCGCTGGAGAAGGTGCTGCACGTCCTGCGCTCCCCTCAGGCCTGAAGCAGCAGGCAGGTGAAGACGACCGCAACGCCCACCGCCAGCCCGTCCTGCCGGGCCCGCACGGCCACCGCACCCGCGCACACCAGCACCAGGCCGACGAAGCCGAGTCTGTCCTGCGCCAGCAGCCCCACCGAGAACTCCAGGACCGCACACGTCGCGTGAAATAGAAACATGTCCCCCACCCGCGTCCCTCACCGGTGACGGCGGACCCATCACCCCGTCCAATTGGGCTGGTTGCCTTAAAGTGGTTGTCCCCTGACGAGGAGATCCCTTAACAAGCCCGCCGCAGTCAGGCCGAGTTGACGGAAAGTGGTGTGCTCCGGGGCGCGGAGCGGTACGGTCGGCGTGTGGACGCGGAGCACACCGGAGAGGGTGGCGGCAGGGAGTTCAGGCGGGTCCTGGAGACCCTGCGCTCCCGCATGCTCGACGGCACCTATCCGCTGAACAGCCTCCTCCCGCCGCAGCGGGAGCTCGCCCAGGAGCTGGACGTCTCGCGGGACACGGTCCAGCGGGTGCTGCGGGAGCTCGCCGACGAGGGCTGGGTGCGGTCCCGGCGGGGCAGCGGCTCCAAGGTGATCAAGACCCAGCGCATCCAGGGCACGACCCCGCCGCCGGCGGAGGAGCCGGTGATGACCCTGGGCCGGGTCATCGGCAGCGCCTTCGAGCAGGACGAGGTCACCCTCGACGTCTGCACGCTGACGTCGGAGTCCCTCGGCATCCACGTCCGGCTGCTGCTGGACCGCATCCGCGCGGGGCAGAGCACCGCTCCGCGCAGTATTCACGTCCGGCTGATGCTGCCCGCCGAGTCCGTCCCCTGGCCCTACCCGGTCAACGTGGCCGACCCGGCCGACGACCGGCCGCGCGAGCGGCTGCGGGAGATAGCGCGCCGCAGCACCGCGACCCTCGAGGAGACCCTGTACGAGCTGAAGTCCGAGAACTTCGTGACGGACGTCCGCCTGGAGATCCGGCACGCCCCGACCGTGCCGGACTTCAAGGTGTACCTGCTCAACAAGAACCGCATGCTGTACGGCACCTACAAGGCCATCCGCCGCAAGATCAGGCTGTCCACCGGTGAGTCGGTCGACGTCGTCGACGTCCTCGGCCTCGACGCCGCGCTCCTGTACTTCAGCGGGGACGGCGGACACGCCGTCGACGCCTACATGGTGGACGACATGCAGGCCTGGTTCGACTCACGGTGGGAACTCCTCACCGAGGAGGGCGTCACCGCACAGGCAGCCGCCGCGCCGCCCGCGTGACCGGCCCGAGCGAGGCGACCACCCCGTCGGCGCCCAGCCCTGCCATCCGGCGCCGCTTGTCCCGGTCGCCCGTGCACCCCAGAAAGCGGACCCCGGCCCGCTGGGCGGCCTCCAGATCCGTCACCTGGTCCCCGATCAGCAGGACCCGCGACCGGTCCGGCCCGCCGAGCAGCTCCAGCGCGCAGTTCACCAGGTAGGGGTCCGGCTTCATCCGGCGCGGCTCGTCCGGGTCGCGGCCGCACACGCCCGCGACGTGGCCGGCCAGCCCCTCGCGCGCCAGGTACTCCCGCACCGGCCCGGCCGCGTTGTTGGTGACGACGACGACCGGCAGCCCCGAGCGCCGGAACTCCCGCAGCAGTTCCCCGGCCAGCGGGGTGGGCCGGGCGGTGCGCACGGCGTCGTACTCGTACCGGGTGACGATCTCGTGCGCCAGCCGCAGGGGCTCGCGGGTGAGGTGCTCCGGGCGGTGCTTGTCGGCCATGTCGCCCAGCCGCGGCAGGATGCCGTGCGAGTCGTGGCAGTCCTCCACCTCGCGGTCCAGCCGGCCCCAGTGGCCGCGCGCCATGGTCTTGATCTCCGCGGCCACGTGCGCGGTGGGGACCGGGCCGAACAGGTCGCAGACGGGGCCGTCGAAGTCGAGCAGCACCGCCTCGGTCCCGGCGAGCAGGGCGGGCAGCGCGGTGCTCCGCGCGCGGTCCCCGACACCCGGAAGCGTCGATGTCATTGAGCAAGGATGCACGAAGGGCGCCGGACCGGCAGCCCGAACGTCAACTCGCCGCACTTCTGTCACTCCCCGGGCGGCACCGGGCCGCGTCCGGCGGCAGTCCCGGGACCCTGTACGGCCCCTCCCCGGCCGGGGCCGGGCGCCTGCGCCCGTGAACCACCGGGTCCGGCCGCTCGTACTGGTGGGCGTTCCGTCGTCCGCGCGGGCGACGCGAGCAGCACCGTCCCGAGATCGTGCTTCTGGCACGATGCACTGGCGCGGGGGAGTACGGTTCTCCCCCACCCTCAGTCCTTCGACGCGGCCTCTGGTGAAAGAACGGGCGATGTCACCCGAAACGGCTTCCACGACTCGACGGCGTGCCGTTGAAATGAGTGGTGACGCGAGCGTGGTGGTCGGTCCACTCACGGGATACCACCACGAGACGTACGTGTTCCCGCTGCCCGACCCCACCGGCACCGGCCCGCAGGTCCGCTGGAAGTGCCGCGAACCCCGCCGGGGCCTGCTGTGGTTCGACCGGCGCTGCTTCTACTCCGAGGAGATCCTGCTGCGGGAGCTGCAGGGCCGCGTCACCGGCATCCCCGAGATCATCCGCGCGGGTTCCACGTCCCTGCAGCGCTTCGTCGAGGGCATGACGCTGGGCACCCTCCACGCGGCGGGCACCGCCGTCCCGGAGCACCTGGCCGGCCAGATCACCGGCATCTTCGGGCAGTTGGCCGCGCTCGGCGTGGGCGACGTGCGGGCCCGGCGCCGGTGCCGGACCGAGGACCGGCCGGCCGACGGGGACACCACGGGCTTCCTTCAGCGGCTGCTGCACTTCACCGAACGCCGGGTGTACCGGCACAACAGCAAACGCTTCGAGACCCTGTTCCGGGCGCTCGGCGTGGACGCCGTGTGCTTCGACCGGCTCCGGCTGCGGCTGCGGGACCTCACGCCGAGGCCGTTCTGCCTGCTCCACGCCGACCTGCACCGGGAGAACTTCGTCGTCGACCCGTACGGCGGCCTGTGGACCATCGACTGGGAACTCGCCATGGTCGGGGACCCGTTGTACGACCTCGCCACCCACCTGCACCTGATGCGGTATCCCGCGGCGCAGGGCGAGGAGATGACCGCGCGGTGGCGGGAGGCCGTCGAGTCGGTCCGTCCGGGAGCGTCCCGGGGGTGGGAGGCCGACCTGCCCAGACTGCTCGCCTACAAGGGCGCCCAGTCGGTGTTCACCGACGCCATCCGGGCGTGCCTGTCGCTCGAAACTGCCCCGGACGACGACCCGGACACCTACGACCACGCGGCCGTGCAGCTCCACCAGGTGCTCACCGCCGCCGCGGATCCCCTCGGCCTGGAGGCGGTGCCGAGTCCGCGCGACATCTCGTCCGCCCTCACCCGCTGGTACTGGGAACACCGGGAGTCCCCCGCGCGCGGCGCGCAGTAGCGTGCGCGTGGCCGATTGAGCGGGGAGGCGTAGGTGCCGGAGCCGTGTCGCGGTTCGACCACGCCCAGGGCGGCGAGTGACGTCGGGGACGGTGAAGGGGTGAGGGGCGGCTGAGGGGATCCCGGGAGAACGGGCAGGAGGCCGGGGTCCGGGGCGGGAAAACCCGTTGGGCGCCCGGGCCGGCCGCTGCTAGGTTCGGCGAGGCCGTGCGGCAGAACGAGGAGGTGGTATCCGTGAACGCATCGACGTGGGTACTCCCTCCCCGGGACACGGTCGGGCGATAGGTCGCCCGGGAGTGCCGTTCCAGCGCATTCCCGAAAGGCACGACCATGGCCCTTCACCTCACCTCGAAGCGACGCCTCGACGACACCGTCCTCGAACGCGACCTCACCCTCGACGGGGTCCCCGGCATCCTGTGGACGCCCGCATCGGCCTCCGCGGCAGCACCGGTGCCGCTGATCCTGCTCGGTCATCCCCCGCTCGGCCTGCACGCCATGCATCCCCGTCTGGCGGCACGGGCCCGGCACGCCGCCGCGGACGGCTTCGCCACGGCCACCATCGAGCTGCCCGGCTGCGGTGACCGGCCCCGGTGGCCCGCCCTCGAGCAGGCCCGCGCCGACCTGGGCCGGGCGATGCGATCGGGCGAGCCGGTCGGCGACGACGTCATCGACGCCCTCGTGCTCCCGCTCGTCGACCGCGCGGTCCCGGAATGGCGGTCCGCCCTCGACGCCCTCCTGCCCCTGCCCGAGATCGACGGCCCGGTCGGCTACTCCGGGGGCCTGATCTCCGTCGGCGTCCGCCTCGCGGTGGCCGAGCCGCGCGTCGTGGCCGCCGGTCTCTTCGCCGGGAGCTTCGTGCCCCGCGTGATCACCGAGGAGGCCCGCCGGGTCACCATCCCGCTGCACGTCCTCCTGCAATGGGACGACGAGGGCAACGACCGGCAGGCACTGCTGGACCTGTTCGACGCCTTCGGCTCCGAGGAGAAGACCCTGCACGCCAACATGGGCGGACACACCGGCGTCCCGCACCACGCCGCGGACGCCGTCGCCCAGTTCTTCACCCGGCACCTGAGGTGAGACGGGGCCGCGGGGCGGTCGGCGGAGGGTGAACCGGGGGCCGGGAGCCGGGAGCCGGAGGGCCAGTGAGCCGGTGAGCCGGGACGTCGCCCGTCGTGACGGCTCCCGGCCCGCGCCCGTTGGGTCCGGCTCACTCACCCGGGCTCACCCGTGGCCGGGCTCACTCACCGGTCGGCCGACAGGAAGGCGCGGAGGGCGAGAGGGGACCGCCCGGTCAGCCGGACACCGTCGTCGCTCACCAGATCCCACCGCTGCTCGCGCACCGAGGCGAACAGCGACGAGAACGCGTACAGCCACCAGGGATCCAGCCCCTCCGCCGCCGTCTCGGCGCAGTAGGTCCGGTCCGGGACGTCCACGTAGGCGACCGGCGTCTCCCACCCCTCCGCCGCGGCCGCGGCGATGCCCGCCAGATCCGCCGACTCGGGCCCGGTGATGTCATGGTGACGGCCGGTCGGCTCGCCCACGGCGAGCGCGGCGAGCGCCCGGGCCACGTCGTCCCGCGCGACCAGGGAGACCCGGCCGTCCCCGGCGGGGAGCCGAAGCAGCCCGGTGGTGCGTGCTGTGACGAGCCATCCCCGGAAGAACTCCATGTACAGCGAGGCCCTGGCGAACGAGCACGGAATGCCGGACGCCAGGAGCAGCTCCTCGGTCAGCCCGTTGACGACGGCATAGCAGAACGGGGACGCCGTGTCGGCGTCGACGCTGCTCAGGGCGGCGACATGGCCGACACCCTCGGCGATGGCGGCGGCGACCAGGTTGCGGTGGTGCATCAGCATCCGCGCGTCGGGCCCGTCACTGGAGACGAGGACCAGCGTGTCGACACCCTTCAGCGCCGCACGCAGCGCGGGCGGATCGGCGTAGTCGGCCACGGCGACCGACACCCGCGCCGGGAACGCCTCCGCGGGAAGACCCCGCCGGGTCATCGCCACGACGTCCACGTCCGCCCGCTCCGCGAGCAACCCGACGACCCGCCCGCCCAGTCCGCCCGCCGCTCCGGTCACCGCGATCCGCATCTCGTCCCCTCGCTGCTCGACGTCATCGTCCGTGCTCCACGGTAGAGAGCCGGGCGGCCGGCGGCAGGGGATATGACGCGTTGCCGCACGATCAGGGCGACCACCGACCCGGCCCGGTGTCTCGCGGGTAGTGGCATCCTGGGCCGGTGTTCTCATCCGATCCCGTGGGCGCCGTGTTCTTCGACGTCGACGGCACCCTGGTCCCCGGTACGAGTTCGTCGGTCTTTCTGGCCGGCTATCTGGGCCACCGGGACGAGTTGACCGAAGCGGAGGACGCCTACGCCGCCGGTGCCATGGACAACCGGCAGGTCTCCGAGCTGGATGCCGCGGGCTGGGCGGGGGCGCACGTGGACGAGGTCTCCGGCCGGCTCGAAGGGCTTCCGCTGGTCTCGGGCATCACGGAGACCGTGGCCTGGTGTCGGCACAACGGGTTGGTGCCCGTGCTGGCAACCCTCGCCTGGTCGCCGGTCGGCAGCTACCTGACCGACCGCTTCGGCTTCCACGCGTTCAGCGGACCCGAACTGGAGACCGTCGGCGGCCGGTTCACGGGGCAGGTCGCCCGTCACTTCGACGAGTACGGCAAACGGGATGTCGCCCTGGCGCAGGCACGTGAGCTGGGGCTGTCTCCCCGTGCGTGCGGGGCGGTCGGAGACAGCCGATCCGACCTTCCGCTGTTCGCGTCCGTCGGGCTGAGCGTGGCGTTCAACGCATCGCCCGGAGCGCGCGGGGCGGCGACCGTCGCGGTGGACGACGAGGACCTGCGGGGCGTGCTTCCTTCGTTGAGTCGCCTGATCACGAGCACTCTGTGAGTGGGAAGGGCTTCCGCAGCCCGCGCGGGCCTCGCCGAACGCGCCGCTCCTCACCCAGCGATCATGTGAGCGTGACGCTGTGGATCCGCGCCTACGACGGCGAGAGCGATGTCTGGTCGTACGTCGAGCTCGACAGCGAGGAATGGGCCCTGCGTCAGGCCGACTGCACGGACCTCAGCGCCGGCCCGTGGCCGCGGCCTCGCCGGCGGAGGTCATCGAGATCCGTGACCGGGGCGGCCTCGCGGCCATGGCCGCCTACGAGCGGCGGTACGGCGTCCTCGCGGAAGGAGCCCTGCACGGATGGCGGGAGGCGGACGGCGCTGCTGAGACCACCCGCCAGGAATTCGAGTCGACGTGGGCCGCTGCGCGAGAGATCCTCGACGCGGATCGCACCGAGGAGACGACTTGATCACGGAGTATCAGCAGAAGCTGCGCGAGCGCTATCTCGCCGCCACCGTCATGCCCGCTCCCGAGCCGTGGCAGCCGGTGACGGACCGCAGGACTCCCATCGGGGGCCTTCTCGGCGTGGGATTCGCCGTCCATCCCGACAGCGGACACGACCTCGTCATGGTCGTGACCAGCGACGGCCACGGACTCTTCGACGCGGTCACCGGCGAGAAGATCGCCCGTGACCGGGACCCCGATCCGGAAACGAGCACCCCGGACGCCCACCCGGACCTCACCTGCCCCGGGCTCGGCCCCGTCGCGGGCGTCCCGGTGCGCATAGCCGGACTCTTCGGCGGCGGCCTGCACAGCACCACGCCGGACGGCTGGACCCTGGACGTCGTCAGCCCCGAGTGGCCCCACGACCGCGTCATCCTCTCCGCCGACGGCGGGTCCCACGACGGACCGGCGGGAGGGACGTGGTGGCACGTCTTCCACTCCGATCACTCAGCACTCCGCGCAGCCGGATTCTCGCCTTCCGGCCTGACCCTCGCGGTCGTCACCAGCAGTGACCTCACTCTCTGGACTCGGCCCGTGCACTCGTGACGTGGGACGCGGCGCCGCCCTCGGCCTGGAACCGTCCTTCGGCCGCAAGGTGCATGGCCTGCGCGGTGAGCTCGGCCTCGGCGTGTCACTGGTGCTCCCCGGAGAGGAAGTGCCGGATGTCGGCGGCCAGGGCGGTCATCTGCTCGCCGGCCTCCAGCCACGTGGTCGCCGAGGCGCTCCAGCCGGCGGCGGCCCGCGGCCAGGGTCGCACCGTCCAGGTCAGCCCGACGTGGCCGCCCGACCGGAAGACGGCCGACACCGCCAGGTCTCTGTCGTTGTTCTGCCAGCTCCGTTCGCCGTCCCATCCCCGGTAGTCCGCGGCCAGTTCGCCCACAAACGCGGTGAGATCGCTGTCCCAGATCCAGGCGACCACCTCGTCGACGCGAGCGGTCAGACCCGGGGCCCGCAGCTCGACGGCATAGTGCACGGAGTCCGCGTCGAAGCTGAACCGGTCGCAGAACGTCACGCCCACGGATGCGTTGTCCTGGCAGCGGATGGTCACGCAGGGCCTGTCGTCCGGGGAGGTCATGGCCGGAACGCTAGACCGGCACCAGGTACGCCGTCATCCGGATTCGTCGCCGGTCGGGTGGAGGGGGGCCGCGCCCATTTTCGCGTGCAGGTTCAGGGGCCACGGGGAGGGCGGTGGCTGAGCAGAAGCGGTCAGGCAGGCCATGTGGACGTCCGGTCGGCCGCGTAAGCGTGAGGCGGCACACTTCTGCAAGCAGGTTGCTTGCAATAGTTAGCGCGGTGCGCGACAGTGGGGGCATGGCATCGCTCAACGTCGGCAATCTCGGTGAGTACCTGCGGGAGCAGCGGCGCAGCGCGCAGTTGTCGCTGCGGCAGCTCGCGGATGCCGCCGGGGTGTCCAATCCGTACCTCAGCCAGATCGAGCGCGGGCTGCGCAAGCCGAGCGCGGAGGTGCTGCAGCAGGTCGCGAAGGCGCTGCGGATCTCCGCCGAGACGCTGTACGTGCGGGCCGGGATCCTCGACGCCGAGCGGGACCGGGACGAGGTGGAGACGCGGGCCGTGCTGCTCGCCGACCCCACGCTGAACGAGCGTCAGAAGCAGGTGCTGCTCCAGATCTACGAATCCTTCCGCAAGGAGAACGGGTTTGGGGCCGCCGAGGACGGCGAGGCGACAGGGGCGGCCGGTGCCGACGGTGCCGACGGTGCCGAGCCCGGGGACCTGGTCGCCGAGGACGTCGACGACGGTGCCGAGTCCATACGTCGGGGCCGTGCGGCCGACGGCGGGAAGCCCGCCGGACGCCGTGGCTCCACCAGCAAGGGCGGTACGTCCGCCGAGCGCCGGTCCCGCAGGGCCGGCGGCAGTGACAGCGATCCGCAGCAGACGGCCGGCTGAGCCGGACCAGGGCACCGGCCGTCCGCCGCGGACCACAGAAAGACCCTCAGCCGAAACGACATCCGGGAGGACCATCACCATGGCCATCACCGACGACCTGCGCAAGACCCTCAGCAACCCCACCCCGCTCTACTTCGCCGCCGGCACGGCCGACCTGGCGCTGCAGCAGGCCCGGAAGGTGCCCGCCCTGGTGGACCAGCTGCGGGCCGAGGCCCCTGCGCGGATCGAGGCCGTGCGCAACACCGACCCGAAGGCCGTCCAGGAGAAGGCCGGCCACCGGGTCAAGGAGACCCAGGAGAACCTCCAGGCCAAGGTCAACGAGCTGATCGGCTCGCTCGACACCGATCTGAAGAAGCTGGGCGAGACCGCCCAGGACCTCGCCCTGCGCGGCGTGGGCGTGGCCGCCGAGTACGCGGTCAAGGCCCGGGAGACCTACGAGAAGGTCGCCGAGCACGGCGAGCAGGCCGTGAAGACGTGGCGCGGCGACACCGCCGAGACCATCGAGGACATCGCGGTCGCCGTCGAGCCGAAGGCCGAGACCAAGGCCGAGCCCAAGCCGGTCGAGGTCAAGGACGAGAAGCCGGCCGCGGCCGCGACGCCGGTCGCCACGCCCGCCTCCGCCGCGGCCGCCGCGGAGAAGAAGGCCACCGCGAAGAAGGCGCCGGCCCGCAAGAGCACCGCGAAGCGGACCACTCCGCCCGCCAAGTGAGCCACGTCTCGGACCGTGGCCGTCGGCGGCGGCCGGGCGGGCCGGGCACCTTTGCGGTGTCCGGCCCGTTCTTCGGATAGCCGGCCGGCGGTTGCGGGTACGGTGACCGCGTAAGGACGAGCCGAGTCGGGTGGTGGACGTAGTGCTGATGCAGGGCTTCGCGGGGTTCATGTGGCTGCTGAGCATGGCCCTGATCGTGTTCAGCGGCTTCGCGCTGATCGACGCCGCCGTGCGCCGTGAGGACGCCTATCGCGCGGCGGACAAGAAGACCAAGCCGTTCTGGCTGATCGTGCTCGGGCTCGCCTTCGTGGTGAACCTGATCTTCAACATCCTGTCGTTCCTGCCGATCATCGGGCTCATCGCGACGATCGTGTACATGGTCGACGTGCGGCCCGCCCTGCGCGGCATCTCCGGCGGTGGCCGCAAGTACGGGGGATCGAGCAGCGACGGCCCCTACGGCCCGTACAACGGCGGCCGGTAGCAGGCGCCGCACCGGCCGCGGCGGCCGCGGCGGCCGCGACGGTGGCCGGCGGCCGCTGACCCGCCCGCGTGGATGCCGGGGGCGAGCTGCCCCGGCCAGAGCAGTACCGGCCCGGGCGGTGCGGGCTCAGGCCGTGCGGTCCAGCAGCAGTACGGCCACGTCGTCCGTCAGCTCGCCGCCGTTGAGGTCCCGGACCTCGTTGACGGCGGCCCGCAGCAGTTCCTCGCCGCGCAGGCCCTCGGAGAGCTGGCGGCGGACCATCTCGACCATGCCGTCCTGACCGAGGCGTTCCCCGCCCTCGCCGATCCGGCCCTCGATCAGACCGTCCGTGTAGAGCATCAGCCCCCACTCGGCACCCAGCTCCACCTGCGTCCGCGGCCAGCGCGCGCCGGGCAGCAGGCCGAGCGCGGGGCCGTTGTTGTCGTAGGGCAGCAGGCGTACGGGCAGGCCGGGGCGGAGCAGCAGCGGTGACGGGTGTCCGGCCAGGCACAGGCCCGCCCGGCGGCCGTCCGGTGCGATGTCGACCGTGCAGAGCGTCGCGAAGATCTCGTCGTCCGCGCGCTCGTGTTCCAGCACCTGCTGCAGCGTGCCCAGCAGCTCGTCCCCGCACAGCCCGGCCAGTGTGAGCGCCCGCCAGGCGATGCGCAGCTCCACGCCGAGCGCGGCCTCGTCCGGGCCGTGGCCGCAGACGTCGCCGATCATGGCGTGCACGGTGCCGTCGGGGGTGCGGACGACGTCGTAGAAGTCACCGCCGAGCAGGGCGCGCGAGCGGCCCGGGCGGTAGCGGGCGGCGAAGCGCAGCTGTGAGCCGTCCAGCAGCGGGGTGGGCAGCAGGCCGCGCTCCAGCCGGGCGTTCTCCTGCGCGCGCAGCCGGCCCTCGGCGAGCCGCCGCTCCGCGGAGTCGGAGCGCTTGCGCTCCACCGCGTAGCGGATCGCCCTGCTCAGCAGCCTGCCGTCCAGCTCGTCGCGGAAGAGGTAGTCCTGGGCGCCCACGCGCACCGCCTCCGCGCCGCGCTCGGCGTCGCCGGACGCGGTCAGTGCGAGCACGGCGTGCCGGGGCGCGAGCTCCAGGACGTACTTGAGTACGGCCAGCTCGTCGTCACCGCCGCCCACCCGGCCCGGCGCGGGCAGCGCCAGGTCGAGCAGGATGCAGTGCACGTCGTCGGTCAGCAGCCGCTCGGCCTCGGTGAGGTTGCGGGCGGTGCGCACACGGATCGGCTTGCCGGCCTGGTCGAGCAGGTCCGGCACGATCGGCGAGCCCGCCGGATCGTCCTCGATCAGCAGCAGGGTGAGGTTCTGGTGCGCGGTCGCCTCGGCCCGGCCCGGCGTGGACGTGGCCTGGTCCGTGGTGGTCGCGGCCTGGTCCGCCGTGCGCGGGCCCGCTGTCCGGTACTCCGAGGAGTCCTGGACGGGACCGCCGTTCACTGGTGCGGCGGGCGCCTGACCACTTTCCGCGGCCGGGATCGCTCTCTGCCGCGGTACGGGTGCGGGCATCGTTCCGGGTTCCTTCCCTCCCCCCGAGGGCATGGTGCGGGGCCGGGCTTCTCGGCCCTACCCCCGGCGCGCTGCTTCGTGCGAGCAGGGGCAGCCCCTTCGAACGGGGACGATAGCGGGTGGCGGCGGCGCAGCGGAATGGTGTGGAGCACGCGGTTCGGCCAAGAGCCAGTGTCATATGCCGCGTTTTCGCCCGCAGTTGGACAGCCCGCGCATGCTGCGGGGATGACGAACGTCACGTTGACGGGCTCGGGTCGGCGGGATCCGCGTGCGCTGCGTCACGTGGCCCGCGTCACCGGGGTGTTGGGGAGGGCGGAGGCGGGACGGCAGGCCGCCCGGGTTGTGGGCTTGCGTCCCCTTGTGGGGAGGGCGTGAGTGCCGCTGGTGGCGGGTGTCGCAGGCCACCCTCAGCTCGCGTCCGCTCCGGTGTCCGTGCCGGTGTCCTTGCCCTTTTCGTCGCTTCCGCTTCCGGAGGTCCGTGTCCCGGCCGACGAATCCTTCTGGGTCTTCTTCTCGGCCTTCTTCTCGGCCTTCTTCTCGGCGTTCTTCTCCGCGTTCTTCTGCTTCTCCGGGTTCTCGTCCGCTCTGCCGTTCGCGGTGCCGTTCGCCGTCTTCTTCTCAGCCTTCTTGTCCGACGTCGCCCCGGTCTTCTTTTCCGTCTTCTTCTCCGGAGCCGACGGTGGCGTCGTCCCCGTCGTCGCCTTCGCGCCGGGGTCCGGGCGTACGACGCCGAGGATCGGCATCGAACCCGCGCCCGCGAGGGTCACCGAGCGTCCCGGCCGGGGGGCGTGCACCATCGTGCCGTCGCCGACGTACATACCGACGTGGCTGGCGTCGCCGAAGTAGATGATGAGGTCGCCGGGCCGCATGTCCTGCACGGCCACGCGCGTGAGCTGCTTCCACTGGGCCTGCGAGGTGCGCGGTATGCCGCGCCCGGCCGAGGCCCATGCCTGGGAGGTCAGCCCGGAGCAGTCGAAGGACGCCGGGCCCTCGGCTCCCCACTGGTACGGCTTGCCGATCTGCGCGGTGGCGTACGCGACGGCCTTCCTGCCCTGGGCCGTGGCCTCGCCCGTGATGTCGTCGAGGATGCCGGAGCTCAGCCAGGCGGCCTGCGCCTGCTGCGCGGCCTGCTGCTCGAGCCCGGCCAGGCGCTCCTTCTCCTCCTTCTCCAGCTCCGATTCCAGCTTCTCGGCCGCCGCGATCTTCTTCTCGATCTTCTGCTGGGCCGCGGCCTTGGCCTTCCGGCCCGCCTCCAGCTTGCGCCACTGGGCGTCGGCGTCCTTGGCGTACTGCTTCAAGTCGGCCTGAGTGCGGGCCATTTCGCCGAGCAGGCCCTTCGTGGCGTGCTGGCCCTGGCGGACCCGGCCGGCGCCCTCGAGGAAGTCCTGTGGATCGTCGCTGAGCATCAGGTGCGCCTCGGGCGGGAGTCCGCCGCCCCGGTACTGGGCGGCGGCCGCGGCACCGGCGCGGTCCTTCAACTCGTCCAGTTTCTCCTGGCCCTTGACGATTTTCTGGGCCAACGCGACGATCTGCGCCGACTGGTCCTGCGTCTTCTCCTCGGCGGCGTTGTACTCGTCGGTGGCGACGGCCGCCGCGCGGTAGAGCTTGTCCAGCTTCTTGCGCACGGCGTCGAGTTCGGCGTTGGTGACCGGAGTGGCCGCGCTCGCGGTCGCGCCGGGGGTCGGGTCGGGTGCGGGGGCCGCGAAGGCGGTGCCCGGTGCCGCCAGCACGGTGACCGCGCAGACCACGGCCACGGCAACGGTGACCAGTCCCCGCTTTCCACTCCCGGTACGCGTCCCCGGCGCCGTGCCCATGACTCACTCCCCCATCTGGTTAACGGTCGGTAACGTGCGGTCGCCCGGGGGATGTTGCCATGTCGGCCCGCGAAGCAACAGGGGGAGTGGCCCGCTGTGCGTCTCGCCCGACCCTCGCCGGTCCGTGCGGCTTGCCCGTACCGCGGTCCGTCCCCTCCGGGTGTTTTCCGCCCTCACCGCCCCGGCATGTCGATCACCCCATGGATGTGACGAACGACTCACGGAGATCGTTCCCGGGCCGGCTGTCCCGGCTGTCGCGGGCTGTCCCGCTGTCCTGCTGTCCGGCGGTGCGCTCAGGTGCGCGGCGCCAGGGCCTCCCACCGCACCGTCACTTCGCCCTGCCGCCACCGCACCGGCCCGTCCGTCACCGGCCAGTCCGCGGTGAGGTCCCGCACCGCGCGGATCCAGCGCTGTCGGGCGCCGTAGGAGGCGTAGGGAGCGGCGGCGGCCCACGCGCGGTCGAAGTCGCGGAGGAAGGCGTGCACCGGTTCGCCGGGGACGTTGCGGTGGATGAGGGCCTTCGGCAGGCGTTCCGCAAGGTCGGACGGCTGCGCCAGGGAGCCGAGCCGGGTCGCGAAGGTGACGGTGCGCGGGCCCTCCGGGCCGAGCGCCACCCACACGTGCCGGCGTCCGATCTCGTCGCAGGTGCCCTCGACGAGCAGCCCGCCGCGCGAGCCGGTCGCCGGGTCGGCCGGGGCGAGCCGGCCGCACAGTCGCCGCCACACCTCGGTGACCTCGGCCTCGTCGTACTGGCGGAGTACGTTCGCCGCGCGCACGAGGACGGGGGTGCCGGGGACCGGCAGCTCGAAGCCGCCGTGCCGGAAGTCCAGCCCTTCCCGCGCGTAGGGCCGGGCGGCGGTGACCCGGGCCGGTTCGATCTCGATGCCGGTCACGCGGGTGCGGGGGGCCACGCCGCGCAGCCGGTGCAGCAGTTCCACAGCGGTCCAGGGGGCCGCGCCGTAGCCGAGGTCGACGGCGACCGGCTCGTCGGCGCGGCGCAGGTCGGCGCCGTGGGTGGCGACGATCCAGCGGTCCATGCGGCGCAGCCGGTTCGGGTTGGTCGTCCCCCGCGTCACCGTGCCCACGACGGGCGCCCCGCGGCCCGGGCGGGGCCGGGCATGGGGAAACGGGGTGGCGCGGGTCGTCATGCCTATGAGGGTAGGCGGGTACCCGGCGCCCCACGGCGGCTACGGCGGCTACGGCGCCCACGCCCGCGGCGCCCGCGCGGTGCCAGGGAGCTCAGGCCGACGGCGTCCCCGTGCCCCCGGGCGCTCCCGGCGCGAGCCGCAGGCCCGCCGGTCCACCCCACCCGCGCCACCACACGCACCATCAACTCGAACGGTTGAGCGACAAACGGTAATGATTCGGCAAAGACCGCTTCCGGGGAGGTCACCCGGAAATGGGAGCGCCCCCTTCCGGCGTTGCAGTCCCGGAGGCCGCACGCCCCGTGCTCGCCATGCCCACAGCCCGAGGAGGACCGCCACGTGAGCCAGTACATCGGCAGGCTCGGGCGGCGCTCCCCGGCCGTGCCCACGCGGCTGCGTCTGCACCGCAGGCAGCCCCGCCGGGTGGCGATGCTCTCGGTGCACACCTCACCGCTCCACCAGCCGGGCACCGGCGACGCGGGCGGCATGAACGTCTACATCGTCGAACTCGCGCAGCGCCTCGCCGCGATCAACATCGAGGTCGAGATCTTCACGCGCGCGACCACCGCCGCCCTCCCTCCCGCCGTCGAACTGGCCCCCGGCGTCCTCGTCCGGCACGTCGACGCCGGCCCCTACGAGGGGCTCGCCAAGGAGGAGCTGCCCGCCCAGCTGTGCGCCTTCACCCACGGCGTGATGCAGGCGTGGGCGGGTCACCGTCCCGGCTACTACGACCTCGTCCACTCGCACTACTGGCTCTCCGGCCACGTCGGCTGGCTCGCCGCCCAGCGCTGGGGCGTGCCCCTGGTGCACGCCATGCACACCATGGCCAAGGTCAAGAACGCCAACCTCGCCGACGGCGACACCCCCGAACCGGCCGCGCGCGTCATCGGCGAGACCCAGATCGTCGACGCCGCCGACCGCCTGATCGCCAACACCACCGAGGAGGCCGACGAACTCGTCCGCCACTACGCGGCCGACCCCGGCAAGGTCGCCGTCGTCCACCCCGGCGTGAACCTGGACCGTTTCCGCCCGTTCCCGAAAGGGTGCGGCGAGCTGCGCGCGGGGGAGGGCACCTCGGCGGCACGCGCCGCCGCCCGGGCCCGCCTGGGCCTGCCGCAGGACGCGCTGATCCCGCTCTTCGCGGGCCGCATACAGCCTCTGAAGGCCCCCGACGTGCTGCTCCGCGCGGTCGCCGTGCTCCTCGGCGAGCGCCCCGAACTGCGCTCCCGGATCTGCGTGCCCGTGGTCGGCGGCCCCAGCGGCAGCGGCCTCGCGAAGCCGGAGGGGCTGCAGAAGCTGGCCGCGCGGCTGGGCATCGCCGACGTGGTGCGGTTCTGTCCGCCGGTCGCGCAGGAGCAGCTCGCGGACTGGTTCCGGGCCGCGTCGGTGCTCGTCATGCCGTCCTACAGCGAGTCGTTCGGCCTGGTCGCCATAGAGGCGCAGGCGGCCGGCACGCCCGTGCTGGCCGCCGCGGTCGGCGGCCTTCCGGTGGCCGTGCGCGACGGACACACCGGCGTCCTCGTGCGCGGGCACGATCCGGCCGCATACGCGCGTGTGCTGCGCGACTTCGCCGACGACCCGCACCTCGCCGACCGGATGGGCGGGGCCGCCGCCCGGCACGCGCAGTCCTTCGGCTGGGACACCGCCGCGGCGGCCACCGCCGACGTCTACGCCGCCGCGACGCAGGCGCACCGCCGTCACGTACGCTCCCACCATGGCTGACCACGCGGAGGCAGAGCAGGCAGGGCAGCGGGTGACCCGGGTCATCGAGGACGTCCTGAAGGACGCCGAGCTCGAATGGGAGAGCCCGGATCCCGGCACGTACGTCGTGAAACTCCCCGGTACCCGCAAGCTGTCCACGACGCTGTCCCTGATCGCCGGCCGCCACACGCTCTCCCTGAACGCGTTCGTCATCCGCCACCCCGACGAGAACGAGGCGGGCGTCCACCGCTGGCTGCTGGAACGCAACCTCAAGCTGTACGGGGTCTCCTACGCGGTCGATCCGCTCGGCGACATCTACGTAACCGGGCGTCTGCCGCTGTCCGCCGTCACGCCGGAGGAGCTGGACCGCCTGCTGGGCCAGGTCCTGGAGGCCGCCGACGGCAGCTTCAACACCCTGCTGGAGCTGGGCTTCGCCTCCGCGATCCGCAAGGAGTACGCCTGGCGGGTGTCCCGCGGGGAGTCGACCCGCAACCTGGACGCCTTCACCCACCTCCTGCAGCGCCCCTCGGACGACCAGCGCCCCTCGGACGACCAGCGCCCCTCGGACGACTGACCCCGCGCCCCCGCGCGTACATCCGCGCCCGCCCCGCGCGTACATCCGCGCCCGCCCCGCGCATACACCCGCGCCCGCCCCGCCCGTACGAAGGGCACGCGCCCGGTCAGATCTGCGAGCCGACCAGCAGGCCGATGCCGTAGGTGACGGCCATGGCCGCCAGCCCGCCCACGACGACCCGCGTCACCGCGCGGCGCTTGCTCGCGCCGCCCACGTGGGCGGAGACCGAGCCGGTCACCATCAGGGCGAGGACCACGGCCCCGACCGTGGACGGCACGGCGACGGACCGCGGCGTGAGCAGGATCGCGAGCAGGGGCACCAGCCCGCCCACGAGGAAGGCCAGCATCGACGAGAGCCCCGCGTGCCACGGATTGACCAGCTCGTGCGGGTCGATGCCCAGGTGGAGGCGGGCGTGCGCGGTCAGCGCGTCTTTCTTCGTCAGCTGCACGGCCACGGGCCGGGCGAGGTCGGGGTCGATGCCGCGTTCCTGGATCAGTCCCGTGAGCTGCTTCAGCTCCCTGGCGGGGTTGGCCTTCAGCAGCCGGCGTTCGGCGGCCAGTTCCGCCTTCTGCGAGTCGCGCTGACTGGACACGGAGACGTACTCGCCCACCGCCATCGACAGCGCCCCGGCCGCCAGCGCGGCGATGCCGGAGGCCAGCAACGCGCTGTTGCTCACCGCGGCGCCGGCCACGCCGACGACCAGCGCCGCGGTCGAGACGATGCCGTCGTTGGCCCCCATCACTCCCGCGCGGAGCCAGTTCAGGCGACGGGAGATCGTGCCGCTCCGGTTCTCCTCCGCGGTGCCTTCCGGCCCTGCGGGGCGCTCGTCCATCACATCCACCTCTTCCCCGGAGTGCCCGTCCGTTCCGACTGCGTCCTCGAGTCCACGTCTCAGCGAAGCGCCTCAGCGAGAACGCCTCACCGATCACGCCTCACCGATCACGCCTCGGCGATCACGACTCAGCGATCACACCTCAACGAAAACGCCTCAACGAAAACGCCTCAACGAAAACGCCTCAACGAAACGTCTCACCCACAACGTCTCACCCATAACGTCTCACCGATACGCCGATCACGCGCCGAGAACCGCCACCGCTGCGCCCGCCCGGTGGCCGCACCGGTCGGTCAGGGGTCCGAACGGGCGTGCGGGACCGGGCTGTTAACCTGCCGCGATCCGGGTCCCGAGCACAGGGGTCCCATGCATGAAGAGGACGTGCATGCGCACAGGCAGATCCGCCCTCGTGGCTGCGCTCTCCGGAGCACTGGCCCTCGGGGCGTTCACCGCACAGCCCGCCCACGCCGCCGACACCGGCATCAAGGTGTCGAACGTGGTCGTGAACAAGGGCAAGCCCATGGTCGTGGGCACCAGCGACACCAAGTACCCGACGATCAGCTACCGGGTGACCTGGCCCGCCGGGTACACCATCAGCACGGCGACGACCAACCCGTTCATGTACCACGGGACCACGCCCGCCAAGGCGTACACGGCCTCGGGCGACCAGCTCTTCCACGCCGACATGATCACCTGCTACGAGGACGGTACGCGCGCCGCGAACTGCGAGGGCACCCTGCGCATCCGGCCCCGCGAGAACCTCGACTCCGCCAAGGACGCCACCACCTGGAAGCTGGGCGCCGTCGCGTTCCTGGAGAAGAAGGGGGGCAAACTCGACCACGAGTACCTGAGCACGTCGGGCACCCTCCAGGTCAAGCGCGCGGCCCGCGCCACGGTCAATGCCTCGCCGGAGCCGGTCGTCAGGAACAGGACGCTCACCGTCACGGGCAAGCTGACCCGCGCCGACTGGGCGAAGCGCACCTACGCCGGGTACGGCAACAAGCTGGCCAAGCTGCAGTTCCGCAAGGCCGGCACCAGCACGTACACGACGGTCAAGACGGTGCGGGCGAACTCCAGCGGCAACCTGAAGACCACGGTGAAGGCGACCGTGGACGGCTACTGGCGCTGGACGTTCGGCCAGACGGCCACCACGGGCGGCGCGACGGCGGCGGGCGACTACGTCGACGTGAAGTGACCGCGACCGCCCCGCCGTCCGGAGCCGAACGCCCCCGGCGCCCGGTTCCGGACGGCGCGGCGGTACCCAGCCGGCGGTCCGCTCGCACAGCGGCCACCCGCCCGGCCTTCCCTACGGGCGTTCCCCGTCCCGGTACCGCCCTGGAGTCACCCCGACGAGCCTGCGGAAATGCCGGGTGAGGTGGGCCTGGTCGTAGAACCCGGTGGCGACCGCGACCTCGCTCGGCGCACGCCCCTCCAGCAGCAGCCGCCGGGCCCGCCCCACCCGCCGGGACATCAGGTACTGGTGCGGTGCGATGCCGTAGGCGCCGCTGAACGCCCGTACGAGGTGCGCGGGATGGGCGGACAGCACGTCGGCCGCCTCGCGCAGCCCGATGCCCTCCACCACCCGTGCGTCGAGCAGCTCCCGCAGGCGCCGGGCGAGGACCGGGTCCCGCAGCGGGGTCCGCGCCGGCCCCCGGGACCGCAGGTGCTCGCGCAGCCGCTCCCCGACGAACGTCAGCCGGCTCTCCGCCTCCAACTCGTCGCCCGGCCGGGCCAGCGCGGTGTGCACCTGCCCGACGCGCCGCCGCAGCAGCGGGTCCCGCAGGTCGGGGCCGTCCACGGCAGGCCCGATGAGGTCGTCCCCGAGGTGCATGCCGTCGAGGTAGAGCACCCGCTTGCGGAAGCCGTCCGGGGTGGCGGGGGAGCCGTTGTGGGGGATGTGCGGCGGCAGCAGGGACACGGTGTCGTGCGGGGTGCCGTGCTCGTGCCGGTCCAGGTCGTACCGGACGGCGCCGGAGTCCACGATCAGCAGCGTCCAGGCGTCGTGGACGTGCATCGGATACGCGTACTCCGTGAAACGCGCGTGGAACACCTCGACGACACCCGGCACCCGGGGCCGCCAGGCGGAGACGGTCGCCCCGGACGTCCCCACGGAGCGCGCTGCGGCCATGCAAACAACGTACAAGACGCCGGCGTGCCCCGATCGGCAGTCTCAACGGCATGACGACCCCACGCTTCGACACGAAGATCGCCGTCCTGCTGCGCGACGACCTGGAGACCTGGCAGCGCCTCAACGTCACCGCGTTCCTGGTCAGCGGCCTGGGCAGCCAGTTCCCCGAGGTGATCGGGGAGCCCTACGAGGACGCGGACCAGGTCGGCTACCTGCCGATGTTCCGCCAGCCGGTCCTGATCTTCGAGGGCACGAAGGAGACGCTGCGCACCGCCCACACCCGCATCCTCGCCCGTGCCCTGCCCCGCGCCGTCTTCACCCGCGACCTGTTCGCCACCGGCCACGACGAGGCCAACCGCGCGGCGGTCCGCGCCGTCGGCACCGCCGACCTGGACCTCGTCGGCCTCGCGGTGCACGGCCCGAGGAACGCGGTCGACAAGGTCCTCAAGGGGGCGCGGATGCATCCGTGAGCCGCGCGCCCTCACACCTTGACGACGACGACCGTGTCCGGGACCAGTCTCTCCAGGTCGTCGACGTCCGACGTGAAGACCGTGACCCGCCCCTGCTGCCGGCGGGCCACCACGGCGAGGACCGCGTCGATCGCGTGTTTGTGTCCGTGCAGTGCCGCGTCGGCCAGCAGCCGTCGGGCCTGGCGTGCCTCGTCCCGGCCGATGTCGGCGACCTTCAGGCGGGACAGCACCCAGTCCCAGCGTTGCTCGGTCGTCCGGCCGTCGTACGCCTCGATCAGCGTCAAGGGAGAGGTCACCACCTCCGCCTCGCCCCGGGCGGCGAGGTCGAGCCGGGCGATCATCCGACGGTCTCCGCGCACGGCCAGGGACAGGGCCTCGCAGTCGAGGACGAAGACGCGCAGCGACGACTGTTCCTGCCCGCCCCGCCCGTTCCTCACGCGGCTTCCCCCGCGTGCGGCTTGCGTGCTGCGGTCCGACGGCGCTCGTGCTCGGCGTCCAGGTCCTGCAACTCCTCACGGGCCGCCGCCCGCTCCTCGTCCGTCACCGCACCGTGCTCCTCCTGGAGCCAGCCGACCAGCTCCACGAGCCGGTCGCGGTCCCGCTTGAGCCGCAGGGCGTCGGCGACGTAGGCGGACAGCCCCCGCTCGCCGGTCTCCCCGCGGATCTCCTCCAGGAGCTCCTCGGGGATCGTCACGGTCACCTTCTTGGTCGCCATACAAGAAACCATACTCGTGGTGCTCCAGGGAGTGCTCGTCGGGTGACGGCGGCGGGCCGCCGGGTGGCGTGCCCTCGCCCCGCCCGGGGCACACCCCGCCACGAGCACGCGCTCACCCCGCCGCACGGAAGGCCTCCGCCGGTGCGGCCGCCGCCGGACGGCAGTCGCGGCAGCGGCCCGGGGCGGGGGACCGGAAGGCCCGTTCACAGCCGTCGCAGGTCTGGAACGGCAGGACGGCCGTGGGGCGTTCCACGGGGTGAGCCGGCCGCACCGGCTCGGGCAGCGGCGTCTCCCGGAGCCGGAAGGCGAGGACGCCTGCCGGGCGGGTGCGGAAGTGGTCGGGGAGTCCCGCGGTCAGCCGCTCGGTGATGCCGGACGGTCCCACACCCGCGGCCAGCCACTGCGTGACGGCGGGCGCGAGGCGGGCCGCCTCCTCGGCGGACAGGACGAGCCGGGGGTCGACCCGGCGGAGGGAGGCAAGGACGGCGATCGCACGGGGATCGGCTTCGGAGAGCGGGGGAGAAGCCGGGGGCTGCGTAGGCTGCGCGGGCTGGTGGGGCTCGTCGGCCTCCGGCTGAGCGGCTTCTCGAACGGCGGGCCGGAAAGCAGCCGTTGCGCCGACGGCTTCAGGTGCCGCCCTGCGGGGCCGGGGCGGGGTGGGCGGTTCGGGCGGCCCGTCCGGTTCCGGGGGGCCGCCGGGTACGTCGTAGAAGTACGTCCGGGTGCGGATCCGGCCGCTGGGCAGGCGGACGCGTCGGCGCTCCAGGTACCCGGCGTCCTCCAACTCCCGCAGCGCGCGCGAGATCAGGATCTCGCCCTCGGTGAAGTGCCCGCACAGGGCGGCGATGCTGACGGGGGCTCCGTCGGGCAGGGACAGGATGTAGGCGGCCACGCCGATCGTGACGGCGCTGCCGCGCCGTTGGGCGAGGGCGTTGGCCATCACCGTGAAGTCGGCGGTGAGCCGGGTGCGTACGTGGAGCACACCCGAGGTGGAAGGTCCGGTGTCCGCGCGCAAGGGCGCGTTAGACTGCGAGTCAGCCATGGGGGAAGGGTCGTCTTCCTGCTTGGTGAGGCCCTCGTTCGGGATGCCACTCCCGCCCGGGGGCCGTTCTGATTACTGTCGTCGCCGGGAACGTAACGGTCCGTGACCCACCCGGGCAAGCCGGTCACCCGGACGGGTGACGCAGCCGGGAGGGTGGGTGGGCGGGTAGTTCTTTCCCCCGGTTCTTTGGAAGCCGCGCGGCCCACCGCCCCCTCGCGAACGAGGAACCGGCGGGCCGGAATCGCGGGACGCGACCGGTACCCGGGCGACTCAGTGCCGGTGCCGACCGGCCTTCAACTCGCCTATGAAGGCAGCCCAGGTGGTGGCTCGGAAGGTGAGTACGGGGCCGTGAGGTGCCTTGCTGTCACGGACGGGGGCGAGGCCGGGGACCCCTGCGGCCACCTCGACGCAGTCGCCCCCTTCCTGATTGCTGTAGCTGCTCTTGCGCCATCCTGCGCCGTTCCGGTCGGGTCGGGACGTGCGGGTCACGCGGGCTCCCTTCGACGGGCTGCTTCAGCTCAGCGGACGTGCGGTCTTCAGCGCGCCTATGAACGTGGCCCACGCTTCCGTTCGGAAGGCCAGTACGTGACCGTTTACATCTTTGCTGTCACGGACGGGGGCGAGGTCGGGCACCCCTGCGGCGATCTCGACGCAGTCCCCTCCCGCCTGATTGCTGTAGCTGCTCCTGCGCCACTCTGCGCCGTTCAGATCGGGACGGGACGTTCGCTCCACGGTAGTTGCCCTCCATCGCGGACCGGATCATGTCGAGCGACATGAGCGGGGGCAGGGCTGCCGCCCGTAGCCGATCGTAAATCACCCGGTAACGGGTGACCTCGTCCGTTCCTTCGATGAGTTGGCCGTAGTCGGAGCCCTCGGTATAGGCGGCCTCCGAGCCGTCCGGCAGAGCCAGAAGCGTCAGGGAACCGCCCATTGATTCATGCCCGCCCTGGTCGAAGGGCAGTACCTGGATTCTGAGACGGAGCTGAGTGGCCGCATCGAGAAGGCGTTGCATCTGCTCCCGCATCACGACCGACCCGCCCACCGGGCGGCGCAACACGGCCTCGTCCAGGATGACCCACAAGGCCGGTCGATCCGGGGACGCAAGGCGCTCCTGGCGCACCATGCGTGCCGCCACTCGCTCCTCCAACTGATGCTCGCCACTGAGCATGACGTCGAGACCCAGTACCGCCCGGGCGTAGGCCTCGGTCTGCAGAAGGCCGGGGACGACGTGCGCGGCGTACTGGTCGATGACCTTCGCCCGTTCGGAGAGTTCGATGAACGCCCGTGACCAGTCCGGGAACGCCTCCCGGTACACGTAGGGCCACAGGTCGACCAGCAGCCCATCGGCTTCCAGTGCCGCATCCAGTGCCCGCGTCAGCTCCAGTGTCGGGCGGGCCCCGGAGGCCCGTTCGATCTGGGTGATGCGGGTGCTCACCACGTGGGTCAGTGCCCCGAGTTCGGCCTGCGTCAGGCCCGCCGCCGTGCGGAGCTTGCGCACCCGGGAGCCGAACAGCGCGGCCATGGACGTACCCGGGTCAATTCCTTTGGCCAAGGCGTCACTTCCGTTCCTTACGAGCCGAAAGGTAAGGCTGCGTCCCCTTTCGAGCGTAGGGCGCGGCGGCCACTCTTGTGCACGGAACGTGACGACCCGCTCACTTCGCGGGGCGTCCGGATGGTGTCACCCTGGAGCACAAGGACGGACAGCCCGTGTCGGCAGGAACCACAGAAGGCGTCGAACGCGGCGCCCTCTCCACGCAGTTGCCCTCGACGCCGCGCGGTGCGCGCCTCGCCCGGCGTCTCGCCGCGCGGCGCATGGAGGAGTGGGGCTACTCACCGGAGTCGGACGCGGCCTGCGCGGTGGCGCTGGTCGTCGCGGAGCTCGCCGCGAACGCCGTGCGGCACGGCAGTGTCCCTGGCCGTGACTTCCGGCTCGGGCTCGAACGCGACGAGGTGGCGGGCCTGGTGAGGGTCGAGGTCGCCGACGCGGCGGCGGGGAGGAGGCCGCCGGTGGCGGCGCCCTCCTCGTGCCCCGAGGGCGAGTCCGGCCGGGGCCTGCTCCTGGTGGCGGCGCTGGCCCGGCGGTGGGGCTGGGGTCCTCGGGAGACCGTGGGCAAGACGGTCTGGGCGGAGGTGCCGGTCGGCCCGCCCGTATCGGCCTGCCCCTCTCAGTAGTTGCCGTTGGCGAGGAGTTCGCCGGCCTCGTCGTAGACCGAGACGAGGCCGTTGTCGGACTCGTAGCAGGAGGCGAACGCGGAGGCGATCAGCTTGCCCTCGCCCTGGTGGGGGCCGAGCAGTCCGCCGGTGAAGTCGGTGAAGACCTCGGCGGAGTCGAGGAGGTCGTTGCGCTTGTCGGCTCCGGTCACCTTGGTGACGTGCTCGACGGCGGCCTTCTCTCCCGCCGTGCCGGACTTCTCGACACAGTCCTGGAACTCCTCCGCCTGCGTCTTGGCCTCCTTGGGCTCGTCCTTTTCCTTGTCCTTCTCCTTGTCCTTGGCCCCCGGCTTGTCGTCGGCGGCGACGGCCTTGTCCCTGCTGCCGGTGTCGGCGGGGTCGTCGCTGCCGCCGCCGGCCACCACCGCGATGAGGACGGAGAAGGCCAGCAGGCCGGCGCAGCCGAGACCGGCGATCTTGCCGACGCTGCGCTTCTTCGGAGGCTGCGGCATCGGCGCCCCCGGCCCGAACGGCTGGGGATGGCCGTATCCGGGCTGAGGCTGGGGCTGGTGGGGCTGCTGCGGCTGCTGGGGGTACTGGTGGCTCATGCGTCTTCCCTCGAAGGACGTGCGTGTCTGTGGCATGTGCGACCTGCGGAGGGAATGTGCGGTTGCACCTCAAAGGGGCTGTTCACCCGAACGTGGTGTTCATGGCAAAAGCCGTGACAGAACGGCTCGCAGTGTGCCGGGCGCACGGGAGGGGTGGCGTGAGAACGCGACGCGTGAGGCGGGACGCTCCGGGCTCGGGAGGCCGGGAGGCCGGGACGTGAGGTGGAGGGCCGGACCGGCGACGTACGGCTGGTCACCCACTCCTCGCCACTCTCAACGTATAGCGCACTGGGGGGCTTGCGGCAAGGCCCCCCTCGTGCCGCAGAATTTCCGGCCGGAGCCAGAAAGCTGCGGAAAAGGGTGATTCGCGTTATGAGTACGATGCTGTCCGGATACGGCGCGGCCGAGGCCGCCGGCGCCTTCGACCTGCCGGAACGGCTCGCCGCCAAAGCCGACCCCGCACTGATCGCGGCCGACGAGGCGCACTTCGCGGCGATCGCGGCCTGTCTGGAGGAGACGATCGCCGAGCTGACCGCGCGCCTGGACGCCGAACGCAGGGCACCCGGCGGACTGGGCCGGCACGCCATGGACCGGGACGCCGAGATCCACCGCCTGACCGCGCGGCTGCGCGCACTGCGCCGCTTCGGCCTCGACCTGTGCCTCGGGCGCATGGTCGCCGACGACGGCAGCGACCCCGTCTACGTGGGCCGACTCGGCCTGACCGACAGCACCGGCCGGCGGCTCCTCGTCGACTGGCGCAGCCCTGCGGCCGAACCGTTCTTCGGGGCCACCCACGCCAACCCGATGGGGCTGGCGAGCCGTCGCAGGTACCGCTGGTCCGGTGGCCGGGTCAGTGACTACTGGGACGAGGTGTTCACGGCGGACGGCCTCACCGGTCACGCCGCCGCCCTCGACGACCAGTCCGCGTTCATCGCGAGCCTGGGCGACACCCGCTCACCCCGGATGCGGGACGTGCTCGGCACCATCCAGGCCGACCAGGACGCCGTGATCCGTGCGGATTCGCGGGGCGCCCTCGTCGTCGACGGCGGGCCGGGAACGGGGAAGACCGTGGTCGCCCTGCACCGTTCCGCCTACCTTCTGCACTCCGACCCCCGGCTGGGCCGGCGCCGGGGCGGCGTGCTGTTCGTGGGCCCGCACCGGCCGTACCTGGACTACGTGTCCGACGTGCTGCCCAGTCTCGGCGAGGAGGGCGTGCAGACCTGCATCCTGCGGGACCTGGTGGAGGAGGGGGCCGACGCGCTGCCCGAGACCGACCCGGAGGTGGCGCGGCTGAAGGCGTCCGCGGACATGGTGCGGGCGATCGAGACCGCCGTCCGCTTCTACGAGGACCCGCCCGCCGAGGCCCTGACGGTGACGACGCCCTGGTCCGAGGTCCGGCTGAGCCCCGCCGACTGGGCCGCCGCCTTCGCCGCGGTGGAGCCGGGCACCCCGCACAACGAGGCCCGCGAGCAGATCCGGGACGAGCTGTTCACGATCATCGTCGACCAGCACGACCTCGACGCCTCCGCGGGCGACGACCCGGACCGGGGCGGCGAGGTCTCCCCGGAACTGCTGCGCAAGGCGCTCCGGCAGAACAGGGAACTGAACACCGCCCTCAACAACGCCTGGCCCCTGCTCGACGCGGCCGACCTCGTCTCCGACCTCTGGTCGGTACCGGCCTACCTGCGCCTGTGCGCCCCGTGGCTCGGCCCGGACGAGGTGAAAAGGCTCCAGCGCGCCGACCCCCGCGCCTGGACCGTGTCCGACCTGCCCCTCCTGGACGCGGCCCGGAACCGGCTCGGCGACCCCGACTCGGCGCGCCGCGCCCGCCGCCAGGAAGCCGTCCTCGCCGCCCAGCGCGAGCGCATGACCCAGGTCGTCGACAACCTCATCGAGGCCACCGCCCACTCCGGCGCCGACATGGACGACGGCGAGGGCCTCGTCATCATGCTGCGCGGAGAGGGCGCCGAGGCGAGCATGGTCGACACGTCCGAACTGGGCACCGCCGACCCCGACCTGCTGGCCGGCCCCTTCGCGCACATCGTCGTGGACGAGGCCCAGGAACTCACCGACGCCGAATGGCAGATGCTGCTGCTGCGCTGCCCGTCCCACAGCTTCACCGTCGTCGGCGACCGGGCCCAGGCCCGGCACGGCTTCACGGAGACCTGGCAGGAACGCCTCGAACGCGTCGGCCTGCACCGCGTCCGCCTGGCCTCCCTCACCGTCAACTACCGCACCCCGGAGGAGATCATGACGGAGGCGGAGCCGGTCATCCGCGCCGTGCTCCCGGACGCCAACGTGCCGACCTCCGTCCGCAGCACGGGCATCCCCGTCACCCACGGCAGCGCCGCCGACCTGGACGACACCCTGAACGCCTGGCTCACGGCCCACCCCGAGGGCACCGCCTGCGTCATCGGCGCCCCCGCCCACCGGCCCACGTCCGACCGCGTCCGCTCCTTGCCCCCGGAGCTGTCCAAGGGCCTCGAGTTCGACCTGGTCGTCCTCGTCGACCCGCAGAACTTCGGCGCGGACCCCACCGGGGACACGGACCGTTCCCGCGCCGACGGCACGGACATCGCGGGGGCGGTGGACCGGTACGTGGCGATGACGCGGGCGACACGGCAACTGGTGGTGCTCAGCGGCTCATGAGTCCGGGTCACTCACAGGCGGCGAGCTCCTCCCGGCGACGGCGGTGTTCGGCATCCCTGCGCTCGGCGAGAAGGAACACGACGCAGGCGGCCGCGATGAACCCGAAGCCCACGTTCATCCAGTTCATCACCGTGTCCAAGGAGGCGTCGGCGATCCTGGGGAGGCCGTTGACGAGGACGACCCCGTAGAAGCAGAGGATGCCGTAGGCACGCAGTCGCATACCGGCCCGCTTCCTGAGCGGTACCCAGGACGGCGTCCACCCCGCCAGAACCGCTACCGAGAACGGCAGCATGAGCACCGTGTTCACCGCCAGGGCCACCCAGTGATACAGCGGATTGCCGTTCACCCAGCCCCCTTTCCCTGGGAGACCACCACCATACGGGTGCCCGGCCACCGGGAAGTGGCCGAGGGCGAGCAGGGATCGGGGAGGGGGACCGGAGCCCGGGGACACCCGCGCTCACGAGCGTCGCAGGGTTGCGTTGCTCGCCGTACGGCGAGGCGTACCGTTCTGCCGACGCCGCGACCGGGCGACGGGCGGGCAGACCGAGGGGGAACATGGACACAGCCAGGCCATCACGGACCGCTGCCCCGGGGAGCCGTGCGAAGAGGATCGTGCAGGGCACGGCCGTCCACCTCGCCGCCATGCACCTGAGCGGGGCGCTGCTGCTCCTCACCTTCCTGCTGCCACCGACCTGGGCCCTGGACGGTTATGCCTCCGCCTACGACAACGACGTGACGCATGCCGGCGATCCCACGGCGGACATGCCCGGTCTCGTGCTCCTGCTCCCCGCCCTGGGCTGCGTGTGCTTCCACGGCCTGGTCCAGATCCCCTCGGGCCTCCTGGGAACCCGGCTGGGCCGCCACCGCACGGCACGCACCGACTACGTCCTCGCCCTGGCGGTGGCGGGCACGCTCACCTTCGTCCTGCTGTGCGCGGTGCTCGGGCCCGCACAAGCCGCCGTCGGAGCCTGGCCGTTGTGGACCGAACTCATGGCACGCGTCGCACTGACGCTTGCAGCATACGTATGGCTGAACCGCAGGCTGCGCACACCACCCACAGCGAGGGGGTGACCCAGCGAGCGCCCGGCGGGCCCAGCGGACGCGGGCACGCCGGGCCCCAGCGGTTCGGCGTCTGTAGGGGCCCGCCGGGCTGTGCCGCCTGGATTCCGAGACGGTACCCGACGGGACGACAGGGTGACGTGGCACCCGGTCCGTTGCTCCTGCCCCTTCGCGGCCGGGACCGGGCTCGGGCATGCGCAGGGCCACGGCCCCACCGGCCACCAGCCCCGCCGTGGCCAGCAGCGCGGCCACCAGGAACGGGTCGAAGGAGTGCAGCGCCGGAGCGAACCCCACCCCGACGCAGACCACCACCCCGGTCGCGGCGCCCAGTTGGCCGTCAGGCGGGACGGACGTAACCGACCGGATTCGAACCGGCGTCCTCGCGGTTTTGGAGACCGCGCGCGACAACCTCTGCGCTACGGCTACGCCCGGCGGGAATCCTAGCCGGGCGCGCGTCAGAGCCGGTCGGGGTTCTCCCGCAGCCAGGCCAGGACTTGGCCGGCGTGCTTGTCCGGCGGGAAGATCGGGTAGAAGACGTGCTCGATCACGTCGTCCTTGATGATCAGCGTGAGCCGCTTGTACAGCGTCAGCCCGCTTGTGGTGAATGTCGGAAGGTCCAGTGCCCGGGCCAGGCTCCGTGTGGGGTCGGACAGCATCTGGTACGGGAGGCGGAGCCGCTCGGTGACCTCACGCTGGTAGTCGCTGTCCTGGCTGGAAAGGCCGTACACCTGGGCCGCGCCGGCCGCGAGCAGGTCCTGGTGGTGGTCGCGGAAGCCGCATGCCTCGGCGGTACAGCCACGGGCGCCGGGGATGGAGTCCCAGCCCTCGGGCAGATCGGTGCCGGGACGGCCGGTCAACGGGTAGATGTAGAGCACAGTGCGACCTGCACCCAGCGCCTCGAGGCTGACGGTGGTGCCGTCGGTGGCACGGAGGTTCAGCTGCGGCATCCTCGCCCCGCGCAGGTGGGCGGCAGCGCCGTCGTCCTCGGGAACGGGCAGATCGGCAGGCAAGCTGGTGTAGTTGGTCATCGGTTCCTCCCCGTTGTTGGCCGATGGGAAGCGGCTGTTGCGGTGAGCGGCCTCCTGCAGCTGCGCCACCAGCACCGCCCGGCGGGCGGTGAGGCCGTCGATCCGCTGCGTGAGCTCATGAATGGCGTCCCGGTACCCGGCCATCGCGGCCGGGCAGTCGTCCGCGTGCCGGTGCCCCAAAGCCAGGCATTCCAGGAAAGGCCGTGTCGCCTCTACCGAGATGCCGAGGCGGCACAGCGCCCGGATCTCCTGCGTGAGCCGTACGTCGTGCTCGTCGTAGTCCCTATAGCCGTTGGCCAGCCGCACCGGCGCGAGCAGCCCCAGCGATTCGTAGTAGCGCACCGCCTTGGTCGTCACACCTGCTCGCCGGGCCAGCTCGCCGATCCGCATGCCTCTCACCTCGAAGAACGCTAAACCTTGCCCCTGAGGGTAAGGTCAAGCGCTCGGCGGGGACGCCTGCCCGACCGGCAGGCGACGACAGCCGCCGGGAGTCCCGCAGGAAGATTCCCGGGGCTGCCACGGCAGGCCTAGTCGTGGCGGGCGAAGATGTCCCGGAGGCGGGCCAGGTCCGCTTCCTTCTCCTCCTCGTCCTCGTACCGGCCGCGCTCGTCGCGAAGCGCCACGAACGTCTCCGGGGTGAAGCTCTGGCCGAAGCGGTAGACCTTCAGGCAGTAGTCGAAGCCGGACTCGCGGAAGAGGTCCAGGCCCTCCTGCCGGCAGTGCTCAGCCACCCCGTCGGCAATGTGCCAGCGCGAGCCGTCGTACCAGAACACCCCACCCGCGTAGTGGATCGTCCGCTTCGTGTCCGGGTCGGTGAGGTTCAGCGACTCGTAGTTCTCCGGGCGGTCGCGGAGCAGGGCGACAAGAGACGCGGGGACGCCCTCGAAGAAGGACTCCTGGAGGGCGAAGTCCTCCTCCGCATACAGATTCAGGTCAGACTCGTGGTCGAACGTCAGCAGCAGCGCGCGCCCGTCCTCCGTGAAGTACCAGACCGTGGACTGACCAGCCCCGTCGTTCCAGGCCAGGCGCTGTGCCCCGGGCACCGCCACCGGCTCGGCACCGACCACGTCGTGCACGACGGCCGCACGGCGCCGCACTTCCTGAAGACCCGTCGCCGCCAGGGCGTCCCACGTCACATCACTCATTCCGGCAGGCTATCCGGCACCTCGGACAGGCCAGGCGGGTAAGGCGGTCACCGGCGGTCCTCCGGCAGCCCAGCCTCTCTCGTGCGGGAAGCGGCTCCTGTTCACCGGGCCGCGCGCCGAAATCGCCGGACAAGCGACAAGCCCCCTGCCCGCGGAGAACCTGCAGCCAGGGGGCTTACTCGTGCGGGCCTACTTCTTCTTGCCCTGGGTCTGGCGGGCCCATTCTTTGCCCCTGGTCAGCGAGCCACGCATCCCGACTGACCTGCGGCTGAGGGGTGGTTATTGGTCGTTGTTGGTCGCCTCCGGTCGTCCTCGGAGGGCCCAGAGTGGGCCCAGAGTGGGCCCGTTGTGGTCGCGTCCTAGTTGTCGCTCGTGGGCTGATCGACGTGGACTTCATCGCATAGACGGAGAACCACTGCTGGATCGGTCGGCCAGCGTCCGCGCGCATTCCGTTTTCGTGGGGAGGCAGCGGGGGAGGCGCCAGGGAGTCAGGGAGTTCTCCCTGAGTGCCTCCCTGAGGTGCCTCCCCGTATCTGACCTGTGTAGATCAAGGATCAGGGAGGCGGGGAGGCGTGTAGGGAAGGCCCTACGGAAACCCACTCTGAGAGGTTCCAGCAGGGGGTGTATCTGCCTCCCTGACGGGCGCCGTCACGGATTCCGCTTACGAGCGAAGAGCAATGGGGACCGCCCTGCGGGCGGGCGACCTTCGGGCGCCTCAGCGCCGCGGGAGCTCCCGCCGCCGGCGGCCCTGCGAGCGGCAGTGGGCCTGCTGTGTCGGCCCACCCTCCGGGATTGCCGGTGCTGGTGAGCGCGGGCAGACACGCAAGAGGAGCACCACGGCCCGGCGGTGCTCTTCTTGTTCTTCGGTGGCGACAGCCACCGTGCGACGGTCGCGCCGCGAAGCGGCTCGTTCTTTAGCGCTTGAGCGCGTACTACAGCAGACACCCTCTCTCTTGTCCTAAGAGGGAAAACCTGCGTCACCTGCGTCACTGCGTCACCGGACGCCGCCTGACCTGCATGAATAGAGGTGACGCAGACTGCGGCTCCTGCGTCACCTGCGTCATCGGTGACGCGCGCCTGCGTCACCGATGACGCACCTCCAAGGTTCTGCGTCACCCGAAAACCACAGGTCAGACAGCTTTGGTGACGCAGGTGACGCGGTGACGCAGAAATCCGACCCTAGGACAGGCACAGCCACCATGAGACGGCGAGTCTCCCCTGAGCCGCCGCGCAGGCGCTTGTACTACAACAGAGCCCCGCCCTCTTTTCCTAAGAAGGAAATCCTGCGTCATGCGCGTCATGCGGGTGAGGAAACGACCCCTGACCTGCGGATTGGAGCATGACGCAGACCACTGCGCCCGCGTCATGCCGCGTCATGTGCGTCATGGGTGACGCAGGGCATGACGCAGCGCATGACGCACCCTCAACCGTGCGTCATGGGGAAAGCGCAGGTCAGGCGTCCGCATGACGTAGATGGCGCACATGACGCAGAAATCCGAACCTCGGACAGACGCAGCGCCAGCGACCGGCATCCCTGAGTCGCCCACGATCCAGAGGGCCCATCTTGCTGAGGCGCCCGAAGGGCGGTCCCCATTGCCCTTCTGCCCGAGAGCGCGCACGGTCTCTCAGGCCGGGCCGGGCGTCTCGTCCACAAAGCCGTGGTCAGCCGGTTGGGCTGCACGCTGGGCCAGCCACCCGGAGACCCGAGGGCCGCCGTTCACGGCGACGCCTTCCCGGACAGTGCGCACGTGCTCAAAACCCTGACGGAGGTAGTAGCGCTGTAGTGCTTCGTTCGTCGTCCAGGCATCGAGCCTGAGCCACTTCACGGAAGCCCTGAAAGCTCTGTCCCCTGCCCAGTCGAGAAGTCGTCCACCGAGGTTCTGCCCCGCGTGCGTGCGAGCCACCGTGAGCTTGTTGACGAACCACGAGGGCTCGCTGAGTTCTTGCTCAGTCCACAGCCCTTCCTCGGCATCAGGTGTGAGTGTGATGGTGGCCGCGGTCGCCCCTCTGTCGCGCACCATGAACACGGTGCCCGCTTCGATCGCGGCCAACAGACGGTCAGCCGGGTAAGGGCGGCTCCACTGATCGGAACCGAGTTCGCTGAGCCAGGAAGCCGCCTCCTGTCGGAAGGCAAGCAGCTTGGGCAGGTCCTCTGGCAGGGCAAGGGTGATCTTCACTGAGGTTCGTTCTCGCTTCTGGCGGACAGGTCGCCGATCTCGTAGTTCATCCGGTTCAAGTCCGCCCTGAAGGTGGTGACCGTGCACCTGATCGGTCGCTCCTGTGAGTAACCCGTTCGCGTCCACAGCAAGACCGGAACCCCTGCTCCGATCTCCAGAAGGCGGGCCTCATCCGGCGTAGGCATACGAGCGGCGATCTCGTCGAAGTACCCGATCTGCTCGATTCCCAGGCTTGCCATGTAGCGGGTGGTTCCCTCGGCAATGTCGCCAGGCTCTGTGAGCCTTGGAGCCTTGGTCACAAGCCACTCCGGATAGTGCGTCGCCTGCGTCGACCACGGAACGTCATCCACGAACCGGTGGCAGAAGCGAAGGACCGCTGTAGCGCCCGCCTCCACCTCCAGCCGCTCGGCCACGTACTGCGGCGCCGTCGTCATCTCGACACGGAAGGTCTGGTGCGGCCGGCGCCCTGCGTTCGTCACGTCCGTCGTGTACGAGTCGCCGTTCTGCGGGAACGTCAGATTCTCGAAGCGTGAGGCGTTCAACTGGAACACCTCGTGCTTCCGTACCTCGTAGCCGAGTCCCTGACTCGACGAGATCAGCCCTTCACTTGCCAGCAGCTTCAACCCAGCCCGAACGGTGTTCCTGGACGCGCTGAACCGCTCCTGAAGCTCGCTTTCTGAAGGCAGACGCGCCCCCGGCGGGTATGTGCCGCCGACGATGTCACGGCGCAGGACATCGGCCACCTGGTGGTACTTCGGCTGCTTGCTCATGGGTCCATCATGACGCACTCGCTCAACTTGTTGGTACATGTGGGCGTGAACCCCTTGACGCTTGGCGTCCGGTGAGGGCAGCATCACAGTTAGCAACTTGTACCAACAAGTTGAGCAGGTGGCGCAACTGCACTGCCTGCGGAAACACGAAGGCCCCGGCGGGTTATCCGGTGTTAGCGCACCGGGCCCGCCAGGGCCCAAGCCCAAGAGCGGCGCTCGCGGCCAAGCAAAGCCGCCGCTCTCTGACCCTCGAAGGGGTATCTCCATGATGCCTGAGATGACCGTGACCGTTGAAGGTCCGGCACCGCAGCAGCCGCAGACACTGAGGGCGGCGGACACGCCGTTAGGGCGTGCGCGAGTGGCCCGGGGGTGGTCGCAGGAGAAGGCGGTTCGCGCCCTGGTTCTGCTGGCCGACGCCTGGGACTGGCAGATCGCGGCGGAATCGTCACTGAAGGTGCAGCTCTCGCGCTGGGAGCACGGCGGGAGCCGCCCGAACGAGACGTACCGGGCCCTGTTGTGTGCCGCCTACCAGACCACACCGGAAGCGCTGGGGTTCGACCGTCCCCGGCAGTCCCAGACGGTCAAGAGCCTGCGAGAGCGCGTCAACGCCCTCGAAGCCTTGGTGGAAAGCCTGACGGGTGCGCTGAGCGCCGTGCAGGGGGTGCAGGCATGATGGCACCCACTTTCACCAGCGTGGACGTGTCCGGCCTGACGGTTCCCGAGCGAACCGTGGCGCTGTACGCCTCGGACATGGCCACCCCGACGACCCTGGGGACGCCGGACCTGGTCCGCTCCTGGATCGTGCAGGGTGCCGAGCGGCTCGGCACGGCCGAGTTGCGGCGGGTGGCCGAGTTCTTCCACGGGTTCTTCCTGCTGGAGATGGACGGCATGGTGACGCCCGCCCTGTTGGCCCGCCATGAGCAGTGCTTCCCGGACATGCGCCGCCTGGACGCGGCGAACGCGGCGGCGGCGCTGAGCGTGCGGGTGCACGGGATGAGCGAGACGGCCCGGACTCGGAACGGGGCAGCGTCGATGGACGACTGCCCGTGCGGGGGAACCGGCACGGTCGACATCGACGACCCGGACCCGGACTTGTCCTTCACGCTGTACTGCCCGGTTCACCAGACGGCCACCGCCCTGCGCATCCGGGCGGGTGTCCGATGACCGCTTCGGGACCGCTGGGCGCACTGTACGCCCGCGTGACGGCCCCGGCCGCTCCCGCCGTGCCGCTGGCACGGCGGGAGCGCCGCCGCGCCGCTGAGGCGTTCCCCACGGTCCCCATCCGGGGCCTGGAGCTGACCACGGAGGAGACTGCCGCCGCGCTGTTCGAGACGGGCGCCGATGAACTCACCCTTCCGGTGCCCGACACCGACACCCTCTATGACGCCGTCAACGGCGCCGTGCGTGTGCTGGGTCCGGCAGGGATCGCCGAAGTCATCGACCACTTCGCCGCGCTGGACAGTGCCGAGTTTCCCGAGGTGGACGCCTGCCGCCAGTTCGCCTACCGGCTCGCCCTGTCGTTCTGGTATTCCGAGGCCCGCTCACGGCCGATGACGGTGGGCGAAGCGGCCGTGGCTCTGTACCTGTCGCCTGCCTACCAGCAGCACCAGGTCGACGCGGTCACCGTGCGGCGGGCGCCGCTGCTGATCTCGCGTGCGATCCGGCAGGGCGCCGCCTCAGTACCCGTGGAATCCCTCATGCGTCTCGGAGGGGCCATGGGGCGCGAGTTCGCGGCCCCCGCGCTGACCTGCGTCACGCCCGGCGTCACGGGCGCGTCACACCGCGACGTCACGGCCGTCACGCCGGGTCGTGACTGGCTGTACCGGCAGGCCCTGCCGGACTGGCACCGCCGCCGGTTCTGCTTCGACCTCATGCGCGCCGACACGCGTCAGCCCTCCCCGCTCATCGTCCGACTGGACGGCGGCGGCTACGCGGTCGGAGCCACCCCGCCGGCCGGACCGGACGGTACCTGGCGCCGAGCGCTGCGGGCGGAGTGGTAGCCGTGCCCATCGCGCAACGGTCTACCCCTGACCTGCCCGAATCGACTTCGAACCACTCGATCGAAAGGACGGCGGCATGACCGCACCCCGGAACCAGTCGACCGACCCTCGCGCCGTCCTCCGTGGCGGACTGCCAGAGCGCTACCTCACCCCGGAAGACCTGGTCGCGATGTTCAGCCTCCCGAGTGTCGAGACCGTCTACGCGTGGCGCCGCAAGCGGCTCGGGCCGCCCGCAATTCGCATCGGCAAGTACCTGCGCTACGACCCCGCCGTCGTCCACGCGTGGGCCCAGCAGCAGACCGACCACGACGCCGCCTGAACACTCGCTCTGAAGGGACAGCCTGTCGATGGCAGGAAGCATCCAAGACCGTTGGTTCAAGACCACCACCGACGCCAACGGCAAGACCATCCGCGTCAAGACCGAACGCCACGGCAAGGGCATGCGCTACCGGGCCCGCTACTTCACCCCCGACGGGAAGCGGAAGGGCAAGTCCTTCCCCGACGGACAGAAGCGCCTCGCCGAGCAGTGGCTGAGCAGCATCACGGCGGACGTGGCTCGCGGCGACTTCATCGACCCGAACGCGTCGCGTACGACGTTCCAGGAGTTCGCCGAGAAGTGGCTTGCGAGCCAGAGCGGCGACCCGAACACCCGCGCGTCGATGGACTCTCAACTCAGGCTGCACGCCTTCCCGCGCATCGGGGCGCGTCAGCTCGGGTCGTTCCAGCCGAGTCACATCCGGGAGTTCGTGACGCAGCTCGAAGCGTCCGGCATGTCCGGCGCGTACGCCCGTGTGATCTTTTCCAATGTCCGCGCCGTGCTCTCCGCAGCAGTCGAAGACGGGTGCCTGCGCCGCAATCCCTGCAACTCGCGCACGGTGACGCCTCCCGAACTGGGGACGCGCCGCGTCGTCCCCTGGCCGCCAGAGCGCGTTTTCGCGATGCGGGCTGCCATGGTTGAGCGCTTCCGGCCCATGGTCGACGTGGGTGCCGGCTGCGGCCTGCGGCAGGGCGAGATCCTGGGTCTGTCCGTGGATGACCTGGACTTCGAAAGCGGCACCCTGAACGTGGTGCAGCAACTGAAGTTGAGCCTCAGCAAGCCCGTGTTCGCGCCCCCGAAGGGCGGAAAGCTCCGAGACGTACCTTTGCCGGACCCCGTGGCGGAAGCGCTCAAAGAGCACATGGAGCGCTTCCCGCCGGTTGAGGTCACGTTGCCGTGGATGCGCGCGAACGGCCAGCCCGTGACCAAGCGGCTCATCTTCAGCGGGCCCAACGGTGGCCACGTATGGCGTACGTCGCTGAATGAGGACCACTGGAAGCCCGCACTTGCGAAGGTCGGCGTCATCCCGCGGGCCAAGAGCCGCGAGCACGCCGCCGCTCGCGAGCACGGCATGCACGCCCTGCGGCACTTCTACGCGTCCGTTCTGCTGGACGCCGGGGAGAGCATCAAGGCCCTTGCCGAGTACCTCGGACACTCCGATCCGGGCCTGACCCTGAAGGTGTACGCGCACCTCATGCCCAGCAGCCGGGAGCGTGCCCGGAAGGCTGTCGGCCAGGCACTCCGGCCGCAGGGCCCGGAGGACTGAGGGCCCAGAGTGGTCCCAGGCCGTGATCATGCCTCCCATCCGCGCCGTATGCGCAGGTGGGAGGCATGATCACTGGGCCTACTTCTTCTTGCCCTGGTTCTTGACCGCCTCGATGGCGGCAGCCGCCGCGTCCGGGTCGAGGTAGGTGCCGCCCGGGTTGACCGGCTTGAAGTCGGCGTCGAGGTCGTAGTGCAGGGGGATGCCCGTCGGGATGTTGAGGCCCGCGATGTCGGCGTCCGAGATGCCGTCCAGGTGCTTGACCAGGGCGCGCAGGCTGTTGCCGTGGGCGGCGACGAGGACCGTGCGGCCGGTGAGGAGGTCCGGGACGATGTTGTCGAACCAGTACGGCAGCATGCGGACGACGACGTCCTTGAGGCACTCCGTCTGCGGGCGCAGCTCCGGCGGGAGGGTCGCGTAGCGCGGGTCGGAGAACTGGGAGTACTCGGCGTCGTTGGCGAGCGGGGGCGGCGGGGTGTCGTAGGAGCGGCGCCAGAGCATGAACTGCTCCTCGCCGAACTCCGCGAGCGTCTGCGCCTTGTCCTTGCCCTGGAGGGCGCCGTAGTGACGCTCGTTCAGGCGCCAGCTGCGGCTGACCGGGATCCACAGGCGGTCGGCGGACTCCAGTGCCAGCTGGGCGGTGCGGATCGCGCGCTTCTGGAGCGAGGTGTGGAGCACGTCGGGCAGCAGGCCGGCTTCCTTCAGCAGCTCGCCGCCGCGCGTCGCCTCCTTCTCGCCCTTCGGGGTGAGGTTGACGTCCACCCAGCCGGTGAACAGGTTCTTCTCGTTCCACTCGCTCTCGCCGTGGCGGAGGAGGATCAGCTTGTACGGTGCGTCGGCCATGAGGCCGAGCGTAATCGAAGGCCCGCGCGAGCCGCGCGCCCCGCCCGCACAGCGGACGGTTGACGGGATCTGTTAATCGGGTGGTTCGGCGGCGCCCCCCGTTCGTAAGGTGTGGCGCCGGCCTGGGGTACTTACATCTCCGGGCTGTCGGTGCGCTCCGGGCGGGGCGCCGGTCATCCGGGGGGTTCCATGTCATCCGTCGTGCGTGCGCGGCTCGCGCTCAGGGAGACCCTGTCGGGGCTGCCCCCGGCGTTCTGGTGGCTGTGGACCAGCACCCTCGTGAACCGGCTCGGCGGCTTCGTCGCCACCTTCATGGCGCTCTACCTCACGCTCGACCGGGGCTACTCCGCCACCTACGCCGGCCTGGTCGCCGCGCTGCACGGGCTCGGCGGCGTGGTGTCCTCGCTGGGCGCCGGGGTGATGACCGACCGGCTCGGCCGGAGGCCCACGCTGCTCGTCGCCCAGTCCTCCACCGCCGTGTCGGTGGCCCTGCTCGGCTTCGTGTACCACCCCGTCGCCATCGCCGGGGTCGCCTTCCTCGTCGGCATGGCCAGCAACGCCTCCCGGCCCGCCGTCCAGGCGATGATGGCGGACATCGTCCGGCCCGAGGACCGTATCCGCGCCTTCTCCCTCAACTACTGGGCCATCAACCTCGGGTTCGCGGTCTCCGCCATGGCCGCCGGTTTCATCGCCGAGTACAGCTACCTCGCCGGGTTCCTGCTCGAAGCGGTGATGACCATGGCCTGCGCCGTCGTCGTCTTCGTGAAGATCCCCGAGTCCCGGCCGGTGCGCTCCGAGGGGGCCGCACCCGAGGAGTCCGTGGGCCTGGGGACCGTGCTGCGCGACGGGCGGTTCATGGGCGTCGTCGGGCTGTCGTTCCTCATCGCGCTGATTTTCATGCAGGGGTCGGTGGGCCTTCCCGTCGCCATGGGAGCGGCCGGCTTCACCCCGGCCGACTACGGCATGGCGATCGCCGTCAACGGGGTGCTCATCGTGGTGCTGCAGATCCCGGTTACCCGGTTCATCGAGCACCGTGATCCCGGCCGGCTGCTCGTGATCTCGTCCCTGCTCGCCGGATACGGCTTCGGGCTGACCGCCTTCGCCGGGTCGGTCGGCGTCTTCGCGCTCACCGTCTGCGTGTGGACGCTCGCCGAGATCGTCAACGCGCCGACCCAGACCGGTCTCGTCGTACGGCTGTCGCCGCTGCACGGGCGGGGGCGCTACCAGGGCATGTACACCATGTCCTGGGCCGTCGCCTCGCTCGTCGCCCCGCTGATGTCGGGCTTCGTCATCGACCGCTTCGGAGCCGAGTGGCTGTGGGGCACCTGCGCCGCCATCGGCACCGTGGCCGGACTCGGGTACGCGCTGCTGATGCGGCGGGTGCCCGAAGAGGGCCCCGCGGCGACGGCGGAGGGCCCCGGCGCGGCCCCGGAGCCGGACGGCGACCGCGCGGGTCCGGGCGGTCCGGTCCTGCGGAAGCCGGAGGTCGGCGCCCCTTGAGAGGCACCGGCCCGCCGGCCCCGCCCGGCCGGACCGCGCGGACCGCGTCATGGGACTGTCGTGGGACTTGGGACTGTCGTGGGACTACGGCCTCAGCCGCACTGGCAGGGGTTGCCCGACTGGCACCCGCAGCCGCAGCCGGAGCCGCAGCCGCACGCGGCGATCAGGGTCAGGTTCCTGATCTCGGCGGGCTGCTCGGTCTCGCGCTCCTGCGTGGGGTCGGGTGTCGTGCCGGGGGTTTCGGCCATGGGTCCCTCCTCGAGACTGGTGCCTGTGCCCATTGGATGCCCGTCCGGCCGGGCGCATCAACGGCGCACTGAGGCTCACGCGCGCCCGGCCGGCACCGGTGAGCCCCTGCCTCGCCCCTTTCGCGCCGTCAGGACACGGACACGGAAGGGCATGCGGATACGGACATGGACATGGACATGGACATGGTCACGGACGCGGGCATCAGGTGGCGGTGGCGGCCCGGCGCGTTCCCGCGTCAGGCGCCGGACGCGCTCAGGCCCCGTCCGTCCCCGGGGCCGGCTGGATCTCCGGCTGGAGGTCGGACTGGATCTCGTCCGCGTGTTCGCCCGTGACCAGGTAGACGACCCGCTTGGCGACCGAGACCGCGTGGTCGGCGAAGCGCTCGTAGTAGCGGCCGAGCAGGGTGACGTCCACGGCCGTCTCGATGCCGTGCTTCCAGCGGTCGTCCATCAGGTGCTGGAAGAGCGTGCGGTGCAGCAGGTCCATCGCGTCGTCGTCCGTCTCCAGCTGCAGCGCCAGGTCGACGTCCTTGGTGATGATCACCTCGCCGGCCTTCGCCATCAGGCGCTGCGCGAGCTGGCCCATCTCCAGGATGGTGGCGTGCAGGTCGCGCGGCACCGCGCGCGCCGGGTACCGCAGCCGCGCCAGCTTCGCCACGTGCTGGGCGAGGTCGCCGGAGCGCTCCAGGTCCGCCGACATGCGCAGCGACGTGACGACGATGCGCAGGTCGGTGGCGACCGGCTGCTGCCGGGCCAGCAGGGTGATGGCCCGCGCCTCCAGTTCGTGCTGGAGCTCGTCCACCTTCTGGTCGCCCTCGATGACGTTCTCGGCCAGCTTCAGGTCGGCGTCGAGGATGGCCGTCGTGGCGCGCCCGATCGCCGACCCGACCAGCCGGGCCATCTCCACCAGACCGTCGCCGATCGAATCCAGTTCCTCGTGGTACGCGTCCCGCATCAGGGTTCCTCTCATGCGTGTCTCAGGGGGGCCAGAAGCCGGGGCTCCTGCAGGGTCCGGGGCCGGGTGCCCCGCCGTGCGGCCGACGGTGCGCACGCCGCGCCGGTGGTGGTCCGGACCCCACGCTCCCACGGTGCGGCCGTCACGCGTCCGGTTCCACCACCGGACGTGAACCGTCCCTGGCTCCGAGGTGAACTCTGGGCGACGAGTGTTCGAGGTCGCCCTCCGACGGCTGGGGCGAGTGCTCGGAGCATGCCTAACCTGGAGGCATGGACCTGGACGCGGCGGTCGCCGCAGCGGCTGCGATCGCCGGTGTGCTCACCGGTGTCATCGCCATGCTGGCGTTCCGCTGGAGCGAGCGCGAACAGCGCCGCCCCACGCGAAGCTCGCTGCACACCGAACCGGTGCTGCCGCGCGGCGTGGACACCGTGCTGTCCGTGCTGCGCTCCTCCGCCGTCGTGCTCGACGAGGCCGACGAGGTGGTCAAGGCCAGCTCCGCCGCGTACGCCCTGGGGCTGGTGCGGGGCGGGAAGCTGGCCGTGGAACCGATGCTGCGGATGGCCCGCGACACCCGGCGCGACGGCGAGATACGCCAGGTCGAGCTGGACCTGCCCCGGCGCGGCACGGGGCGCGGCGAGGCGCTCGCGGTCTCCGCGCGGGTGGCGCCGCTCGGGGCCCGGCTGGTGCTGCTCCTCGTCGAGGACCTCACCGAGGCCCGCCGCATCGAGGCGGTGCGGCGGGACTTCGTCGCCAACGTCAGCCATGAGCTGAAGACCCCCGTCGGCGCCCTGTCGCTGCTGTCGGAGGCCGTCATGGACGCCTCCGACGACCCCGAGGCCGTGGAGCGCTTCGCCGGGCGCATGCAGATCGAGGCCACCCGGCTGACCAGCCTGGTCCAGGAGCTGATCGACTTGTCCCGGGTGCAGAACGACGACCCCCTCGACGACGCCGAACCCGTCCGGGTGTCCGAGCTGGTCGCCGAGGCCATCGAGCGCTGTCGGCACGCCGCGGGCACCAAGGAGATCACCATGGCCACCAATGTGGGCGGCCGTGAGGGGTCCGGTGAGGCCGGGGACGGACCCGACGCGGACGGCGCGGCCGACCTGCGGGTGTGGGGCAACCGGGGGCAGCTCGCCGCCGCGCTCGGCAACCTCGTCGAGAACGCCGTCAACTACTCGCCCGCCCGCACCCGCGTCGGCATAGCGGCCCGGTCCGTCGCCCGGACGGGCGGTCCGATGGTGGAGATCGCGGTGACCGACCAGGGCATCGGCATCTCCGAGAAGGACAAGGAGCGCGTCTTCGAGCGCTTCTACCGTGTCGATCCCGCCCGCTCCCGGGCCACCGGCGGCACGGGCCTGGGCCTGTCGATCGTCAAGCACGTGGCCGCCTCGCACGGCGGTGACGTCACGGTGTGGAGCGCCGAGGGGCAGGGCTCCACCTTCACCCTGCGCCTGCCCCAGGCCCCCGCCGTCCGCGACCGCGTCTCCCGGACGCCCGGCCCGGCGGAGGAACACGCCGCGTCCGGCCCGGCGGAACGTACCGCTGCCGGTACCGCTGAGGAGACCGGCGACGCGGTCACGCACCCCACCACCCACCGGACCGGAACCGGAACCGGAACCGGAACCGGAACAGAAGCCTTCAGCAGCGAAGCCCACGAGAGCTCCGATCCCGCCCGCCCGGAGACCGGACCCGGGACTGCGCCGCCGGCGCCGCCGGCCCCGTCCGGCTCCGCCTCCCTCCAGTCGTCCCCCCACATGTCGTCCCGCTCGACCCCCCACACTTCCGAATCATCCGCGTACGAAACGCTTCCCTCCCCGGAGGTCCTTCCGTGACCCGAGTGCTCGTCGTCGAGGACGAGGAGTCCTTCTCCGACGCCCTGTCGTACATGCTCCGCAAGGAGGGCTTCGAGGTCGCCGTCGCGACCACCGGGCCCGACGGACTCGACGAGTTCGAGCGCAACGGCGCCGACCTCGTGCTCCTCGACCTGATGCTGCCCGGGCTGCCGGGCACCGAGGTGTGCCGCCAGCTGCGCAACCGCTCCAATGTCCCGGTCATCATGGTGACCGCCAAGGACAGCGAGATCGACAAGGTGGTCGGCCTGGAGATAGGGGCCGACGACTACGTCACCAAGCCGTTCTCCTCACGGGAGCTGGTCGCCCGGATCCGTGCCGTGCTGCGGCGGCGGGGCGAGCCGGAGGAGGTCACGCCCGCGGCCCTGGAGGCCGGCCCGGTCCGGATGGACGTCGACCGGCACGTGGTGACCGTGGACGGCACCAAAATCGACCTGCCGCTGAAGGAGTTCGACCTGCTGGAGATGCTGCTGCGCAACGCGGGGCGGGTGCTGACCCGGATGCAGCTCATCGACCGGGTCTGGGGCGCCGACTACGTGGGCGACACCAAGACCCTGGACGTGCACGTCAAGCGGTTGCGCGCCAAGATCGAGCCGGACCCGGGCGCCCCCCGCTACCTGGTGACGGTCCGCGGCCTGGGCTATAAGTTCGAGCCGTAGAGAGACAGAAAGACCCGTAGAGAGACAGAAAGACAGAGAGACAGAGAGAGTCGGAGAACTGCAGAGGCGCCGCCGAGAGCCGCCGCGCGACGGCTCCCGCGGACGGCGTACGCCGAAGGGCGGGGTCCCGGCACCGGGATCCCGCCCTTCGGCGTGCTGTGTTGTCGGCGCGGAGGCCGGTCAGCCGGCGGCCGGCTGGCTGGCGGAGGCGGCGTCGGACGGGCTGCCCGACGGAGCGTCGCTGCTGCCGCCGGAGGGGGCGGCGGACTCGGTGGACCCCGGGGCGTCCGCGGACGGCTCCTCGGTCTTCTGCGGGGCCTCCGGAGCGGCCGGGACCTTGCTCGGGCCCCACTCGGCGTAGAAGCCCTCGGCCGGCTGGACGAACGCCTGGAGGGAGACGTTGCCGGTCTTGCTGAAGGTGAAGGTGACCTTCTGCGCGTTGCCGTCCTGGACGGCCTCACGGCTGCTGGGCAGGACGGCGGACGCGTTGCCCTCGCCGCCCAGGATCAGCGAACCGCCGGCCGGTACGGTCAGGCTGCCGCCCTCGGCGGGGGACAGTTCGGCGGTCTTGCCGGTGCCCGGGATGGTGACGGACTCCAGGGTCTGGTCGGTGGAACCCTCGTTGAAGAACGTGGCCGAGACGACGGCCGGGCCGGTGGACTCGAGGTCGGGCTGGGTGATGACGACGACGTTCTGGGCCTTGATGTCGCCGACGGTCGTGGCCGCGTTGTCCGGCTTGACCTGGAGGGTCTCGGCGTTGTTGCCGGACGCGCACGCGGAGAGCGAGGCGACCGAGAACGCGATGGCGGAGGCGGCGAGGGCACCGCGTCGAAGGCTGCTGCTCACGGCGGCGGCAACTCCTTGGACTCGAGCGTGGCGACCGGTGAAGCCGCCTTAAGTGTCTGTCAGCGGCCTCAGGTTACCGAGCCGTCCCCGTCCCACCGCACCCGACCCTCCCCCGAGCGGCCGCGTTCCCCCGAGAAGCGGTCCGCCCGGCCCGCCCGGACCGCCGTGTCCGCGCGGCGGGTTCCGTCCCGGGGCGTGCTCCCCGCGGGAGGGGCGGAGACCGGTGACTTTCCGGAACGCCGGGGCACCGGGGGGCTGTGTCCGGTCGGGGGAAGGGCGGCGGCGGACTCCTCATGACCGCTCCCGTGGGTGCCCCGGCATTCGGTGCGGATGCGTCCTGCATTCGTATTAGCCGCCGGGAGTGTCACCCGGGGTCCGCCTGTCATACGCCCGCCGGGCGGTCCCGCATTTCCGTGCGGGAATGCGCCGACGCTCCGGGAATTGATCACCGGCCCGTTCGTGGGGGCCGCGTGATGATCAATTCCCGATTCGGCCAGAACCCCGCCGGGGCACCGAACGGAGTAGCGGAAGTCGAGCATGTGGAACCGGACATTTGGGGATGTTCGGGCGCTCGCGGCGGCCTTCAACTCCGTGTAGCGTGCGGGTTTCTCCCGCCCCGGAGAGCCGCTCCGACCTGCGAATACCTGCTTCCGCTCGGCTCCCGATGCACGTTCATGTTGCGGTTGTCAAGCCCCGAGAATGGCCCTGACCTGCGAAAACGTCATTCAGAACCCGCCGTATCCGTGTTACCCTGGATAGCCACGGAAGGGGTACCTGTCACATGACGTTCAAGGTTGGCGACACCGTGGTCTATCCCCATCACGGGGCCGCGCTGATCGAGGCTATCGAAACTCGCCAGATCAAAGGCGTGGACAAGACCTACTTGGTGCTGAAGGTCGCCCAGGGTGATCTGACGGTACGTGTGCCAGCGGACAATGCGGAGTTCGTCGGCGTGCGCGATGTGGTCGGTCAGGACGGGCTGGACCGAGTCTTCGAGGTGCTGCGCGCACCTTATGCCGAAGAGCCCACGAACTGGTCCCGTCGCTACAAGGCAAACCTGGAGAAGCTCGCCTCGGGCGATGTCATCAAGGTCGCGGAAGTCGTGCGTGACCTGTGGCGTCGTGAGCGCGAGCGCGGACTCTCCGCCGGTGAGAAGCGCATGCTCGCCAAGGCGCGCCAGATTCTGGTCAGCGAGCTCGCGCTCGCGGAGAACACCAACGAGGACAAAGCCGAGGCCCTGCTCGACGAGGTACTCGCCTCCTGAGCCGAGGCGGAGCCCCGCTCGCTCGGCGCTCGACACGCACAGCACAGTGAAAATGCCGCGGTGCCCGATGACGAAGATGATGTCGCCGGGCGCTGCGGCATGTCCGCACCCGGAAAAGTCCCTCCGTACGCCCGCCGGCCCGCCGTCGGCCGGCGATGCGGGCATACTGCTCGCCCGCATGCCCTGCTTGCGCCGTGTCGTCGCGGGATGTGTCATCACTCACGTCCCGCACCCGGCACACCGGTCCGGGCGCCCCGGCTCGACCAGAGTCACGGAAGGGGCTGGTCGAGTCGTCACGCCCGGTGATCCCTCCGCTCCGGAGGCGGGGGGTACGCCCAGGCCATACCCAGGTAGGCCGAGCACACAAACCTGACAGGAACCGATGTCTGACGATCCGCTCACCCCGCCGTCGCAGAAGTCCGCACCCGACCGTACGACACGCCGTACCGCGGCCGTCATCCCGGCCGCCGGCCGGGGCGTACGACTCGGTCCGGGCGCTCCGAAGGCGCTCCGCGCCCTGGGCGGCACCCCCATGCTGATCCACGCCGTGCGGGCGATGGCCGACTCGCGCGCCGTCTCCCTGGTCGTCCTCGTCGCCCCGCCCGACGGGGCGGCCGAAGTCAAGACACTGCTGGACGCGCACGCCCTGCCCGAACGCACCGACTTCCTGGTCGTGCCCGGCGGGGACAGCCGCCAGGAGTCCGTGCGGCTCGGCCTGGAGGCACTGCCGCCGGAGTACGACATCGTCCTGGTGCACGACGCGGCCCGCCCCCTGGTGCCCGTCGACACCGTCGACGCGGTGATCGAGGCCGTGCGCGAGGGCGCGCCCGCCGTCGTGCCCGCGCTGCCGCTCGCCGACACCGTCAAGCAGGTCGAGCCCGCCGCGGCCCCCGGCGACCCGGAAGCGGTCGTCGCCACCCCGGACCGGTCCGTGCTGCGCGCGGTGCAGACCCCGCAGGGCTTCGACCGGGCCGTCCTGCAACGCGCCCACGCGACCGTCACCGAGCACGTGACCGACGACGCGAGCATGATCGAGCAGCTCGGTCTGACCGTCGTCACCGTGCCCGGGCACGAGGAGGCGTTCAAGGTGACCCGCCCGCTGGACCTGGTCCTCGCCGAGGCGGTCCTGGCCCGCAGGAGGCTCAACGATGGCTTCTGAACCGCTCCCTGCGCTCCCGCGCGTCGGCATCGGCACCGACATCCACGCCTTCGAGGACGGCCGCGAGCTGTGGTGCGCCGGACTCAAGTGGGAGGGGGAGGGGCCCGGCCTCGCCGGGCACTCCGACGCGGACGTCGTCGCGCACGCCGCCTGCAACGCCCTGTTCTCCGCGGCCGGCCTCGGCGACCTGGGGCAGCACTTCGGCACCGGGCGGCCCGAGTGGTCCGGTGCCTCCGGGGTGGCCCTGCTGACCGAGGCCGCCCGGATCGTGCGGGAGGCCGGGTTCCGCATCGGCAACGTGGCGGTGCAGGTCGTGGGGCCCCGGCCCCGGATCGGCAAGCGGCGCGACGAGGCGCAGAAGATCCTCTCCGAGGCGGCCGGGGCGCCCGTGACGGTGTCCGGGGCCACCACGGACGGCCTCGGCTTCCCGGGCCGCGGCGAGGGCCTGATGGCGGTGGCGACCGCCCTGGTGGTCACCACCGGCTGACGCCCGGCGGGCGTAAGCCGAGGAGAGACCTCGGCGCACGCCCGGCACGGTCCGTGGCGGCAGGCGGCAGGCGGCAGGCGGCAGGCGGCGGGCGGCGGGCGGGAGCCGAGGAGAGGCCGCGGTGCACGCCCCCGGCACGGCACGCGGACGGCGAGCGGGATGCCCGCCCGCCGTCCGCCCGCCCGAGGTCCCGGCGCGCCCGGCCGGGACGCGGGCCCGGCCCCAAGGACACCCGCCGGGAGCCGCCCGGCGGTGGAGGCACACGCACTCCCCGGGGCCCACTACCCTGGAGTGGTGACTATTCGCCTGTACGACACCAGCGCCCGGCAGATCCGTGACTTCACCCCGCTCCGGCCGGGTTGCGTCTCGATCTACCTGTGCGGTGCCACCGTGCAGGCGGCGCCCCACATCGGGCACATCCGCTCGGGGCTGAACTTCGACATCATGCGCCGCTGGTTCGAGTACCGCGGCCTCGACGTCACCTTCATCCGCAACGTCACCGACATCGACGACAAGATCATCGCGAAGTCGGCCGAACAGGGCCGCCCCTGGTGGGCCATCGGCTACGAGAACGAGCGGGCCTTCACCGACGGCTACCAGGCCCTCGGCTGCCTGCCCCCGACCTACGAACCGCGTGCCACCGGCCACATCACCGAGATGGTCGAGATGATGCGCGGCCTCATCGAGCGCGGCCACGCCTACGAGGCCGACGGCAACGTGTACTTCGCCGTCACGTCCTTCCCGGAGTACCTGAGCCTGTCCAACCAGGAGCTGGAGAACCTGCTCCAGCCCTCCGGCGAGGGCGAGACCGGCAAGCGGGACCCGCGGGACTTCGCCATGTGGAAGGCGGCCAAGCCCGGCGAGCCGAGCTGGGAGACGCCGTGGGGCCGCGGGCGCCCGGGCTGGCACCTGGAGTGCTCGGCGATGGCGCACAAGTACCTCGGCAGCGCCTTCGACATCCACGGCGGCGGTCTCGACCTGATCTTCCCGCACCACGACAACGAGATCGCGCAGGCCAAGGCCTACGGCGACGAGTTCGCCCGCTACTGGGTGCACAACGCCTGGGTCACCATGAGCGGCGAGAAGATGTCGAAGTCGCTCGGCAACTCGGTGCTGGTCAGCGAGATGGTCAAGCGGTGGCGGCCCATCGTGCTGCGCTACTACCTCGGCACCCCGCACTACCGCTCGATGATCGAGTACAGCGAGGAGGCCCTGCGCGAGGCCGAGTCGGCGTTCGCGCGGATCGAGGGCTTCGTGCAGCGCGTGGTGGAGAAGGCCGGCACCGTCGAGCCGTCCGCCGAAGTGCCGCCCGCCTTCGCCGAGGCGATGGACGACGACCTCGGGGTGCCGCAGGCGCTGGCCGTGGTGCACACCACCGTCCGGCAGGGCAACAGCGCGCTCGCCGCCGACGACAAGGAAGCGGCCGTCGCCCGCCTCGCCGAGGTCCGCGCCATGCTCGGCGTGCTCGGCCTGGACCCGCTCGACCCGCACTGGGCCGGCGAGGGCGACCGCGGTGAGGACCTGCACGGCGTGGTCGACACCCTGGTGCGCATGGTTCTCGACCAGCGGGAGGCCGCCCGGGCCCGCAAGGACTGGACGACCGCGGACGCCATCCGCGACCAGCTCAACCAGTCCGGCCTGGTCATCGAGGACAGCCCGCAGGGACCGCGCTGGAGCCTCGGCCCGCGCTGAGGACGAACCGGGGCGACCCGGACGTGTGCCGCCCGGCCCCGGGCGGCACACCGCACGCACGCAGCTCACTGACGCAACCGCACAGACGCAACCACACGGACGCACCCCCGCGTCCGCCGCACGACTTCACGGAGACGAGTACCTCATGGCCGCGAACAACCGCCGCATGTCCGGCAAGAAGGGCGCGCAGGTCGGCAGTGGCGGCCAGCGGCGCCGGGGCCTGGAAGGCAAGGGCCCCACGCCGCCCGCCGAGATGCGCAAGGGCCACGCCAAGCAGCGCGCCGCCCAGGCCAAGGCGCGCCGCGCCACGGGCCGCGCCCCGCAGCGCCGGGGCGGCCGCTCCGCCTCCGAGCTGGTCGTCGGCCGCAACCCGGTCGTCGAGGCGCTGCGCGAGGGCGTGCCCGCCTCCACGCTGTACGTGCAGCAGTTCATCGACAACGACGAGCGGGTGCGCGAGGCGCTCCAGCTCGCGGCCGACCGCGGCGGGATCAACCTCATGGAGGCCCCCCGCCCCGAGCTCGACCGGATGACCAACGGGCTGAACCACCAGGGCCTGGTCCTGCAGGTGCCGCCGTACGAGTACGCGCACCCCGAGGACCTGGTGGCGGGCGCCCACGACGAGGGCCAGGACCCGCTGATCGTCGCCCTCGACGGCGTGACCGACCCGCGCAACCTCGGTGCCGTCGTCCGTTCCGTCTCCGCCTTCGGCGGCCACGGGGTCGTCGTCCCCGAGCGGCGGGCGGCCGGGATGACCGCAGGCGCCTGGAAGACGTCCGCCGGCACGGCGGCGCGCACCCCCGTCGCCCGCGCCACCAACCTGACGCGCGCCCTGGAGGCGTACAAGAAGGCCGGAATCACGGTCGTCGGGCTGGCCGCCGACGGGGAGGCCGAGCTGGGCGAGCTGGCCGCGCTGGACGGCCCGGTCGTCATCGTCGTCGGCAGCGAGGGCAAGGGGCTGTCGCGGCTGGTCGGGGAGACCTGTGACGTCCGGGTGCGGATCCCGATGCCGGGCGGCGCGGAGTCCCTCAACGCCGGTGTCGCGGCGGGCATCGTGCTGTACGAGGTGGCCCGCCGCCGCGCCTGAACGGGCGTTCGGTCGTATCACCCACACGGAGTGTTCCCGGTGGTCCGGACCGGCTTGACGGGGTCCGGACACTTCCGGCCGGTCAAGGCAGTGTCCTAACCCCGCGTCACTCGGTTAGATGAGTGTGGACACCAGAACACCCCGCACACCCACGGGGGACCGCTCGTCGGGACTCGACGACGCTCCCGCGTTGAGCATGGTGAAGGTGCCGAGCGATCCGGCGCAGGTCATCGTCAATCACGCCAGCTTCCGCGTGCAGCTGGGCGTCTCGGCGCGGCGCGTCCAGTCACCGCGGATCGCACGGCACCTGAGCGCCGCCGAGGACACCGCCCGCATCCCCGTGGTCACCACCGTGGGCACGGCCGGTCCGGGCGCGCCCCGCCGCCGCCCCGTCGTCTGGAGCGGCCGGTCGGCCCCCGACGACACCGGCGCCCACCGTCTGCTCCAGGCCGCGCGGCACGACGGCGTCCGTCGCGCCGACGAGCCCCTCGCCGGCGCCACCCGGGTCATCCCCCGCGTCGGCACCGGCTACGGCTACGGCGACGACCCGGCCACCCTGGAGACGCCCGTCGTCGGCGCCCAGCGCACCCACGGCGGCGGCCCTCTGCTGCCGCCCATGCGCACGGTCGGCAGCGCCTACGACGAACCGGCCTACGACGAACCGGCCTACGACGAACCGGCCTACGACGACGCGTTCGAGGACACGGGCGCGCGGCCCGTCGTCGCGGACGAGGACGCCGGACCCCGCAGCCGGCGCCACGGCGACGACCCGTCCCGGCACGCCTACTACCCGGGCCGCCGGATGAACCTCGGCGTCGTGCTGCTCCCGCTGCGCGTCTTCCTCGGCTTCATCTCCGTCTACGCCGGTATGGGCAAGCTGTGCGACCCCGTCTACTTCGACGGCGGCAAGCGCGGCTCCATGGTCACGTGGCTGAACACCCTGCACCCCTGGGAAGTCGCCGAGCCGCTCCGCCAGTTCGCCCTCGAGCACCCCATCGGCTCCGGCCTCGTCATCGCTTTCCTCCAGGTCATCGTCGGCGTCCTCACCGTCCTCGGCTGCTGGCAGCGCGTGGCCGCCGTGGTCGGCGCCCTGCTCTCCGCCGCCCTGCTGGTCACGGTCAGCTGGAAGAGCGTCCCGGTCTACGACACGCCGGACATCATCTACCTCGCCGCCTGGTCGCCGCTGGTCATCGCCGGGGCCCCGGTCTACTCCGTCGACGGCCGCCTCGCCGGCAGCGCCTGGCGGCGCCTCGGCCCCCGCGCCGACATCTGGGACCTGCGGCGCTACGTCCTGCGCCGCGGCGCCCTCGTCACCGTCGTGGTCTGCGGGATCACCCTGCTCGTCGGCTCGCTGCTGGGCGGCGCCGTGCGCGACGCCGACCGTGTGGTCGTCCCCGGACCGGGCGAGTCCCCGCGCAACGAACTGCCCGGCTCCCCGCTCCCGCAGGAGCCCGGCGCCACGCAGAAGAAGCGCACTCCGTCCGCGCCCGCCTCGCCCACCCGGGGCGCCACCGCCGGCACGGGCAGCCCGTCCGCCGGCACGACCACCCCCGGCGCGACGAAGGACACCGGCGCGGTCACCGGCGGCACGCCCAGCCAGACCCAGGGCAGCGCCGGGCAGGCCCCGCCGCAGCAGTCCACGCCGGCCGAGCAGGCGCCGAGCACCAGCTCCGGCCCCACCTCCGGCGGCGGCAGCACCGGTGGCGAGGGCACGCCGAGCGGCGGCTCCGGCGGGGGCGGCGGCGGATCGTCCTCCGGGCAGCCCGGTCTCGTGGGAGGCCTCCTCGGGTAGCCCGGGAGGAAGTACCGCACGGCGGAAAGGGGCCCGCACGGACGGCGTGCGGGCCCCTTTCCTGCTGTCCTCCGTACCGACCCCTCGGAGGGGGCTCCTGGCGGGCCGTCAGGCGGTGCCGGGGGCGGTCAGCGGCCGTGGGCCGCCAGTTCCTTCGCCGCCTCCGTGAGGTCCTTCGCGGTGTCGATGGCCCGCCAGTAGGAGCCCTGCGGGATCGGGAAGCCGGCCAGGCGGCGCTCACGCGCCAGGTGCGGGAACGTGGTGCGCTCGTGGTCGCCGCGCTCCGGCAGCAGGTCGGCGAACCCGGGGGAGAACACGTAGATGCCCGCGTTGATCTCGAACGTCGACGGCGGGGCCTCGATGAAGTCGGTGATGCGGCCGAAGCCGTCCGTCTGCACGGCGCCCCACGGGATGCGGGGGCGGGCCAGCGCGAGGGTGGCGAGGGCGTCCCGCTCGGTGTGGAAGTCGGCCATGTCGCGCAGCGAGAAGCGCGTCCAGATGTCGCCGTTCGTCGCGTACCAGGGCCGGTCCGGGTGCGGGAGATGCGCGGCGGCGTACTTGAGGCCGCCGCCGCGGCCGAGGGGCTCCGTCTCGACGACGGTGGTGACGGACACCGGCAGATCGGCGGTGTCCAGCCACTTCTGGAGGACGTCGGCGAGGTGGCCGCAGGAGATCACCACGTCCGTCACGCCCTCGGCGGCGAGCCAGGACAGCTGATGGCCGATGATCGGGGTCCCGGTCCCGGGGATCTCGACCATCGGCTTGGGCCGGTCGTCGGTGTACGGGCGCAGCCGGGAGCCTTGGCCACCGGCCAGGACGACGGCCTGAACGGGGTGGGGCACGGCGTTCGGATCGGTCATGACCGCACTGTACGCGGCGTCCCCGGGCGCCCCGGCACGAACCACGGCCGGGCCCCCGCACGGGCGCCGGCCGCGCGGGGACCGGACGTCGGTGCCGTGGCCGGCCGGGCGGTCAGTGGTGGGCGGCGAGGACCCCCGACGCGAACGAGGTGTCGCAGACCGGGCGGGAGAAGGACTGCGCCTTCGTCGGGCCGTACACGCGCACCGCGGCCTTGCCCAGGGCGCGGGCGATGGACGCGCAGTGCCGGGCGAGGGAGGGACGGTCGTTGACCGCCTCCTGGAGGTGGGTGAGCGCGACGCCGGGGTTCTTCTCCTGGAGTTCGACCAGCAGCCGGTCGCGCAGGACCTCGTGCGGGGCGCGCGCCGCGCTGCGCGAGGCACCGGCCACGGCGGTGTCGGCGGCGGTGAGCACCGGGCTCGTGGGGCTCCCCGACCAGTCGACCCGGGCGACCGCGAGAGTTCCGGAGAACACCAGGACGACGGGCAGGACGAGGGCGAGGCTGCGGCCGATCCGGCGGGCGTGGCCCCGGCCGCGTCGCGTCTGAGGGTTAGTGGAGTGCTTCACGCGAGTGAGGGTAGCGTCCAGTGATGAGCCGAGGACATTCCGTCACCGGTTCGGGGGACATGGCCGGAGCGTTTTCGGGGTAACGCGTTGACGTGCACGGTCGAAATGCCCGGACTGCCGGGGTATTTGTCGACAACGCGAGAGGGCTCCGCAGCAGCTGCGGAGCCCTTCGTCGTCCGTCCGGGTGACGTGCGCCGGACGAGGTGTGAAAAGCGGGGTGTGCGGTGCGGACGGGCGCCGTCCGGCGGGTGACCCCGGGTCAGTCGGACAGGCGGGCACCGGTCGACGTCGAGAACACGTGGGTCTCGCCCGGGCGGGGCACGACGTGCAGGGTGCTGCCCTTCTCCGGCACGTTGCGGCCGCCCACGCGGACCACGAGGTCCTTGGCCTCCCCGCCCACCGTGGTGGTGCCGTAGACGTACGCGTCGGAGCCCAGCTCCTCCACCACGTTCACGGTGACGGCCAGACCCTGGTCGGAGTCCTCGCCGGCCACGTCGAAGTGCTCGGGGCGCACGCCCACGGTGACGGTCTTGTCGGTGGTGGAGGAGAGCGCGTCGCGCTGCACCGGCACCACCGAGTTGCCGAACTTCACGCCGCCGTCGGTGACCGGCACCTCGACGAGGTTCATCGCGGGGGAGCCGATGAAGCCGGCCACGAAGAGGTTGGCGGGCTTGTCGTACATGTTGCGCGGCGTGTCGACCTGCTGGAGCAGACCGTCCTTGAGGACCGCGACCCGGTCGCCCATGGTGAGGGCCTCGACCTGGTCGTGGGTGACGTAGACGGTGGTGATGCCCAGACGGCGCTGGAGGGAGGCGATCTGCGTACGGGTGGAGACACGCAGCTTGGCGTCCAGGTTGGACAGCGGCTCGTCCATGAGGAACACCTGCGGCTCACGCACGATCGCGCGGCCCATCGCGACACGCTGGCGCTGACCGCCGGAGAGGGCCTTCGGCTTGCGGTCCAGGTACTCCGTCAGGTCGAGGATCTTCGCGGCCTCCTCGACCTTCTGCCGGATCTCCGCCTTGTTCACGCCGGCGATCTTGAGCGCGAAGCCCATGTTGTCGGCGACCGTCATGTGCGGGTACAGGGCGTAGTTCTGGAACACCATGGCGATGTCCCGGTCCTTGGGCGGCAGGTGCGTGACGTCGCGGTCGCCGATGCGGATGGCGCCGCCGTTCACGTCCTCCAGGCCCGCGAGCATGCGGAGCGAGGTGGACTTGCCGCAACCGGACGGACCGACGAGGACGAGGAACTCCCCGTCCGCGATCTCGATGTCGAGCGCGTCGACGGCGGGCTTGGTGGAACCCGGGTAGATCCGGGTCGCCTTGTCGAACGTGACTGTGGCCATGGTGATGGGCCCCCTTCTACCGGCAGGAACGTGCCGGACGATCCGAGTAGGAAGGTGGTGCCACGACGGGTGTTCCGAAGTGGTGTCGTCCACGTATTCCGTTGTGGTGTGGTCCACGTGTGTGAACTGGCACAGGACGGTACCCGGCGTTCACCTGGTTGTCAGTAGTTTCCGGGGTGTGATGTGTTCGTGAACTCTCGACGCCCGCCGGGTCCGCCGGGCCGCCCGTGCCCCGCCGGCAAGTGCGTGGCCGGGGGAAACCGGCTCTGTGTACAGTGGAGCAGCCTTCGCGCGCGGAGCGCGCGGCGCCTCCTTAGCTCAGTCCGGTCCAGAGCGGCTGTCTTGTAAACAGCAGGTCGTCGGTTCGAATCCGACAGGGGGCTCTCTCCTCGCCGTCCCGGGCCGGCCCGTCTCCGGCCCGGGGCGTTTCATGTCCCGCGCAGCCGCCGGGCGATCTCCAGGTCCTCCGCTCCCAGTGGCCGGCCCTCCTCGGTCTCCCACAGGCAGTTCTGCAGCACCCGCCCGAACGTCCACGCGCGGGCCCGCTCCCGGTCCAGGCCGAGCACGTCGGTCATCGCGTCGAAGCGCCAGGTGACGTCGTCGGCGTCGAAGTTGTTGCCGAGGGCGGGCCAGAGGTCGAAACCCGGGTCGCCGGCCAGGGGTTTGGGGTCGATGGCGAGCCAGGGGGCGCGGTCGGCGGCGAGGACGTTCCCGTCGTGCAGGTCCCAGTGCAGGAGCCGGTCGCCGGGTTCGCCGGCCACCTCGCGGACGGCGGCCGCGCAGTCCGCGACGATTCGGCGGGCCTCTGGGTCGGCGATGCGCTCCAGGACGGGCGGGGTGCGCTCCAGCATGCGCCGGGCGATGTCGCCGAGGCGGCGCAGGCCCGCGGGCGCAGGGGTGGCGTGGAGGCGGGCCAGGAGGCGGGCGATCACCAGGACGCCGTCGCGCGGGGAGGCCACACGGGACAGCATCCGGGAGGAGTCCAGGCGTTCCAGGAGCATGGTGCCGGTGGGCTCGTCGTGGTCGAGCAGACGGACCGCGCCGTCGCCGTCCCACGCGCGCAGCGCGACCGGTTCGCCGTCGGTCTCGTGGTCGCGGATCTGCAGCTTCAGCATCGCCGGGGCGCCGTCCGCCCGGTGCACCGGGACGACCAGGGCGCTGACGCCGTGCAGCGGCGTCCCGGTGATGCGCAGCTCCCAGCGGTCCACGAACGACGCGGTCAGCCGCGGCAGGGCGGTGACGAAGGCGCGGCCCGCCTCCTTGTTGAACCTGATCTGGGCGGCGGCCAGTCCGGCCGGGACATCGATCATGGGCCGCACGGTAGTGCGCCGCCGCGGCCCCGTCACCGGGGCGAAGGGTGCGCCTGCGGTTCCAGGACGACCTTCCCGGTGGTGGCCCGGCCCTCCAGGGCGCGGTGGGCGGCGGCGGCCCCGGCGAGCGGGAAGCGCTGCACGGCGGGGACGAGGCGTCCCGCGGCGGCCTCGCCGAGGGCCCGCAGTTCGAGAGTGCGCAGCGGGTTCGGGCCGCCGGCCCGCTCCAGCATGGCCGGGCCGAGGACGTTCACCGAGACGCCGTCGACGAGGTACGGGCGGTCGGCGGCCAGGCCTTGCGAGGACCAGCCGAAGACGACGTGCCGTCCGCCCGGGGCGAGCAGTCCGACGGCCGTGCGGGCGACGTCGCCGCCCACCCCGTCGTACACGACGGTCACCTTGCCCGCGTGGGCACCGAGCCGGCCGGCCCAGCCGGGCTCGGTGTAGTCGACGGCCAGGTCGGCGCCGTTCGCCGCCACGAGGGCCGTCTTGGCGGGGCCGCCGGCCAGGCCGATCACGATGGCGCCCGCGTTGCGCGCGTACTGCACGAGCAGGGTGCCGATGCCGCCGGCCGCCGCCGGGACCAGGACCACGTCGCCGGGGCCGGGTTCGGCGAACTGCACGACACCCATCGCGGTACGGCCGGTGCCGATCATGGCGACGGCACCGGCGTGGTCGAGGCCGGGCGGGACGGGGTGCAGCCGGTCGGCGTCGGTGACGGCCAGCTCGGCGTAACCGCCGGGGGCGAAGCCGAGGTGGGCGACGACGTGCTCCCCGAGCCGGCTCTCCTCGACGCCCTCGCCGACGGCGTCGACGACCCCGGCGACCTCCCGGCCGGGGACGGTGGGCAGCTCGGTCCGGGCGCCGGCGGGACCCGGGCGGCCCGCGCGCAGGGCGGTGTCCAGGAGGTGGACCCCGGCCGCCCGGACGGCGATCCGCACCTGCCCGGGGCCCGGCCGGGGGTCCGGCACCTCTTCGAGGACGAGGTTCTCGGCCGGGCCGAAAGCGTGCAGGCGGATGGCGTGCATGGGGACCCCCAGGGAAGGACGGTGCCGCGGTGGACGCCCCCACTGTTCAACCTCCAGCTTGCTTGAGGTCAAGCTCGCGGCGGCCGAGGGCCAGGGAGACGGCGGCGAGCGCGCTGGTGAAGGAGACCTCCGAGAGCACGCCCGGCGCGGCGGTCCGGTCCCCGGCGAGGTAGACGCCGTCACCGCGGTCCACGGCCGGCCGGTCGCGCCAGCTGCTGCCGGGCGGGTCGACGGCACCGGTACGGCCGTCGGCCACCGCCTCCCGGCGCCAGGTGACGCGCTCCCGCCAGCCCTCGAAGCCCAGGTCGAGGAGTTCCCCCGCCCGTCGGATTCCGTCGGCCCGGGACTCGTGCGGGGCGATGGGGATGTGACCCTGGATCAGCTGCTCGCCGGCCGGGGCGAGCGAGGGGTCCTGCGCGGTGAACCGCTCCAGCCAGCCCGGGGCGTCCAGGTCGGAGACGACGAACGCGTCGCCGCGCCGGGTGCGCAGCGCGAGGTCGACGAGGACGGTCCGGCCGCTGGGCCAGGTCAGCGCCGGGTCGCCGAGGAGCCGGCGGGCCGCCTCCAGGGAGGTGGCGACGACGACGGGGGTGTCGGTGGGGAGCGTGTCGACGCGGGAGAGGGTCTCCACGCGCACGCCCAGGTTCCAGGCGCGGGCGGCCATCCGGTCGATGAGCGCGCCCCAGCCGCCGCGCGGGTACTGCGCCTCCGGGGGCAGCCTGGTGGCGCGGCGCAGCCGCTCCTGGACGAAGGCGGCGGACAGCGAGCCGGGGTCGTGGTGGAACAACGCGACCGCGCAGTAGTGGGCGGCGGTCCGGGCGGCCTCCTCACCGGCGATGCCGGTGGCCCAGGTGCGGAAGTCGGTGTCGACGGGGGCCCGGGCCGCGTCGACGCGCAGCAGTCTCAGCATCGCCAGGGGCGGGGTGCGGCGCAGCCTCCCGTGGTGGCGGAGCCGGAACCGGGCCGCTTCCCGGACGGGAAGGGTGGCGAGCGGTCCGACGAGGTTGCGCTCGCGCAGCCAGGTCCAGTGCGGGCCGCCGCGGTACAGGGCGTGCGGGCCCTCGTTGGTCCGGTACGGGCCCTCGGCGGTGCGGGCCCGGCCGCCGAGCGTGTGGTGGGCCTCGTGGACGGTGACCTCGGCTCCCGCCTCCGCGGCGGTGATGGCGGCGGTGAGTCCGGCGAAGCCGCCGCCGATGACGGTGATGCGGTGCGTGCGGTGCATGCCTGGGGGTCTCCCTGTCTCCCGTGCCCGGGATCGCCTGTGCCTTCCCCGATGCGACGGATCGCGCGGCCCGGAATGTGACATCGGCGGTGTTCTCGCAGGTCGCGGCGGTGATCGGGCCGTTGTCAGTGGTGGGGTGCAGCATGGGGTCATGGCGAGGAGAGCGGCGGGTGGTGCGCGCGTGCGGGAGCCCCGGCGGCCGGAGGTGCGGCTGCCGGAGCTGGAGCGGTTCGGGGCGGGCGCCCTGGAGCCGGACGGGGACTACGACGGGCTGGAGTTCGCGGAGGCGGACCTGGCCGGGCAGGACGGGGCGGGGTCGCGCTTCCTGGACTGCGCGCTGCGCGGGTGCGCGCTGGACGGGGCGCGGCTCACCCGCGTCCGGGTGCTGGACTCGGTCCTGGCCGGGGTCCGGGGGGTGGGCACCGACCTCGCCGAGGCCACCCTGCGCGACGTCGAGCTGACCGACGCGCGGCTGGGCGGGACGCAGCTGCACGGGGCGCAGCTGGAGCGGGTGCTGGTCCGGGGCGGCAAGATCGACTTCCTGAACCTGCGCGCGGCCCGGCTCAGGGACGTCGTCTTCGAGGGCTGTGTCCTGGTCGAGCCGGACTTCGGCGGGGCCCGGCTGGAGCGGGTGGCGTTCGCGGACTGCGCGCTGAAGGACGCGGACTTCAGCAGGGCCACGCTGACGGACGTCGACCTGCGCGGGGCCGCCCCGCTGGAGATCGCCCGCGGGGTGGACCGGCTGGCGGGTGCGGTGGTCAGCACGGGGCAGCTGCTGGACCTGGCTCCGGTGCTGGCGACGCAGCTGGGGATCCGCGTGGAGGGGTGAGGGGGTGGTGCGGCGGGGTGCGCCGCCGGGGATGGGGCCGGGGGGTCAGCCGATGCGGGGGTAGCGGGCCTGGAGGGTCCAGACGGCCGGGTTCTCGCCCAGGTCCTCGTGCAGGTCGATCAGGTCGGCCAGCAGGTCGTGCAGGAAGTCGCGGGCCTCACGGCGCAGTTCGGCGTGCGAGAAGGTCAGCGGGGGCTCGCTCGCCGGGAGCCACTCGGCCTCGATGTCCACCCAGCCGAAGCGCCGCTCGAACAGCAGCCGGTCGGTCGACTCGGTGAAGTCCAGCTCCGCCCGCTGGGGCCGGGAGGCGCGGGAGCCCGCCGGGTCCCGGTCGACGCGCTCCACGATGTCGCACAGCGCCCAGGCGAAGTCGAGGACCGGCACCCATCCCCAGCCTGTGGACAGCTCGCGGTCCTCCTTGGTGTCCGCCAGGTAGACGTCGCCGCAGAACAGGTCGTGGCGCAGGGCGTGGACGTCCGCGCGGCGGTAGTCGGTCTGCGGGGGGTCCGGGAAGCGGTTGGAGAGGGCGTAGCCGATGTCGAGCACGGGTGTGATGGTGTCACGGCCGCGCGGCGCCGCCCGCGGGGGCGCCGCCTCGTAGGATCACGGAGTGCGCCCCCACCGCCGCCCACCGAGCGCCCCGGGCCCGGCCCAGCGCCTTCCCGGCCCCGACGCCGGCTGCCCCGACGCCCGCTGCTCCACCCCGGCCCGGACCGCCGTCTTCGCCGTGTCCGGTGTGTCCGGCGTGTCCGGCGGGACCCGTGGCCCTGCGCCGTCCGCCCGGGCCGCCCTTCCCGCCTTTCTCGCCCGTCCCGCCTCACCAGCGCGGTCCGCCCTTCCCGGCTTTCTCGCCCGTCCCGCCTCTCCCGCGCGGTCCGCACGGTCCGCGCGGTCCGCGCGCGGCTCGCGGCGGCTCGCCTGGGGGCTCGCCCTGCTCACCGTGGTGGCGACGGCGTGCGGGGGCGGTGGCGCCGGTTCCGGGGCGTCCGCCGGCTCGGGGCCCTCGCGCTCCGGGCTGGGGGACCCGTACTTCCCCAAGGCGGGCAACGGCGGGTACGACGTCGCGCACTACGACCTCGACCTCGCCTACGACCCCGGCCCGCACCACCTCGCCGGCACCGCCACCGTCACCGTCCGCGCGACCGAGGACCTCCCCGCCCTGAACCTCGACCTGCGGGGCCTCGACGTGGAGAAGGTCACCGTCGACGGCACGCCGGCCCGTTTCGGGCGTGAGGGACAGGAACTGACGGTCCGTCCGCGCACCCCGCTGCGCCGCGGCGCCACCTTCCGGGTGACCGTGCGCTACTCCGGCTCCCCGGTGACCGTCACCGACCCGGACGGCTCCGAGGAGGGCTGGCTGCGCACGGCGGACGGCGCGCTGGCGCTGGGCCAGCCGACCGGGTCCATGGCCTGGTTCCCGGGCAACCACCACCCCTCCGACAAGGCGGCCTACGACTTCACGCTGACCGTGCCGGAAAACCTGCGCGCGGTGTCCAACGGCGAGCCGGCGGGCGAGGAGACGCGGGACGGCCGCAGGGTGCAGCGCTGGCGCGTGCGGGAGCCGATGGCGAGCTACCTCGCGGTGGTCGCCGTCGGACGGTACGAGACGCACCGGACGCGGACCGCGCGGGGCCTGCCCGTGCACACGGCCGTGGACCCGCGGGAGCGGGACGCGGGCCGCCGGGCCCTGGCCCGGCTGCCCGAGGTGCTGGAGTGGGCGGAACGCAGATTCGGCCCGTACCCCTTCGCGTCGGCCGGGGCGATCGTCGAGCGCCCCGGGGACGCCGGGTACGCGCTGGAGACCCAGAACCGGCCCGTCTTCCCCGGCGCCCCGGACACCGGGCTCCTGGTGCACGAGATCGCCCACCAGTGGTACGGAAACTCCGTCAGCCCCGCGAGCTGGCGCGACATGTGGCTGAACGAGGGCTTCGCCACGTACGCCGAGTGGCTGTGGCAGGAGGAGCACGGCGGGGACAGCGCCCAGCAGACCTTCGACGCGCTGTACGACGGGACCTACTTCGCCGACGCGGAGGCGAACGAGGCCGTGTGGGCCTTCCCGCCCGCGCGGCCGCCCGGTGCGGCACAGATCTCGGGGGTGCCCGTCTACCAGCGCGGCGCGATGGTGCTGCACAGGATCCGGCAGACCGTCGGCGACGACGCCTTCGACGCGCTGCTGCGCGGCTGGGCCCGGCGGTACCGGCACGGCACCGCCGGTACCGCGGACTTCACCGCCTTCGTCGAGCAGCAGGCCCCGGACCACGACTTCGACGCCGTCTGGGCGGACTGGCTCCACGGGACGGGGAAACCGGCGCGGCCCTGACAGGGGGCGGAAACACCGAGGCCCCCGTCCCGCCGGGCAGGCGGGACAGGGGCCGTGGAGCGACTCGCGGGGTACGTCAGACGTTGACGCCGAAGTCCTGGGCGATGCCCACGAGGCCGGAGGCGTAGCCCTGGCCGACGGCGCGGAACTTCCACTCGGCGCCGTTGCGGTACAGCTCGCCGAAGACCATGGCGGTCTCGGTGGCCGCGTCCTCCGACAGGTCGTAGCGCGCGATCTCGGTGCCGCCCGCCTGGTTGACGATGCGGATGTAGGCGTTGCGGACCTGGCCGAAGTTCTGGCTGCGGTTCTCGGCGTCGTAGATCGACACCGGGAAGACGATCTTGTCGATGTCGGCCGGCAGCGCGGCCAGGTTGACGTTGATCGCCTCGTCGTCGCCGGCGCCCTCGCCGGTGCGGTTGTCACCGGTGTGGACGATGGAGTTGTCCGGCGTCTGCTTGTTGTTGAAGAACACGAAGTGGGCGTCGGAGTAGACCTTGCCCTGCGTGTTGACGGCGATGGCGGAGGCGTCGAGGTCGAAGTCCGTGCCGGTGGTGGTGCGGACGTCCCAGCCGAGGCCCACGGTGACGGCGGTCAGGCCCGGAGCCTCCTTGGTGAGCGAGACGTTGCCACCCTTGGACAGGCTTACAGCCATTGTTGGGAGTCCCTTCCCTCGTTGACGTACGGCTAGAAGCTACCGCTACCCCCATTGAACGCGAGAGGCGCACGCGAGGTTCCAGTTCCCTTTACTTTCTTTACCCGCGAAATCGAGGTGACGCGGCCCGGCCGGGCACGGGACCATGGGCGGCATGTCCGGTCCCTCTCGCAGGCCCGGGGGCCTGCCCCCCGGAGCACTCCGCATCCGCGGCTCCGTCTCCCTCCCGGAGGCCGAGCTCATGTGGCGCTTCTCGCGTTCCTCGGGGCCGGGCGGCCAGCACGTCAACACCAGCGACTCGCAGGTGGAGCTCCGCTTCGACCTGGCCCGCACCACCGCGCTGCCCGAGGTGTGGCGGCAGCGGGCGCTCGACCGGCTGGCGGGGCGGCTGACCGACGGGGTGGTGTCCGTGCGCGCCTCGGAGCACCGGTCCCAGTGGCGCAACCGCGAGGCGGCGGCCGAGCGGCTCGCCGCGCTGCTGGCCGAGGCCACCGCGCCGCCGCCCAAGCCCCGCAGGCCCACCCGCGTCCCGCGCGGCATCAACGAGCGGCGGCTGCGGGAGAAGAAGCAGCGCGCGCAGACCAAGCGGGGCCGTAGCGGCCGGGACTGGGGCTGACGAGGGCCGGGGGACGCCCGCCGGGTGGTCAGCCGAGGCGGAGCACCTCGACCGTCTCGCCCTCGTGGATCTCCCCGTTCGGGCGGAAGCCCAGGCCGCGGTAGAAGTCCTCCGGTCCCGCCGGGCCGGGGTGGTGGGTGACGTAGAACTCCGTGCCGCCCCGGCGGCGGATCTCCTCGGCCACCGCCCGCACGGCGAACCGGCCGTAGCCCCTGCCCTGCTCGTCCGCCGCGATGTTCAGCCGCCACAGGCCGGAGCGGCGGACGCGGCCGTCCCCGAACCAGTCGGCGTCGAAGAAGGCCATGAGGAAGCCGACCGCGCGCCCGCCGTCGACGATCAGCCGGGGCCAGGCGACGTCCGGGTGCACGTAGGCCTCCGCGAGCGACTTCGCCACCGGGCCGACCAGGTGTTCCTGGTCCGGCCGGACGCGGACGGCGAGGGCGGTGCCGATGTTCGCTGCGGTGACCTCCACGAGACGCGGGGAGGAGCCGGGGTCGGTCGTCATGGCAGCACGGTACGGCCGCGACCGCCGTGGGACGCAACGGATTTCGCCCCCGGCCCGGCCGCCGCCCGGTCCCGGGGGGAGTTCAGCCCAGGTGCCGGTAGCGGCCGCGGAAGTAGGTCAGCGGGCCGCCGTCCGAGCTGGGGAGCGCGGCCGTGAGCACCCGGCCGATGACGAGGGTGTGGTCCCCGGCCGCGACGCGCTGCTCGGTGCGGCACTCCAGGGTCGCCAGCGCCCCGCCCACCAGCGGCGAGTCGCTGTACTCGCCCCGCACGTACGGGATGTCCTCGAACAGCAGCCGGTCGCTGATGCGGCCCCGCATCGCGAAGCGGCCCGCGATGTGCCGCTGGCTCTCGGACAGCACGGACACCGCCCACATCGGCTGCTCCTCCAGCAGCTCGTCCATGCGGGACCCCTCGCGCAGGCTCACCAGCACCAGGGGCGGGTCCAGGGACACCGACATGAAGGCGGTCGCCGTCATGCCCACGTCCTCACCGGCCGGGGCCCGCGGGTCGTCCGGGTCCAGCGGCGGTTCCTTCGCGGTCACCAGGACCACACCGGCGGCCAGACGGGACAGGGCGGCGCGGAACTCGTCGTTGCTCACCCCCTCAGCATGCCGGGCGGCGGGCACCGAGGTGACCGTGGACGGGGCGACAGAAGTGTTGGGCACACCGGAACGCTAGTGTCCGCATCACCGGGGGCGCATCGGGCCCCGGGACCAGTCCGGACCTAGGACCAGCGGACGACGGCCGCAAAGAACTGCCTTCCGCGATTGCAGCGAAATTCGGGGAGAAATCATGGAAAGGCCAGGCAATTGTTCACGTTTACCTGTGACTTGAGTCACAAGGGGCAGATATTGTTGACCCTGTGTACCGAGTGGGCAGCGCGCTGTGATTCAGTGGCGGGGAAGCTGCCGGGACGATACGCCGATGAGCACCCTTGATTCGCTGCGAGGACTCGGGGGGAGGGCGAGTATGGAGACCGAGTCGGAACCCTACGTGCGCTTGGCGTCGCTGCGACAACTGCACCAGGTGATGGCCGACATGAACACGGCCCGAAGCCTGGCGGACACCTTGCAGACCGTCGCCGACGGAGTCGTCGGCGCCCTCGGGTACGAGCTGGCCTGCGTCAACCTCGTGCGCCACGACGGCGATCTCGTCGTCGCCGCCTTCTCCGGCAACCCCGCCGCCGAGGCCCTCATCACCGGCCGGGTCGGCTCGCGCGAGTCCTGGGACCGCCGCCTCGGCATGGGCGAACGCTGGGGCGACCTGATCTTCATACCCCACACCGAGGGCTGGGTCCTCGACGACGACGACGTCCCGCAGTGGTACACCGACGGCCCCGCCCCGCGCTTCGAGGACGAGTGGCACCCCTCCGACCGCCTCTTCGCCCCGATGTACGCCCCCGGCCCCCAGGGCGGCGGCACCTCCGGGGAACTGGTCGGCGTCCTCTCCGTGGACCGCCCGCGCAACGGCCGCCGGCCCGGCGCCTGGGGCCGCGAAGCCCTCCAGATGTACGCCTTCCAGGCCGCCATCGCCATCAGCAACGCGCGTCTACGTGCGAACATGCAGCGCGCCCTGGTCCGCCTCGAACGTGAGCAGCAGGCCCTGCGCGCCAGCGAGGAGAGCTTCCGGCAGGCCTTCGAGTACGCCCCCTCCGGCATGGCCATCGCCGAGATGGGCGGCGACCAGCACGGCCGGATCCTGCGCACCAACGACGCCCTGTGCCGGCTGCTAGGCCGCCGCGCCTCCACGATGCGCCGCTACTCCTTCTCCGACCTCGTCCACCCCGAGGACATCGGCACCCTGCTGCGCACCTCCGCCGAGGGCGGCCGGGCCGAGCTGCGGCTGGCCCGCCGCGACGGGACGTACCTCTGGGTCTCGCTGCGCAACAGCGTGGTCGCCGACGCCGCCGACGGGCCCCGCTTCCTGCTCACCCACGTCGAGGACATAGAGGAACGCAAGCGGCGCGAACTCCACCTCGCCCACCGCGCCTCCCACGACTCCCTCACCGGCCTGCCGAACTCCGCCGAGCTGCGGTCCCGGCTCTCCGCCCGGCTGTGCCGCCAGCGCCCGCAGGCCGCGCTGCCCGCCGCCGGGTCCGTGGAGTCCTTCGAGGCCTTCGACTCCTTCGGCACCCAGGACGCCGTCCACGGCGGGCCGCCCGTCTTCGACCGGGGCCACGACTTCGACTTCCCGCCCGGCGCCGACGAGTACGACGGCTACGACCACCACGTGCACACGGTCGCGCCGCCCGACGAGTACGACGACGGCAGCAAGGGGCTCGCGGTGCTCTTCTGCGACCTCGACGGCTTCAAGTCGATCAACGACCGCTTCGGGCACAACGCGGGCGACGCCGTCCTCATCGAGGTCGCCCGCCGGCTCAGCAACGGCGTCCGCGACGGCGACACCGTCGCCCGGCTCGGCGGTGACGAATTCGTCATCCTCGCCGACGGGCTCGGCCGCGCCGACGCCCAGGACCTCGCCGTCCGGCTGCGCAACGAGATCATCCAGCCCATCCGGGCCGAGGGGCGGGCCGTGCGGGTCGGCGCCAGCTTCGGCATCGGGTGGGCGCACTGCGGCATGACGGCGGACGAAGTGCTGAAATCCGCCGACGAACGCATGTACATCGAGAAACGATCTCGTCCCAAACAGCACAGACGAGCCGGGTGAACCCCAGGTCAGGGATGTGATGCGGTCCGAGTCACCCGTTCGGGTCACGCGATGGGGGTAGGCTCGCCATCCGACCACGCGTACCGCATCCGATCAGTACCTAGGAGCACCAAGGGATGACGCCCGGCAACAACGGCGCGAGCACGCCCGAGGACGACGACCCGTTCGGCTACCTCTACGCCGACGGTCAGGCCAACGGGGCCCAGCCGCCGTCCGGAGGCTACGGCTACCCCAACTCGGTCAACCGGGTACGGGCGGTCGGCGCCCGGCAGTACGGCCAGCAGGCCCCCGCCCCGCAGGCACCCCCGCAGCAGGGCACGTACGGCCAGCCCAACGCGCACTACGCGGCCCCCGAGACGCTGCCCGGCGGCGCCGCCACCGCCCACTCCCCGCAGCCGGGGCACGGCGGCGGCCGCGGCCGCGGGCCGAACACCAAGGGCCTGCTGATCGGCGCGATCGCGGTGGTCGCCGCGGTCGTCATCGGCATCGGCGTCGCGATGATCGGCGGTGACGACGACGACAAGGGCGGCGACGAGGCGGGCGCCACCCCGACCCAGTCGCAGACCCAGAGCAGCGAGCCGAGCCCGTCGGCGAGTGACGGCGACGACGAGGGGGACACGTTCGAGTCCCCGACGATCGACGCGAAGGCGCTCCGCCTGGACGGTGGTGCCGCGCTGGCGTCGGACGTCGAGGGCGCCCAGTCCGACGGCGGCATCTACGTGACCAACCTGAACCAGCCCGGTTCCAGGGTCACCTGGACCGTCGACGGCATCCCGAAGGACGGCGCGTACACCGTCTTCGTGAGCTACAGCACCGCCGGTGAAGCCCAGTCGATGACGCTCACCGTCAACGGCAAGGAGTTCAGCAACAAGCTGAACATGGACAACTTCACCGGCGCCGAGGACGGCGACTTCGCCAAGGGCTGGACCAAGACCTTCGCCTGGCCGACCCTGAACAAGGGCACCAACACGATCTCGGTCTCCTGCAACGACGGCGACAAGTGCAACGTCCTGCTGGACCAGCTGTACATCAAGGAAGGCCAGGTCAAGAAGTAGCCGACGTCAACGCCGTTGTCCCCTCGGGACAACGGCGTTGAGTCATTCTTCGGCGCAGGTCATTGTCAGGCCCAGTCGGTACACGAGTTGAGCAACTTGTTGCCTTCGAATCTGGCGACTTGCACCCCAATCTCAAAAAGCCCGTTACTGTCCGATGCGCTGCTGCTCCAGGTCTGACTCCTGCCCGACCCTCTCGTGTTCTTGCGCCAAGGCCAATTCTTTCGAGCGTCGTTGTACTGCTTGCTGACCAGGCGTATGCGGACGTGGTGGCCGTCGGGCTTGATGTCGCTCAGTGTGAAACTTAAGCCCACTTTCTCGCCGGGGTTGTACCAATTCGTAATCTTGACGGCTCCCGAAGCTCCTGTAGTGGCGCACCCGGCGTAGTCTACCGGGGCAGCGTGCGCGGGGTTAGATCCGAGGGCAGTGAGGAAAACTGCTGCGATGAGCGGGAGAGTCGCTCGGGTTACTTTGTTCATCTCAATCCCTTTGACGTCCGGCTGCTGGTGGATGACGTTAGTTCGCCACTTCTGCGTAGGGGAAGTAGGGGTGGGTGATATGGCCGAAAAGAGAATGCAAGGCTGCTGACGGCGCGCGCCTTCGATGTGTGGCCCCCCGGGTCATTTGCGGGCGAATGAATGGGAGTCAGGCGGCGTTCGTCTCTGTCGTCACTGTGATACCGGACAGCAGTTCCTCGTAGGCCGGGCGGTCGAACTCGCCTGCCACCGGGGAGAGGACCGTCGCCGCCGACAGGGCGACCGCGCGGGTGAGGCGGTCGGGCCAGGGGAGGTTCTCGACCAGGCCCGACAGCAGGCCCGCGACGGCCGAGTCGCCCGCGCCGGTCGGGTTGCCGTGCAGGCGGGCCGGAGGAGTGGCGCGCCAGCGGCCCTCGGGGGTCACGGCGAGCAGGCCGTCCGGGCCCAGGGAGGCGACCACGGCGCCCGCGCCCCGGCGGCGGGCGTCCCGGGTGGCGGTCGACGGCTCGTGCGAGCCGGTGAGTTCGGCGAGTTCGTCGGCGTTCGGCTTGAGGATGCCGGGACGCCCGGCGATGCCGCGGCGCAGCGCCGACCCGCTGGTGTCGAGCAGCGTGGGCACCCCGGCGGCGCGGGCGGTGCGCAGGAGCCCGGCGTAGGCGCCCACCGGGACGCCCGGGGGGAGGCTGCCGCACAGGGCCACCGCGGAGGCGGCGGGCAGGAGCGCCGCGTAGGCCTCCTGGAAGGCGGACCACTCGGCGGGGGAGACCGGCGGGCCGGGTTCGTTGAGCTGGGTGGTGCCGCCGGAGCGGTCGTCGACCACGGCTATGGTGCGCCGGGTCGTGCCGTCGACCGGGACCAGTGCGTCCACCAGGCCGCGCACGTCGGCGAGTTGCTCGCGCAGGATGCGTCCGGTGGTGCCGCCGGCGAAGCCGGTGACCGTCACCTCGTGGCCGAGGGCGGCGAGCACCCGGGCCACGTTGATCCCCTTGCCGCCGGGACGCTCGGACACCTCCGAGACCCGGTGGGACGCGTGCGGCCGCAGGGACGGCACGCGATGGGTGATGTCGAGAGCGGTGTTCAGCGTGACCGTGAGGATCACCGGGCCGACCTCCCCTTTTGCCGCCTGCGCTGCCCGCGCGTGCCGTGACTGCCAGGGGCACGATCATGCCAAAGAGACGGCGCCCGGCCTACCCCCGGAGCCGGCCACCGTCTCCCGGAGCCGGCCACCGTCTCCCGGCGGCGGGACGGATCAGCCCGGTTGGGGATCGACCACCCATGCGCCCCGGCGCATCACGCCCCTGAGGGCGAAGTCCGCGTCCAGGACCACGAGGTCGGCGTCCTTGCCCGGTTCCAGGGAGCCGATCCGGTCGTCCAGGCCCAGCAGCCGGGCGGGGTTGGCGGACAGGGCGGCCACCACGTGCTCGACGGGCAGTCCGTCGACGGTGACCGCCCGCTGGAAGGCGCGGTCCAGGGTGAGCGTCGACCCGGCGATGGAGCCGCCCTCCACCAGGCGGGCCACGCCGTCGGCGACCTCCACCTCCAGCGGGCCGAGCAGGTAGCGGCCGTCGCCGAAGCCCGCCGCGTCCATCGCGTCCGTGATGAACGCGACGCGGTGCGGGCCCGCGTGATGGAACGCCAGCTGGAGCGCGGCCGGGTGCAGGTGGGTACCGTCGTTGATCAGCTCGACCGTGACCCGCTCGTCCTCCAGCAGGGCGGTGATCGGGCCGGGGGAGCGGTGCCCGAGGGCGGGCATGGCGTTGAACAGGTGGGTGGCGACGGTGGCGCCCGCGTCGATGGCGGCCACGGTCTGCTCGTAGGTGGCGTCCGTGTGGCCGACGGCCGCGATCACGCCGAGTTCGGCGAGCAGGCGCACCGAGTCGAGGCCGCCGGGCAGTTCGGTGGCGAGGGTGACCATCCTGGCGTGCCCGTGGGCCGCGTCGACCAGCTTGCGGACCTCCGCCGGGTCGGGGTCGCGCAGCAGCTCCTCGGAGTGGGCGCCCTTGCGGCACGGGGAGATGAAGGGGCCCTCGAAGTGGATGCCGGCCAGGTCGCCCTGCTGGGCCAGCTCGGCGAGGAGTCCGGCCCGGCGGACGAGGAAGTCCATGTCGCCGGTGACCGTGGAGGCGACCAGGGTGGTGGTGCCGTGCAGCCGGTGGGTGCGGATGCCGTGCAGGACGTCGTCGACGGTGCCGGAGGTGAAGGAGGCGCCGCCGCCGCCGTGGTTGTGGAGGTCGACGAAGCCCGGGACCACCCAGTGGCCGCTCAGGTCGACGGTCCGCACGTCGCCCGCCGCGGCCTCGCCGGATGCGGGGGGACCCCCGGCGACGATCCGCGTGCCCTCGACGATCACGCGGCCGTCGTCCACGGTCCCGGTGGGCAGGACCACCCGGGCACCGGCTAGAACAGTGGTGGGGGCCATCAGGCGGTTACCTCCGAGGGGTCCGGGGAGTCGGCGGGGGCGAGCAGGTCCCAGGCGAGGAGTCCCGCGCCCAGGCATCCGGCGGTGTCCCCGAGGGCCGCGGGGACCAGGGACGGCAGCTTCTGGAAGGTGACCCGCCGCCGGACGGCCTCCCGCAGTGGTGTGAACAAGGTTTCCCCTGCCTCGGCGAGCCCGCCACCGACGATCAGCGTGCGGGGGTCCAGCAGGGTGAGCGCGGTGACGAGTCCGTCGGCGAGGGCGTCGACGGCCTCCTGCCAGACCGTGCGGGCCCGCGCGTCCCCGGCCTCGACGGCCGAGGCGCAGTCGGCCGCGTCGGCGTCCGGGTCGCCGCCGGCGGCCGCCCACGCCTCGCTGACCGCCGCGGCGGACGCGTACCGCTCCAGGCAGCCGCGCCCGCCGCACGGGCAGACGGCGCCGCCGGGCCGGACGACGATGTGGCCGATCTCGCCCGCGAAGCCGTGGGCGCCGGCCTCCACCCGGCCGTCGATGCCGATGGCGCCCGCGATGCCGGTGCCCAGCGGCACGAACAGGAACCGGTCGGCGCCCCGGCCCGCGCCGATCCGGCCCTCGGCGAGGCCGCCGGTGCGGACGTCGTGGCCGAGGGCGACGGGCACGCCGCCGAGCCGTTCGGCGAGGAGCGCGCGCAGGGGGAGGTCGCGCCAGCCGAGGTTGGCCGAGTAGACGGCGAGGCCCTCCCGCTCGTCGACGATGCCGGGCACGGCGAGGCCCGCCGCCGAGGCGGGCCGTCCGTAGCGGCGGACGCCGTGGGCACGCAGTTCGGCGGCGAAGTCGAGGATGCCGGTGACGACGGCTTCGGGACCGCGGTCGCGGCCGGTGGCCCGGCGCGCCTGGTGCAGCAGCTCGCCGCCCGCCCCGACCAGGGCGGCCTTCATCCCGGTGCCGCCCACGTCGAGGGCGATGACATGTTCCACGGGGACAGTGTGACCCCGGCACCCGGGAGAGGTCTAGTCCACTTACGTGGTGTAGACCTTATTCCGGTTATCGAAAAATTTCGGACGGCGCGCTCCGCGCCGGGGTTGGGGCAGTACGCAGTGCAGCGGCGGGTCAGGACAAGGGCGATCGCGGTGGTCTCCGCACTGGGACTCACGGCGGTCCTCGGCGGATGCGGTGGTGACGGCTCGTCCGACGTGACACTGAAGCTGGTCGCCGCCGACTACGGCGACAGCGCGGCCACCAGCAGCCGGAAGTACTGGGCCGATCTGGTCGAGGAGTTCGAGGCCGGGCACCCCGGTGTGAAGGTCGACGTCAGCGTCTACTCCTGGAACGACGTCGACCGCAAGGTCAAGGAGATGGTCGACGCGGGCGACCCGCCGGACCTGGCGCAGATCGGCGCGTACGCCGACTACGCGAAGCAGGACCTGCTGTACAAGGCCGGCGACCTGCTCTCCATCCCCGTCCAGGCCGACTTCGTCCCCCAGCTCGCCGACGCCGGGGAGATCCCCGCCGGGCAGTTCGGGCTTCCCTTCGCCTCCTCCACGCGCGTGCTGTTCTACAACAAGGACCTCTTCACCGAGGCCGGCATCACCCCGCCGGAGACCTGGGAGGAGCTCGCCGACAACGCCGAGGCGCTCAAGGCGGACGGCGTGAAGTATCCCTACGCGCTGCCGCTGGGGCCCGAGGAGGCGCAGGCCGAGACGATGCAGTGGCTGCTCAGCGGCAAGGGCGGCTACACCGACGACATGGGCTCCTACACGATCGACTCCGCCGAGAACGTGGAGACCCTCACCTGGCTGAAGGAGGAGCTGGTCGGCCGCGGCCTCACCGGCCCCGTCGCGCCCGGCAAGCTGGACCGGGCGAAGGCGTTCGCGGCCTTCGCCGACGGGGACGTGGGCATGCTCAACGGGCATCCCTCGCTGATGAAGACGGCCGGCGAGAAGGGCGTGAAGTTCGGCATGGTGCCCATGCCGGGCGTCGACGGACCGAGCCGGGCCACCCTCGGCGTCGCCGACTGGATGATGGCCTTCCGGAAGAACGGCCACCGCGAGGAGAGCGGCCGGTTCCTCGACTTCGTGTACAGCGAGGAGAAGGTGCTGGAGTTCTCCCGCGCCTACAACCTGCTGCCGGTCACCCAGTCCGCGTCCCGCGTGATGTCCGAGTCCCCGAAGGACAAGGACCTCAAGCCCTTCCTCGACCAGCTCGGCACCTCCGAGCTGTACCCGGTCGGCGAGACCTCCTGGGCCGCGGTCAACGCGGAGATCAAGAAGCAGATCGGCAAGGCGGTCGCCCCCGGCGGCAGCCCCTCCGTGGTCCTCGGCGGCCTCCAGGCGACGGCCACCCGCGTGGAGAGCGGCCGGTAGCGAGCGGCCGGCTGTCGGCGGCAGGGGTTACCGTGCGGGACATGGACGAGGAGCACGAGGAGGCGCCGGCCGGGCTCGGCCGGCGCGAGCGCGACATCCTCGCGCTGGAGCGCCGCGGCTTCCCCGGCCCCGGCGCGAAGGAGCGCGCGATACGCGAGCGCCTGGGCCTGGCCCCCGTGCGCTACTACCAGCTGCTCAACGCCCTCCTCGACGACCCCCGCGCCCTGGCCCACGACCCGGTCACGGTCAACCGCCTCCGCCGCATCCGCGAAGCGCGCCGCGCGGAACGCTGAACGGCGCGCCGACGCGGGCGGGGAGGCCCGCAGGCCTCAGGGCATGCGGGCGGCCAGGGCGGTGAGGAGGGCGACCAGGCCCCCGGGGCCGTCGACGACGACGTCCGCGCGGTCGCGGAGCTCGGGGACCTCGTCGCTGCCGCTGCACACCAGCAGGCCGGGGACACCGTCGGAGCGGAGCTTCTCCACGGCCGCGAAGGCCGGGAGGTCGCCGAGGTCGTCGCCCGCGTAGAGGACCGCCCCGGCGGAGATCTCGCGCGCGTACTCCATCAGGGCGACGCCCTTGTCCATGCCGGGCGGACGCAGCTCCAGCACCATCCGGCCCGGCTCCACGATCAGGCCGTGCCGGGCGGCCAGGCCGGTCAGCGGCTCCCGCAGGGCCTCGAAGGCGGCCTGCGGCTCGGCGGCCCTGCGGGTGTGCACGGCCACCGCGCGGCCCTTCTCCTCGACCCAGGTGCCCTGCCAGGCGCCCACCCGGTCCAGCAGCCCCGGCAGCTCCGCGCGCACGGCGGCCACCCCGGGGTGCGGTTCGGGGGCGGTGACGGTGCCGGTGACGGCGTCCCAGCGCTCCGCGCCGTAATGGCCGAGCACGACCAGGTGCTCCAGGCCGGGGACGCCCGCGAAACCGCCGTTGCGGACCGCGACACCGGGGGGCCGTCCCGTGATCACGGCGACGGAGGCCACCTTCGGGGCCAGCGCGGCCAGCGCGGGCACGGCGCCGGGGTGCGCCCGGGCCTGGTCCGGGTCGGCCACGATCGGCGCGAGCGTGCCGTCGAAGTCGAGGCCGATCAGCGCCCGGTCCGGGCGGGCGAGGAGGGCGTCGAGCCCTTCACGTCCGGCCCGGGTGGCGGGCGTCGGCAGGTCGGGGACGGCATGCGGATCCGTGGAGTCGGTGTGGCTGCCCATACCGCCAACCTATCCACGTCCGGCCGGTGCCACGCCTGCCCGCCGGGCCGGACGGGCGAGCACCCGCCGGATCAGGCCGGGCCCGGTGCCCGCAGGGCGTCCAGCTGGTCCAGGAACCACCGGGCGGGCGGCAGCGCGGTCGCCGCCGCGGCCAGCCGCTTGCTCTGCTCGGTGCGCTGGGCCGGGCCCATGGTCAGCGCCTCGTGAAGGGCGCGGGCGGTGCCGGTGACGTCGTAGGGGTTGACGGTGATCGCGTCCTCGCCGAGCTCCTCGTGGGCCCCTGCCTCCCGGGACAGCACCAGCGCGCAGCCGCGGTCGGAGACGACGGGCACTTCCTTGGCGACCAGGTTCATGCCGTCCCGCACGGGGTTGACCAGGGCCACGTCGGCCAGCCGGTAGGCGGCCAGGGAGCGGGCGAAGTCGTCCTCGACGTGCAGCACGACCGGACGCCAGCCGGGTGTGCCGTACTGCTCGTTGATCTCCTCGGCGACCCGCTGCACCTCGGCGGTGTAGTCGCGGTACACGGCGAGGTCCTGGCGGGAGGGGTAGGCGAAGGCGACGTGCACGACCCGCTCGCGCCAGTCGGGGTGGTCGTCGAGGAGCTGCCGGTAGGCGAGCAGGCCGCGCACGATGTTCTTCGACAGCTCGGTGCGGTCCACGCGGACGATCGTGCGGCGCGGGGAGCCGTCGGGCGCGGTGCCGATCTCCTCGCGCAGCGCGGTCATCCGCTCCTCGACGTCCGGCTCGTGGGAGCGGGCGCGCAGGAAGTCCGCGTCGGCGCCGAGGCCGTGCACCCCGATGCGGGTGCCGCCGAGGCCGCCCGCGAACTGTTCGCAGCACGCGGTGAACGCGTCCGCCCAGCGCCGGGTGAGGAAGCCGAGCCGGTCGGCGCCCAGCATGCCGCGCAGCACCTGCCCGGCGATGTCGTCGGGCAGCATCCGGAAGTACTCCGGCGGCGCCCACGGGGTGTGCGAGAAGTGGCCGATGCGCAGGTCGGGGCGGAGCTCGCGGAGCAGGCCGGGGACGAGCGTCAGGTGGTAGTCCTGCACCACGACGGCCGCGCCTTCGGCGGCCTCCTCGGCGAGTGCCTCGGCGAAGGCCCGGTTGTAGCGCTCGTAGGACGCCCACCGGCGGCGGAACTCCGCGTCGAAGACGGGTTCCAGCGGGATCTGGTACAGCATGTGGTGGACGAACCACAGCACCGAGTTCGCGATGCCGTTGTAGGCGTCGGAGTGCACGTCGGCCGGGATGTCCAGCATCCGCACGCCGTCCTCGCCGGCGCCGCGGCGCACCGCCTCGCGGTCGCCGTCGGACAGGGCCGAGCACACCCACAGCGCGTCCGCGTCCGAGCCGATCGCGGACAGCCCGGACACCAGCCCGCCGCCGCCCCGCCTGGCGCGCAGCGAACCGTCCTCGTCCACCGTGTACGACACGGGCCCGCGGTTCGACGCGACCAGCACCTGGGCACCCTGACCAGCCTGAGCAGCATGCGTGGAAGCCATACGCACCAACCTAGCCCGGCCCCCGGAACCTCAAACGTCGCCGGGACGCGCTCAGGCCACCCGCCGGGCCTGGTACTCGGCGATCTCCCGCATCGGCGGGCGTTCCTCGGTGTCGACGGAGTACGTGCGCGGCTCGAAGCCGTCCCCGGCCCGCTCGAACTGGGTGAGGGCGGGCCGGATCAGGTGGCCGCGGGCCAGGCGGAGCTGGGCGGTGCGGTAGATGGCGGCGGCCATCCGGCCGAGGGCCCGCCCGTCCTGGTGGCGGTGCTTGCGCACGCCGACGTCGACCTGGGCGAGGGCGTCCAGCCCGGCCAGGTGCAGGGCGTCGACCAGCATGCCGAGCTCGACCCCGTAGCCGACCGGGAAGGGCAGCTGCTCCAGCAGCGAGCGGCGGGCCGCGTACTCGCCGCCGAGCGGCTGGACGAAGCCGGCCAGCTGCGGCCAGTGCATGTTGAGCAGCGGGCGCGCCATCAGCTCGGTGACCCGGCCGCCCTGCCCGGCGGCGGCGCCCAGGGGGCGGTCGTACATGGCCTTGACCAGCTGCACGTCCGGTTCGGTGAGCAGCGGGCCGACGATGCCGGTGACGAAGTCGGAGGAGAACTCGCGCAGGTCGGCGTCGACGAAGCAGACGATGTCGCCCCGGGTGACCAGCAGGGACCGCCACAGCACCTCGCCCTTGCCGGGCTCGGCCGGGATGCGGGGCAGGATCGCGTCCCGGTGCACCACCGTCGCGCCCGCCGCCGCGGCCGCCGCGGCGGTGTTGTCGGTCGAGCCGGAGTCGACCACGACGATCTCGTCGACCAGCGGCACCTGGAGCACCAGGTCGTGCCGGATCATCGCCACGATGTCGCCGACGGTCGCCTCCTCGTCGAGCGCCGGCAGCACCACGCTCACCGTCTGGCCCGAGGCCCGTTTCGCCGCCAGGATCCCGTGCAGGGGACGGTCGGCCACGGACCAGGACCGGTCGATCAGCCAGCGCTCGACTTCTTCCAGCACGGTCTGCGGCTCCTCACTCCGGTCCGGTCCTGTGATCCATCTCGCGGTTCGGACGACTGTCTCAATCGCCCGGGGCGTCGGTTACAGTCTTGAACAACGCGCACGGCCCCCGCATGCCGGGGTCGCCGCCGCGACAACTGAACACCGCTCATCCAGAGGGGCAGAGGGATACGGCCCGATGAAGCCCCGGCAACCCTCCAGTCGGTTCTTGTCACACGGACGTGGCGAGGCTCCCGGCTAGGGAAGGTGCCAAATCCGTCTCACGGCGAGATGCGTCGTGAGGAAGATGAGGAGAAAGGGCCTCGCCTCACATGGCTGTGCAGACCGTTGCAAGCAGCACCGGCACCACCGGATCCGCTGCCACCCCCGATGTCGACCTCGGCCCCGCCGCCGCGCTGTCCTGCCGCGAGTGCGGCCACCGCGTCCCGCTCGGTCCCCTCTTCGCCTGCCAGGAGTGTTTCGGCCCGCTGGAGATCGCCTACGACTTCTCGTCCTACGGGGCCGAGGAACTGCGCCGGCGCATCGAGGCGGGACCCGCGAACATCTGGCGCTACGCGCCGCTGCTGCCCGTCCCCGCGGACGTGGCCGGCAAGCCGAACCTCAACCCGGGCTGGACCCCGCTGGTCAAGGCGGACAACCTGGCCCGTGAACTCGGCGTCACCGGCGGTCTGTACGTCAAGGACGACTCCGGCAACCCGACCCACTCCTTCAAGGACCGGGTCGTCGCCCAGGCCCTGGAGGCCGCCCGCGCCTTCGGCTTCACCACCCTGTCCTGCTCCTCCACCGGCAACCTGGCGGGCGCCGTCGGCGCCGCCGCGGCCCGGGCCGGCTTCCGTTCCTGCGTGTTCATCCCGCACGACCTGGAGCAGGGCAAGGTCGTCATGGCCGCCGTCTACGGCGGCGAACTCGTCGGCATCGAGGGCAACTACGACGACGTGAACCGCTTCTGCTCCGAGCTGATCGGCGATCCGGCCGGCGAGGGCTGGGGCTTCGTCAACGTCAACCTGCGGCCGTACTACGCCGAGGGCTCCAAGACGCTCGCCTACGAGATCTGCGAGCAGCTCGGCTGGCGGCTGCCGGACCAGATCGTCGTCCCGATCGCCTCGGGCTCCCAGCTCACGAAGATCGACAAGGGCTTGCGGGAGCTGATCGACCTGGGGCTGGTCGAGGACCGCCCCTACAAGATCTTCGGCGCGCAGGCCGCGGGCTGCTCCCCGGTCTCGGCCGCCTTCAAGGCCGGGCACGACGTGGTCCGCCCGCAGAAGCCCGACACCATCGCCAAGTCGCTCGCCATCGGCAACCCCGCCGACGGTCCCTACGTCCTGGACATCGCCCGCCGCACCGGCGGTGCCGTGGAGGACGTCACCGACGAGCAGGTCGTGGACGCGATCAGGCTGCTCGCCCGGACCGAGGGCATCTTCGCGGAGACCGCGGGCGGCGTGACCGTGGGCGTCACCCGGAAGCTGGTCGACAGCGGCCTGCTGGACCCGGCCCTGACCACCGTCGTCCTCAACACCGGGGACGGTCTGAAGACCCTCGACGCGGTCGCCGGGACCGGCCTGACCGCCACCATCCGCCCCAACCTGGACTCCTTCCGAGAGGCTGGCCTCGCATGAGTGTGACCGTCCGCATCCCGACCATCCTGCGCACCTACACGGGTGGGCAGGCCGAGGTGAACGCCGAGGGGACGACCCTCGCCGAGGTCATCGAGGACCTGGAGAAGAACCACACGGGCATCGCCGCCCGCGTCCTGGACGACCAGGGCAAGCTGCGCCGCTTCGTCAACGTCTACGTGAACGACGACGACGTGCGCTTCGAGCAGGGCCTCGGGACCGCGACCCCGGACGGGGCCGGCGTGTCGATCATTCCGGCGGTCGCCGGCGGCTGATCATTACCGTAGGTAACTTCGGTTACCGAGCGTTCATCGGATTGCCCCCTCCGTAAGAGAAGCGGAGGGGGCAATTCCATGGGATTGAACGCGGTAGGGTTGGGGAACGCGGCCCCGGTCCACTGATCGGGAACCGTGAATTCCTGCCGCTCGCCCGACGAGAAGTAGCCAAAGTCTGTGCGTCTTTCGCGGCTTTTGTGGCCTTTGTGCGGCCCGGTTTGCCCTGAATTCGGGCGAAGTTGCACAACATTCCGGACCGGTGTCGTCCAGATTTCTCGTCCGATTGACCTGTTGCAGACGGCAGTTGGACAGATACATTCAGCCGCGGTCGACGCGTTCCGGCGCACGCCCCCACCCATTGGGGGGTGAGGTCTGACCCGGGTCCGCGAAGTGTGGATCTGTGCAAGGGCCAGTAATAGGGGAGTTAGGCATGGCTCAGGGCACCGTCAAGTGGTTCAACGCGGAGAAGGGGTACGGCTTCATCGCGGTCGACGGTGGTGCGGATGTTTTCGTCCACTACAGCGCGATCCAGATGGACGGCTACCGCACCCTGGAAGAGGGCCAGCGGGTCGAATTCGAGATCTCGCAGGGCCAGAAAGGCCCGCAGGCCGACATGGTTCGCGTCACCGCCTGAACGCGCTACCAACCGCAAGCATCTTCTGCTGACGAAGGGCCCGCACCTCCCGGGGTGCGGGCCCTTCGCCGTGCCGCCACGCGCCGCCGCCCGCCGGACCGCGACGCCACGTCCGGTGCCGCCGTCCGCCGGGCCGCGACGCCACGTCCGGTGCCGCCGTCCGCCGGGCCGCGCCCCAGGTCCGGTGCCGCCGTCCGCCGGCCCGCGCCCCCACGTCCGGCGTCGCCGCCCGCCGGCCCGCGCCCCAGGCCCGCCGGCGCCGCACCCGGACACGCCCGTCCGTGTCCCTGTGCGCGTGTTCGCGCGCGGCTGAGCGCGCCCCGGCGCCGTCACCGGCCCGGCCGCGCTCCGCCGCAGAACAGGGGCCTGCGCGCCCCGTCCGGCCGCGACCGGCCGACGGGTCCGCTTCGCGGGAGCGCCTTGCACTCGGGGGGGTCGAGTGCTAATCATTGGCGTTAGCACTCTGAAGGTGAGAGTGACAACGAAGGACCGGGTCGGTGAGGCCCGCAGGCCGCGTGGGGCAAGGAACCACGGGCCGGCGAGCCGTCCGTCGCGGGCGCGGGCGCGGTCCGAAGGAATCACCCCCAGTCCTGGAGGGACCACTTCACATGGCCAAGATCATCGCGTTCGACGAGGAGGCGCGGCGCGGCCTCGAGCGCGGCATGAACCAGCTCGCGGACGCCGTCAAGGTGACGCTCGGCCCCAAGGGCCGCAACGTCGTCCTCGAGAAGAAGTGGGGCGCCCCCACGATCACCAACGACGGTGTGTCCATCGCCAAGGAGATCGAGCTCGAGGACCCGTACGAGAAGATCGGCGCCGAGCTGGTCAAGGAAGTCGCCAAGAAGACGGACGACGTCGCCGGTGACGGTACGACCACCGCGACCGTTCTCGCCCAGGCCCTGGTCAAGGAGGGCCTGCGCAACGTCGCCGCCGGCGCCAACCCGATGGCCCTCAAGCGCGGCATCGAGAAGGCCGTCGAGTCGGTCTCCGCCGCCCTGCTGGAGCAGGCGAAGGACGTCGAGACCAAGGAGCAGATCGCCTCCACGGCCTCCATCTCCGCCGCCGACACCCAGATCGGTGAGCTCATCGCCGAGGCCATGGACAAGGTCGGCAAGGAAGGCGTCATCACCGTCGAGGAGTCCCAGACCTTCGGTCTGGAGCTGGAGCTCACCGAGGGTATGCGCTTCGACAAGGGCTACATCTCGGCGTACTTCGCCACCGACATGGAGCGTATGGAGGCCGTCCTCGACGACCCGTACATCCTGATCGCCAACTCCAAGATCTCCAACGTCAAGGACCTGCTCCCGCTCCTGGAGAAGGTCATGCAGTCGGGCAAGCCGCTGCTGATCATCGCCGAGGACGTCGAGGGCGAGGCCCTGTCGACCCTGGTCGTCAACAAGATCCGCGGCACCTTCAAGTCCGTCGCGGTCAAGGCCCCGGGCTTCGGCGACCGCCGCAAGGCCATGCTCGGCGACATCGCCATCCTCACGGGCGGCGAGGTCATCTCCGAGGAGGTCGGCCTCAAGCTGGAGAACGCCACGCTCGACCTGCTGGGCAAGGCGCGCAAGGTCGTCATCACCAAGGACGAGACCACCATCGTCGACGGTGCCGGCTCGGCCGACCAGGTCCAGGGCCGCGTCAACCAGATCCGTGCCGAGATCGAGAACAGCGACTCGGACTACGACCGCGAGAAGCTCCAGGAGCGTCTGGCGAAGCTGGCCGGCGGCGTCGCCGTCATCAAGGCCGGTGCCGCCACCGAGGTGGAGCTCAAGGAGCGCAAGCACCGCATCGAGGACGCCGTCCGCAATGCCAAGGCGGCCGTCGAGGAGGGCATCGTCGCCGGTGGTGGCGTGGCCCTGCTGCAGGCCACCCAGGTCTTCGAGAAGCTGGAGCTCGAGGGTGACGAGGCGACCGGCGCCAACGCCGTGCGCATCGCGCTGGAGGCCCCGCTGAAGCAGATCGCCGTCAACGCCGGCCTCGAGGGCGGTGTCGTGGTGGAGAAGGTGCGCAACCTGACCCCGGGCCACGGCCTGAACGCCGCGACCGGCGAGTACGTCGACCTGGTCAAGGAAGGCATCATCGACCCGGCGAAGGTGACCCGTTCCGCGCTGCAGAACGCCGCCTCCATCGCCGCGCTGTTCCTCACCACCGAGGCCGTCATCGCCGACAAGCCGGAGAAGGCCGCCGCGCCGGCCGGCGGCGGCATGCCGGGCGGTGACATGGACTTCTGATCCCTTCGAGGATCGGATCCGTCCGTCGCACGGACCGAGGGCGGCACTCCCTGCACGACAGGGGGTGCCGCCCTCGGGCGTTCTCCGGGCCGGCGGACGGGCCGGGACGGGGACGCCGGCCGTTGCGAGCCGGGGCGGGTGCGCCGGCCGTTACGGACCGGGGCGGGTGCGCCGGCGGACGTCCCGGCCCGTGACGGCCGGCGGTCAGAGGCCGCCCATCGGCTCGATGTCGACCCGCACCGGGGTGCCCCACACCCGCAGCACCTCGTAGTCGGTGAACTCGTGCACGATCCGGTACGCCATCGCGGGCCGGGGGCCGCGCCGCTGGGCCGCCAGGTACAGCTCCGCCTCCCTGCGGTCCCGGCGGGGGGTGCCGCACAGCTGCCACGCCTGGCCGTTCCACGCCTCCGGCAGCCAGCGCTGCTGCGGCTGCGGCCGGTCGCCGCGCACCCCGTACCGGGACGGCACCGGTTCGGTGGGCGCGTACTGCGGCGCCGGGCCGTTGAACTCGGCGCGGCGGGCGGCACGGCGCCGTGTCTCGCACAGCAGGCACAGGTCGGGCGCGCTCTCGTCGACCGGGCCGGTGGGGTGCTCCGGGCAGCGGGTGCTGGGGGCGGCCGAGGTGACGCCCTCCTCCAGCAGGTCCAGGGCCCGGCGCAGGTCGGCCTTGACCTCGTGCAGCTTGGCGTCCGGGGTGTCGCCGCCGAGCGCCTCGCCGTGTTCGCCGAGCAGGCGCAGGGCGCGGCCCAGTGCGGTGAGCTGCGCGTGGTTCATGGCGTCCGTCTCCGTGGGGGTTCGGGTCGGTACGAGTATCCCAGCGGCCCGGGACCTGTCACAGCCCGCGGTGACGTCAGGCGTCCGCGGGCCCGCTGCTCCCGGCCTTCGCGAGCGCGGCCCGCAGGTGGCCGTCCGCCTCGTCCAGCAGCCGGGCCGCGGTGCCGGCGTCCGCGTCGGTGAGCAGCACCAGGATGGCGTGCTTGACCTCGCCGCCGGTGGCCGTCAGGGCCCGCTCGACGGCCGCGTCGTCCGCTCCGGTGGCCAGGGCGACGATCCGGTGGGAGCGGGCGCGCAGCTTGTCGTTGGAGGCCCGTACGTCGACCATCAGGTTCCCGTACGTCTTGCCGAGCCGGATCATCGTGATCGTCGACAGCATGTTGAGGACGAGTTTCTGGGCGGTGCCCGCCTTGAGGCGGGTGGAGCCGGTGAGCAGTTCCGGCCCGACGACCACCTCGATGCCGTGTTCGGCGGCGGCGGCCAGCGCGCTGTCCGGGTTGCAGGCCAGCCCGACGGTGAGGGCGCCGAGGGCCCGGGCGTGGGTGACGGCGCCGACGGCGTACGGGGTGCGGCCGGAGGCGGAGATGCCGACCACGGTGTCGTCGGCGGTCAGGCCCAGCGCGGCCAGGTCGGCCTCGGCGAGGGCGGCGGAGTCCTCGGCGCCCTCGACGGAGGTGACCATGGCGTCGGGGCCGCCCGCGATGAGGCCGATCACCTGGCCGGGGCGGGTGTTGAAGGTCGGCGGGCACTCGGAGGCGTCCAGGACGCCGAGCCGCCCGGCGGTGCCGGCGCCCGCGTAGACGAGCCGGCCGCCGCGGGCCATGCGGTCGGCGACGGCGTCGATGGCGGCGGCGATCTCCGGCAGCCGCCGGGCGACCGCGGTGGCGACGGTGGCGTCCTCGGCGTTCATCAGCCGTGCGATGTCGAGGGTGGGCAGCCGGTCGATGCCGGCGAGCTCGGGCCGGAACGCCTCGGTGGCCAGCGTCTCCAGCTGGGCGCGGAGATCGCTGGGGTGGGACATGTCGGTCATGGGGCGGGTCTCTCCGGTCTCCGGTCTCTCCGGTCGGTCTGTTCCGTGGTTCCGGGGCGTGCCGCGGCCGGGTGATCGGCGGCGGCACCGCTGGGGGGAGCCCGGGGTGGTGCGGTCCGGGGGGTGCGTGGTCGGGGGGCGCCGGGGGCCGGGGGCCGGCCGCCCGTGGGGCGGCGCCCGCCCGCTACCGGGGCCCGCTGCGGTGCCGGTGGGCCAGCGCCTCGTACGACGCCGACAGGGCCGGGGCCGCCTGCTCGTACGTCCGCTGCGCCACGCCGACGAACAGGCAGTCCACGACGAGCAGTTGGCTGGTCCGGGAGGACATCGCCGCCGGGCGCAGCTCGCTCTCGCGGGCCGTGGACGTGGTCAGCACGTGGTCGGCGTACTGCGTGACGGGGCCGTCGGGCCGGCCGGTGACCGCCACCGTGGTCGCCCCGTGCTCGAAGGCCACCCGCAGCGGCTCGATGACGTCCCCCGTCGACCCGGAGTGCGTGATGGCGATCGCCACGTCGCCGGGACGCAGCTGCACCGCGTTGGTCACGGCGAGGTGCGGGTCGCTGGGGGCGTGCGCTATCAGACCTATGCGCAGCAGCTTCTGGGTGAGGTCCTGCGCGACCAGGCCCGAGGCGCCGAGGCCGTACACGTCGGTGCGGCGGGCGCCCGCCAGGGCGGTGACGGCGGCACCGAGCTGGACGGTGTCCAGGCCGGCGGCGGTGTCGGCGAGGGTCTGCTGCTCGTCGTAGGCCAGCTTCGCGACGACGTCGGCGATGGGGTCGTCCACCGCGATGTCGGTCGTGATGGCCGGGGCCCGGCCGGACTGCTGCTGGGCGGCCAGTCCGGCGAGGGCCAGGCGCAGATCGCGGTAGCCCGGGTAGCCGAGCAGCCGGGCGGTGCGCACGACGGTGGCCTCGCTGGTGCCGGTCAGCTCGGCGAGGCCGGTGACCGTGAGCGCCGCGCAGCCGGCCGGGTCGGCCGCGACGGCCTCGGCGACGCGCTGCATGGAGCGGGTCATCGACGGTGCCAGGGTGCGGACCTTGGCCGCGAGGGCGGCGGGGGCGGGCGGTGCGGAGGCGGAGCCGCCGGGGCCGCGCTCCCTGGCGAAAATTTCCTTCACTTCCTGGGTCACCCCTGAAAGATATTTTCGTTCCGGTGTCGCGGTCAAGAGTGCGCACAATAGGGGCATGCACCCCGACAAGCCCCCCGTCACCCGACTCGAACAGGCGCTGCACGCGGCCCGTGCCCTCGTGCTCGCCGACCTCGCCGCGCGCGAGGTCGCGGACGCGGACGTGGTGTCGCTGGTCGAGGAGTCCGTCACCCACCGCCGCTGGTGGGTCGAACAGTGGCCGGAGGGCAGCGAGTTCCTCGCCGGACTCGTCGCCCAGGACGTCCAGGACGCCCTGCTGGAACGGTACGGCCGCTGGCCCGTCTGCCCGGTCTGCGGCTCCGGGGACCCGCACGCGCTGGAGGTGGAGCCGGAGCTCGGCCCCGACCCGCACTGGGTGTGCCACAAGGCGGGCGTGAAGGTCGCGGCCGTCGGCGCGCTCGGCTCGGCGCCGGGCGGCGGGAGAGCGGAAGGCGCCCCGCCCTCGTGACGCTCTACATCGACCCGCCCACCTGGCCGGGCCACGGCCGCCTGTGGTCTCACCTGGTCAGCGACGTCTCCTACGACGAGCTCCACCTGTTCGCCGCCCGCCTCGGCGTCCCCCGCCGCGCCTTCGAACGCGACCACTACGACATCCCCGAGCACCGTTACGGGGAGTTTGTGCTGGCCGGCGCGCTGGAGGTCAGCAGCCGCGAGGTGGTGCGCCTGCTGCACGGAGCGGGCCTGCGCCGCCGGAAGGGCGCGAGCACGGGGACGGGCAGGGGCGCGGTGCAGGGCCTCTCCGGCGCCCCGGGTCTTTCCGGGGGCTCGGGTCTGCCCGGTGGCCCGGACCTCCCTGGCGGCTCGGACCTCCCTGGCGGCTCGGCTCTTGCCGGTGGCCCGGGTCTCTCCGGCGCCGGGGGCGCCTTCGCCCCCCGTCCGCTTCCCGGGCCGGCCGTGGGCGGCCCGGGTCAGCGGCGCAGCTCGTAGGCGAACTCCTCCTCGCCCCCGCCGATCCGGGTGAACCCGGCCCGCCCGATCACGGCCTGCGACGCGAGGTTGTCCGGTTCGGTGGCCGCGAACACCGAGGTCACCTCCGGCTGCTCCAGCGCCCACGCCGACAGCGCGCGCAGCGCCTCCGTCGCGTACCCGTGGCCGCGCGCCTCGGGGGACAGGTCGTAGCCGATCTCCACCCGGCCGTCCTCGTCCGGCGGGCCGTGGAAGCCGATGCCGCCGACCGCGCGGTCGTCCTCCCGGCGCACCATCACGAACATCCCCCACCGGGCCCGCAGCACCCCCGCCCCGTACGCCTTGAGCAGCGCCCCGGCCGCGTCCCGCGTCCCGTCGTACGGTCCCGAGTCCACCCAGGTGAACCCGCCGCCCCCGCCCACCGCCAGGTCGGCCGCAGCGGCCGGGGTGACGCCCTCCAGGGTGAGCCGGCCTGCCGGGACCACCACGTTGTTGCTCCACCGCCACGCGGTCACGGGCTCCCGGCCGGGCAGGTCCCCGCGCCCCGTCGCCCACAGCAGCGTCGGCCAGGGCGCGGGACCGGGCATCACCTCGGGGAAGATCCGGGTCAGCACGAACTCGGCGAGCGCGGCGGGCGGTTCGTACGCCATGCCCAGGCCCTCGGTGACATCGTGCGTGTGCAGCAGCACCTCGGCCACGCCCATCGCGGCGAAGCCCGTGCGGTCGGCGTGCCGGAAGGGGTACGGGTGGAAGGCGCGTACCGCGCGGGGGGTGGTCCGCAGCGTCGCGGCCAGCAGGGTCCCGGTCGTGCGGATCACGTGCAGGGCACCGGCGTTGTCGGTGCCGTCGTCCAGGACGATCTCGAACGGCACGTAGGCGTCGGCGGCCCGTCCGGCCAGCTGCCCCGCGTACGTGATGAGATCTTCGGCGATGTGCTCCGCCGTCCGCCGGCAGTCCCACTCCAGACGGCCGGCCCGCACCGCCCGCCAGTCCCGGTCCGCGACCGCTCCCAGCGCGCGCACACAGTCCGCGACGGCTTCCTCGACCTGTTGTGCGCCCGCAGCATCCATGGGGGCAGGCTAGGAGGACGGCGGCGCCGGGGTCGACAGCATTTCCAGTTCCCCGCGCAGGTTGTGGCGCGCGGTGGCCTCCCAGTGCTCCGCCCCGTACGGGGTGCGGAACAGGCGGGGCAGGGCGAGGAGTTGGCGCAGCACGTCGGCACGGCCGGCGCGGAAGGCATCGTTCGGGACGAAGTGGTACTCCTCGCGGACGGCGACCGTGTAGGCGGCGTACGCGGACGGGGACCCGGCGAGGACCGCCAGGTCGGCGTCGCACAGCACCTGGCCGTTCCGGTCGTCGTCGGCCGGGTCGTGCGTCACGGTGAGCCGCACCAGCCGCGCCACCTCCGCCGCCTTCGCCTCCGGCACCCCGGCCTCGGGCAGCGCCCGCTCGGCGAGCCGGGCCGAGCGCTCCTCGTTCTCCGAGCGGTCCGGCAGGTACACGGCGTCGTGGAACCAGGCGGCGAGACGGACGACGTCCGGGTCCCCGGCGTACTCCGCCAGCTCGTCGACGCGGTCGAGGACCGCCGTGAGGTGGGCGACGGTGTGGTACCGCCGCTGCGGCTCCCGCCAGCGCGCCAGCAGGTTGTCGGCGTACGGCCCCGGATCGGGCCCGCCGCCCGGGCCCCGGGCCCCCTCCAGCGCGCGGGCGAAGCGGTCACGCAGGGCGTTGTCGGCGTCATCGGCGTCATCGGTGTCGGCCATGGGCCCATTGTTCCGGGTGCGGGCCGTTGCGGCGGGCCGAAAAATGATGGGCCGGGTGATCTTCGGCTCGGTAGGGTGACCGGCCGGTGCGCGAACGTCCGTCCGCGTGCCGCGCCCACGTCGCCGGAAGAAGCGAGCTGCCGAGTGCAACCGACCTACGTCCTGGTCCACGGGGCCTTCGCGAACTCCTTCTCCTTCGCGCCGCTCCAGGCCGAACTCGGCCTCCTCGGGCACCGGTCGGTCGCCGTCGACCTGCCCGGCCACGGCTTCGGGGCCACCTACACCCGGGCCTACCAGGCGCCGCAGGACCTGGAAGCCCTCGCCGCCGCGCCCGGCGCGATCAAGGGCGTCACGCTGGCCGACAACGCCGCGCACCTGATCGGGATCCTGGAGCGGGCCAGGCGGAACGGCCCGGTGATCCTCGTTGCGCACAGCCGGGGCGGCGTCACGGCCACCGCGGCGGCCAACGCCCGGCCGGACCTGATCGACCGCATCGTCTACGTCGCGGCCTGGTGCCCGGTCGCGCTCGACGTCGGCGCCTACCACGCCGAGCCGGAGATGGCCGACTTCGACGCCGCCTCCCTGGGCCTGGCGGCGGCCGGCAACCCCGCCGAACTCGGCCTGCTCCGCGTCAACTTCCGCACCGCGGACCCGGCCGCCCTCGCCGCGTTCAAGGCGGCTTTCCTCGCCGACGGCACCGACGAGGAGTTCCTGACCTTCCTCAACACCTTCCAGCCCGACGAGAACCTGGACGTCGGCACCTCCGCCGACCGGGCGCAGGCCGCGACCTGGGGCACGGTCCCGCGGACGTATCTGCGATTGGCCGACGACGCGAGCATGCCGCTCGCGCTGCAGGACCGGCTGATCCGTGAGGGCGACGCGCTGACCCCGGACAACCCGTACGACGTCCGCACGCTGCCGGGCAGCCACCTGAAGTGGCTGGTCGATCCGGCGCCGGCCGCCCGCGTCCTGGGCGAGCTCGCCTCACTCACCGCCCCCGCCGCGGAATGACGGGGCGGCCACCCGGAGAAGAGCCGCCCTCCGGGGCGGTGCCGCCGTTAGCGTGGGTCGTATGACGACTCCTGCCGATGTGCACGACGTACGTGACCCCGAGCTGCCCGGGCGGCTGCTCACCGACGAGCGGGACGCCCTGGTGCCGTTGCTGCGGGCCAGGAAGGACGAGGACTTCGCGCTGCCGGTCGCCGCGTGTCCCGGATGGACGGTGCGGGACGTGCTGGCGCACTGCTCGTCCGCCTTCACCCGCGTCCTGGAGAGCCGCTTCGAGAAGGGCGTGTTCTCCCCCGAGTCCAACGACCGGGACATCGCCGAGCGGGCCGACTGGAGCAACGGGCGGATCGTGGACGAGTTCGAGCGCGGGCTGACCGAGGCCGGGCCGGTGATTGCCCGGGCGGGCGGGGTGCTGGACGTGCTCGCGCTGGGGGAGTGGGTGCACGCCGGGGACCTCCGGGAGACCTTCGGCGAGCCGGGCGCGTACGGCGGCGGCCGGCTGCCGCAGGCGCTCGCCCTGCTGGCCTACGTGACCTGCCGCGACCACCGCCTCCCCCTGCACGCCGACCTCGACGACGCCGACGAGCCACTGCGCCTGGGCGACGTCTCGGGCGAGCGGCCGCCCGCCCGCTACATCGGGGACGGCGCCACCCTGGTGCGCCTGTACGCGGGGCGCCCGGTGCACGGCGCGTCGTACGAGCTGGCGGGGGCGCGGGCGGAGGAGCTGAACATCTTCGGGGACTGAGTACCGCGCGTGGGGCCGCGACGGGCGGGGCTCCGGCATGGGCGTAGGGTGGATTGGACTAGACCTGTAGTCGTAGCCTGTCGTTCTCGATGGCGATGGCGATGGCGATGGCGACGGCGATGGCGTGTCGATGTCGATGTCGCTGCACCGATGAACGGATGAATGGGGTCCCATGAGCAAGCGTGCGGTCCTGGAGGTGATCGCCCTCGGCGTCGAGGACGCGGTCGCCGCCCAGGAGGGAGGCGCGGACCGGCTGGAACTGGTCACCGACATGTCGGCCGACGGGCTCACCCCGTCCCCCGGGACGGTGGCCGGGATCCGTGCCGCCGTCGACCTCTCGCTGCGGGTGATGCTGCGGCTGGCGGACGGCTTCGCCGCCGGGGACGTGGACCGGCTGGTGGAGGTCGCGGGGGAGCTGCGCGCGGCCGGGGCCGAGGAGTTCGTGCTCGGGTTCCTGGACGCCCGGGGCCGGGTCGACCTGGGCGCGGTGGAGCGGGTCGCCGGGGCGCTGGACGGCTGCCGGTGGACGTTTCACCGTGCCATCGACCGCGCCGCCGACCGGGACGCCCTGCGCAAGCAGCTCGACGGGCTCCCGGGCCTGGACACCTACCTCACCGCGGGATCGCCGGCCGGTGTCGACGACGGACTGCCCGTGCTGTGCGCGGAGGCCGGCCGGCGCGGCGAGCCCGGGTACGCGCAGCAGGTGCTGGTCGGCGGCGGGCTGCGCCTGGACCACGTCCCCACGCTGCTCGCGGCCGGACTCGACGCCTTCCACATCGGCGGGGCGGCCCGGCCGCAGGGCTGGGACGGGCCGGTGTCGGCCGACGCCGTCGCCCGGTGGCGGAGGGCGGTGGACGGGGACTGAGCCCGACGGCGCGCCGGTCCCGGTGCCGCCGGGGCCCGGGTGCCCCCGTGCCGCCCCTGCCCGAACTGTCTCCGCGGCCCGCGTCGGCCGCGGACCTCAGGCGGCCAGCTGCTCCGGCAGCGGGCCGGTGTGCGTGACGATCAGCCCCGACACCGCGCGCGTCAGCGCCACGTACAGCCGGCGCAGGCCGGTTCGTTCGTCGGGTTCGGCGGTGACCACGGCGCCCGGCTCGTCCAGCACCACGTAGTCGTACTCCAGGCCCTTGGCCAGGGACGCCGGGACGAGCGTGAGGCGGGTGGTGTGCGTGGTCTCCTCGCCGGGGGCGACGAAGCCGACGCCCTCGGCGGTGAGCCGCTCCGCCAGCTCCGGCACGCGGGCGTCGGCGGCGATCAGGCCGACCGAGCCCTCGCGGCGCAGCAGTTCGCGGCAGGCGGCCAGCACGTCGGCCGGTCCGCCGACCCGGCGGATGTCGAAGAAGCCGGGGTTCTCGCGGATCGACGCGACGGGGGTCAGCCCGGGCGCGATGCGGGGGAGCAGCCGGGAGGCGTAGGCGATGACGTCGGCCGGCACGCGGAACCCTGCGGTCAGCTCCTCGACGACCGCGTCCCGCTTGCCGAGGTGGGCCAGCGCCTCGTCCCAGCTCCGGGTCGCCCACGGAGTGGTGCCCTGGGCGAGGTCGCCGAGGACGGTCGCCGAGCCGGTGGTGCAGCGGCGGCCCACCGCGCGGTACTGCATGGGCGACAGGTCCTGCGCCTCGTCGAGCACCACGTGCCCGAGGGAGTGGGTGCGCCGGATCAGGTCGGCCGCCTCGTCGATGAGGACGGCGTCGGCTGCCGACCACTTCGCCGACTTCACCGACCGCGCGGGCTTCGCCCACAGGACGGCCTTCTGCTCCCCGGCGTCGAGCAGGCCCTCGGCGTGCTCCGCCAGGAAGTCCGCGTCGCCCAGCAGCCGCAGCACCAGTTTCGCCGGGTCGACGTCCGGCCAGACCGCCTTGACCGCTGCCTTCACCGCGCTGTTGCGGGCCACCGTGTCCTGCACCCGGTCGTCCGGTGCCTCGCCGGACCGCTCCATCTGCACCAGCACGGCGTGCGCGATGCGCTGCGGCAGGGCGTCGCGGGCGGCCCCGTAGCGCATGTCCCGCTCCAGCAACTCCCTGACGATGTCCTCCAGTTCGTACGCCGGGACGCGCCAGCGGCGGGAGCCGCGCACCACCACGACCGGCTCGGTGGGCATCGTCACGTGCGCGTACAGCGCCCGGCGCAGCACCTCGGCCATCCGGGCGTCGCCCTTGACGGCCGCGGCCGCGGCGTCGTCCGCCCCGCGCACCTCGACGTGTGCGACGAGGTCGTCGACCGTGGCCTGCTGCACGGTCAGTTCGCCCAGCGCGGGCAGTACCTGCTCGATGTAGTGCAGGAACGACCGGTTGGGGCCGACGACGAGGGTGCCGGTGCGGGCCAGCCGCTCGCGGTGCGCGTACAGCAGGTAGGCGACGCGGTGCAGGCCGACGGCCGTCTTGCCGGTGCCGGGGCCGCCCTGCACGCACACGCTGCCGGACAGGCCGGACCGCACGATCTCGTCCTGCTCGGGCTGGATGGTGGCGACGATGTCCCGCATCGGGCCGACGCGCGGGCGTTCGATCTCCTGCTGGAGCAGCCTGCTGGGCCCGGCCGTCTCCGCCGGGTCGCCGAGGTGCTCGTCCTCGTAGGCGGTGAGGTCGCCGCCGGTGTAGCCGAAGCGGCGGCGCAGCGCCACGTCCATCGGGTCCGTGCGGGAGGCCCGGTAGAACGGCTGCGACACCGGGGCACGCCAGTCGATGACCATGGGGTCGCCCTCCCCGTCGTGCACGTGGCGGCGCCCGATGTAGAACCGCTCGCCCCCGGCCCCTTCCGCGCCCTCGGCGCCCGGGGCGTGCGCGTAGTCGAGCCGGCCGAAGAACAGCGGGGTGTCGCTGAGGTCGGCCAGCGCCTTGACGCGGTCCTCGATCTGGCGTTCCAGGACGGCCGCGTTGACCCAGTTGGCGGTGACGTCCCGGATGTCGAGGGCTTCGACGTCCTCGCGCATCGCGCGCAGCGCGGAGCGGGACGCGGCGAGGTGGGAGCGTTCGCGGGCGAGCGGGTCGTCGGCGGCCCTCGGGGTGCCGACGGAACTGTCTACGGGCTCGTCTACGGGCGTGGACGCGGACAAGGGGGTGCCTCCGGATGACCTGCTGCGGGTGTGGTGCGAGGATGCCGGCCGGTTTCCGTCCGGGCGGCGGCGCTCCATGAAGGGGAGGCGGGGAAGAGCGGAGAGTCTAGGACGCGCGGCCGGTGCGTTCCAAACGCTTTTGTCCGCCCGGCGGGGTGACGGGACCGTCCCCTAGGGGACCGCCCCCTCCTGCCTGAGGGCTACGGGTCGGCCGGGAGGCGTACGCGCGGGCCTTGTGGATCAGGTCCCTGGGCCGATGCCCGTACCGGGGGCGGGGAGCAACCATGGAGACATGAGTACAGCGACCGTCCACCCCACCGCACCGCCGGTCCGGCCGACCGGCGCGACCTCACTGCGCGGCAGCCGCCCGCACCGTCTCGGTGACGCCCTGCGCGCCGTCAAGGTCTTCGTCGGCGCCGCCTTCGACGTCGTCCTCCTCGGCGAGTACGGCGAGGAGGCAGGCGTCCGCCGGCGGTAGGCACCGCCCCCCGTCAGCCCTCCGCCAGCAGCTCGTCCGCGTCCACGATCCGGTACGCGTAGCCCTGCTCCGCCAGGAACCGCTGGCGGTGTGCCGCGAAGTCCTGGTCGATGGTGTCCCGGGCGACCACGGAGTAGAAGTGCGCCTGGTGCCCGTCCGACTTGGGACGCAGCACCCGGCCGAGCCGCTGGGCCTCCTCCTGGCGGGAGCCGAAGGTGCCCGACACCTGGATGGCGACCGTCGCCTCCGGCAGGTCGATCGAGAAGTTGGCGACCTTGGACACCACCAGCACGCTGATCTCGCCCTGGCGGAACGCCTCGAACAGCTTCTCCCGCTGCAGGTTGGTCGTCTCGCCCTTGATCACGGGGGCGCCGAGGTGTTCGCCCAGCTCGTCGAGCTGGTCGATGTACTGGCCGATGACGAGGATCTGCTGACCGGCGAAGCGGCGCACGATCGCCTCCGTCACCTTCCGCTTCGTCGCGGTCGTCGCGCAGAAGCGGTACTTCTCCTCCGTCTCGGCGGTCGCGTACGCCAGCCGCTCGGAGTCGGTGAGATTGACCCGGACCTCGACGCAGTCGGCGGGCGCGATGTAGCCCTGCGCCTCGATCTCCTTCCACGGCGCGTCGAACCGCTTCGGCCCGATCAGCGAGAACACGTCCGACTCGCGGCCGTCCTCCCGCACCAGCGTCGCGGTCAGGCCGAGCCGCCGCCGCGCCTGGAGGTCGGCGGTGAACTTGAAGACGGGGGCGGGCAGCAGGTGCACCTCGTCGTAGACGATCAGGCCCCAGTCCCGGGAGTCGAACAGCTCCAGGTGCGGGTACACGCCCTTCCGCCGGGTGGTGAGCACCTGGTAGGTGGCGATGGTGACGGGGCGGATCTCCTTCTTCGTCCCGCTGTACTCGCCGATCTCCTCCTCGGTCAGCGAGGTCCGCTTCACCAGCTCGTGCTTCCACTGCCGGGCCGAGACCGTGTTGGTGACCAGGATCAGCGTCGTCGACTTCGCCTGCGCCATGGACCCGGCGCCGACGAGGGTCTTGCCCGCGCCGCAGGGCAGCACGACCACGCCGGAGCCGCCGTGCCAGAAGTTCTCCACCGCCTGCTTCTGGTACGGGCGCAGCGCCCACCCGTCCTCGTGCAGCTCGATGGGGTGCGCCTCGCCGTCCACGTACCCGGCGAGGTCCTCGGCCGGCCAGCCCAGCTTCAGCAGCGTCTGCTTGATCTGCCCGCGCTCCGAAGGGTGCACGGCGACGGTGTCGGGATCGATGCGGGCGCCGACCAGGGGCGCGATGCGCTTCGAGCGCAGCACCTCCTCCAGCACGGGCCGGTCGGTGCTGGTCAGGACGAGGCCGTGCGCCGGGTGCTTGACCAGGCTGAGCCGCCCGTAGCGGTCCATCGTCTCGGCGATGTCGACGAGCAGCGCGTGCGGCACCGGGTAGCGGCTGTACTGCACCAGCGCGTCGACGACCTGCTCGGCGTCGTGGCCCGCCGCCCGCGCGTTCCACAGGCCGAGCGGGGTCACCCGGTAGGTGTGGATGTGCTCGGGCGCGCGTTCGAGTTCGGCGAAGGGGGCGATGACGCGCCGGCAGTCGTCGGCCTGCTCGTGGTCGACCTCGAGGAGAAGGGTCTTGTCGGACTGGACGATGAGCGGACCATTCACGCGCGGCTGCCTTTCTGGCGACGGGCTCGGCACGGGCACTGCTCGGCCAATCGTCCAGTTTGCCTGATCGCGGGCCCGCACGGCCCGGAGCGGGCCGTATCACCCCGGCCGGAAGGGCGTGAGCTTGTTCACCGGCGGGGGTCCGGTTGGGGTCGCCGTGGGTCCGTCGGGGGTCCGCCGGGTGTCTGTCGGGGTCTGTCGGGGTCCGTCGAGGTCCGCCGGGGTGTTCACCGCTCCTCGTCGGCCAGCTCCGCCACCCCCGTGATCCGGTGCAGCGGATACGTGCGGACCTCGTCGGCCGTGTGGTCGTACGCCGTGACGAAGCCGCCCTCGACGCGGACCGGCGCGATGACGCGCTGGCTGGCCGCGCCGTCGGCGTTGACGTAGCCGATCCACAGCGCCTCGCCGGTCAGGACGGCGGCCTGCATCGTGGCCAGCGTCTCGGCGGCGGTGGTGCGCGGCAGCTCGCCGCCCTGGACCGGCCCGTCGCCGTCCCCCGCGGCTTTCAGGGGGGCGGTGGAGGCGAGGTCGCCGGCCCGGATGGCGCGGATCGCCGCCGTGAGCAGGGTCGCGTCGGGCACCGGCGGCCCGTCCGGGACCGGCTCGGGGGCCGTGCGCGGCGGGGTGCGGCGGGCGTGCGCGCGGGTGATCAGGACGTCGCCCTCGGCGGACTCGGCGGCCGGCGCGAACCCCATGGACCGCAGCCCCTCCAGCAGGCCCGCCGGATCGGTCCGTGCGGCCAGCACCGTCGGCGCGAGGCGGCGCAGGCCCAGACCGGCGGCCCGCTTGTCGGCGAGGATCTCGTTGAGCACGGCGTCGTCGTCGCAGCGCACGTACGCCGAGGCGGCGCCCACCCGCAGGTGCCCGTGCCGGCGGGCCACGTCGTCGATCAGGTACGCCAGCGGCTGCGGCACCGGCGTGCGGGAGTGCGCGGCGAGGAAGGCGTGCAGGTCGGCGGCGGTCTGCCCGGCGTCCAGGGCACGCCGGACGGAACCCGGCGTGAACCGGTAGACGGTCGCCCCGCCCTTGGACTCCACGTCCGCCAGCACGTCGAGCACATCGGCGAGCGGCCGCTGCAGCGGGCCCGGCGCGACCGCCGTCAGGTCGGCCTGCAGCAGCACGTGGTCCAGCGGTTCCGGCAGCAGCGGCGCCAGCAACCGGGCGGCGGCCGCCGACGCCGTGGCCTGCTCGGCGGGGGAGAGGGGGGCCGGGACCGGCAGCGGGGCGGTGCGGTGGTGCACGGGCAGCTTGTCGCCGGGGCCCCGGTCCGCCGCGTCCGCCCGTTCCGTGCCGCGGGGACCGGACGCCGCCGCCGGGGCGCCGAGCAGGGCGCGGCCGTGCGTGGACAGCGCGCCCCGACCGGTCACGCCCAGCATCTCCGCCTCGGCCAGCGTCCAGCGGGCGAGCCGGGAGCGCAGGTCGTCGCCGTCCCCGGAGGCCGCAGCGGACGCGGCCGCACCGGAGGCCGCCCCGGCGGTCCGCTGCCCGGCGTCCTGCCGGTCGGCGGCCCCGCCCCGGCCCCGCAACGGCCGCTCCCAGCGCAGCCGCGCCAGCACCGAGGCGTCGGCCGCGGCGTGCCCCTCCGGCAGCCCCGCCAGCAGCGTCAGCACCCGGTGCCGCACCTCGGGCGCCGCCGACCGGTCCAGACCCGGACCCAGCGCCGCCAGCGCCCGGTCCTTCGCGTCCCGCCCACCGACCAGCCCCGGCGCCCGCGTCGCCGTCAGCCACGCGGACGCCAGCTGCGCCCAGCGCTCGGCCGCGGGCCGCTCCCGCCACTCGTCGTAGGCGGGGGTCGCCGCGTACCGCTCGTCCTCCTCACCGTCGGAGGCCAGCAGCCCGGCCGCGTAGGCCAGTTCCACCCAGAACGCGGCGGCCGGCTCCGGCACGTCCAGCGCGACGGCGGTCCGCTTCAGGTCCCGCACGCTCAGCCCGCCGGACCGCAGCACGGCGGGCCCGCCCTCGTCCCAGTCCTTCAGCAGTTCCTCCACCGTCGCCAGCGCGGTGTACGCCTGCCCGGCCGCCGTCGCGTCCACCACCTGCGGGCGGTGCGTGCCCGCGGACTCCACGGGCGGCGGCACCGGCTCGGTCACCCGGTGCGCCCGCCCGCCCCGCAGGTGCAGGGCCACCTCACGCGGCAGGACCACCGTCCCGGGCGCCGTCGGCAACAGCAGCCCCCGGTCGAGCAGCCAGCGCAGCCGAGGCGCTGGATCCGCCGTGACCTGGCCGTACGGCGGACCCCACAACAGCCGCTCCAGCACCTCGACCGACTCGGCCGGGGCCTCGTCCAGCAGGGCGGCCATCCGCTCCCGGTCACCGAACAGCGCGGCCAGCGCCGCCACGGCGGACACCGAGTCGTGCGTGGACGCCAGCCCCGCCGCCACCACGACCTCCTGGATCCGCCCCGGCGACATCCCCGCGGCGGCCTCCCGCACCGACGGGCCCAGCCCGGTCGGCGACGGATGCTGCGGGGACGGCGACAGCAGCTCGCGGGCCGTGCGCACCAGCCGGAGCACGTCGTCCCCGCCCCACACCAGCGCCTGCTCCCGCAGCGTGCCCAGCGCCCGCGGCAGGGCGGCGGCGACGGCCGGATCACCGTCGTCGCCCGCCAGCAGCCCGAGCAGCTCCCCGTACGACGCCGGGTCCCCGGCCACCGCCAGCGCCTCCGCCGTCTGCAGCGCGAACCGGTCCAGCCGCTCCAGCGCCCGCACCACCGAGGCCCGCGTCCCGGCCCGGGTGGCGAGCTGGGTGAGGTCGGTGGGCACGGGCGTGATGAGGTCCGGGCGGCTGCGCAGGAGCGCGGCGAGGGAGGCGTCGTCCCGCCTCCGGAGGGCTTCGGCGAGGGATCGTGGCGCCGCCGCGGGCTTCTCCTCGGTGCTCATCCGCATCACGGTAGCGGGTGGGGTATGCCGGTGGGGCGTGTGGAGTTGGGCCGGGCGGCGCGACTCGCGGTACCGTCGGGCGACGGTGTGAGCCAACGCATCCGCCCCCGAGGGGACTTCGTGGGTATCGAGAGTGACCAGGTCGTCTACGAGTACCTGAGCCGCGTCGGCGACGTGGCTCAGCAACGGCAGCTGCCCTCGTCGGCGCGCATGCGGCTGGTCACCGAACTGCGCGACGAGATCGACCGGCGCCGCGCGAAGGCCGTGGTGGACTCCCCGGCCGCCGTGCGCCGCATCCTGTCCCGGATCGGCACCCCCAGCGAGGTCGTGACGGCGGCCACGCACACCGCCGGCCCCGCGCCGGAGGCCGCCGACGCCCCGGCGGCGAGCGCCCCCGCCGCCGTCCCCGTGCAGCGCGAGGGCGGGGCACGGGAGGCCGGGAGCGCCCCCGCCACCGACCTGACCAAGCGTCCCGGCCGCCCCAAGGGCGTCCTGGGCCGGATCGTGCCCGGCCCCCGCCCGGCCGCGCCGTCCGCCCCGGACCCGGCTCCCCCGCCCGCCGACGTCCCGTCGTCCCCGCACCGGGCCGGCACGGACGAGCTCGGTGACAGCGCGACCCAGCCCGACTGGTGGCGGGTGGACAGCAGCCCCTTCGGCGTCGGCGACGAGGTGCCCGGCTTCATCGGCGGCGTCGAGATCCCGGAACTGCTCAAGCCCCCGCCGGACGGGACACCGCCCGCCGGTGCCGGTGCCGCTGCCGGTGCCGGTGCCGGGGCCGGGGCGGACGCCGACGCCGCCGAGCCCGCCGACGCCGTCCCGGCCGCCGTGGAGGCACCCGCGCGGCGGCGCCTGTGGCGTCCCTCCAACGGGAGCTGGAACAACCCCCTCCTGCTGCTCGCCGCCGCCCTCCTCGTCGCGGGCGCCGTCCTCGGCACGTGGCTCGCCCTGCTCCTCGGCTGGCTCATCGCCTGGGCGTCCCGCCGCCTGACCCCGGCCGAGTCCAAGTGGGCGGTCGTCGTCATCCCCGGCCTGGCGCTCACCGCGGGCCTCACCTGGCTGTGGGGCCGCACCGCCGGCCGCTGGGGCGAGCCCATCGCCGAGGGCGCGATGAACGAAGCGGTCTCCGAGACCTGGCCGTGGGTGGTCCGCGGCGCCGCCGTCGCCTCGGCGCTCTTCCTCGTGTGGCGGTCGCAGCGGCAGAGGTGAGACGGGCGCGGGGCCCGGGGCGCGAGCTGCTGTGCCGGTGCCTCGGCGGGGCGCCCGGTGACTCGGGGGGCGCTGGTCTGCCGGTCCACTGGTCGGGTGGCGGCCGGTGTCTGCTGCTGGCCGCCGGCCCGCTGTCTTCGTCGCGGTCGGTCGTTTCGGGGCCTCGGCTCTGCTCAGTGCCTGCCCGTCGGTTTCCCGACCTGCCGGCAGGCGGGTGCCGAGGCGGTCTGCCGGTGTTTTGGTGGGGCGCCGGTCCGCCGGTCCGCTGGCCGAATGGCCGCTGCTCGCTGCCCGCTGCTGGCCCGCTGTCCGCGCCGCGTCGCCCCGGGGTCTCGGCCCGCTCACCGCTGTCCCGCCCGCCTGCCTGCCCGCCCGCGTCCCGGGTCGGCCGGCAGGCAGGCGGGCGCCGAGGCGTCCTGCCGGGCACGGTGGGGCGACGGGCACAATGGCGGGCATGGCCTCCACGACCCCGCACCCCTCCGCGTCCGTGTCCGCGTCCGTGTCCGTGACCCCGTCCCCGGCGTCCTCCGGGTCGGCCGGACCGACCGTCGGGTTCGACCTCGACATGACGCTGATCGACTCGCGGCCGGGGATCCGGGCCTGCTACCTGGCGCTGGCGGAGCGGACCGGGACGTACATCGACGCCGATCTCGCGGTGACCCGGCTCGGGCCGCCGCTCGCCGAGGAGCTGGTCAACTGGTTCCCGGCCGAGCGGGTGGACGAGGCGACGGAGCTGTACCGGTCGATGTACCCGGAGTTCGCCATCGCGCCTGCCCTCGCCCTGCCCGGCGCCCGCGAGGCCGTCGCCGCCGTGCGGGAGGCCGGCGGGCGGGCGATCGTCGTCACCGCGAAGTACGAGCCGAACGCCAAACTGCACCTCGCCCACCTCGGCATCGAGCCGGACGCCGTGATCGGCGGGCTGTGGGCCGAGCAGAAGGCGCTCGCGCTGCGCGAGCACGGCGCGCACGTCTACGTCGGCGACCACGTGGGCGACGTGCGCGGCGCGCGGACCGCCGGTGCGCTGTCCGTCGCGGTCACCACCGGGCCGTGCGACGCCGGGGAACTCCGTGCGGCGGGCGCGGACGTCGTCCTCACCGGCCTCACGGAATTCCCGGGATGGTTTTCGGACTACCGCTCGGACCGCTCCCTCGACCGCGCCTGACGCCGGCCGGCCGCGGCGGAACGCAGAACGCCCGCCCCGGCCATCAGGAATCCGACGCCCATCAGCATGCTCAGCACGAACATGTACGTCGGAAAGGGCGTCGTTCCGAGGAACAACGGGGCCACCGTGACCAGAGTGGCCACGGCACCGATGATGAAGACGATGCCACCGGCACGGACCAGGCCGTCACCGGGCGCCGCGGAATTCGCTTGGGTTTTGTCACGCACTCGACCAGGGTAGTTCCCTGCCCGAGAGAACAACCGGGGGACGTCTTGTCACGGGCCTGAAGACCATTAGCCTTGGTACCGGCGGGTCACCAGGCCCGCCCCAGTGCTATCAAGAGCCGTTTCCGAGCAGTTTTCCCGACGAGCACAAGGACGAGGACAGACGTGCCTACCGGCAAGGTCAAGTGGTTCAACAGTGAGAAGGGCTTCGGCTTTCTCTCCCGAGACGACGGCGGTGACGTCTTCGTCCATTCCTCGGTCCTCCCCGCCGGAGTCGAGACACTCAAGCCGGGCCAGCGCGTGGAGTTCGGCGTGGTCGCCGGACAGCGCGGTGACCAGGCCCTCTCCCTGACCGTGCTCGACCCCACCCCGTCGGTCGCGGCGGCCCAGCGCCGCAAGCCGGACGAACTGGCCTCCATCGTCCAGGACCTGACCACACTGCTGGAGAACATCACCCCGCAGCTGGAGGGCGGCCGCTACCCCGACCGCGCCTCCGGCAAGAAGATCGCCGGCCTGCTGCGCGCGGTCGCCGACCAGCTCGACGTGTAGGACCAGGAGGGCGGTCGCCGCCCGATGACAGGAGAACGGCCGCGGTACCCGTACCGCGGCCGTCGTCGCACTCACGGGATCGCACTCACGGGGCCGCACTCACGGGACCGCGTCCGCGGCCCCGCGCCCACGGGGCCGCGCCCTACGTCCGCGCCTACGGGAACCGCAGCGCGTCCGGGCCCAGCGGCGGCACCAGGCCCTCGGCCGCCGCCCGCGTCAGCAGCCCCCGCACCGCCGCGTAACCGTCCTCGCCGAGGTCCGCGGTGAACTCGTTGACGTACAGCCCGATGTGCTGGTCGGCGACGGCCGGGTCCATCTCCTGCGCGTGCTCCATCACGTACGGCCGCGACGCCTCCGGGTCGTCCCAGGCGGCCCGCACGGAGGCCCGTACCGCGTCCGCCAGCCCGGTCAGGGCCTCGGTGCCCAGCGACCGCCTGGCGATGATCGCGCCGAGCGGGATCGGCAGGCCGGTGGTGTGCTCCCAGTGCTCGCCCATGTCGGCCAGCTTGTGCAGCCCGTAGTTCCGGTACGTGAAACGCGCCTCGTGGATCACCAGGCCCGCGTCGACGTGGCCGTCCCGCACGGCGGGCATGATCTCGTGGAACGGCATCACCACGATCCGGCCGACCCCACCGGGCACCACGTCCGCCGCCCACAGCCGGAACAGCAGGTACGCCGTGGACCGTTCACTCGGCACGGCGACCGTGCGGCCCGCCAGGTCCCCGCCCGCCAGGCCCTCCTCGCGGGTCAGCACCAGCGGCCCGCAGCCGCGCCCCAGCGCGCCCCCGCAGGGCAGCAGCGCGTAGTCGTCGAGGACGTACGGCAGCACCGCGTAGGACACCTTCAGCACGTCGTGCTCGCCGCGTTCGGCCATCCCGTTGGTGATGTCGATGTCGGCGAAGGTGACGTCGAGGGCGGGCGCCGAGGGTACCCGGCCGTGGGCGAGGGCGTCGAAGACGAACGTGTCGTTCGGGCACGGCGAGTACGCGATCCGCAGCCGCTGGTCCCGCCCGTGCTGTTCACTGCTCATGCGGGTTCCTCATGCCGGTTCCTCATGCGGGTTCCTCATGGTTCTCCTGCGGATTGCTCATGCGGGTTCCAACTCTCCAGGACGGGTCCCAGCTTCCCGAAGCCCTCGGTCAGCGCGGTCAGGGCCTCCCCGATGCGCCAGGCGGCGCGGTCGCGGGGACCGACGGGGTTCGACACCGCCCGCACCTCCAGCACCGGCACGCCCTGCGCGGCGGCGGCCTCGGCGACCCCGAAGCCCTCCATCGCCTCCGCCAGCGCCCGCGGATGCCGGGCCCTGAGCGCCTCGGCGCGGGCGGCGGTGCCGGTCACCGTGGACACGGTGAGCACCGTGCCGGCCTGCGCGCCGGCCGCGGCGGCAGCGGCCCGCACCAGGGACTCGGGCGGGCGGTGGGTGACGGTGCCGAAACCGAGGTCGGTGACCGGCAGGAAACCGTCGGCCGTCTCGGCGCCCAGGTCGGCCGCGGTGATCTCGTCGGCGACGACCAGCGCGCCGAGCGGCGCGTGCGGCGGGAAACCGCCGGCGATCCCGGCGGACACGACGAGACCGTAGGGGCGGCCGGCCAGCGCGGCGGCGGTCAGCGCGGCGGCCGTCGAGGCGGCCGCCAGGGCCGGGCCGACTCCGGCCGCGAGCAGGTCCGGGCCGCCGCCGACCGCGTGCACGGCCGCGCCGGGCACCGGCGTCCCGCGCACCGGCCCCGGGAACGCCCGGGCCACCGCGTCCCGCTCGGCGGGGACGGCGGTGGCCACGAGGATCCGTACGGGGGACGTGATCAGGCGTCCTTCTTCAGCCGGAAGGACCACAGCCCGGTCGTCTCGTCCTCGCCCTCCTTGATCGACACCAGGGTGGAGTCGCCCTGGGCGCCGTACTGGGCGTTGAAGAACACGCTGCCCGGGATGGTGCGGTAGGTCTTGGTGCTGGAGTCGGTCAGCGGCTGACCGTTCATCAGGATCGTCCAGCCGTTGTCGGCGACGTCCGGGTCGACACCGAAGCGCACGGTCTCGTCGGGGTCGACCGTGATGCTCTTGACGTCCTTGTCCTTGAGGCACTTCGTGAGGTCGGCCGCCTTCAGGGCCTCGCCCTCGCCGCCGCAGGCGGCCTCGGAGCTCACGGACGAGCTGCCGACGGTGATCGTGGACAGCGCCGTCGGCTTGTCACAGGCGGACAGGACGAGCAGTCCGGCGGATACGACGCCGGCGGCGGCGGCGACGCGGCGGCGTCGCACAGCGCGGTGGCTCTGGGCGGCTGCGCCGCGGGGCAACGTGGTCATGGCGGAAAGGCTATCGGGCGGGCCCCGCCCACCTCCCACGTGGGGTCCGGCGTGGCCGGGGCGTTACGCCACTCGCGGACGTGCCGCGCCCCCGTGCCGGGCCGACGTGAGCAGGGCGCGCACGGTCAGCAGCCAGCCCGTCGCGACGATGCCCGCCCCCACGGCCAGGCCCAGCGGCCCGATCAGCGGCATCGCGATGCCGATCGCCCCGCCCAGCACCCACGCCATCTGCAGCAGCGTCTCCGAACGGGCGAACGCCGAGGTGCGCACCAGTTCCGGCACGTCCCGCTGGATCAGTGCGTCCAGCGACAGCTTCGCCAGGGCCTGCGCGAACCCGGCGACCGCCGCCAGACAGGCCACCAGGGCGGCCCCGAAGAACACGGCCGCCACGATCGCCGCGCCCGCCACGCACGCCACCACCGTCACGATGATGATCTCCGGGGCGCGGGAGCGCAGCCAGGCCCCCACCGCCGTGCCGAGCGCGTTGCCCGTGCCCGCCGCGACGCCGACGATGCCCAGGGACACCGCCGCGCTCTGCCCGGTCATCGGGTGCTCGCGCAGCAGGAAGGCGAGGAAGAAGATCAGGAAGCCGGTCAGGCAGCGGATCGCGGTGTTGGCGGCCAGCGCGTGGGTGACGGCCGGTCCGACGGTGCGCAGCCCGGGACGCTTCACCGGCCTGCGGTGCGGCCCGTGCAGGTGCCGCTCGTCGGAGGCGAGCAGCGCCACGTCCTCCCCCTTCGCCGAGTCCACCTTCGACGGCAGCCGGAAGGACAGGAACATGCCCGTCACGAACAGCGCGAACGCCCCGTAGAGCGGCCAGCGCGGCCCGATCTGCTGAAGCCCGGCACCGATCGGCGCCGCCACCCCGGTGGCCAGCAGTCCGCCCAGCGTGACCCGCGAGTTCGCCTTGACCAGGGAGAACTTGGGTGGCAGCAGCCGCGGCACCACCGCACTGCGCACCACCCCGTACGCCTTCGACGAGACCAGCACGCCGAGCGCGGCCGGATACAGCTCCAGCCCGCCGGTGACCACCGCACCCGACAGCACCAGCGCGAGCAGCGCCCGCGCGAGCATCGCGCCCGCCATCGCGGCGCGGCGGCCGTGCGGGACGCGGTCCAGCAGCGGACCGACCACCGGAGCGAGCAGGGTGAACGGGGCCATGGTGATCGCCAGGTACAGCGCGACCCGCCCGCGGGCCTCGTCCGTCGGCACCGAGAAGAACACGGTCGACGCCAGCGCCACCGTGATCATCACGTCCCCGGCGCCGTTCACCCCGTGCAGCTCGATCAGCTTGCCGAGACCGGACTCGCCGGCTCCGTGCGCGTGTGTGGCCCGGCGGATGCCCCGCGCGGTTCCGGTCACCGGGAAACGCAGCGCGCGGCCGAACGCGCGAGCACCGCCGCCCGTGCGGCCCGTGCCGACACGTCGGCCGTTGCCCTTGGTTCCCTTCGCCCCACCGATCCCGGTGGCGCCGTGGGGTGATTTCGCGGTAGCCACCACGCCATAGTGCCCCGAGAAGGCGAGGGATAGTGCTACGACTCCGGCCGACCGGCCCGGCGCGGGCACGCCGTGCGGCTGTCCGGCGCAACCGGCGTCCGTCCCGGCGGGAAACCCGGCGCGCGGAACCCCGGAACAACCGTCGGTGTAGGCCCACGGCACGCGAGAAGGTAGCGTGCCTATCTCAGCCATCCCGCAGAATGGATGGAGGCGCGCCCGAGCACGATCCGGCGCGGACGTCGACGCGGTCCTGCGGTCCGCTCCGTCCGCCCCCGCGCATGGGAGTGGCGCACTCGTGAGACGGCGTAGGAGAGAAGCGATACCTGTGAGCGCAGCGACAACGCGAAGCCGCACCCCCGACCGTCTGTGCGCCGAGGCCGTCGACCTCGCCCGCGCCGCAGCCGAGGAAGCCGCTGCGCCCGGTGTGGTCGGCGAACACGAGGGGATGGTCTCCGAGGGGGACCGCGTCGTCACGCACTTCTTCGGCTGCCGCGAGCTCGGCTACCGCGGCTGGCGCTGGGCCGTCACCGTCGCCCGCGCCTCCCGCGCCAAGATCGTCACCGTCGACGAGACGGCCCTGCTGCCCGGCCCCGACGCGATCCTCGCCCCCGAATGGGTGCCGTGGAGCGAGCGGCTGCGCCCCGGAGACATGGGCCCCGGCGACCTCCTGCCCACCGACGCCGACGACCTGCGCCTGGAGCCCGGCTGGTCCGGCGAGGACGAGCCGCCGCCCAACTCCGTCCTCTCCCGCGAGCTGGCCGACCTGGTCGACGCCGAGGACGCCGAGGTCACCGGCGGCAGGCCCGCCGAGCTGGCCACGCCCCCCTCGCGGGGCTCCATCGCGTCGGTCGCCGACGAGCTGGGCATGCGCCGCGCCCGGGTCCTGTCCCGCTACGGCCTGCACGCCGCCGCCGACCGCTGGGAGGAGGCGTTCGGTGCGAAGACCCCGATGGCCCAGGCGGCCCCCGCGGCCTGTGTCTCCTGCGGCTTCCTCGCTCCGATCGGCGGCTCCCTCGGCCAGGCGTTCGGCATCTGTGCCAACGAGTTCTCCCCGGCCGACGGCCGCGTGGTCTCCCTCGGCTACGGCTGCGGCGGCCACTCCGAGGCCGCGGTCATGCCGACCCCGCCGAAGCCGGCCTCCCCGGTCATCGACGAGACCCGCGTCGACCCCTTCCCCCTCCGCCCGGCCCCGGACTCCGGCTCGGTCCCGGCGACGGAGGACGAGGCGTCGGCGGAGCTGGGGCACTCCTGACCCACGGGGCGGCCCGGCCCACGGCAGGGCCGCCCGCCCGGGGCTTCGTTCACTCGTCCGGGTCGAAGATCGCCTCTGTCGTCGGTGCGGTGACGGCCCGCCGGAGCCAGCGGCTGAGGGTGTGGGGGGCGTCGCAGCCGTTGATGCGCTCACGGGCCTGGTCGGAGACGTCGAGGCCGCGTTCCGCGAGGACGGTGAGGACGTCCTCGGCGGCGCGCCGCCTCTCGCTCTCGGCACTGGCCTCCGCTCGCGCCTCCGCTCGGGCTTCTTCCCGGATCTCTTCGACGAGGTAGGACTTGTAGAAGGAGAGGTCCACGGCCACCAGATTCCTCCAGAGGTGCTTCGCCGGGTGCTTCCCAAGGCCCTGTGCGGTGAATTCGACGATGGGGTCAGCAATGTCTTCGGGTACGTCGCGCAGTGCGGTGGACAGCGCCTTCAGTATCGCATTGACCGCCGGTCCGGCGGCATGTGTGATCGCTGCCAGGCTGGCGAGGACAAGGTCCGCGCGTGCCTCTTCCGGGTCGGTGATCACCGGCATGTTGTGCGGTCCCGCGACCACGGGCCGCAGGGTGAGGGTGGGCAGCTGGGGAGGCCCGCTGCTGACCGCCCGTTGGGCCCACTTGGCCGTCGTGTGGTCCTGGCAGACGACCAGGAGTGCGGTGGGCAGCCGGTACTTCGTCCACAGGTAGGCGGTGTAGTAGGCCCAGCTCGCCGGCTTGTCGGGTCCCGCTTGCCCTGGGCCTCGATGGCGAGGAGGAAAGCGCCCTGTTTAGCGGTGTCGAACCGCAGGAGCGTATCGACCCGGCGTTCCACCGGACTGGTCTCCGTGAGGTCGGTCGGAAGGGCCGCGGCCCTGACGGGCCTGGGGATCTCCACGCCCAGGAAGCGCGAGACGCGGCTGAACAGGCCGGGGTCGTGCTGGAAGATGCGGTGCATCGCCTCATGAGGCGGGCTGACCATGGGGTTCCTCAGTGATTCGGATGAGTGGCCTTGGACGCGCGGCAGTCCCGGCAGCGTGTCTCGGTCGCTGGGCCGCGGAAGGCGTGGTCGCAGCCGTCGCAGTTGCGGAGGGGGTGCCGTACGGGGGGTGGGTCGGCCGACGGGCGGCAGGGAGGTGCAGCGGGCAGGGCGGCGGTGAGGCGGTGGGCGAGGAGGGCGGCGGGGCGGGTGAGGGGTTCGTACGGCAGGTCGGCGGTGAGGGCCAGGCGTACGGCGGCGGGGGTGGCCTCGCGTTCCAGCCAGGTGGCGACGCCGGGGGCCAGGTGCTCCGTGTCGGCGGCGGAGAGCAGCAGGCGGGGGTCGTGGCGGCGCAGGCCGGTGAGCAGGTCGGTGGCCTGCTGGAGCAGGGCGGCGGCGGGGAACGCGGGCCGGGGCACGGCGGGGAGGGCCTTGCGCGGACGCGGGCGGGGCGGCTGCGGTGGGCGCTTCGCCGGTGGCCGGGGTTGCGGGTCGGGGCAGCCGGTGTCGGCCGGTTGCCGCCGGTGGGCGGGCTGGTTGCAGGAGATCGTGCGGGTCACGATGCGCCCGTTGGCGGTGCGGTGGCGTTCGCGGCGCAGGTAGCCGTGGGCTTCCAATTCGCGCAGGGCGGAGGCGATGCGGGTGGTGCCTTCGGCGAAGCGTGCGGTGAGGCTCTTGATGTCGATGGGGGCGCCGGCGGGGAGCGACTGGATGTGGCAGCCGAGGCCGATCGCCAGCAGCGACAGTTCGGTGTGCTGGACGAGGTGGTTGCCGATCACCACGAAGCGGGTGGTGTGGCGGCTGTTCTCGTGGATGACGCCGCCGGTGCGGTGACGCGGGCGGGTCGGATTGCGCTCTGCGGCTGACTGGGCGCGCGGGGGCGCGCTAGGGTTTTGGGTACCCATCGAGGAGAATTCCTTCGTTCGCTTCTTGATGGTCAGGCCCTCGCAACGGGATGCCAGTCCCGAGCGGGGGCCGAAATCGTTTTCGGGATGTCCGTGGGCTGAGCGTAGAGGAGCTGAGGGGCCCGAAATCCAGCTGAGCCGGTGATGTTCACCCACCCGGGTGATGGCGCGCCCCCGGGCGGGAGGGGTGGGGCTTGGTGGGGTTCTTTCTCCCCCGTTCTTTGTTCTGGAAGGCGCCGACGGCACCGGAGCTTCAGATCCCGGGTTCCGGTGCCGTGAGCCGTAGTTCGGCCCAGACGGTCTTGCGCGGGAAGCGGCCCTCGGTCACGCCCCAGCGGTCCGCGAGGGCGTCGACGAGGAGCAGGCCCCGGCCGGACTCGGCCTTGGGGGTGGGCGGTTGCGGCTGGGGGAGCCGGTCACCGCGGGTGTCGGTGACCTCGATGCGGAGGGTGCCGCCCACGACGTAGAGCGTGAGCCGGAAGTCCCGTCCCGGGACGCGGCCGTGGGTCGTCGCGTTGACGGCCAGCTCGGCGATGATCTGGCGGGCGGGGTCCACGGGCAGGCCCCAGGACCGCAGTTGGGCTGCCCCCAGGCACCGGGCTTGGTGGGCGCCCCGTGGCGTGGGGGAGAGCTGCACGCTGAAGTTGCGGACGGGGGCGGCGGGCTCGGCGGTTCGCTGATTCACGTCACCCAGCGTGGCCGGAGCTGCCTACCGTGGAGCGTCACTTGGTGCGTACGTACGGTCACTGTCCGGTGGTTGTCCGGTGCTGTCGTGGCTGTGCCGACGGTTGGTACGGGTAGGGCGCCGGGGTGCGTCACGGACGGTTCCGAGGGAGAGGTGCGGCATGACGGCGGTCGAGGCGGAGGCGGGTCGGCTCAAGGAAGAGGCGGACGAACCGGGTTGGGAGGTGGACCCGGACGACGAGTGGGGCGTCGCGGTCATCACCACGGTGGGACGGCAACTGAAGCTGCGCCGTGAGGCGGCGGGGATGCGGGCCGCCGAGTTCGGTCGGATCGTCGGCTACGGCGAGGACATGGTGTACAAGATCGAGGGCGGCAAGCGCATCCCCCGCCAGGAGTTCCTGGACAAGGCGGACGAAGTCCTGAACGCGGGCGGGCTGATCGCGGCGGCCTGGGAGGACGTGAAGAAGGTCCGGTATCCGAAGAAGGTTCGGGCGCTGGGGAAGCTGGAAGCGGCAGCGGTCGAGATTGCCGTGTACCAGTCCAACAGCATCAATGGCTTGTTGCAGACACCGGAGCACGCGCGAGCAGTGATCGGGGCCGCTCAGCCGCCCTATTCGCCGGACGACGTGGAGCGCATGGTGGCTGCGCGTATCGCCAGGCGCACTGTCTTCGAACGCGATCCCGCCCCGGCACTCAGTTTCGTGCTGGAAGAGGGGGTTATGCGTCGGCCCATCGGAGGCACAATGGTGTGGCGTCAGCAGCTCGAACGCTTGTTGGAGGTAGGGCGGTTGCACAACGTCGTACTTCAGGTGATGCCGACGAACTGTGAGACCCACTCCGGGACGGACGGCACCATCGAGTTGCTGAAGTTCGCGGATGGGACGGCGGTTGGCCGGGCCGATGGCGAGTTCAACGGGCGGCCGACGACGGACCCGAAACAGCTGCGCATCCTTGAACTGCAGTATGGGACGATCCGAGCCCAGGCGCTCTCCCCTCGGGAGTCGCTGGCCTTCATCGAGCACCTGCTGGGGGAAACATGATCCGCAAGACCACTGCCGGGGACGCCTCCGAGCTGGCGTGGTTCAAGAGCAGCTACAGCAGTGGCAACAACGGCGAGTCCTGCGTCGAACTCGCCCTCACTCCCGGCACTGTCCACGTCCGTGACTCCAAGGACATCGCCGGCCCCCGCCTCGACTTCGCGCCGGACGCGTGGACGGCGTTCGTCCCGTACGCGTCCGAGGGCTGAGCGCGCGACGACCCCGAGGAGAGCTCCTCGGGGTCGCGTGGCGCGGTCAGGTGGTGCCGTGGTCGGTCAGAGGTTGACGCCCTTGGCGCGGAGGAACTTGACCGGGTCGACGGCGGAGCCGTAGTTCGGGGTGGTGCGGATCTCGAAGTGCAGGTGGGGTCCGCTGGAGTTTCCGGTGTTGCCGGACAGGGCGATCTTCTGGCCGGTCTTGACGACCTGGCCGATCTTGACGTTCACCTTCGAGAGGTGGGCGTACTGGGAGTAGGTCTTGTTGCCGTGCTTGATGACGATGGCGTTGCCGTAGGCGGGGCCGTCGCCGCCGCCGTTGGGGCCGGCCTTGACGACGGTGCCGCCGTGGGCGGCGACGACCGGGGTGCCGGTGGGAATGGCGTAGTCCTGGCCGCTGTGCTTGGAGGCCCACATGCCGCCGTTCGCGGCGAAGCTGGCCGACAGCTTGTACTTCTTGACCGGGTCGACCCAGGAAGCGGCCTTCTTCTTGGCGGCGGCCTTCGCGGCCTTCGCCGCCTTGGCGGCCTGGGCGGCCTTCTTGGCCTCGGCGGCCTTCTTCGCCTGGGCGGCCTTGGCCTGGGCGGCGGCCTGGGCCTGGACCGCGTGGGCGACGCCGGACGTGGTGGTGTCGGCGGCGGCGGTCGCGACTCCGGCTCCCAGGGCGACCGAGGCACCGAAACCGGCGACCAGGACGGCGGCGCGGGTACGGATGCGGGCCGGACGGAAGGAACGGGACGTGACGCGCTGGGACATCGAAACCTCACGGGATGGGGACAAAGGTGAACCACCCGGTGCACAGGACCGCGCCGTGGTGGCCGTTCCTTGGTAACCGCCCCCGGTCAAAAGCCGCAAAGGTGTGACCTACGACGAAAGGCCGTAGGTCAGGCGTGAGACCCATATCTCTTGACGGAGGGGGTCGCACGGGGTGAAACCCCCCATTTCAAGCTGATCGATCAGAACGGCGCACCAAATGTCCGATTTGGCATGGGGTGCTTCGCCACTATTCCGGGTAGTACGGCACCTCGGCCCTGTGCCGCTTGTCACCGGGGGCCGGATCCGGGCCGCTCGGGGATGTGGCGTGGGTCTCCGGTCTGCGACGGAAATCGACCATCAGCCGGTCGAGCCCGGCGGGCTGTTCGGTGGGGGATCGAGTGGTGGTGGCACCCGGAAGGATCACGGCCTCCGCCCCGGGCAGGACACGGCGTGCGGCGGCCGCCGCCCGGGGTGTGCCGTGGACGCGACTCCACCCGGCAGGGGGCCTGCCCTGTCGACGGCGGCCTGCGACGTGGATGCCTCGACGGGGGCCCGCGACGTGGATGGCACCCAAGTCCGCGTTGCGTGCACAGCGGGCGCGTCATCGTCCGCGCGGCGCTCAGACGAGCGGTCCGCGAGCAGTCGGTGCCGCGGTGCTCACACGTGCCGGCCCCACCCCACCGGCCCGGCCGACAGGCCGTCCGGTGCGGAACGCGGGCGGCGGACCGGGGCCGACCAGGGGCGTCGCCGGGAACGCGGGGCACCCGGCTCGCGGTACCTTCGTCGTCACCCGATGAGGAGAGTCAACGTGAGCAAGTTCGTGCGGCCCGCCGCCGAGGGGGCCGACCCGTTCGGCACGGTGCAGTTGCGGCGGGGTGTTCTGGACGCCTGGGCCGCCAGTCCCGCCCGGTTCCGGGAGGACGCGAACGCCGAGGAGGACCTCGTCCTCGGCGGCTACCGCGACCGTCTCGTCGTCGAGCTCGCGCAGAACGCCGCCGACGCCGCCGCCCGCGCCGGTGTGCCGGGACGGCTCCGGCTCACCCTGCGGGACGGGGTGCTCGTCGCCGCCAACACCGGCGCGCCCCTGGACGCGGCCGGGGTGGAATCGCTGTCCACGCTGCGCGCCTCCGCGAAGCGGGACACGCCCGACAGCTCGGTGGGCCGGTTCGGTGTCGGATTCGCGGCGGTGCTCGCCGTCACCGACGAACCCGCCGTGGTCAGCCGCCACGGCGGTGTGCGCTGGTCGCTCGCCGAGGCCCGGGGGCTCGCCCACGAGGCCGCCGGGACCAGCCAGGCCCTGGGCGACGAGATCCGCCGCCGGGACGGGCACGTGCCGCTGCTGCGGCTCCCCTTCGCCGCCGAGGGCAGCGCCCCCGCCCCCTACGACACGGCCGTCATCCTCCCCCTGCGCGACACGGCCGCCGCCGACCTCGCCGAACGGCTGCTGCACGCCGTCGACGACGCCCTGCTGCTGGCCCTGCCGGGGCTGGAGGAGATCGTCGTGGAGGCGGGCGACGCCCCGTCCAGGACGCTGCGGCGCCGCACCGAGGGCGCGCTCACCGTCGTGGAGGACTCCCGCGAGGGCACCACCCGCTGGCGCAGCGTCGCCGCGCACGGGCCGCTCACCCCCGACCTGCTCGCCGACCGGCCGATCGAGGAGCGGCTGCGGCCGCACTGGTCGGTCACCTGGGCCGTGCCGGTGGACGCCGACGGCTCTCCGGCCCGCCCCCGCACCAGCCCCGTCGTGCACGCGCCGACGCCCAGCGAGGAACCCCTCGGGGTCCCCGCCCTGCTCATCGCTTCCTTCCCGCTGGACTCCACCCGGCGGCACGCCGCCCCCGGCCCGCTCACGGACTTCCTGGTGGAGCGCGCCGCCGACGCCTACGCCGAGCTGCTCGCCGGCTGGCGGCCGGTGACCGCCGGGATCCTCGACCTGGTGCCCGGGCCGCTCGGCAAGGGCGAGCTGGACGGCGCCCTGCGCCGGGCCGTCCTGGAGCGGCTGCCGCGCACCTCCTTCCTGCCGCCCGCCGCCGAGGCACGGGACGAGGACGACGAGTCCGGGCTGCCCGAGTCGCTGCGGCCGAGGGACGCGGAGGTCGTGGAGGGCGCGGGCGCCGACACCGTCCGGGTGCTGGCCGAGGTGCTGCCCACCCTGCTGCCCGCCGGGCTCGAACGGCGCGCGGAGCTGCGCGTGCTCGGCGTGGCCCGGATCCCGCTCGGCGACGCGGTCGACCGGCTCGCCGGGCTGGAGAAGGAGCCCGGCTGGTGGCGGCGGCTGTACGAGAGCCTCGCGGGCGTCGACCCGGACCGGCTGTCCGGGCTGCCCGTGCCGCTCGCCGGGGACCCGGCCGGCGGGTTCGGCTCCGGTGCGGCACGCACCGCCATCGGCCCCCGTCAGGTCCTGCTGCCCGGCGACGGGGTGGCCGGCATCGAGCCGGGGGTGCTGACCCGGCTCGGGCTCAAGGTCGCCCACCCGGACGCCGCCCACCCCCTCCTGGAGAAGCTGGGCGCGCTGCCCGCGAGCCCGCGCGCCGTCCTGACCACCCCGCAGGTGCGGGCCGCCGTTGCCGCGTCCCTCGACGACGACGGCGGCGGCCTCGGCTGGGAGGACGACGCCCCGGACGCCGAGGAGCTCGCCGACACCGTGCTCCGGCTGGTCCGGGACGCCGGGCTCGAACCGGGTGACGAGCCCTGGCTCGGCGCCCTCGCCCTGCCCGACGAGGACGGCGAACTGTCGCCCGCCTGCGAACTCGTCTTCCCCGGCGGCCCCTTCGCGTCCGTGATGCGGGCGGGCGAACTCGCCGCGGTGGACGCCGAACTGGCCGAGAAGTGGGGCGAGGCCCCGCTGGCCGCCTGCGGGGTGCTGGTCGGCTTCGCGCTCGTCCGCGCCACCGACGTCGTCCTCGACCCCGACGAACTCGAACCCCGCGACGGCGACTTCACCGAGCCCGACGACGCCGGGCTGCTGGACGCCGTGGACGTGTGGTGCGAGGACGTCCTCGACCGGTTCCCCGACAGCCCGGTGCCGCCGGTCGCCACCGAGATCGTCGCCGTGCGCGACCTCGACCTCGTCGACGACGACCAGTGGCCCCGCGCGCTCGCCCTGCTCGCCCGCCCGCCGCTGCGCGACGCCCTCACCCAGCCGGTGCGGATCCTGCTGCCCGACGGCACCCACGAGACCGTCCGCCCCTACACGGCGTGGTGGCTGCGCGGGCACCCGGTGCTCGGCGGCCGCCGCCCCGCCGGACTGCGGGCCGCGGGCGGCGACCCGCTGCTGCGCGGGCTGTACGACGAGGCCGACGCCACCGGGTTCGAGGACGAGCAGGTCCTGCGGGCCCTCGGCGTGCGCACCTCGGTCGCCGCGCTGCTCGACGAACCCGGCGGCGCCGCCGAACTCCTCGACCGGCTCGCCGACCCCGGCCGGGAGGTCACCGCCGCCCAACTCCACGCCCTGTACGGGGCGCTGGCCGACCTCGACCCCGAGGACGTGACCCTGCCGGACGAGCTGCGGGCCGTCGTCGACGGGCAGGTACGGGTAGTGGACGCCGCCGACGCGGTCGTCGCCGACGCGCCCGACCTGCTGCCGTTCACCGCGGGCATGCCGCTGCTGCCGGTCCGCCCCGGGCGCGCCGCCGACCTCGCCGAGCTGTTCCAGGTGCGGCGGCTCAGCGAGTCGGTGACCGGGCGGGTCGGCTCCGACGGCACCGAGCACGAGGTGCCGGAGCCGGTGCGCGTGCTGCTCGGCCCGCGCACCCCGGCCACCTACGTGGAGCACGAGGAACTCGTCGTGGACGGCGTGGAGACCGACTGGCGGCTCGCACCGGACGGTGTCCTGCACGCGGCCACCCTGGAGGGGGTCGCCGCCGGTCTCGCCTGGGCGGCCGGCCAGTGGCCGCGCCGGTTCGAGGTGGCGGCGCTGCTCGAAGACCCCTCCCGCACCGAGGAGTTGGCGCGGGACCGCTGGTTCGACTGATTCGACCGACCGGAAACGATCGCGCTTACAAATTTTTCACTTTCCGTACAACCATTGGCCCCACTTGGAGATCTGATCATGCGAGCCAACAGGCTCCACGATCACTCGGGGCCCCGCGCCGACGACGAGCCGTACGAAACGACCAGAGCCGGGGCCCCCTTCCTCCACCAGGGGAAACGCATGCGTATACGCGCCACCGTGGCCGCCGTCTCCGGCGCCCTGGCCCTGTCCGCCCTCGCTGTTCCGGCGGCGCAGGCCGACGACGCCCCCTCCTTCCGGGAGGCTGCCGCCGCCGCGCTGGAGGCGGACCGGAACGCCCCGGCCGAGCGGTCCGCCTTCGCCGCCGCTGCCGCCATCGGTGACCTGGACGTCTCCTTCTCCGGCCTGAAGATCGCCGCCGCGGTCAAGGTCGGGACGACGAACAAGGTCTCCACCACCGTCACCTACAAGATCACGCACGGCGCCGACGTGGACATCAAGTCCGCCGACTTCGCGACCGGCCCGTACATCTACAAGGGCTCCTACGAGCAGCCGGTCAACCTGCTGCTCGGTGACAACCCGGCCACCTGCACCGCCACCTCGGCGACCACCGCCACCTGCAAGGGCAAGATCGACGTCTACCCCGCGTACGACGAGCTGATCAACTCCGACGCCGGCACCTGGCGGGCGGGCGCGCTGGCGCTGAACTACGCCACCGAGCAGTTCTCCGACCAGGGCGCGATGGGCACCACCAAGGTCCAGCGCATCTCCCGCCTGACCGTCAACGCCTCCCCGGAGCCGGTGAAGAAGGGCAAGACCATCACGGTCACCGGCAAGCTGTCCCGGGCCAACTGGGAGACGCACAAGTACCACGGCTACAGCACCCAGAAGGTGCAGCTGCAGTTCCGCAAGAAGAACTCCAGCACCTACACCACCGTCAAGACCATCAAGACCAGCACCACCGGTCAGCTGAAGACCACGGTCAAGGCGACGGTCGACGGCTACTACCGCTACAACTTCGCGGGCACCACGACCACCCCGGCCATCAAGGCCGCGGGTGACTTCATCGACGTGAAGTAGACCGTGAAGCACGGCGTGAAGCAGACGTGCGGCAGACGGTGAAGTAGCGGCACCGCGCGTCAGGCGCACCCACCCGGTTCCCCGCGTCCCCGCCAGGGACGCGGGGAACCGTGCGTCGTGGGCCCGTTCCTGCGCGGGGAACCGTGCGTCGTGGGCCCGTTCCTGCGCGGGGAACCGTGCGTCGTGGGCCCGGCCCTGTGCGGGGAACCGCGCGTCGTGGGCCCGGCCCTACGCGGGGAACCGGCGGTCCACCCACCGCCACAGGAACTCCAGCGTCGCCGCCGCCACCGCGGCGATCCCGACCGCCGTCCACGGCATCGTCATGCCGACCAGCTTCAGGGCGAAGAACTCCTGCAGCCACGGCACGACCAGCACCAGCAGGAACCCGGCGCCCATGGCCGCGACCAGACCGACCCGCCACCAGGTGTAGGGGCGGGCGATGATCGCCAGCACCCACATCGAGATCAGGAACAGCGTCAGGGTCGCCGCGCTGGTCTCCGCGCCGAGCGCGTCCGGGCCGCTGTAGTGGTGCCGGGCGATCAGATACGTAGCGAACGTCGCCAGCGCGGCCAGCGCGCCGCCCGGGATCGCGTACCGCATCACCCGCCGCACGAAGTGCGGCCGGGCCCGTTCCTTGTTGGGGGCCAGGGCCAGGAAGAACGCCGGGACGCCGATGGTGAGGGTGGACAGCAGGGTCAGGTGCCGCGGCAGGAACGGGTACTCGACCTGCCAGCACACCACCAGGATCGCCAGCAGCACCGAGTACACCGTCTTCACCAGGAACAGCGTGGCGACCCGGGTGATGTTGCCGATGACCCGCCGCCCCTCGGCGACCACCGACGGCAGCGTGGCGAAGCTGTTGTTCAGCAGCACGATCTGCGCGACCGCCCGGGTGGCCTCCGAGCCGGAGCCCATCGCCACCCCGATGTCCGCGTCCTTCAGCGCCAGCACGTCGTTCACCCCGTCGCCCGTCATGGCGACCGTGTGGCCGTGCGACTGGAGCGCGCCCACCATCTCCCGCTTCTGCTGCGGGGTGACCCGCCCGAACACCGTGCCCTCGTCCAGCGCCCCCGCCATCCCGTCCGGGTCGGACGGCAGCCGGCGGGCGTCCACCGTCGACCCCTCCAGGCCCAGCTTGGCGGCGACCGCGCCGACCGACACCGCGTTGTCCCCGGAGATGACCTTGGCGCGGACGTCCTGCTCGGCGAAGTAGCGCAGGGTGTCCGCCGCGTCCGGCCGCAGCCGCTGCTCCAGCACCACCAGCGCCACCGGCCGCACGCCCTCGGCGGCCTCCGGGGCGTCGACGTCCACGCCGTCCCGGGCCCGGGCGAGCAGCAGGACCCGCAGCCCCTGCTCGTTCATCCGCACCGTCTCCGCCAGCGCCGGGTCGCCGGGCGCCAGCAGCACGTCGGGCGCGCCCAGCAGCCAGGTCACCGGACGCCCGCCCGGCTCCTCCTCGAAGGCCGCGCCGCTGTACTTGCGGGCGGAGGAGAACGGCAGCGTGTCCGTCAGCCGCCACTCGGTGGTGTCCGGGTACGCGTCGATGATCGCCTGGAGGGAGGCGTTCGGCCGGGGGTCCGCCGACCCCAGCTCGCCCAGCACCTTCCGCAGATACGCCTCGTCCCCGTCGCCGAGCACCCGCAGCTCGGTGACGTCCATGCCGCCCTCGGTGAGCGTGCCCGTCTTGTCCAGGCAGACCGTGTCGACCCGGGCGAGACCCTCGATGGCGGGGAGTTCCTGCACCAGGCACTGCTTGCGGCCCAGCCGGATCACACCGATCGCGAAGGCGACCGAGGTGAGCAGCACCAGCCCCTCGGGGACCATCGGGACGATGCCGCCGACGGTGCGGGCGATGGAGTTGCGCAGCTCGTTGTGCTTCACCACCAGCTGACTGATGATCAGGCCGATCGCGGTCGGCACCATCATCCACGTCACGTACTTGAGGATCGTGGAGATGCCCGAGCGCAGCTCGGAGTGGACCAGCGTGAAGCGGGACGCCTCCTCGGCGAGCTGCGCCGCGTACGCCTCGCGGCCCACCTTGGTCGCCTGGAAGGCGCCGCCGCCCGCGACCACGAAACTGCCGGACAGGACCGGGTCGCCCGGCTGCTTCACCACGGGGTCGGCCTCGCCGGTGAGCAGCGACTCGTCGATCTCCAGCCCGTCCGCCTCCGCGCACGTGCCGTCCACGACCACTTTGTCGCCCGGACCGATCTCGATCAGGTCGCCGAGCACGATCTGGGACGTGCTGACCTCCACGGCCGTCCCGTCCCGCCGGACCGTCGGCCGCACCTCACCGATCAGCGCCAGCGAGTCCAGGGTCTTCTTCGCCCGCCACTCCTGGATGATGCCGATCCCGGTGTTGGCGAGGATGACGAAGCCGAACAGGCTGTCCTGGATCGGCGCCACGATCAGCATGATCACCCAGAGCACGCCGATGATCGCGTTGAACCGGGTGAAGACGTTGGCCCGCACGATCTCGGCCATCGACCGGCTGCTGCGCACGGGCACGTCGTTGACCTGCCCGCGGGCCACCCGCTCGGCCACTTCCGCGGAGGTCAGTCCGGTCACGCGGGACGTGACCGTGCCGGGCTGCTCCGCCGTGATCCGGCCGCCCGTGTCGAGATGCGTCATGCCTCTGACGTTACGTGCGGCCGGGGCGGCTCACCCACCGGACCCCGGCAACTTCCGACCTGGGAAGGAGAGGCGTCCTGCCGTGGTCGTACGGGACCCTCGAAGGGGACCCCCGAACAGCGCGCCGGACCGGGGCCGTCCGTCAGTCGGCCGGGGTGGCCGGGGCGCGGCCGTCGGCCCGGGCCGCGCCGCCCGCCGTTGCGTCCCGTGCGGCCTGCGCCTGCTTGATCGCGGCGTCGCGCCGACGGACGTACCAGATGCCGATGAAGCCGAGCCCGCCGCCGGCCAGGCAGGTCCACAGCCACCAGGTGCTGTCGCGGTCGTCGAACCAGCCGTAGAACGGCAGCTGCACCAGGAAGAGGACGAACCAGACGACGGTGCCGCCGACGATGGTGGCGACCACGGGGCCCTCCAGGGGCTCCGGTGCCTCGTGCTTGGGGGTCCACTTCTCCATGCGGGCAGTCTACGAGGGGCCGCGGCGGGCCGTCGTGCCACGTCCGCGGGGTGCTTCCGGCGTCGTTCTCCCCAGCCGGTCCGCGTGCGGTCCGCGTACCCGGCACGCACGCGGCACGCACGCGGCACGCACGCAGCGCCTACGCAGCGCGCACGTGCGTCTACGCGCGGAGATAGCGGAGCGGCCGTTATATGTTCATACTGAAACGGTTTGTCTCTGACCACTTCTGTTCGTAGGAAACGCCAAAGAGTCTCGCTTTGAGGCCACCGGTGATGAGGTCCCGCATGTCCACGTCGGCTCCCGCCAAGGCGCCCACCCCGGAACACCCGGAGGGCGGCCCGGCGTACGGCGCCCTCGACCGCTACTTCAAGATCTCCGAGCGCGGCAGCACCCTCGCCCGCGAGATCCGCGGCGGTTTCGCCACCTTCTTCGCGATGGCCTACATCATCGTGCTGAACCCGATCATCCTCGGCAGCGCGAAGGACATGTACGGCCACCAGCTCGACAACGGCCAGCTGGTCACCGCGACCGCACTGACCGCCGCGTTCACCACCCTGCTGATGGGCGTCATCGGCAACGTGCCGATCGCGCTCGCGGCCGGGCTCGGCGTCAACTCGGTCGTCGCGCTCCAGCTCGCGCCCCGGATGTCCTGGCCGGACGCCATGGGCATGGTCGTGCTGGCCGGCTTCGTCGTCATGCTGCTGGTCGCCACCGGGCTGCGGGAACGCGTGATGAACGCCGTCCCGTACGGCCTGCGCAAGGCCATCGCCATCGGTATCGGCCTGTTCATCATGCTGATCGGCCTGGTCGACTCCGGCTTCATCACCCGCATCCCGGACGCAGCCCAGACCACCGTCCCGCTCCAGCTGGGCGTCGGCGGTCACCTGAACGGCTGGCCGGTGCTGGTCTTCGTCCTCGGCGCGCTGCTCACGCTCGCGCTGATCGTGCGCAAGGTGCCCGGCGCGATCCTGCTCTCCATCGTCGCCATGACGGTCGTCGCGATGATCATCAACGCCGTGGCCGACATCCCCTCCTGGGGCCTGACCGACCCGACCTGGCCCGGCAACCCGGTGGCCAGCCCCGACTTCGGCCTGATCGGCGAGGTCAGCCTGTTCGGCGGTTTCGCCAAGGTCGGCGTGCTGACCGGCGTGCTCTTCGTCTTCACCGTGCTGCTGTCGTGCTTCTTCGACGCGATGGGCACGATCATGGGCGTCTCCGACGAGGCGAAGCTGACCGACGGCGACGGCCACATGCCCGGCATCAACAAGGTCCTGTTCATCGACGGCGTCGCGGTCGCCGCGGGCGGCGCCAGCTCCTCCTCCGCCACCACCGCCTTCGTCGAGTCCACGGCCGGGGTCGGCGAGGGGGCCCGGACCGGCTTCGCCAACGTCGTCACCGGCTCGCTGTTCGCCGTCGCGCTGTTCCTCACGCCGGTGGCCACCATGGTCCCGAGCCAGGCGGCCACGCCGGCGCTGCTCGCGGTCGGCTTCCTGATCCTGGCCGGCTCGGTCAAGGAGATCGACTGGGCGGACTACACGATCGCCGTCCCGGCCTTCGTCACGATGGTGATGATGCCGTTCACCTACTCGATCACCAACGGCATCGGCATGGGCTTCATCACCTTCTCCGTGCTGCGCCTGGCGGCCGGGCGCGGCCGGGAGGTACCGGTGGCGATGTACGCGGTGTCGGCGGTGTTCGCCTTCTACTACCTGATGCCGGCCCTGGGCCTGACCTGATCACCCGGACCGCCGCCGTGAGCGGTTCTGCGGGGTCTCAGGTCACCCCGTAGAACCGCTCCGTCTCCTCGACGGCGGTCTGGAACCGCTGGTCGAAGTCGTCGCGTCGGAGTGTCCGGACGACATAGTCCTGGACGCTCATGCCGCGTCTGGCGGCATGCTCCCGGAGCCGTTCGAGCAGCTCCTGATCGATCCGCAGGCTGAGCACGTCGGTCCCCATGGCCACGAGCGTTGCCGCACTTCTCGCCCCCGTGCGTCCCCTTCGCCGTATTGATCACTCGTACGAGTGATCCGGGACGGTAGTGGCCGGAGTCACGGCCGATTCCGTGCCTCACCGATGGTCCTTAGCGAGAGTAATGAGTTACGCTAAGCACCATGCCGGACTTCAGCCATGGCGACGACGCAGCCGCCGTGAACTCCCTCCGCTCCGCCGTGATGCGGCTGTCCCGTCGGCTCAAGCACCAGCGGGTCGACGAGTCGCTCAGCCCCACGGAGATGTCGGTGCTCGGCACCCTGGCCCGCTGCGGCCAGGCCACCCCGGGCGAGCTCGCCCGCAGGGAGCACGTCCAGCCGCCCTCCATGACCCGCATCGTCGCCCTGCTCGAGGGCAAGGGTCTGGTCCGGCTGGACCCGCATCCCGACGACCGGCGCCAGAAGGTCGTGCGGCAGACCGAGCAGGCGGAGGCCATGCTTGCGGAGAGCCGCCGCCGGCGGAACGCGTTCCTGGCCACGCTGGTGGAGGGGCTCGACGAGGACGAGTGGGCGAAACTGCGCGCCGCCGCCCCCGTGCTGGAGAAACTCGCACACCTGTAGGCCCGCCGCCGCGGCCCCACCGGCAGACCGCCGCCCCGGCGACGCCCACGCAGAAAGCGCTGTAGCACCCGCTGTAGCAACAAGGAGATGAACCCTTTGAGTACGGGATCCGGAGCAGCTTCCGCCCCCGCACCAGACACCCACGACACCCCGGCCGCCCTCGACGGCTCCCCCCGCACGTCCTCGATGTTCTCCTCGTTGAGGGTCAGGAACTACCGGCTGTTCTTCCTCGGCCAGGTCGTCTCCAACATCGGCACCTGGATGCAGCGCATCGCCCAGGACTGGCTGGTGCTCACCCTCACCGGCTCCGCCGCCGCCGTCGGCATCACCACGGCCCTGCAGTTCCTGCCGATGCTGCTGTTCGGCCTCTACGGAGGCGTCCTCGTCGACCGGCTGCGCAAGCGCCCCACCCTGCTCGTCACCCAGACCGCGATGGCGCTCACCTCCCTGGTGCTGGCCGTCCTCACGCTCACCGACAGCGTCCAGGTCTGGCACATCTACGTCGCCGCGTTCGCGCTCGGCCTGGCCACCGTCGTCGACAACCCGGCCCGCCAGTCCTTCGTCGCCGAGCTCGTCGGCCCCCGCCAGCTGCAGAACGCGGTCAGCCTGAACTCCGCGAACTTCCAGTCCGCCCGCCTGGTCGGCCCCGCCGTCGCGGGTGTGCTGATCACCGGCGTCGGCACCGGCTGGGCCTTCCTCCTCAACGGCCTGTCCTTCGTCGCGCCCATCGCCGGCCTGCTGTTGATGCGCTCCCGCGAACTGCATGCCGCCACGCCGTCCAAGCGCGGCAAGGGCCAGCTCCGGGAGGGCCTGCGCTACGTCGCCGGGCGGCCGGAACTGGTGTGGCCGATCGTCCTGGTCGGCTTCATCGGCACCTTCGCCTTCAACTTCCCGGTCTACCTCTCGGCCTTCGCCGACGACGTCTTCCAGGGCGGCGCGGGTGCCTACAGCCTCTTCAACATCCTGATGGCCGTCGGCTCCCTGGCCGGTGCCCTGCTCGCCGCCCGGCGCGGCACCGCACGCCTGCGGCTGCTCATCCTCGCCGCGCTCGCCTTCGGCACCGTCGAGATCGTGGCCGCCTGGGCACCGGCGATGTGGATGTTCGCGCTGCTCATGATCCCCATCGGCCTGTTCGCGATGACGGTCAACGTCACCACGAACACCAGCATCCAGATGTCCACCGACCCGGCCGTCCGGGGCCGCGTCATGGCCCTGTACATGATGGTCTTCCTCGGCGGCGCCCCCGTGGGAGCGCCCATCGTCGGCTGGATGACCGACACCTACGGCGCCCGGATCGGCCTCGCCGTGGGCGGTGCGATCGCCGTGGCCGCCGCGGCCGTCATCGGCCTCATCCTGGCCCGGCTCGGCAACCTGCGCCTCACCGTCGGCTGGCACGGCGGGCACCCCAGGGTGCGGTTCGTGCCGCGCGAGCGGGAGAAGACGCTGGTGGCGGCCTGACCCCTGCCTGATCCCTGCCTGATCCCTGCCGGAGGGCCGCCGGGAGGGTGCGCGCGGGTCCGGCCCCGGGCGCGCCGCGCCCCTCCCCGAAGTCCTCCGGCGCCGGGTCGCCCGGGGCCGGCCCTCCCTGCCGCGCGACCGGGGGGAAGACCCGGCGGCGGCCGCGGATGGGAGACGCTGGGAGACGGCCCGGCGGCGGCCGCGGATGGGAGACGGCCCGGCGGCGGCCCGAGGGTCTTTCGGAGCCCTGACCACCGACGACAACACGGCGAGGCGCGGTGCCGGGGCCCGCGAGCCCCGCGTGATCCAGCCGAGCGACCCTTGGAGCCGTCGGGGCCCCGGCCCACCCGCGAAACTGGCCCCATGAGACTCTTCGCCGCCCTGCTGCCCCCCGAGGACGTCATCCGCGAGCTGGCCGCCGAGGTGGACCGGCTGCGGGCGCTGCCCGGCGCGGACGCCCTGCGGTGGACCGGGCGGCCCGGCTGGCACCTCACCCTCGCCTTCTACGGCGAGGTCGACGACGTCCTCGTCCCGGACCTGGACGCCCGTCTGGAACGGGCCGCCTCCCGCACCGCACCCTTCGAGCTGGCGCTCGGCGGCGGCGGCCACTTCGGCCGGGGCCGGGCGCTGTGGGCCGGCGTGGACGGCGACCTCCGCACCCTGCGGCTGCTGGCCGACCGGTCCGAGGCCGCGGCCCGCAAGGCCGGCGTCCCGATGGGCGAGCACCGCCGCTACCGCCCCCACCTGACCCTGGCCCGCAGCCGCACCGCCCTCGACGTCCGGCCCCACCTTGACGTCCTCGGCGGCTTCCGCGGCCGCGCCTGGACCGTGACCGAGCTGGCCCTCGTCCACAGCAGCCTGCCGAGGCCGGGCGTCCCGGGTGAGCAGCCCCGTTACGAGGCGGTCGCCCGTCACGCCCTGGGAGCGGCCGGTTAGTCTCGAAGGCGTGGACCCGAAGACCCGTAACCGGATCATGGCCGGTGCGCTGATGCTGATGTTCGTCGTCGTGGCGCTGGCGGCGGCCCTGGGCAAGTAGCGCCGCCGCCCGCGCCCCGACGTGCGGATGTCACCAGGCGAACGCCTCCGGTGAGGGCCCCGGGCCCGGGAAGATCTCGTCCAGCGAGGCCAGCAGCTCCTCGCTCAGCTCCAGCTCCACCGCCCGCAGGGCCGAGTCGAGCTGCTCCGCGGTGCGCGGGCCGACGATCGGCCCGGTCACGCCGGGCCGGGTGAGCAGCCAGGCCAGGGCGGCCTCGCCGGGTGCGATGCCGTGCTTGTCGAGGAGGTCCTCGTACGCCTGGATCTGCTCGCGTGTCTTCGTGTCCTTGAGCGCGTCGGCAGCCCGGCCGGACGCCCGGCGCCCGCCCTCCGCCTGCTTCTTGAGCACCCCGCCCAGCAGACCGCCGTGCAGCGGCGACCAGGGGATGACACCGAGGCCGTACTCCTGCGCGGCCGGGACGACCTCCATCTCGGCGCGCCGCTCGGCCAGGTTGTACAGGCACTGCTCGCTGACCAGGCCGATGGTGCCGCCGCGCCGGGCGGCGATCTCGTTGGCCTGGGCGATCTTGTAGCCGGGGAAGTTGGAGGAGCCGACGTAGAGGATCTTGCCCTGCTGGATGAGGACGTCGATCGCCTGCCAGATCTCCTCGAAGGGGGTGCTGCGGTCGATGTGGTGGAACTGGTACAGGTCGATGTAGTCGGTCTGGAGCCGCTTCAGGCTGGCGTCCACGGCCCGCCGGATGTTGACCGCGGACAGCTTGTCGTGGTTGGGCCAGGCCTCGCCGTCGGCGGCCATGTTGCCGTACACCTTGGTGGCGAGGACGACCTTGTCGCGGCGGTCGCCGCCCCGGGCGAACCAGTTGCCGATGATCGACTCGGTGCGGCCCTTGTTCTCGCCCCACCCGTAGACGTTGGCCGTGTCGAAGAAGTTCAGGCCGGCGTCCAGCGCCGCGTCCATGATGGCGTGGCTGTCGGCCTCGTCGGTCTGCGGACCGAAGTTCATCGTCCCGAGGACGAGGCGGCTGACCTTGAGTCCCGTGCGTCCGAGCTGCGTGTACTCCATGGTTCCCCACCCAACGTCCTGGAGTGCGCTCCAAGCAAGGGGCTCAGTCCCGGGGGAACCCGTCCGTGGGCAGCGTCAGATCGGCCACGGTGCCCGTCAGGTCGATGTCGTCGCCGAAGTCCACCCTGGTCCGGGTGACGTAGTCACCGTTCTTGGGGTCGGTGTAGACGAAGCAGCGCCCCAGGCAGGGGTCGGCGATGACGTACAGGGGGATTCCGGCGGTCGCGTACGCGGCCTTCTTCGGGCCGTAGTCGTTGGCGGCCGTGCCCTCGGAGATGACCTCGAAGACGAACCGGACGTCCGTGTGGCGCCACCGGCCCCGGTCGTCCTTCTCGGCGTCGGCGCCGAGCACCGCCACGTCGGGGCAGAAGCCGTTCTCATGGCCGGGGAAGTCGATGCGGACGTCGGAGAACACCTTCGCGTCCTTGCCGAACCGCGCTTCGACGGCCATGGCCATCCGGAAGATGATGGCCCAATGGGTGTCGCGCTGCGGCGTCAGGTAGACGTTGCCCCCGACGATCTCGACCCTGAATCCCTCGGGGACGGGCATCCGCTCCAGCCGCTCGAACCACTCGTCCAGACGCTCGGAGTCGACGTCGGCCAAGGCGATCCTGTCTTCGACGACGGTCATCGTGGCGCTCCTCCCCGTCGCACCCACGGACGAATGCGACCGCGCGGTACAACGATATGCACGGTGAGCAGGACACGGTGCCGTCCTGCCCGGGCCGTCTCGCCGGGTGGCTACGCCTGCTCGTAGGGGCCGCCCAGGTCCCAGTCGCGCCACATCGCGTCGGCGAAGGCGGCCGCCATGCGGTGTTCGCCCGACTCGTTGGGGTGGGTGCCGTCGTAGGTGTCGGTGTGGAAGTCGTAGGCGGCGGTCGGGTCGGCGAGGAGGAGGGGGGAGGCGTCGGTGCCGAGGTCTATGACCGCCTTCGCGAGCAGGTCGTTGAAGCGGGCGACCTGGGCGGCGAAGGGGGCGTCCTGGTCGGCGCGGATGTTGTGCAGCACCGGCATGATCACCATGCGCACCGACGGGCGCGCGGCGCGGGCGCCGGCGACGAAGGCGCGGACGTTGTCCGCGGTCTGCTCGGCGTTGGTGTAGAAGCCGAGGTCGATCAGGCCGAGGGAGACCAGCAGGACGTCGGCACGGGCGGTGCGGACCGCGTCGCCGATCAGCGGGGTCAGGTGGTGCCAGCCCTCGCCCCAGCCGGCGAGGTGGCCGCGGGGGAAGTCCGGGTCGGCGTAGGCGTACGAGGTGGGGGCCTCGGCGGCCTTGTCGTAGAGCGTCTCGCGCGGGCCGGTGAAGGTGAACGGGCCGCCGAACGTTCCGCACAGGTGCTGCCACAGCCGGTAGCGCCAGGTGTGTTCACCCGCGCTCCCGATCGTCATCGAGTCACCCACGGGCATGAACCTGAGCATCCGCTCATCATCGTGGATCACCCCCGCCGACGGGGTGTGAGACCGGCCACGCGTCCGGGTGATCCCCACCGGCGCTGAACTGCCCTGCCTGATGGCAGGCTTGGGGCATGCGCCGACCCTTCGCCCTGCTCGCCGCCGCCCTCCTCACGGGCGCGCTCGCCGCGCCCGCCTCCGCAGCCGAGGGGGAGGGCCCGCGGACGCGGAGCGCGGGCGACGAAGGGTTCACGATCAAGGACCCGCGGATCACCGAGTCCAGCGGTCTCGCCGCCTCCCGGCAGCACCCCGGCATCTACTGGACGCACAACGACAGCGACGACGGTCCCTACCTGTACGCCGTCGACAGCGCGAGCGGGGAGACCGTCGCCCGGGTCACGCTGTCCGGCATCGGCGCGCCCCGCGACGTGGAGGCGATCTCCATCGGCCCCGGCAACCGGATCTTCGTCGGCGACATCGGCGACAACCTCGGCGGGTCCTGGCCGCACGTGTGGATCTACGAGCTGCCCGAGCCGAAGGAGCTGAAGGACCAGACCGTGCGGGCCACGCAGTACGTGGTGACGTACTCCGACGGCGCGCGGGACGCCGAGTCGATGGTCGTGCACCCGAAGACGGGGCGCGTCTACCTCATCGACAAGAACGAGGAGGGCGGGCACCTGTACGAGGGGCCCGCCGAGCTGTCCGCGTCGGGCACCAACGTCTTCCGGCGGACCGTCCCGATCGACCTGTGGGCCACCGACGCCGCGCTCTCCCCGGACGGCGAGCACCTCGCCGTGCGCGGCTACCTGGGCGGCATCCACTACGCCTGGAACGACGGGAAGCCGCAGCGCAAGGGCCGGCTGAGCGTGCCCCTCCAGGGCCAGGGGGAGTCCGTCACCTTCTCGGCGGACGGCACCCGGCTGCTGTACGGCACGGAGGGCGCCGAGAGCCCGGTCGAGGCGCGCGAGGCGCCCGGGGCGAAGGGCGCGGAGGGCGCCTCCGGCGACGGCGACGGGGCGCGGGCCGGGGACGACGGCGGCGCGGGGGGCGACGGACTCGACGACGGCGTCATGATCGGCGGAGCGGCCGTGGCCGTGATCGCCGCGCTGCTGTTCGCACGGGGACGGCGCCGCCGGGGCTGACGGCGGGCGCGGCACGGCCGTGCGGTGGTCCGGGGTGCCGCGTCCGGTCAGGCCGTTTCCGCCCGGCGGGCGACGTGGACCTCCAGGCCGTCGAGGATGCGCCGCAATCCGAAGCCGAAGTGGTCGAAGTCGGGGCCGAAGGTGTCCTCGGAGAGGGCCGCCATCACCGGGTAGCGCCCGGTGCTCATGGCCTTTTCCAGGGTCGGCCGCTGGGCCTCCCAGAACTGGGACTCGGTCAGTCCCGAGGTGCGTTCCGTCTCCTGCCAGAACAGGTCCGTGCGGGCGGCGCCGACGACGTAGCCGTCGATCATGATGATGACCGACAGCAGTTCGGGATCGGACAGTCCCATGGGCCTGATCCGGGCGAGCACCCGCTCCAGGCCGTCCAGCGCGTGGGGGCCGAGGACCGGGCGGGACTGGTTGACGCCCAGCAGCCACGGGTGGCGGTGGTACCGGGCGAGGGTGGCGCGGGCGTGTTCCTCCAGAGCCGCCCGCCAGCCGCCGTCGCCCGGTGACGCGGGGGCGTCGGGGGAGGCGGAGGGGGCGCGCCCGGGGCCGGGCGCGGCGTCGTCCTCGGGGCGCTGCACGCGGTCCAGCATCAGGTCGAGCAGTTCCGCCTTGCCGGGGACGTAGCGGTACAGGGTCATCGTGCCGGTGCCCAGTTCGGTGGCGATGCGGCGCATCGACAGGGCGTCGAGTCCGTCCCGGTCCGCGACCTCGACGGCCGCGTCGACGATCCGCTCCAGCGTCAGGCCCGGTTTCGGTCCCCGGCTCGGCCGCCGGTCGGTGTTCCACAGCAGGTCCAGGGTCCGGGCCAGGTCACCGCCCCCGCTGCTGCGGGTGTCGCCCGCACTGCTCGTCATGGGAAGCAGTCTAGGTCCGCCGAGAAAACCGGGTACGGTGTACGCGCTATCGGGTACGGTGTACTCGGTTTTCGGAAGGGGGACCATGAACGACGACGAACACGCGGTGCGCGCACGGGCCCTGGAGAAGCGCTACGGCGACAAGCGCGCCCTCGACGGCTTCGATCTGACCGTCCGCACCGGCACCGTGCACGGACTGCTCGGTCCGAACGGGGCGGGCAAGACCACCGCCGTGCGCATCCTGTCCACACTGATCCGGCTGGACGGCGGACGCGCCACGGTCGCCGGCCTCGATGTCGCGCGGCGGCCCCGCGAGGTGCGGGCGCGGATCGGGCTCGCCGGGCAGTACGCGGCGGTGGACGAGGTGCTCACGGGGCGGCAGAACCTGGAGATGTTCGGCCGGCTGTTCCATCTGGGCGGGACCGGCGCCCGGGCACGGGCGGCCGAACTGCTGGAGCAGTTCGAGCTGACCGACGCGGCCGACACCGGGGTCGGCGACTACAGCGGCGGCATGCGGCGCCGCCTCGACCTCGCCGCCTCCATGATCCTCGCCCCGGCGGTGATGTTCCTGGATGAGCCGACCACCGGGCTCGACCCCCGCAGCCGGGGAGAGGTCTGGGATTCGGTACGGACGCTGGTCGAGGGCGGCACGACCGTGCTGCTGACCACGCAGTATCTGGAGGAGGCCGACCGGCTGGCCTCCCGCGTCACGGTCATCGACCGGGGGAGGGCCATCGCCGACGACACCCCGGACGGCCTGAAGAACCAGATCGGCGGCGACCGCGTGGAGGTCGTGGCCGCCGAACGGGCCGACCTGCCCCTGGTGGTGAAGATCGTCGCCCGGGTCGCCGACGGGGAACCGGAGACGGACCCGGTCGGGGCACGCGTCCACGCGCCGGTCACCGACCGGGTGGGGGCCCTCACCACGGTGGCCCGCAGCCTGCAGGACGAGGGCGTGCGGGTCGAGGACCTCGGGCTGCGCAGGCCCAGCCTCGACGACGTGTTCCTGCGCCTGACGGGCCATCGGGCGGACGCCGACGACCAGGGGGAGGCGGCATGAGCGCCCCGCACACGGTCCGGCCGGCCGGGCACGGCCCTGCGTACTGGGCCGTCGCCGACTGCTGGAACGTGGTCCGCCGCGGACTCACCCACTACACGCGCCAGCCCGCCAACATCGCCTGGCAGCTTGGCTTTCCGATCATGTCGGTGCTGCTCTACGGCTATGTCTTCGGCAGCGCCATGAAGGTGCCGGGCGGGGGGAACTACACCGACTTCCTGATGCCCGGGATGTTCGTCATGACGATGGCGTTCGGGTTCATCAACACGGCGACCGTCATGGTGTACGACTCCACCAAGGGCGTGATCGACCGGTTCCGCTCGATGCCGATGGCCCCGTCCGCGGTGGTCGCCGGGCGGGGCGTCACTGACATCGCCGTCGCCTGCGCCGAGTTGGCCATCATGATGCTGACCGCGCTGGCCATGGGGTGGCGCCCGGACGTCGGCTGGGGCTTCCCGGTGGCCTTCGGCCTGCTGCTGTGGCTGCGGTTCGCGCTGATCTGGCTCGGGGTCTGGCTGGGGCTGCTGGTGCCCAACCCGGAGGCCGCGGGCGGCCTGTTCGCGGTGGCGTTCCCGCTCACGATGATCTCCAGCGTCTTCGTCGCGCCGCAGCTGATGCCCGACTGGCTGGGCCTGGTGGCCGCCTGGAACCCGATCTCGTTTACGGCCGTCGCGGTCCGCGAGCTGCTCGGCGCGCCGGCCGCCGTCGGCGACTCCTGGATCGAGCAGCACGCGCTGCTCATGGCGGGGGTGTGGCCGCTGGTGCTGACGGCGGTTTTCCTGCCCTTGGCGGTGGGGAGGTTCCAGCGGCTCAGCCGGTGAGACCACGAGGGGCGCCCGGCCGGTAGGCCGGGCGCCCCTCGTGGCGGTGGTGCGGTTACAGCTTCTCGATGACGTGGTCGACGCACTTGGTGAGCGCCTCGACGTCGGACGGGTCGATCGCCGGGAACATCGCCACCCGGAGCTGGTTGCGGCCCAGCTTGCGGTAGGGCTCGGTGTCGACGATGCCGTTGGCGCGCAGCACCTTGGCGACGGCGGCGGCGTCGACCTCGTCGGTGAAGTCGATCGTGCCGATGACCTGGGAGCGCTTGGCCGGGTCGGTGACGAACGGGTTCGCGTACTTGATGTCCTCGGCCCAGCCGTACAGGGTGCGGGCCGAGGTGGCGGTGCGGCGGACCGCCCAGTCCAGGCCGCCCTGGCCGTTGAGCCACTCCAGCTGCTGGTTCAGCAGGAACAGGGTGGCCAGGGCCGGGGTGTTGTACGTCTGGTTCTTGCGGGAGTTGTCGATCGCCGTGGGCAGGGAGAAGAACTCCGGGATGTGGCGGCCGCTCGCGTGGATCCGCTCGGCGCGCTCGATGGCGGCCGGGGAGAACACGCCGATCCACAGGCCGCCGTCGGAGGCGAAGGACTTCTGCGGGGCGAAGTAGTAGACGTCGGTCTCGGCGATGTCGACGGGCAGGCCGCCCGCGCCGGAGGTGGCGTCGACCAGGACGAGCGCGCCCTCGTCGGCACCGGCCGGCCGCTTGATCGGCATGGCGACGCCGGTGGAGGTCTCGTTGTGGGTGAAGGCGTAGACGTCGACACCGGCGGCGGCGGCCGCCTCGGGGTGGGTGCCGGGGTCGGCGGCGATGACGTCCGGGTCGGCGAGCCAGGGGGCCTGCTTGGCCGCCTTGGCGAACTTGGAGCTGAACTCGCCGAAGGTGAGGTGCTGCGACCTGTTCTCGATCAGGCCGTGGGTCGCGATGTCCCAGAAGGCGGTGGAGCCGCCGTTGCCGAGGACGACCTCGTAGCCCTCGGGGAGCTGGAACAGCTCGCGGATGCCCTCGCGCACGCTGCCGACCAGGTTCTTCACCGGGGCCTGGCGGTGGGAGGTGCCGAGCAGGGACGTGCCGGTCGCGGCCAGTGCGTCCAGCGCCTCCGTCCGCACCTTGGAGGGACCCGCGCCGAAACGTCCGTCGGCGGGCTTGATGTCAGCGGGAATCTGGATCTCAGCCACGAAAGGGGAGCCTAGCGGCTGACGGAGGGGCGCGGCGCGTTTCGTCCGTCCGCTGAGACGGCCGGTGGACCGTGCGGGCCACCGGCCGTCCCGGGCGTCAGGTGCCGAGGCGCACGGGCAGCTCGTACAGGTCGTTCTGCGTGACGACCGGCTTGTTGCGCAGCTCGGCGGCCGGAACGGCCAGGTCGAGGCCGGGGAAGCGGGCGTAGAGCGCCGGGAGCGCCACACCGGCCTCCAGCCGGGACAGGGCGGCGCCCGGGCAGACGTGCGGGCCGTGGCCGAAGGAGATGTGCCGGCCTGCGGTCTCCCGGGTGATGTCGAACTCACCGGCCGTCGGCCCGTGCGCCTGCTCGTCGCGGCCGATCGCCGCGTACGACACGATCAGCGCGTCCCCGGCGGGCAGCACCTTGTCGCCGACGGGCACGTCCTCGGTGGCGAACCGGATGAGGACGTGCGAGGTGGGCGTGGACCAGCGCAGCGTCTCCTCGATCACCGCCGGCCACTCGGCCTTCCCGGACAGCACCAGCTCGCGCTGCTCGGGGTGGGTGGAGAGGTTGACCACCGCGTTGACGATCAGGGAGATCGTCGTCTCGTGTCCGGCGGCGACCATCAGCTGGAGCGTGGAGACGATCTCTTCGTCGGTGAGCCGGTCGCCGTTCTCCGACGCCAGGATCAGCGCGGACGTCAGGTCGTCGCCCGGGTTCTCACGCTTGTGCGCGACCGTCTCCGCCATGATCGCGGCCAGCTCGGTGAGCGTGGCGACGACCTCCTCGGGCGGGGTCTGGGTGGAGAAGAACTTCTCGAACAACTCCCCCAGCCGCGGCAGCCGTTCCTCCGCGAGCCCCATCAGGTCGGCGATGACGTACATCGGCAGCGGGTACGCGAACAGCGCCTTCAGGTCGACGGTGTCGCCCGGCTCGGCGGCCACCCGGTCGAGCAGCGAGTCCGTCAGCTCGGTGATGCGTTCCCGCATGTGCTCGACCCGGCGGGGCGTGAGCGCCTGCGCGACGAGCGTGCGCAGCCGGCGGTGGTCGGCGCCGTCCACGGTCAGCATGGAGCGGGGCGGGTTGGCCAGGCCGATCAGGGGCCAGTCGGGGGCTATCTCGCCGCGCTGCCAGGCGCCCCACACGTTGATGTCCTTCACCAGCCGCGGGTCGGTCAGCAGCTTCTTCGCCTCGGCGTGGTGGGTGACCGCCCACACGTCCACGCCGCCCGGCAGCGTCACCGCGGCCAGCGGCCCGGCCGCCCGCAGCGCGGCGCTCTCCCCGTCCAGGTCGGAGACGAAGGGATCGAGGTGGATGCGGTCCGTGCCCGCCGCCGGGTGCGGGGCGGTGGGGCGCGGTGCGGTCGGGTCCGGTGCGGTGGGGTCCGTGGCGGCCGTCATGCGGGCGTTCCTCCAAGGGCGGGGGTGGGAGTGAAGGTGACCGGAAGTTCCGACAGCCCGCGCAGCCAGGGCGACGGGCGGCGGGAGAGCGACGCGGCCGGCACCGCGAGGTCGATGTCCGGCAGCCGGTCGAGGACGACCTCGATGCCGGTGCGCGCGATCACCTCGGCGATCTCCTGCGCCGGGAAGGGGCAGCGGTGTTCACCGTGGCCGAAGGAGAAGTGCGCGCCGTTGCCTCCGGTCAGGGCGGAGCCGTCGGTCCGCACCTGCGGGTCGGCGTTGGCGCCCTGGAGGCCGAGCAGCAGCAGGTCCCCGGCGCGGATGCGGCGCCCGCCCAGCTGGGTGTCGCGGGAGGCCCAGCGCCCGGCCACGTTCTGCGTGGGGGTGTCCTCCCACAGCACCTCGTTCATCGCTTCGGCGATGCTGTTGCGGCCGCCGAACAGGGAGGCGGCGAACCGGGTGTCGGTCAGCATCAGGTGGAGCGAGTTGCCGATCCAGTCGGCGGTGGGCTGGTGCCCGGCCGCCATCATCACCATGAGGTCCTGGACGATCTCCTCGTCGGTGAACCCGGAGGTGTCGGCGAGCATCCGGGTCACCACATCGTCGGCGGGCTGTTCCCTGCGCAGGGCCACCAGTTCGGTCATCGACGTGAACAGGTGGGTCTGCCCGGCGATGGCCCGTTCCCGCCCGTCGATCATGTCGTTGAGGGCGGTGACCAGTGCGGGGCCCTGGTCGTCGGTGAAGCCGTAGAGGCGGGTCAGGACCCGCACCGGGAGCAGCATCGCGTACTCGGCGACGATGTCCGCACGGCCCTCGGAGCAGATGCCGTCGATCAGTTCGTCGGCGAACTTCTCGGCGTGCCTGCGCAGTTCGAACGGGTCGACGGCCTCCAGGGCGGCCACCATCATCCCGGCCCGCTGCCGGTGCCGCTCCCCGACGGTGTAGAGGATCGACGGCTGCTTGCGGCCGATCATCGGCAGCAGCGGCCAGTCGTCGGGGATGTTCACCCACTGGCTCCACAGGTCGGAGTCGCGGCTGAACAGCACCGGGTCGCCGGTGATCTGGTGCAGTTCCCGGTAGCCCAGCACCAGCCAGGCCGGTACGTCGCCGTCGAGGAGGACGGGTACGACGCTGCCGTGGGCGCGCCGCAGCTCCCGGTACACCCGGGCCGGGTCGTCCTGGAGCAGGGGGCCGCTGAAGCGGACGGGACCGGGATCGGAATCGGGATGGGGGGCGGGGCTCACACCAGCTCCTGACGGGAGGCTCGGGCGGGGTCGGCGTAGTGGGCCCGGATGTGTTCCACCAGCGTGATCAGCACGATCTTGCTGGACTCCCGGGACCGCGCGTCGCAGTTGACCAGCGGCACGTGCGGGTCGAGGTCGAGCGCCTCGCGGATCTGCTGGGGCGTGAAGGTGGGCCCGCCGAAGTCGTTGCAGGCCACGATGAACGGCGTGCCGTGCTTCTCCAGCCGGTCGATGGCGTACCAGGAGTCGTCGATGCGCCGGGTGTCGACGAGGACGACCGCGCCCAGCGTGCCGGAGAACAGCCGGTCCCACAGGAACCAGAAGCGTTCCTGGCCGGGCGCGCCGAACAGGTACAGCACGTTGCGCGCGTCGAGCGTGATGCGGCCGAAGTCGAAGGCGACGGTGGTGGCGGTCTTGCCGCGCACCCCGCTGATGTCGTCGACGGCCTCACCCGCCCGGGTCATCGTCTCCTCGGTGTTGAGGGGACGGATCTCGCTCACCGAGCGGACCATGGTGGTCTTTCCGGCGCCGAAGCCGCCCACGACCACGATCTTGAGGCCGTTGTCGGCCGTCGAGCCCAGCGGGGTGCGCGTCTCGGCCGGGGGGCGCGGGTCAGAGGTTGCGGAGTCCAACGAGCACCTGCTCCAGGATGTCGGGGTCGGGAACGGCGGTCCTGCGCGGGTGCCGGGCACTGACCCGGCCGGCCGCGAGCAGGTCGGACAGCAGGATGCGGGTGATGCTCACCGGCAGTTTCAGTTCGGCGGCGATCTCCACGACCGCCGTGGGGCGGTCGGTCATGCGCAGGATCGCCGCGTGCTCGGACTGCATGCCGGGCACGGGGTCGCATTCGGCGACGACGAGGGTCACCAGGTCGAAGGGGTTGTCGGGGCCGGACCGGCTGCGTCCCTGGGTGAGGGTGTAGAGCCGGTCCGGTGCGTCGTCCCTGCCCGGCCTGCTCATGAGGTGCGCGGCTGGGCGGTCAGGTGCTCGCCGATCTGCTCCACGAGCTCGCTCATGTTGTGCCCGACGAGTCCGGCGTCCGCGTCCTCCGCGGTGACCACGGCCAGGTGCGCGCCCTCACCCGCCTCGACGATGAACAGCACGCCGCCGTAGAACTCGGTCATCGCCGAGCGCACGCCGCCGCTGCCGTCGCCGAACTCGACGGAGGCGCCGTGGGACAGCGACTGGATGCCTGCGGCGATGGCGGCGAGCTGGTCGGCCTGGTCGGCGGAGAGCTCCGGAGTGCGGCACAGCTTCAGGCCGTCACGGGACAGCACGAGCGCGTGCCGCGCACCCGGCGTGCGCTCCAGCAGGCCCTCGATCAGCCAGGTGAGCTTGTCGTCGGCGGTCGTCGTGCCGGTCATGTGGTCGTGTCGCCTTCCGGGGTATGGGGGGTTGCTGCTGCGGTGTCGGGGGTGGAGGGGGTGGGTGGGGAGGCTGGGGTGTAGGTCGCGTCCGCGTGGGTGGTGACGGTGGCCGGGTCGGCGTCGGTGGTGACGGTGGCCGGGGCGGCGTCGGCGGCCGGGTCGGCGTTGTGGTCGGGGCCGGGGCCGGGGCCGGGGGTGGCGGAGTCCGGGGCGGCCGTGGCGTCCGGGGTGTGCGTCGGGTCCGGGGCCGTGGGCTCCGGGATCTCGGCGGTGTCCGGGGTGGCTGCGCGGTCCGCGAGGGGGGACGTGTCCGCCGCGTGCGCGGTGTCCGGGGTGTCCGCCGTGCCGGTGGCGTCCGGGGTGTCGGCGGCCGGGGCGGTGGTGGGCGCGGGGGTGGCCAGGGCCGGGGCGCCGGTGGGCTGCGTCGGGGCGTCGGTGGCAGCGGGGGCCGTACCGGTTACCGTCCCCGTCCCCGTACCGGTGCCGGCGGCCGGTGCCTGGGGTGCCTCGTCGGCGGCGGTGGCGCGTACGGCCCGGCGGAAGGTGTTGAAGCGGGCCGTGCGGGCGCGTGTCTCGTCGGCGGTGGGCGCGGGGCGCGGCGCGGGCACGGTGTCGTGCCGGGTGCGCTCGGCCTCGGCGAGGGTGCGTCCGCGGCGGCGGCGCGGCAGCGTCAGCGGCGCGGGCGCGTCGGCGTCCGGGGCCGTCCGGTCGCCCGTCGTGGCACCGTCCGCGGCGGGGTCGGAGGCCGAGGCGCGGACAGGGTCCGGGGCCGGGGTGCCGTGGGCGGGCAGGGGGTCGGGGTCCAGGTCGGCGGCCCCGGCGCGGGACGCCGCGTAGGAGGGCGCGGCGGTGGGTTCCGCGGGGGTGGACGGGGTGGTGCGCGGCGCCGGCCGGACGGTGCCGTTCCGGGTGCCGTCGGCGGCGGCCGGGGCGGCGGTGCCGTGGCGCTCCTCCGGCTCGCGGCCGGTGGCGGCACGGGACGGGAGGGCCGGTTCCGGCGCGTCCGACGGGGCGTGCGACGGGGTGCGCGTCGTGGCGGGCGCGGGGGACGTGGTGACGGCGGCGGGCGGTGCGGTTGCCGCGGCCTCCGGCGGTACGAGGATGTCCTGCGGGACGAGCATCAGCACGCCGGTGCCGCCGCGGGCCGACGGGCGGTACGAGACCCGCAGGCCGTACCGCCGGGCCAGCCGGCCCACCACGGCGAGGCCCAGCCGGGTACCGGTCAGGCCGCCGAGGTCGGCCGACTCGCCGGAGACCGCGCGTTCGGCGCGGCGCAGCTGGGCCTCGCCCATGACGAGGCCGCTGTCCTCGACGGACACGATGACCCCGGCCGGCACCTCCTCCACGTAGACGTGGACCTCGGCGGTCGGCGGCGAGAAGTTGGCGGCGTTGTCCAGGAGTTCGGCGAGTGCGTGCATGACGCCCTCGGCGGCGTGCCCGGCGACGGCGGTGTCGCTGGTGGAGTGGACGCGGATCCGCTGGTAGCCGCTGATGCGGCCCATGGCGCCGCGCAGGATCGACTCCATGCCGATGGGCCGGGCCCAGCGGCGGCCGGAGCGGGCGCCGGTCAGGACGGCGACGGAGTCGGCGAGGCGGCCCGCCTGGGCGGTGCGGTGGTCGAGGTGCAGCAGGTCGGCGAGCACCTCCTCGTCCTGGTGCTTCTCCTCCATGGCGCGCAGGTCCGCGAGCATGCCGGTGGCCAACGCCTGCATCCTGCCTGCGGTGTTGGCGGTGGCGGACACGGCGGCGGCCCGGGCGCTGTTGGCGTCGCGCAGCTTCTTCGCGAGCCGGGTGTTCTCCTCGCGGAGCCGGTCGGACTCCTCCTCGGCACGGGTCCGCAGCTCGGCCAGCCGAGTCCGCTCCTCGTCGTGGTCGCGGGTCAACCGGGCGGTGTGGGCGGCGTGTTCCTCGGTGATGAGGCGCAGCTTCTCGGCGTGCTCACCGGTGAGCCGTTCGAGCTCGGCGGTGTGGGCCTCGGTGAGGTGCGCCTTCTCCTCGGCGTGCTGGAGGGCCGACTGGGCGGTCTGGGCGGCGTGCTCACCGGTGAGGCGTTCGCGTTCGGCGGTCAGGGCCTCGGCGAGGTGGGCTCGCTCCTGGTCGAGTTCGGCCGTCAACCGGGCGCGCTCGCGGTTGAGTTCGCCGGTGAGCCGCTCGTGCTGGCGGCGGACGTCCTCGGCGGTCCGGGCGCGTTCCTGGAGCAGCCGGCCGACGTCCTGGGTGACGGCCTCCAGGCGTCCGCGGGCCGCGCGTGCCGTCAGGACGGCGTGGGTGGCCACCGTCACGGCCGCGCACAGCAGCAGGGCGGCGACGATCGCGGTCCATCCGACGGCGCCCCGGGCCGGCTCCGGTCCCAGCATGACGGCCGCGACGGCCCCCACGGCGCCGAGCACCAGGGTGAGCAGGGGGACGGGCAGCAGAGCACGCGGGGTGGGGCGGTCGCCGGGGAGCAGGGGGGAGGTCATCAATCAGGTCCTCGGTCGGGTCCTCGGGCTGGTCCGCTGGTGCGTGGGCCGGGGCCACCGTGTCTGCCGTGACCCGTGTGGCCATCACTGTCGTTTTGGGGTCGCGTTTCGTACGAGAGCGGTGGGACGCACGCAACTCGCGGTCACTATATGGGAGTTCGTGATCGCTTTGGGAAGTATCCCTTCCAGTTCTCGGGATGTGGCCGGGCTCCCACACGATCCGGGCCGGGGCCGGGCGGCTCCGGTCACATCGGGGGCCCGCATCGGCCGCATCCCGCCGTACCGGAGGCCCTCCCGGGGGCGGGCCCGGCTCGGATCCGGGTCCCGGCTCGGATCCGGGTCCCGGTCCGGGTTCGGGTTCGGGGTTCGGGGGCCGGAGTCAGTGGGCCGGGGGTCGTGGGCCGCGCCGCCCGGCCGGGGCATGCTGAGAACATGACGGGCACGACGGGCGGGAACGACGGAACGGACGGCACGAGCGGAACGGGCGCGGCCGGCGGAGCGGGCGCGGCGCCCCGGCGGGCGTCGGCGCCGCGGAAGGACCGGGAGCGGAGGGACCACCAGAACGGCCGGGAGGGCCGGGAGGAGCTGCGGGCCGCGCTGCGGTCGGCGGTGGCGGGCGAGGTGGACTTCGGCACGACCGCGCGGGCGCTGACGACCATGGACGCTTCCAACTACCGCCGGGTGCCGCTGGGTGTGGTCGCGCCCCGGGACGCCGACGACGTGGTGGCCGCGCTGGAGGTCTGCCGGGAGCACGGTGTCCCGGTGGTGGCGCGCGGCGGCGGCACGTCGATCGCGGGGCAGGCGACCGGTACCGGGGTGGTCCTGGACTTCACCCGGCACATGAACCGCCTGCTCGCCCTCGACCCGCGCGCCCGCACGGCCGTCGTCCAGCCCGGTCTCGTCCTGGACCGGCTCCAGGAGGCCGCCGCCCCGCACGGCCTGCGCTTCGGCCCCGACCCGTCCACCCACGGCCGCTGCACGCTCGGCGGCATGATCGGCAACAACTCCTGCGGCTCCCACTCGGTGGCCTGGGGCACCACCGCGGACAACGTCCGCGAGTTGTCGGTCGCCACCGCGCGCGGGGCCCGGCTGGACCCGGGGCGGGACTGGGCGGGCGCCCCGGCGGGCCTGCGGGAGCTGGTCCAGGCCGAGCTGGCCCGGCTGCGCACGGGATTCCCCGACCTGCCCCGCCGCATCTCCGGTTACGCCCTCGACGCCCTGCTGCCCGAGAACGGCGCCGACGTCGCCCGCTCGTTCTGCGGTTCCGAGGGCACGCTGGGCATCCTCACGGAGGCGGTGGTGGACCTCGTCCCGTCGCCGAGCGCCCGCGCCCTCGCGGTCCTCGGGTACGCCGACGAGAGTGCTGCCGCCGAGGCCGCGGCGGGACTGCTGCCGTGCGGTCCGCTGACCGTGGAGGGCATGGCGGCGGACCTGGTGCCGTCGGCGGTGGACCTGCCGCGCGGGGGAGCCTGGCTGTTCGTGGAGACCGGCGGGGAGACCGGCGCGGAGGCCAGGGCGCGGGCCCAGTCGGTGGTCCGCGCGGCCGACGCCGTGGACGCGGTCGTCGTCACCGACCCGGCCCGGCAGCGCACCCTGTGGCGGATCCGCGAGGACGCCAGCGGCACCGCGACCCGGATGCCGGACGGCACGGAGGCGTGGCCCGGCTGGGAGGACTGCGCGGTGCCGCCCGCCCGTCTCGGCGCCTACCTGCGGGAATTCCGGGGGCTGCTCACCGCCCACGGCCTGCGCGGCGCCCCCTACGGGCACTTCGGGGACGGCTGCATCCACGTCCGTATCGACTTCGACCTGCTGACCGGGCCGGGAGTCGCCCGCTTCCGCCGCTTCTCCGAGGAGCTGGCCGACCTGGTCGTCGCGCACGGCGGCTCGCTGTCGGGGGAGCACGGGGACGGGCAGGCGCGGGCCGAGCTGCTGCCGCGGATGTACGGCGCGGAGACGGTCGCCCTCTTCGAGCGGGTCAAGGGCCTCTGGGACCCCGACGGGCTCCTCAACCCGGGCATGCTGGTGCGCCCCGCGCCCCTGGACGCGGATCTGCGGTTCGCCGTGCTGCCGCGCGAGCCGGTGGACGTGGCGTTCGGCTATCCCGCCGACGGCGGCGACTTCTCGGCCGCGGTCCGCCGGTGCGTGGGGGTCGCCAAGTGCCGTACGACGGCGGCTTCCGGGCCGGCCGTGATGTGCCCGTCCTTCCGGGCGACCGGCGAGGAGGAGCACTCCACGCGCGGGCGCGCCCGGCTGCTGCACGAGATGCTCGCCGGTGAGCTGGTGACCGACGGGTGGCGGTCGACGGAGGTGCGGGACGCCCTCGACCTGTGCCTGTCCTGCAAGGGCTGCCGCTCGGACTGCCCGGTGGGCGTCGACATGGCCACCTACAAGGCGGAGTTCCTCCACCACCACTACGCCGGCCGGCGCCGTCCGGCCGCCCATTACGCCCTGGGCCGGCTGCCGGAGTGGCTCGGCTGGGTGGCGCGGACGAGGTCGGCGACCCTGGTCAACGCCCTCGCCTCGGTGGGCCCGCTCGCGCGGCTGGCGAAACGGCTCGGCGGGATCGCCGGGGAGCGGGACATCCCCCGGGTCGCGGACCGGACGTTCACCCGCTGGTGGCGGGAGCGGCGGGGGCGCGACGCGGCCGGGACGCCCGACACGGCAGGGACGCCCGACGAGGCCGGGACGCCCGACACCGCCGGGACGCCCGACACGGCCGGCACGACGGTGGTCCTGTGGCCGGACACGTTCACGGAGCATCTGTCGCCGTCCGTGGGCCGCGCCGCCGTGCGGGTGCTGGAGGCGGCGGGCCTGCACGTGGTCCTGCCCCCGACCCTGCGCCCCGGCCGCCGCCCGGTGGGGGACGTCCGCTCACGCTCCGCCCTGTCGCTGCTGGCGGTCCGCCGCGGGCGGGTCTGCTGCGGCCTGACCTACATCTCCACCGGGCAGCTCGACCGCGCCCGTACGGTGCTGCGGCGCACCCTGGACCTGCTGGAACCGGTCCTCGCCACCGACGCCCCGCTGGTCGTCCTGGAGCCGAGCTGCGCGGCGGCCCTGCGGACGGACGCCCCCGAACTCCTCCACGACGACCCCCGGGCCGCCCGGCTCGCCGCCCGGGTCCGCACCTTCGCGGAGACGCTTCAGGAGTACGCCCCCGGCTGGGCCCCGCCCGCCCTGGACCGCCCCGTCACCGGCCAGACCCACTGCCACCAGCACGCGGTCCTCGGCGACGCACCCGACCGCCGCCTGCGGGACGCGGCCGGCCTCACCGGCGAACTGTCCGGCGGCTGCTGCGGCCTGGCCGGCAACTTCGGCTTCGAGAAGGGCCACTACGACGTCTCCACGGCCTGCGCGGAGGAACAGCTGCTCCCCGCCGTCCGGGACGCCCCCGACGACGCGGTGGTCCTGGCCGACGGCTACTCCTGCCGCACCCAGCTCGACCAGCTCGCGGGCGTGCGCGGCCGTCACCTCGCGGAGGCGCTGGCCGAGGCGTTGGACGACGGGGTGTCGGACGGCGGGGCGTTGGACGACGGGGCGTGAGCACCGGGGGTGCGCGTGTCCGGACGGCGCTCAGACGAGCCGTCGCAGCCGTCGGCCCCGGCTCTCCGCCACCCGCAGCGCGTCCGCGAGGGCCACGGTCAAACACTCGGCCAGGTGCCGCAGTTCGCCGGGCAGCGCGTCGGGGATCAGCGCGAGGGCGTGGGCGAGGGCGTCGGCCCCCATACCGAGCTGGACGGACTCCGTGGTGTCGGCGAGCCGGGAGACCGGCCCGTCGGGGTCGTCCGTGATCAGGTAGCAGGGCTTGCCACCCGCCCCGGACCAGGGGAGCAGGCGGGGTTCACGCCCGGGGAGGGGATCGGTCATGGCGGCGGCTCCGGTTCCATGGACACTGCGGTCTACCGCAGTGTACTGCGGTCGCGCGGTATACCGCGGAGTTCTAGCGTCCACCGCATGAGCATCGAACTCGATCGCACCCGTCCGGTATGGCGGCAGGTCGCCGCGGTCGTCGTGGCGCGCATCGCGGACGGGACCTACCCCGTAGGTGCTCGGGTGCCCTCCGTGGTCGAGCTGTCGGCCGAGTTCGGCATCGCGGCGTCGACCGCGCAGAAGGTGCTCGCCCATCTCAAGGCGGAAGGGCTGATCCGTGCCGAGGTCGGCCTCGGCTCCTTCGTCGCAGAGCGGCCCGAGGCGGCCGGCGGCGGCTCCGCAGCCACCGCCTGAAGGTCCCGTACGCCTACGGCGTTGTCTCGCCCCGGACCAGGGGGTGGCACACCGGCTGGACCTCCTCGGGGAGGTCGTCGGGTTGGCACCAGCGGGCCTCCAGGATCTCGAACGGGTCGAGGCGCAGCTCGCCGCCGATCAGGCGGGCCTCGTAGGCCACCTCCAGGCGGGTGCGCAGGCCGCTGTTCAGCATGACGAGGTGGCCGGCCTCGACGTCGAGGCCGGTCTCCTCCTTGACCTCGCGGACGACGGTCCGCCGGAAGTCCTCGCCCTTGCGGGCGAAGCCGCTCGGCAGCCCCCACTGGCGGCCCGGCGGCCACATCCGGTGCCGGAGCAGCAGCACCCGCCCCTCGTCGTCGCGCACCACGCCGGTCACGCCCACGACGAACTTGGCGTGCAGCAGCCACATGATGCGGCTCTGGACGGGGCGCAGGAGTCGCCAGACACGGGTGAGAAGTCGTCGCACGGGACCTCGGGGGGTGCGGTGGGGGAGCGGACGGGGGATCACCGCTGGGAACCGTACCCGCCCGGCCGTGCGGGTATGGCCACGGGCCGGGGCGTGCCGTGTGGTCCGTATGGCGGACGGGGTTGACCAGGCCGCCCGCCGAGCCTCATCGTCAGGTACGTACTGGCTCCACGGTCCTGTCCGCAGGACATTACCCTGGACTGGTTGATGCATTCGGATGCACGATGCCCCAGGAGTTCCGCTCCCCGCACCACGTCCCCAGGAAGGTCTCGTGACCACGCCCAGCCCCGCCACCCCGTCCACTCCGGCCGCCGCCCCCGTGCCGGGCGCCGGCCCGTCCGCCCCGGCGGGCGCGCCGAGCGGGCGGGGTTCGCTGGGGCCGGTCGGTCTGGTCCTCGCCGGGGGGATCTCCGTCCAGTTCGGCGGCGCCCTCGCGGTGACGCTGATGCCGCGGGCCGGGGCGCTCGGGGTGGTGTCGCTGCGGCTGCTGGTGGCCGCGGTCGTCCTGCTCGTGGTGTGCCGGCCGCGGCTGCGCGGGCACTCGCGCGCCGACTGGACCACGGTGATCGTCTTCGGCATCGCCATGGCGGCGATGAACGGCCTGTTCTACCAGTCCGTGGCGCGCATCCCGCTGGGTACGGCGGTCACCCTGGAGGTCCTCGGCCCGCTGGCCCTGTCCGTGCTGGCGTCCCGGCGCGCGATCAATTTCCTCTGGGCCGCCCTCGCCCTCGCGGGGGTCTTCCTGCTGGGCGGCGGGGGCTTCGACCACCTCGATCCGCTGGGTGTGGCGTTCGCGCTGGCGGCGGGCGTCATGTGGGCCGCGTACATCGTCTTCAGCGCCCGTACGGGCCGCCGCTTCCCCCAGGCCGACGGGCTCGCCCTCGCCATGGGCGTGGCGGCGCTGCTGTTCCTGCCGCTGGGCATCGCCGAGTCCGGCGCCAAGCTGATCGAGCCGACGACGTTCGCGCTGGGCGCGGCGGTCGCCGTGCTGTCCTCCGTGCTGCCGTACACGCTGGAACTCCTGGCCCTGCGCCGGCTGCCCGCCTCCACGTTCGCCATCCTGATGAGCCTGGAGCCCGCGATCGCGGCCATGGCGGGCTTCCTCGTCCTCAGCCAGGCCCTCAGCCTGACTGAAGCCGCCGCCATCTCCCTGGTCATCGCGGCGAGCATGGGCGCCGTGCGTACGCAGGTGGGGCCGCGCCGGGCGAAGGTGCGCGCGGACGCCCCGTAGCGGGCGCCCGAGCCCGTCGTCCCCGCCCCGGCCCGTGGCGATGTCGAGCACTTAGGCTGCTGATCGACTCATCGGGACAACGGGGAGGGAACCGATGACGGACACTGCCGAGGCGTTCCAGCCGCTGCAGGACGACGATCCGCGCACCGTGGGGGAGTACCGGCTGGCGGCACGGCTGGGCGCGGGCGGCATGGGGCGGGTGTACCTCGCGCACACGCACGGGGGCCGGCCGGTGGCCGTCAAGGTCGTGCGGCCGGAACTGGCCGACGACCCCACCTTCCGGCGGCGCTTCGCCCGGGAGGTCGGGGCGGCGCGGACGGTGAAGGGCGCCTACACCGCCGAACTGATCGACGCCGACCCGGAGGCCGTACCGCCCTGGCTGGCCACGCTGTACGTGCCGGGCCCCTCCCTCACCGAGGCCGTCGCCCGGCGCGGGCCGCTGTCCGAGACGGCGGTGCTGTGGCTGACGGCGGGGATCGCCGAGGCGTTGCAGGCCATCCACGGGGCCGGCATCGTGCACCGGGACCTCAAGCCGTCCAACGTCCTGCTGGCCTCCGACGGGCCGCGGGTCATCGACTTCGGCATCGCCCGCGCCGTCGACGCCACCGCCCACACCGCCACCGGCGCCACCATCGGCACGCCCCATTTCATGGCCCCCGAGCAGGCGTCCGGCGGCGAGGTGTCGGCCGCCACGGACGTCTTCGCGCTCGCCCAGACGGCCGCCTTCGCGGCGCTGGGCCGACCGCTGTACGGCGACGGGCCGGGGGTGAGCGTGCTGTACCGGATCGTGCACTCCGCCCCCGACCTGTCCGAACTGCCCGACCGGCTGCGCGGGCTGCTCGCCCGGTGCCTGGTGGAGGCCCCGGAGGAGAGACCCACCCCGGCGGAGGTCGTCGCGTTCTGCCGCGAGGAGCTGGGACGGGACGCCGATGCCGGGGCCGGGGCGGACGTCTGGCGGGAGATCGCCGGGCCGCAGGTGACGGTGCCGCCGCCGGTCGCGCACCCGGAACCGGCGGCGACGCCGACCGCCGTGCACACGGTGCCGGTGCCCGCGGGGGCCGTGGCCGGTGCGGCCCCGTACCCGCCCGCCGGTCCCCACGGGCACCCGTACGGGGCCCCGTACGGGCCCTTCGCCGCGCCCCGGCCGCCGTCCACCCCTCAGGACCGGCGGAGCCGACGGCGGCCCCTGGGGCTGTACGGAGCGGCCTCAGTCGCCGCCGTCGGGCTGGTGGTCGCGGCGGCCTGGACGGTCCTGGACGCGGTGGGCGACCTCGGCCGGGGAGGCGGTGAACGCGGCCGCGACACGGCCGCCTCCGCATCCGGCACACCCGGACCGGACGCGGACCGGACGGCGGGGTCCGGTGGCGCGGGGAAGGGCACGGGAGAGGGCACGGACGCGGACGTGGACACGGACAAGTCCGGGACCGGAGCGGACGCGGACGCGTCGGCCGGGCGGGACACCGGGGCCGGAGCCGACGCGGACGGGAAGCCGCGGGCGCACGGCTACAGCGGCCTGATGCTGACCCCCGACGACTCCCTGCGCTACGACGACGGCACGGTGTACGACAACCGTAAGGAGGACATCCGGTTCAGCTGTTCCGCCGTCAGCTGCGAACTGGAGAGCGACACCGTGGTGTTCACCCGGGTCTACGGCGATCCCGGTGACGGCACCCACGACATGTGCGACCTCATGACCGCGAACACGAAAACCCGTCGCGTCCCGACGGCCGCCATCGCGGCGGGCACCGAGATCTGCGTGCGGGACCAGGACGGCAACGTGGGGCTGCTCGTCGTGGAGACGAAGTCGACCGCGATTCCGAAGCTCGGCTTCCTCAGGGTGGACCTGACCGTCTGGCGCACGGCCTGAGGGGCGCGGCGCTCGGCGGCTCGTGACATGGGCAGGAACGACCCGGAACAAAAAAAAGCATGCACGCATGCTTGATAAGCGTCCGTCCCCCTGCCATGCTCACCGCGTCCGCACCGCGTCCGCACCGCGTCCGCACCGCGTCCGCACCGCGTGCCGCGACCCGCGCACTGCTGACCCGCACCACGCACCACGCACCACCCACCGCGTCCGCACCGCGGACCACGCACCGCCGCACCGCCGTGTCCGCACGCCGTGTCCGTGCCCCGAGGGGAGCGCCTCGTGTCCGATCCGACGCCTGTGATCGACGATCTGCGGGAGGAGAGCGAGGAGCTCGACCGGCTCGTGGCCGGTCTCGAGCCCGGGCAGTGGGACCTCGCGACGCCCGCCGCCGGCTGGACCGTCGCCCACCAGATCGCGCACCTGGCCTGGACGGACCACTCCGCACTGGTCGCCGTCACCGACGAGGACGGGTTCCGGAAGCTGGTCGAGGCGGCCCTCGCCGCGCCGTACACCTTCGTGGACGAGGGTGCGGAGGAGGGCGTGCGGCTGCCGCGGGCCGAGCTGCTGCGGCGGTGGCGGGAGGGGCGCCGGGCGCTCGACGAGGCCCTGCGGGCCGTGCCGTCCGGGGTGCGCGTCCCCTGGTACGGGCCGCCGATGTCCGCCGCCTCCATGGCCACCGCCCGCCTCATGGAGACCTGGGCGCACGGCCTGGACGTGGCGGACGCGCTGGGCGCGGAGCGTGCTCCCACCGCGCGGCTGCGGCACATCGCCCGACTCGGCGTCCGCACCCGGGACTTCGCGTACGGGGTGCACGGGCTGACCCCGCCCGCCGAGCCGTTCCGTGTCGAACTCACCGCGCCCGGCGGGGAGATGTGGACCTACGGCCCCGAGGACGCGGCCCAGCGGGTCACCGGACCGGGGCTGGACTTCTGTCTGCTGGTCACCCAGCGCGCCCACCGCGCCGACCTCGCCCTGACCGCCGTGGGGCCGGACGCCGACCGCTGGCTGGACATCGCGCAGGCGTTCGCCGGGCCGCCCGGCGGCGGGCGGGCGCCGAAGGGGGACGCCTCGTGACGGCCGCCCCCTTGCGCATCGGCAACTTCTCCGGGTTCTACGGGGACCGCGCCCACGCCCTGCGCGAGATGCTGACCGGCGGGGAACTCGACGTCCTCACCGGCGACTACCTCGCCGAGCTGACCATGCTCATCCTGGCCCGCGACCGGATGAAGGACCCCGCCGCCGGGTACGCGCGCACCTTCCTGCGGCAGCTGGAGGACACCCTCGGCCTCGCCCACGAGCGGGGCGTCCGGATCGTCACCAACGCGGGCGGCCTCAACCCGGCCGGGCTCGCCGACGCCGTGCGGGCCCTGGCCGGCCGGCTCGGCATCCCGCTGCGGGTCGCCCACGTGGAGGGCGACGACCTCACCGCGCGCCACCCCGGCAGCCTCGCCGCGCACGCCTACCTCGGCGGTTCCGGCATCGCCGCCTGCCTGCGCGAGGGCGCCGACCTCGTCGTCACCGGGCGGGTCACCGACGCGGCCCTGGTCACCGGGCCCGCCGCCGCGCACTTCGGCTGGGCGCCGACGGACCACGACCGGCTCGCGGGTGCCGTGGCCGCCGGGCACGTGCTGGAGTGCGGGACGCAGGCGACCGGCGGCAACTACGCCTTCTTCGACGGGGCGAGGACCGTCCGGCCCGGCTTCCCCGTCGCCGAGCTGCACGAGGACGGCAGCAGCGTGATCACCAAGCACCCCGGCACCGGTGGCCTCGTCGACGTGGGCACGGTGACCGCGCAGCTGCTGTACGAGACGGGCGGCGCCCGGTACGCGGGCCCCGACACCACCACCCGTCTGGACACCGTGCGGCTCACCGCCGAGGGCCCGGACCGGGTGCGGATCGACGGCGTGCGCGGCGAGGCCCCGCCGCCCCGTCTCAAGGTCGGCGTCAACCGGCTCGGCGGCTTCCGCAACGAGGTCGTGTTCGTGCTCACCGGGCTCGACATCGAGGCCAAGGCGGACCTGGTGCGCGCCCAGATGACCGAGGCGCTCGCCAAGTCGCCGCCCGCCGAGGTGCGGTGGGAGCTGGTCCGCACCGACCGGCCCGACGCGCCCACGCAGGAGACGGCCAGTGCCCTGCTGCGACTCGTCGTCCGCGACCCGCGGCAGGAGGCGGTCGGCAGGGCGCTCAGCGGGGCCGCGATCGAGCTGGCGCTGGCCAGTTACCCCGGTTTCCACGTGCTCGCGCCCCCCGGGAAGGGCTCCCCGTACGGGGTGTTCGAAGGGGTGTACGTCCCGCAGGAGGAGGTGGCCCAGGTGGCCGTCCTCCACGACGGGCGCCGCGTGCCGGTCGGCCCGCCGGGGGAGTACGCCGAGTTGCGGGACGTGCCCGGGCCCGCGCTGCCGGAGCCGCTGCCGCCCGGCCCGGTGACCCGGGCGCCCCTCGGGCGGGTCGCCGGGGCCCGCAGCGGCGACAAGGGCGGCGACGCCAACGTGGGGGTGTGGGTGCGCTCCGACGACGCCTGGCGGTGGCTCGCGCACGAGCTGACCGTCGAGCGGTTCCGCGAGCTGATCCCCGAGGCCCGCGACCTTCCCGTCACCCGGCACGTGCTGCCCCGCCTGCGCGCCCTGAACTTCGTCGTCGCCGGGATCCTCGGCGAGGGCGTCGCCGCGCAGGCCCGCTTCGACCCGCAGGCCAAGGCGCTCGGCGAATGGCTGCGCTCCCGCCACGTCGACCTCCCGGAGGTGCTGCTGTGACGGTCCTCGGCTCGGCCCTGGACACCGGAGACCCGGAGTACCGGGCGAACCGCGAGGCCATGCTCGCCAAGCTGGCCGACCTCGACACCGAACACGCCAAGGCCCTCGCGGGCGGTGGCGAGAAGTACGTCGAACGGCACCGCGGGCGCGGCAAACTCCTCGCCCGCGAGCGCATCGAGCTGCTCCTCGACCCCGACACGCCGTTCCTGGAGCTGTCCCCGCTGGCGGCCTGGGGCAGCGAGTACGCCGTCGGTGCGTCCCTGGTCACCGGGATCGGTGTCGTCGAGGGCGTGGAATGCCTGATCACCGCCAACGACCCGACCGTGCGCGGCGGTGCGAGCAACCCCTGGTCGCTGAAGAAGGCCCTGCGCGCCAACGACATCGCGCTCGCCAACCGGCTGCCCGTGATCAGTCTGGTGGAGTCCGGCGGGGCCGACCTGCCGTCGCAGAAGGAGATCTTCATCCCGGGCGGCGCGATCTTCCGCGACCTGACCCGGCTGTCCGCGGCCGGCATCCCGACCGTCGCCGTCGTCTTCGGCAACTCCACCGCCGGGGGCGCCTATGTGCCCGGCATGTCCGACCACGTCATCATGGTCGAGGAGCGGGCGAAGGTCTTCCTCGGCGGCCCGCCGCTGGTGAAGATGGCCACCGGCGAGGAGAGCGACGACGAGTCCCTCGGCGGCGCCGGGATGCACGCCCGGGTCTCCGGCCTCGCCGACCACTTCGCCGTCGACGAACCCGACGCGCTGCGCCAGGCCCGCCGTGTCGTGGCCCGCCTCAACCACCGCAAGGCGTACCGGGATCCGGGGCCCGCCGAGCCGCCGAAGTACGATCCGGAGGAGCTGCTGGGCATCGTCCCCGGCGACCTGAAGATCCCCTTCGATCCGCGGGAGGTCGTCGCCCGCATCGTCGACGGCTCCGACTTCGACGAGTTCAAGCCGCTGTACGGGACCAGCCTCACCACCGGCTGGGCCGCCCTGCACGGCTATCCGGTCGGCATCCTCGCCAACGCGCAGGGCGTGCTGTTCAGCGAGGAGTCGCAGAAGGCCGCCCAGTTCATCCAGCTGGCCAACCAGCGGGACATCCCGCTGCTGTTCCTGCACAACACCACCGGCTACATGGTCGGCAAGGAGTACGAGCAGGGCGGCATCATCAAGCACGGCGCGATGATGATCAACGCGGTCTCCAACTCCCGCGTCCCGCACCTGTCCGTGCTGATGGGCGCCTCCTACGGCGCCGGGCACTACGGCATGTGCGGGCGGGCGTACGACCCGCGCTTCCTGTTCGCCTGGCCGAGCGCCAAGTCCGCCGTCATGGGGCCGCAGCAGCTCGCCGGGGTGCTGTCCATCGTCGCCCGGCAGTCGGCGGCGGCGAAGGGACGGCCCTACGACGACGAGGCGGACGCGGCGCTGCGCGCCATGGTGGAGCAGCAGATCGAGTCCGAGTCCCTGCCGATGTTCCTGTCCGGGCGGCTGTACGACGACGGGGTCATCGACCCGCGCGACACCCGCACCGTCCTCGGCCTGTGCCTGTCCGCGATCCACACCGCCCCCTACGAGGGCGTGCGCGGCGGCTTCGGCGTCTTCCGGATGTGAGGCCCATGATCACCACCCTTCTTGTGGCGAACCGCGGCGAGATCGCCTGCCGCATCACCCGTACCTGCGGTGAACTGGGCATCCGGACCGTCGCCGTGCACTCCGACGCCGACGAGGACGCCCTGCACACGCGGCTGGCCGACGTGGCGGTACGGCTGCCGGGGGCGGCGCCCGCCGACACCTACCTGCGCGGCGACCTGATCGTGAAGGCCGCCCTCGCGGCCGGCGCCGAGGCCGTGCACCCCGGCTACGGATTCCTCGCCGAGAACGCCGGATTCGCGCGCGCCGTCCGGGACGCGGGCCTGGTGTGGATCGGGCCGCCGCCGGAGGCCATCGAGGCGATGGCGTCCAAGACGCGGGCCAAGGAACTGATGGGCGTCGAGCCGCTGGAGGAGGTCACCGAGGCCGACCTGCCGGTGCTGGTCAAGGCGGCGGCCGGCGGCGGGGGACGCGGCATGCGGGTCGTACGGCGCCTGGCGGACCTGGACGCCGAGCTGGCCGCCGCCCGCGCGGAGGCGGCGAGTGCCTTCGGCGACGGCGAGGTGTTCACCGAGCCGTACGTGGAGGGCGGGCGGCACGTCGAGGTACAGGTGCTCGCCGACACCCACGGCACGGTGTGGGCGCTCGGCACCCGCGACTGCTCCCTCCAGCGCCGCCACCAGAAGGTGATCGAGGAGGCTCCCGCGCCCGGCCTGCCCCCGCGGCTCACCGAGGAGTTGCACGCCCTCGCCGTGCGCGCCGCGCGGGCCGTCTCCTACGTGGGCGCCGGCACGGTCGAGTTCCTGGTGGCCGACGGCCGGGCGCACTTCCTGGAGATGAACACCCGCCTCCAGGTGGAACACCCGGTGACGGAGGCCGTGTTCGGCATCGACCTGGTCGCGGAGCAGATCCGGATCGCCGAGGGCCACGCCCTCGACGGCGAGCCGCCCCGCCCGCACGGGCACGCCGTCGAGGCCCGCCTCTACGCCGAGGACCCCGCCCGGCAGTGGGCGCCGCAGACCGGCCGGCTGCACCGCCTCTCCGTCCCCGACTCCGTACGCCTGGACACCGGCTACACCGACGGCGACACCGTCGGCGTGCACTACGACCCCCTGCTCGCCAAGGCCGTCGCCCACGCCCCCACCCGCGCGGAAGCGGTCCGCAAGCTCGTCTCCGCCCTCGAGCGCGCGGTGATCCACGGCCCCGTCACCAACCGGGACCTCCTCGTGCGCTCCCTGCGGCACGAGGAGTTCGCCCGGGGCCGCATGGACACCGGCTTCTACGGCCGTCACCTGGACGCGCTGACCGGGCCGGCCGCCGACCCGTACGCGCCGCTGGCCGCCGCCCTGGCCGACGCGCACGGCCGTTCCCGCTTCGGCGGCTGGCGCAACCTGCCCGCACAGCCCCAGGTCAAGCGGTACGCCATGGCGGGCGAGGAGCACGAGGTCCGCTACCGGCACACCCGCGACGGTCTGGCCGCCGACGGGGTGCGGGTGGTGCGCGCCGGGCCGGACCTCGTGGTCCTGGAGACCGACGGCGTCCGGCGCCGCTACACCGTCGGCCGCTACGGCGACCGGGTGTACGTCAACGACATCGCCCTGACCGCCCTGCCCCGCTTCCCCGACCCCGCCGACCGGCTCGTCCCCGGCTCCCTGCTGGCCCCCATGCCGGGCACCGTCGTGCGGATCGCGGACGGCGTCGCCGAGGGGGCCGCCGTGGAGGCCGGACAGCCCCTGCTGTGGCTGGAGGCCATGAAGATGCAGCACAGGATCACCGCCCCGGTCACCGGAGTCGTCACCGCCCTGCACGCGGTGACCGGCCGACAGGTGGAGCCCGGCACGCTGCTGGCCGTGGTGCAGCCGGCCGGCACCCCTTCCTCCGAGGAGTCCGCATGAGCGTGATCGAGTCCGAAGAGCACCAGGCCCTGCGCGCAGCCGTCGCCGCCCTGGGCGCCAAGTACGGCCGCGACTATCTCACCAACGCCGTCTCCTCCGGCCGGCACCCGGCGGAACTGTGGTCCGAGGCCGCGAAGTTGGGCTACCTCGGCGTCAACCTGCCCGAGGAGTACGGCGGCGGGGGTGGCGGAATCGCCGAACTGTCCATCGTCCTGGAGGAGTTGGGTGCGGCGGGCTGCCCGCTGCTGATGATGGTCGTGTCGCCCGCGATCTGCGGCACCGTCATCGCCCGCTTCGGCACCGAGGAGCAGAAGCGCGCGTGGCTGCCCGCGCTCGCCGACGGCACCCGCACCATGGCGTTCGGCATCACCGAGCCCGACGCCGGGTCCAACGCGCACCGCATCACCACCACCGCCCGCCGCGACCCGGACACCGGGGACTGGCTCCTCACCGGCCGCAAGGTGTTCGTCTCCGGCGTGGACACCGCCGACGCCACGCTCATCGTCGGCCGCATGGAGGACGCCCGCACCGGCAGCCTCAAGCCCTGCCTGTTCATCGTGCCGCGCGACGCCGAGGGCTTCCAGCGACGGGCCATCGACATGGAACTCAACGCCTCCGAGAAGCAGTTCGAACTCGTCCTGGACGACGTGCGGTTGCCGGCCGGGGCGCTGGTCGGTGACGAGGACGCGGGCCTGCTCCAGCTCTTCGCCGGCCTCAACCCCGAGCGCATCATGGGCGCCGCCTTCGCCATCGGCATGGGCCGCTACGCCCTCGCCCGCGCCGTCGAGTACGCCCGCGAACGCACCGTGTGGAAGGTCCCCATCGGCGCCCACCAGGCCATCGCCCACCCCCTCGCGCAGGCCCACATCGAGCTGGAACTGGCCCGGCTGATGATGCAGAAGGCCGCCCACCTGTGCGACGCGGGCGACGACATCGGCGCCGGCGAGGCCGCCAACATGGCCAAGTACGCGGCGGGCGAGGCGTGTGTGAAGGCCGTCGACCAGGCCGTGCACACCCTGGGCGGGAACGGCCTCACGCGCGAGTACGGGCTCGCCTCGCTGATAACGGCGGCGCGCGTGTCTCGTATTGCCCCGGTGAGCAGGGAGATGATTCTCAACTACGTCTCCCACCAGACCCTGGGTCTGCCCAAGTCGTACTGAGACCCGCCGGACCGCGTCCGGCGCGGGAGGAGGAACCATGTTCCGCAGCACGTACGCAGACGTCGCGCCGGTCGAACTGCCCATCCACGACGCGGTGCTCGCGCGGGCCGCCGAGTTCGGCAGCGCCCCGGCGCTCATCGACGGCACGGACGGCACCACCCTCACCTACGAGCAGGTGGACCGGTTCCACCGGCGGGTGGCCGCCGGTCTCGCCGAGGCCGGGGTGCGCAAGGGCGACGTGCTCGCCCTGCACAGCCCCAACACCATCGCGTTCCCCACCGCCTTCTACGCCGCCACCCGCGCGGGCGCCGCCGTCACCACCGTCCACCCGCTCGCCACCGCCGAGGAGTTCGCCAAGCAGCTCACCGACTCGGCGGCCCGCTGGATCGTCACCGTCTCCCCGCTGCTGGCGACCGCCCGCCGGGCCGCGGAGATCGCCGGCGGGGTCGAGGAGATCTTCGTCTGCGACAGCGCGCCCGGACACCGGTCGCTCATCGACATGCTGGCCTCCACCGCCCCCGAACCGCAGGTCGCCATCGACCCGGCCGAGGACGTGGCCGCGCTGCCCTACTCCTCCGGCACCACCGGCGTGCCCAAGGGCGTGATGCTCACCCACCGGCAGATCGCCACCAACCTCGCCCAGCTCGAACCGGCCATCACCGCGGGCCCCGGCGACCGCATCCTCGCCGTGCTGCCGTTCTTCCACATCTACGGCCTGACCGCCCTCATGAACGCCCCGCTGCGGCAGGGCGCCACCGTCGTCGTGCTGCCCCGCTTCGACCTGGAACAGTTCCTCGCCGCCATCCAGAACCACCGCATCACCGCCCTGTACGTGGCCCCGCCCATCGTCCTCGCCCTCGCCAAGCACCCGATGGTCGCCGAGTACGACCTGTCCTCCCTGCAGCACGTCATCAGCGCCGCCGCCCCCCTGGACGCCGGCCTCGCCGCCGCCTGCTCGAAGCGGCTCGGCCTGCCGCCCGTCGGGCAGGCGTACGGCATGACGGAGCTGTCGCCGGGCACCCACGTCGTCCCCCTGGACGCCATGGACGAGGCGCCGCCCGGCACCGTCGGCAGGCTGATCGCGGGCACCGAGATGCGCATCGTGTCCCTGGACGACCCCGGCAAGGACCTCGGGCCCGGCGAGTCCGGCGAGATCCTCATCCGCGGCCCGCAGGTGATGAAGGGCTACCTCGGCCGCCCCGACGCCACCGCCGCGATGATCGACGGTGAGGGCTGGCTGCACACCGGGGACGTGGGACACGTCGACGAGGCCGGCTGGCTGTTCGTCGTCGACCGGGTCAAGGAGCTGATCAAGTACAAGGGCTTCCAGGTGGCCCCCGCCGAACTGGAGGCGCTGCTGCTGACCCACCCCGGTATCGCCGACGCCGCCGTGACCGGCGTCTACAACGAGGACGGCAACGAGGTCCCGCACGCCCACGTGGTGCGCCAGCCGTCCGCCCCCGGCCTGTCCGAGGGAGAGGTCATGATGTACGTCGCCGAGCGCGTCGCCCCCTACAAGCGGGTCCGGCAGGTCACCTTCCTCGACGCCGTCCCCCGGGCCGCCTCCGGCAAGATCCTGCGCCGCGAACTCCGGGCGGCGCACAAGGAGCCCTCGTGAGCCTGATAGCCCGCACCCGTGACCGGGGCGTCGAGACCCTCACGCTCGACGCCCCGGAGCGCCGCAACGCCCTGTCCGCGGCCCTCGTCGGCGAGCTCGCCGACGCGCTGGCCGTGGCCGGGCGGGACCCCGGCGTCCGCGCCGTCGTCCTCACCCACACCGGCACCACCTTCAGCGCCGGGGCCGACCTGCGCGACCCGCCCGCCCCGGACGCGCTGGTGGGCCTGTTGCGGCAGCTCGTCGAGCTGCCCCGGCCCGTCGTCGCCCGGGTCACCGGGCACGTCCGCGCCGGCGGGCTCGGCCTGCTCGCCGCCTGCGACATCACCGCCGCCTCCCACGACGCCACGTTCGCCTTCACCGAGGTCCGCATCGGCGTCGCCCCGGCCGTCATCTCCCTGCCGCTGCTGCCGCGCACCGACCCGCGCGCCCTGGCCCGCTACTACCTCACCGGGGAGCGCTTCGACGCCGCCGAGGCCGCCCGCATCGGCCTGCTCACCGCGTCCGGCGCCGACGTCGACGCCGTCCTCGCCCCGGTCCTCGACGGGCTGCGCCGGTCCGCCCCCGAGGCCCTGGCCGCGACGAAACGGCTGCTCACGGCTAGGGTGCTGGAAACCTTCGACCGGGACGCGGCGGCCCTGACCGCGCTCTCGGCCGGGCTGTTCGCCTCCGACCACGCGCGCGAGGGAATGACGGCCTTCCTCGAACGACGGGATCCGACATGGGTGGTGTGAGCACGGCGGACCGTGCCGAACGAGTCCCCAAACAGGACCGCAGCCGGGCCACCCGGCAGCGCCTGCTGGAGGCCGCGGTGGCCTGCCTCGCCGAACACGGCTGGGCCGGCTCGACGGTCTCCGTGGTGGCCGAGCGGGCCGGGGTGTCGCGGGGCGCCGCCCAGCACCACTTCCCGACCCGCGAGGACCTGTTCACCGCGGCCGTCGAGTACGTCGCCGAGGAACGCTCCACCGCCCTGCGCGCCCTCTTCCCCGACGGCGCCGGGCCCGGGGAACGGCGCGCGGTGGTGGCCGCCCTGGTGGACCTGTTCACCGGCCCGCTGTTCCGGGCCGCCCTGCACCTGTGGGTCGCCGCCTCCAACGAGGAGCAGCTGCGTGCGCGGGTGACCGAACTGGAGTCCCGCGTGGGCCGCGAGACGCACCGCATCGCCGTGGACCTCCTCGGCGCCGACGAGAGCCGCCCCGGCGTCCGCGAGAGCGTGCAGGGCCTGCTCGACATGGCGCGCGGCCTGGGCCTGGCCAACCTCCTCACCGACGACACGGCCCGCCGCGAGCGCGTGGTGGCGCAGTGGGCGGCCCTGCTGGACGGGGCGCTGGGCTGAGCCGTGGGCGACCACTACCAGGTGATCGTCGACCTCGACGCGACCGGGGAGGAGGCGGAGCGCCTCGCGCGCCGCGCCGTCGCGTGGCTCGTGTCCGAGGGCATCGTCCTGCCCCCGCCCGGGCCGTCCGGGCCGGGCCGGCCCGCGGAGTACCCGCCCGGCCCGCACTGGCACCGGGTGGCGGCCGGCGAGCCGGACCGGCCCCCGACCGACGGCCTGGCCGTGCACACCGGGCGCGCCGGCTTCACCAGCGGCGCCGACCTCCCCGGCGCGGCCCTGTGCCCCGCCTGCGGGACGGCCACCGACCTGGACGACGGGCTCTGGGAGCGGTTCTGCGACGCCATGCGGACCTGGAAGCAGGCGGGTGCCGCGGCCGTCGCCTGCCCCGGGTGCGCCGTGCTTGTCCCGGTCCAGGAGTGGACCTGGGACGAGACCCCCCTCGCGCTGGGCGCCCTCGGCCTGGAGTTCCGGAACTGGCCCGGCCTCGGAGCCGGCTTCCGCGCCCGGACCGCCGCGGTGCTGGACGGGCACCGCACCGCGTACGTGTGGGGCAAGCTGTAGGGGGACCCGTCTCCGGGGCCACCCGTCCCGTCACGGCGCGAGCCGCTCCACCCGCCAGCCGCCGCCGTCCTGAGCCACGTACCGCAGCCGGTCGTGCAGGCGGTTCTCCCGGCCCTGCCAGAACTCCACGGCCAGCGGTGTCACCCGGAAACCGCCCCAGTGCGGCGGCACGGGCACCTGCTCGCCCTCCGGGTAGCGGGCCGCGAGCTCGGCGTAGGCGGCGTCCAGGTCCGCGCGGGAGGCGATCACCGAGGACTGGCCGCTGGCCCAGGCGCCGAGCTGGGAGCCGTGCGGGCGGGTGCGGAAGTAGCGGGCCGTCTCGTCGCGGCCGGTGCGCCGGGCCACGCCGGTGACGATGACCTGGCGTGCCATCGGGTGCCACGGGAACAGCAGGGAGACGTGCGGGTTCGCGGTGAGCTCGCGGCCCTTGCGGGAGTCGTAGTTGGTGTAGAAGACGAAACCGTCGTCGTCGAACTGCTTCAGCAGCACCGTGCGCGCGCTGGGCCGCCCTTCGGGGTCCGCGGTGGAGACGATCATGGCGTTCGGCTCGAACAGCCCGCCGTCCGTCGCGGCCTGCTTGAACCAGCGCGCGAACTGTTCGACGGGGGAGGCGGCCAGGTCGGCCTCACTGAGCCCGTCCGCCCGGTACTGCTTGCGCATCGCGGCGAGGTCGAAGGGCACGGCGTCTGGGTCGGTCACGTCGTCATCCTGCCGCATGCGCGGAGCCGGGGGACAGATGTGACCCCGGTCACGCAGCGCGTCCCAGGTGGCACTCAGTGCCGCGAAGACTCCCCAAAACTGGCACTCAGGGATATCGTGCTGGCACCGACCCGGTTGGCGGGCCGCCGGCCGGGCATCACAGGGGTGACGTCCCGGACCGCGAGCCCTCCTCCCGCGAGGACCGTGGATCCACCGGACGCCCCCCGAGCCGCCGAGAGCCGGAGCCGACCCCCGGTCGTCCAGCCCCCACCCACCCCACCTTCCTCACCAGCACTTCCGGCACCACCAGCCCCAGCGCCCCTTCTCCCCCCACCGCACCGACGCAGCACGCCCATCCGTCACCCACATCACGAGGAGCCGCCTGATGTCCGACTTCGTACCCGGGCTCGAAGGAGTCGTCGCGTTCGAAACGGAGATCGCCGAACCGGACAAGGAGGGCGGCGCCCTGCGGTACCGGGGCGTCGACATCGAGGATCTGGTGGGCAAGGTCTCCTTCGGCAACGTCTGGGGCCTGCTCGTCGACGGCGCCTTCAATCCCGGCCTGCCGCCCGCCGAGCCGTTCCCCATCCCCGTGCACTCCGGTGACATACGGGTCGACGTGCAGTCCGCGCTCGCCATGCTGGCACCCGTGTGGGGCCTGAAACCGCTCCTCGACATCGATGCCGCGCAGGCCCGCGACGACCTCGCCCGCGCCGCCGTCATGGCGCTGTCCTACGTGGCGCAGTCCGCGCGCGGACAGGGCCGGCCGATGGTGCCGCAGCGCGAGATCGACAAGGCCGACTCCATCGTCGAACGCTTCATGATCCGCTGGCGGGGCGAGCCCGACCCGCGGCACGTGGCGGCGGTGGACGCCTACTGGACGTCCGCGGCCGAGCACGGCATGAACGCGTCCACGTTCACCGCCCGGGTCATCGCCTCCACCGGCGCGGACGTGGCGGCGGCCCTCTCCGGCGCCGTCGGCGCCATGTCGGGCCCGCTGCACGGCGGCGCCCCCTCCCGGGTGCTGCACATGATCGAGGAGATCGAGCGCACCGGGGACGCCGAGGCGTACGTCCGCAGCACCCTCGACAAGGGCGAGCGCCTGATGGGCTTCGGCCACCGCGTGTACCGCGCGGAGGACCCCCGCGCCCGCGTGCTGCGCCGCACCGCCCGCGAGCTGGGCGCCCCGCGCTACGAGGTCGCCGAGGCCCTGGAGAAGGCGGCCCTGGCGGAACTGCACGCCCGCCGTCCCGACCGGGTGCTGGCCACCAACGTCGAGTTCTGGGCGGCCATCGTCCTGGACTTCGCCGAGGTCCCGGCCCACATGTTCACGTCGATGTTCACCTGTGCCCGCACCGCGGGCTGGTCGGCGCACATCCTGGAGCAGAAGCGCACCGGCCGCCTCGTCCGCCCCTCCGCCCACTACGTGGGCCCCGGCAGCCGGGACCCGCGCGAGATCGAGGGCTACGGCGACATCACCCGCTGACCCCGCCGCGCGAGGGGCGGGACACACCGCGGAACGCAGACGACCCGCGAGTCGGGTTCCTCCGGAGGAGGAGCCGGCCGGACGTACCGGCGACTCGCGGGTCGGGTGACTGCTTGGGACTGGGCCGGCTGCGCGCGTGGATCACGCGCTGGTCCGGCACCGCACTGAGTGGGTGACGGGCCGCTAGCCCGCAGTCACCTCACGCGTCCGGTATGCATACATCTGCCGAACCACCTCCCTTCTCGTGTACGGGAACCCTAAAAAGCCCCGCGTGCCGGAGGCAAGCGTTTTTTCCGTGATCCGCCCGGCCGGGGCGGTGGCGCCGCCGCGGGCCGCCCGGCGGGGGCAGGACAATGACGGTGGCGCAGTGCAACGATTCCCTCAATCTTGCGGGAACCCGGTGTGCGCTGAGTCACGTTCACGTTGAATAGTTGCAGTTGAGCGAACCGAACGTGCCGTACGTGCGGACGCAGCCGGCAGGGGGTCCAGGTGAGTGCTTCCCGGCGTAGTGGGACCACCGACGAGCTCGGGCCCGACGAGCCCGGGCGGGAGGGTCGGGACGGTGCGGACGGGGCCGATCTGCTCGCCGCACTGCTCGACGGCATGGACGCGGCGCTGTGCGCCTTCGACGCGGACGGTGTGGTGACGCACTGGAACCGCGAGGCGGAACGCATCCTCGGGTGGACCGCGGCCGAGGCGGTCGGGCGGCAGGGATTCGCCGGGTGGGCGGTGCGCCCCGCCGACGCCGAGGAGGTCGAGGCCCGGCTGCTGTCCGCCATGGACGCCCCCGGGCGCCAGGTGCACGAGTTCGCGCTGCTGACCAAGGACGGCGGCCGGGTGCTGGTGCGCACCCAGTCCGCCGCCGTGCGCGGACCCGAGGGGAAGCCGGCCGGGGTGTACTGCGCGTTCAGCGAGGTGCACGCCCAGATCGACCTGGAACGCTCCATCGCGCTCAGCGAGGCCCTGCTGGAGGAGGCGAGCTGGGGTGTCGTCCTGGTCGACGCCGACCTGCGGCCGGCCGTGGTCAACGCCCACGCGGCGAAGGCCCTGGGCGCCGGGCGCACCTCCGTCCTCGGCAGGCCGCTCGGAGAACTGCTGACCCAGGGCGTGGAGGAGCTGGAGAGCGCCCTGACCCACGTGCTGGCGGAGGGCGCCCCGCCCGCTCCCGCCGAGATCTGGGTGAGCGTGCGCACACCGGAGGGGGAGCGGCGGCGGTGCTGGCGCAGCGGGTTCGTCCGGCTGTCCTCGCCGCTCGCGGAGGAGCCGGTGCCGCTCGGCGTGGGCTGGCTGTTCCAGGACGTCACCGAGTCCCGCCAGGTCGAGCAGGAGGCGTCCCTGCTGCGGTTCCGGTCGCAGCAGCTGCACCGGGCCGCGCGCGCGGCGGCCGAGTGCGAGGACCCGGCGGAGGCGGTGACCGTCCACCTGGACTTCGCGCTCGCCGGGTTCGCCGACCACGCGCTCATCGACCGGATCGCCGAGGGCCCCGTCCTCGGCGTGGACCCGGCCGCTCCGGTCCGGCTGGTGCGGATCGCCGCCACCCCGTCCGGGGCCCCCGGCCCGAGCAGGCTGGCCGGGCGGGCGGGCCTGCCGGTGCGCTACGGGGAGAAGCACCCGGCGCTGCAGTGCGTGCAGCGGGCCGGGTCGGTGCGGGCCGCCGCGGGTGCGGCCGACGAGGCGCGCGCGTGGGCGGTGGCCCGGCAGTGGCCGCCGGACACCGCGCACGCCCTGTGCACGGTGCTGCGCAGCCGGGGCCGCACCCTGGGTGCCGTGACGTTTCTGCGCGGGGCGGGCCGCTCCCCCTTCGAACGCGCGGACACCCTCTACGCCGAGGACGTCGCCCTGCGCATCGCCACGGCCCTGGACCTGGCGGGCCTGGTGGGCGAGGGGTAGCCCTTCCCCGTTGGGCGCGGGCGCCCCCGGTCCCTGGCGGTGGACGGGGTTCAGTGGCGGTAGAAGATCCGGTCGCCGTACTCCCCGAAGACCCGGCCGTTCCACTCGTGGCCGCCGTCCACGTTGCCGGAGCGCAGCAGCGGCGGTTCGATGCCGCGGTCGGCCAGGCCGGCGGCGGCGGTCGCCATGACCGCCTGGAGCAGCGCGGTGGTGACCACGGTGGAGGCGGGGGCGAAGGGCGCCGGGACGCGGTCGTGGGTCAGCTCCGCGTCCCCGACGGCGATCTTGGAGTCGAGCACGACGTCGCAGTGGTCCTTCAGGAACGTCCCGGAGACGTGCCGGGAGGTGGTCTGTGAGGCGTAGGCGACCGAGGTGACCCCGACGACCCGTACGCCCAGGGCGCGGGCGTTCATCGCCATCTCCACCGGGAGCGCGTTGCGCCCGGACAGCGAGATGATCACCAGGACGTCGCCCGCGCGCAGCGGGGAGGAGTCCAGGACGGCCGCCGCGAGCCCGTCGACGCGTTCCAGGGCGGAGCCGAGCGTGGCGGGCATGACGTCGACGCCGACGACGCCGGGGACCACCAGCAGGTTCATCAGGGCGAGGCCGCCCGCGCGGTAGACGACGTCCTGCGCGGCGAGCGAGGAGTGGCCGGCGCCGAAGGCGAACAGCCGCCCGCCGTCCGCCACGGTGTCGGCGATCAGGGTGCCCGCGGACGCGATGGCGTCGGCCTCCTCGTCGCGGACCCGGTGCAGCAGGTCCGTCGCGGCGTCGAGGAACCGGTCGGCCGGCGTGCGGTCGCTCATGCGGCATCCCTTCGGGGTGGCTGTGTCGCGGATCACCGTGCGGTCTGGACCAGTGCGCTGTCAATACGGCGTGGGCGGGCCGCCCGCCGCGGTGCGGGAGCCCGGGTCCGCGGCCCCGGTCACGGGCGGCCGGGGAGCCCGGTACCACCGGCCGGACCCCTCGTTCGCACCGCGGGGCCCGGTTGTCGGCCGGATGCGTAAGAATTGAGTCCAGGGCCAGCGCATGCGCCGGTGAGCCGTCCAGCCTCCGGCAGAGCCAATCGCAGAGCTAATCGAGGGGCACGTATGTCCGGACTGATCGACACCACGGAGATGTATCTCCGCACCATCCTCGAGCTGGAGGAGGAAGGTGTGGTCCCCATGCGTGCCCGGATCGCCGAGCGGCTCGACCAGAGCGGGCCGACGGTCAGCCAGACGGTGGCGCGCATGGAGCGCGACGGACTGGTCTCCGTCGCGGCCGACCGGCACCTGGAGCTCACCGACGAGGGACGCCGCCTGGCCACCCGCGTGATGCGCAAGCACCGGCTCGCCGAGTGCCTGCTCGTCGACGTGATCGGGCTGGAGTGGGAGCAGGTGCACGCCGAGGCGTGCCGCTGGGAACACGTGATGAGCGAGGCCGTCGAGCGCCGGGTGCTGGAGCTGCTGCGGCACCCGACCGAGTCGCCGTACGGCAACCCCATCCCGGGACTGGAGGAGCTGGGCGAGAAGGACGGGGCCGACCCGTTCCTGGACGAGGGCATGGTCTCGCTGGCCGATCTCGACCCGGGCGCCGAGGGCAAGACGGTCGTGGTGCGCAGGATCGGCGAGCCGATCCAGACGGACGCCCAGCTGATGTACACCCTGCGCCGGGCGGGCGTGCAGCCCGGTTCCGTGGTGAGCGTGACGGAGTCGGCGGGCGGAGTGCTGGTGGGCAGCGGCGGCGAGGCCGCCGAGCTGGCGGCGGATGTCGCCTCGCACGTCTTCGTCGCCAAGCCCTGAGACGGGCCGGCCCGCCCCGGCCGCGGGCGGGCCGGGCGGCGTCGCCCCCTCCCGGGCCGGTCAACTCCCTTGCCCGGCACGCGGGTTGACGCGCGGTTGACGCCCCGTCGGCGGCAGGGGATGGCTGGTTCGCGCCGAATCCGGGGGCCAGTGCGCGGAACGGCGACGCCGGGCTCGTTCCCGTGCGAGGCTGTCGCCTGGTGCATATACCTGAAGGGCTCTTGGCCGGGCCGCCGCAAGGGGTGCCACCCGGTCGGGGAGGGGCGGGAGGATGTGCCGTGACCACGGGAGGGGCCCCGGCGCCGCACGGCGCCGGGGCCTGTCCTCCCCTGTGCTGACCCGGAGCCCCGAGCTCCCAGGGTCACCCCCGGCGGACCGATTTCCCCGAGCGGCCCGCCTCCCGATGAAGATCTCCCCTCGGCTGCGGCGGTCAATCATGACGGGGTGTCACTCGTATGAGGGGTGTTGCCGGGCGAAAGAGTATTTTCGAATACGCATTCGATAGTCTGCGGGTGGACGGCCGACGGCAGCGGCCGCGCCCCGGGCGCGCCGGACGACGCGCGAAGCGGCCCGGCGGACAGGAGCATCACGGCAGGGCCGTCAGGACACAGCACGACAGGCAGCGAGCTTGGGGGGTGCCAGGACATGGCGCGACGCATCGACGTGACGGGGGCGGGCGGCGTACGTCTGGCCGCCTGGGAGTTCGGCGACCCGCCCAAGACCGCGGCGGACCGCGACGACGGGGCCGAGGGCACCGGGGGCACCGGGGGCGTGCTGTTACTGCACGGTCTGATGGGCCGCGCCTCGCACTGGGCGTCCACCGCCCGCTGGCTCTCCGAGCGGTACCGGGCCGTCGCCCTCGACCAGCGCGGCCACGGCCGCAGCGAGAAGCCCCCGCGGGCCGCCTTCAGCCGCGACGCCTACGTGGACGACACCGAGGCCGCCCTGGAGCAGCTCGGCCTCGGCCCGGCCGTCCTCGTCGGCCACGCGATGGGCGCGCTGACCGCCTGGCAGCTCGCCGCGAAACGGCCCGACCTGGTGCGCGGGGTGGTCATCTGCGACATGCGGGCCTCCGCGCTCGGCGCGGCCTCCCAGCGGGAGTGGGACGCGTGGTTCAAGGCCTGGCCGGTCCCGTTCGCCACGCTCGCCGACGTCCGCAAGTGGTTCGGCGAGGACGACCCCTGGGTGGAGCGGCCGAACCCGGCCCGGGGCGCGTTCTACGCCGAGGTGATGGCCGAGGCCCCGGACGGCTGGCGGCCGGTCTTCGACCCCGAGCAGATGCTCCGCTCCCGCGAGACCTGGGTCTACGACGCGCACTGGGAGGAACTGGCCCAGGTGCGCTGCCCGGCGCTGGTGGTCCGCGGCCTCGACGGTGAGCTGGGCCGGGCGGAGGCCCAGGAGATGGTCCGCGTCCTCCCCCACGGCCGGTACGCGGAGGTCGCCGACGCCGGCCACCTCGTCCACTACGACCAGCCCGACGCCTGGCGCGCCGCCGTCGAACCTTTCCTCGACGGCCTCCGCCTGCCCTGACCGGCCCCTGCCGGGGCGTTCCCCCGCGGCCGCACCGCGTGCGTGGAGCCCGCCCGCCCTGCCCCGGCCCTCGCGTGAGCCGTCCTCCGGCCCTCGCGTGAGCTGTCCTCCGGCCGCCGCGTGAGCTGTCCTCCGGCCCTTGCGTGAGCTGTCCTCCGGCCGCCGCGTGAGCTGTCCTCCGGCCCTTGCGTGAGCCGTCCTCCGGCCCTCGCGCGAGCCGCCCCCCGGCCCCGCGCGAGCGGCTACGCCCTGCTGACCGCCGTGAGGATCTCCGGGAGGCGGGCTGCCGTGCGGGGGGCGGCCAGGCGGAGGCCGAGGGCGGTGAGGGCGGCGCCGTAGAGGGTGCCCGCGGGGAGGAGGAGCCAGGCCCACTGGCGGCCGTCCGCGCTGACGTTGAGCCAGATCGTCGCCGCGATGACCGGGGCGCACAGGACCGCCGCCGCCATCATGCCGCCGAAGACGGAGATCCAGGCGAGGCCGGTCTGGCCGGGGGCGACGTTCTTGTAGCCCTCCTGCGGGATCGAGTAGGGGAAGCGGGCCGAGGTCCAGGCGCCGGTCGCCAGCATCGCCCCGAGCAGGGCGAAGGACAGGCCCAGCGCCTCCGGCATCCGCTCCCAGTCGCCCAGCACGGCCGCGGTCAGGACGGTCACGAACGTGGCGTACGGCAGGGTGATCACCAGCAGGGCCAGTGCCCGGCCGCGCAGCTCGGCGTGGGCGTCCCGGGCGGAGGAGATCGTCGTCGCGACGATCCAGAACGCCGAGGTGTCCTGGCCGAACTGGTTGTACATCATGATGCCGAGCATCCCGGCGGCGAAGCAGGCGAAGTACACGGAGCCGGTGCCCTGCCAGGCGTTGAAGACGGGCACGATCAGGCCGATCGCGAGCGAGGTGACCCAGGCTGCCTTCGTCTTGGGGTCCCGCCAGACGTAGCGCAGGCTGCGGTCCATGACCGTGCCGGTGCGGCCCGCGGGCAGCAGCCGGGTGAGCCCGCCGGAGGCGCGGTCGCGGGCGGCCGGCCCGGACACCGGCAGGGTGGAGCCGTCGGGCGCCGTCATCAGCCGGGTCAGGGACCGTGTCCACAGCGCCAGCAGCCCGGCCAGGGCGCCCGCGGTGAGGGCGAGCCGGGCGGCGGCGACGGCGTAGGAGCCCTCACCGGCCGCGTGCACCGCGGCCAGTGCGGAGGCCGGCGGGATCCAGCCCAGGACGTCCGCCACCGGGCCGAGCTGTGCGAGCCCGGAGGAACCGAGCCGCTGGGCGCCGAAGTTGACCACCTGCGCGCCGACCGCGACCAGCAGACCGCTGAGCACCGCCAGGTCTCGGCCGCGGCGGCTGCTCAGCAGCCGTACGTTGGCCGCGGCGACCGCCCGCGCGAGCGCCACGCACACCAGCAGCGCCAGCGGGACGGCGACCACCCCGGCCGCGAAGGCGGCCCCGCCGTCGGCCACGGCGATCACCGAACCGGCCAGCAGGCACAGCGTGAACAGCGGCCCGATGCCCACCAGGGACGCCACCAGCAGGGACCGCACCAGCGGTTCGGGGCGCAGCGGCAGCATCACCAGCCGGGTCGGGTCCAGGGTCTCGTCGCCGCTGGGGAAGAACAGCGGCATCACCGCCCAGCCGAGCCCCAGCACCGCCACCAGCAGCACCACCAGGGACTCCACGTGGCCGACCCCGCGCAGCGCGACCAGACCGGCGAACTGGAGCACGGCGAAGAGCAGCGCGCAGACCGCCGAGGCGATGTAGGCGGCCCGGCGCCCGCCGGACCGGCGCAGGCCGTTGCGCAGCAGGGACAGCTTCAGCCGGACCATGACCGGGGTGAGGGCGGGCGCGCTCACCGGGCACCGCCGCCGCCGAGCCAGTCCAGGTCGGACGCCGCGTCGCGGCCGTGCGCGCCCACGAGTCCGAGGAACGCCTCCTGCAGTGAGGAGGCGTCGCCGCGGACCTCGGCGAGCGGGCCGTGGGCGCGGATCCGGCCCGCCGCCATCACCGCCACCCAGTCGCACAGCGACTCGACCAGCTCCATGACGTGGGAAGAGAACACGACGGTGGCGCCGGAGGCGGTGTAGCGCTCCAGGACGCCCCGGATGGTCTGCGCGGAGACCGGGTCGACGCCCTCGAACGGCTCGTCCAGGAAGAGGACTTCGGGGTTGTGGAGCAGGGCGGTGGCGAGGCCGATCTTCTTGCGCATGCCGGTGGAGTAGTCGACCACCAGCTTGTGCTGGGCCCCGGCGAGGTCCAGCACGTCGAGCAGCTGGCCGGCCCGCTTGTCGACCTCGGCGCCGGGCAGCCCGCGCAACCGGCCGGAGTAGCCGAGCAGTTCGCGGCCCGAGAGCCGCTCGAACAGCCGCAGGCCCTCGGGCAGCACGCCGATGCGCGCCTTCACCTCGACCGGGTCGCGCCACACGTCGTGGCCGACGACCTCGACCGTGCCCCCGTCGGGGCGCAGCAGCCCGGTCACCATCGACAACGTGGTCGTCTTCCCGGCCCCGTTCGGGCCGACGAGCCCGATGAACCGGCCCGCGGGCAGCTCCAGATCGATCCCGGCGACCGCGACCTGCTGCCCGAACCGCTTCCAGAGCCCTTCCACACGTACGGCACTAGCGCCCACCGCGTCTCCCTCCGTCGAACGAGAACCCTACGGCGGGACGGGGGAGTCGCTCAGGGGCGCGCGGACGCGCCCCCTACCTGTCCCGCCCGCACGCGTAGGCCAGCGGCGGGATCAGCTCCTCCGCGTCCGGCAGCCACCGGTTCGCCGGGGTCGGCCGGCAGGCCCACTGCACGGCCCCCCGGGACCCGGACCGGGTGGGCGGCGCGGCCACCCAGGCGCCCTCGCCGAGCACCGTCAGATCCAGCGAGGCGGGCGGCCAGCCCAGGGTGCGCACCAGGCCCGGCACCTTCGCCGCCGCGCCGGGCAGGACGAAGAACTCCATGCGCCGGTGCGGGGTCAGGGTCACCGGACCGAGTGTCAGCTCCATCCGTTCCATGCGGGCGAGCGCGAGGAAGCCCGCCGTCTCCGGTACGGAGATCGCGTCGAACGCACGGCCCGTGGGCAGCAGCACGGACGCCGCCGGGCGCTCCTGCCACATGCGGCGGGCGACGGTCGCGCTGCCCGTCGCCCGGTCCGCCCAGCCCGGCCCGTCGGGGTGTGCGCCGGGGGCGGGACACGCGGCGTCACCGCACGAACAGCGCTGGACCCCGCCGACGGGTTCGAGCCAGGTGCCCGGGACCACGTCCCAGTGCCGCTCCTCGGCGTAGCGAACTGCGGTGTCCAGCAACGATTCCCCGCGCTGCCTCGGGATCTGCGCGGCTTCGTTGTCCGGGATCGTCTCTTCCATGATGAACACAACTACGGCCGTCACCAGGGGTTACGCCCGTGCGCGTGCGCGGGGGGAGAGCACCCGGCCCGTAACCGGGGCGCATGGGTGCATCCGTGGGGGCGCGCGCGGGGATCCGCCGCCGCGCTTGGGTAGCCAGGAGAAGGACCGGGATCAGCAGTAACCCCGGTAAACCTCACATACCTCGCATTTTCGGCACCGGGGCGGGGCATTGATCTTCACGGCCGCAACTTCCCGCAGCGACGCGAGGAGTACGGCCGCGGAGCCGCCGAGACAGCAGGGGGTACGCCATGGCCGCGAGGCCACTCGTCGCGCGACAGCCGAACGAACGGCTGCAGGCGCTCATCCAGGAGGCCGGATGCTCCAACGCCGGCCTCGCCCGCAGGGTCAACATGTGCGGGGCCGAACACGGCCTCGACCTGCGGTACGACAAGACGTCCGTGGCCCGCTGGCTGCGCGGTCAGCAGCCGCGCGGACGGGCACCGGCGATCATCGCGGAAGCATTGGGCCGCAAACTGGGCCGCACGGTCACGATCGACGAGATCGGCATGGCCAACGGCAAGAACCTCGCCTCCGGAGTGGGCCTCCAGTTCTCGCCGACGGTACTGGGCGCCATCGAGCAGGTGTGTGAGCTGTGGCGCAGCGACGTGGGACGCCGGGACTTCCTGTCCGGCTCCTCCGTCGCCTCCTCCGCCCTGGTGGAGCCCAGCCGGGACTGGCTGATCTCCCTGCCCGACGCCCAGGTGGCCCGTTCGGCGGGACCCCGTGTGGGCCGGTCCGACGTCGAGGCCGTGCGCTCCATGACCCGGTCCCTGGTCGACCTCGACCACCAGTACGGCAGCGGCCATGTGCGCCCCGTCGTCGTGCACTACCTCAACAGCGTCGTCTCCGGGCTGCTCGCCGGCTCCTACCGGGAGGCCGTGGGCCGCGAACTCTTCGCGGTGGTGGCCCGGTTGACCGAGCTCGCCGGGTACATGGCCGTCGACACCGGCCAGCCCGGCCTCGCCCAGCGCTACTACATCCAGGCGCTGCGCCTGGCGCAGGCCGCCGGTGACCGGGGCTACGGCGGCTATGTGCTCGCCGCGTCCATGAGCCACCTCGCCGCGCAGCTCGGCAACCCGCGCGAGATCGCGCAGTTGGCGCGGGCCGCGCAGGAGGGCGCGCGTGGCAGGGTGACCCCGCGCGCGGAGTCGATGTTCCACGCGGCGGAGGCGCGCGGGCACGCCCTGATGGGCGACGCGCGCGCCGCGGAGACGTCCGCGGGGCGCGCGATGAGTGCCCTGGAGGTGGCCGACCCGGCCTCCGGCGACGATCCGGCGTGGATCGCCCACTTCGACGAGGCGTACCTCGCCGACGAGTTGGCGCACTGCCACCGGGACCTCGGACAGGCCCAGGCCGCCGAGCGGTGCGCGCGGGCCTCCCTGGCCGGGCATCCGCCGTCGCGGGCGCGGCGGCGGGCGATCGGCTATGTGTTGTTGGCCACGGCCCAGGTGCAGCAGAGGGAGATCGAGCAGGCGTGCAGCACGGGCCTGCAGGCGGTCGAACTCCTCGACGGGCTGCGCTCCGACCGGGGCGCCGAGTACGTCGAGGACCTGCGGCAACGGCTGGAGCCGTACCGGGAGGAGCCGGTGGTCCGCGAGTTCGGTGCCCGCACGGCCCTGCCCGTGGCCGCGTGAGGGGGGTGAAGGGGCCGTAACCGCACGGCGGACTGCGGAGTACCCACGGTCATCGCGGAGTTGACGTGCCGGAAGGGGCCATGAACAGCGTGCGGTGACGTGGTTTTGTTACTGCTTCCACCGGGCAGGAGCGCGGGCCCCGTGCTGCGTGGCACCGCGCTCGGGGGACCCGGTAGCGTGAGTCGACGATTCACGAGGTCCCCCATTGGCAGGAGTCCCGGTGACGCAGAGTGGACAGGGCGAGGAGCCCTCGGCGCGCCCCGCGCGTGAAGGCATCGTGCTGCCCTCCGACGGTGGTGAGCCCCTGTTGCCGGGCATGTCCGGCGCACCGGCCGCGCCGGCCGGTCCTCCGCCGGGCGGTCCGGGCGACCAGCCGGCCCCGTCGGCGCCGCCCGGCGGCCTGACGTGGGGCGAGCCGTGGGGGCCGGGGCAGCAGGCGCCCGCACCGGCGCCCGGCCAGGCGCCCGCACCGGCGCCCGCTCAGGACTGGCAGCCGCCGGCCCCGGCCTCGTCCCCCGCCCCGCCCGCCGCGCAGCAGTGGGGCGGCCCCGGGGAGTCCGCCTGGGCCGGTCAGGGCGGGCAGAGCGGCCCGGGCCCGCTGCCCCCCGAGGGCGCCCCGGCGCCCTACGACACGCGTGGCCAGGGCCCGGACGCCGGATACGGCACGCCCGCCCCGCACCACGCAGGTGACGCCTACGGCGTCCCCGGAGCGGGCCACGGCCCGCAGGGCGCCTACGGCGGAGCCTCCTACGACGCCTACGGGGCCGGCGACTCCTACGGCTCCGGCGCGCCCCTGCCGCCCGTGGCGCCAGAGGGTGCCACCCAGTACCTGCCGCCCGTCCCCGGCGGGCCCGCCGGCGGGGCCCCCGACGGGGCGGAGGGGGCCACCCAGTTCCTGCCGCCGGTGCCGTCCGGCGCCGACGAGGGCGCGACGCAGTACATACCGCCCATACCCGCGGCGGGACCGGGCGCGCTGCCGCCCGAGATGCCCGCCGGCCACGAGCCCGCCCCCCACCCGGGGCACCACCACCCGCACGGCGCGGCCGGTCACGGTCCGCTCCCGCACGCGGGCGACCCGGACGCCGAGGCCACCCAGTACATCGCCCCGGTGACCGACCAGGGCGCCGCCCCCTACGGGCAGCCGGCCGAGGACGCCCACCGGCAGCCGCCCGCCGAGTTCGACAACCTCTTCCGCAGCGACTCCGGACCGGCCGGGGCCACCCAGCAGATGCCCCGCGTCGAGCACCCCGCGCCCGGCCGGGCCGCCCCCGCGCCGTCCGGCCCGGGCGGTGGCGGCGGCCGGCGAGCCCCCAGGTCCGGCGGCGGGGGCGGCGGGGGCGGCCGGGGCGGCGGCCGTACCGGATCCCGGGTGCCGCTGCTCGCCGCCGTCGGCGTCGGCATCGCCGTCCTCGGTGTCGGCGCGGGCGCGCTGCTCGGCGGCGGGGGCGAGAGCGACGACAAGGGCGGTGACAACCAGCCGGTCTCCGCCACGGCCCCCGCGAGCGCCCCGCCGTCGCCCACGCCGAGCGTCGACCCGGCGCGGCAGCAGGCCGTCGAGCTGGACAAGCTGCTCGCGCACAGCGGCGAGAGCCGGACAGCCGTGATCAACGCGGTCAACGACGTGAAGTCCTGCAAGGACCTGGCCAAGGCGGCCAAGGACCTGCGGGACGCGGCCGGGCAGCGCAACCAGCTGGTCACCGACCTCTCCGAGCTGTCCGTCGACAAGCTGCCCGACCACCAGGCGCTGACCACCGCGCTCACCAAGGCCTGGCGGGCGTCCGAGGCGGCCGACAACCACTACGCGGCCTGGGCCGACCAGACGGCCGGCAAGCGGGGCTGCAAGAAGGGCCAGGCCCGCACCACCGGGCAGACCCGGGCCGGCAACCGGGCCAGCGGCACGGCCACCGTCGAGAAGGGCAAGGCCGCCCGGCTGTGGAACGCGATCGCCAAGCAGTACGGCCTCACGGAGCGGCAGCCGACCCAGCTGTGACCGGCGCGGGGGCCGCGCCGGCGCCACGGCGGCGCCACGGCGGCGGGCCGGGTGAGCCCCGCCCGCCAGACCTCCGGCCGGATCCCCCGCCTGACCTCCGGCCGGATCCCGCGGCGGACCCTCGCCGCACCCCCGCTCGCACGCCGCCGCACCACGCCCGGACCCCGCGGCGCCCGCACCCCGCCCATCCTGCCGCCGGGCCCTCACCGAACCCCGCCCGCATCCCGCCTGGATGCCGCGGCCGGACCCGCGGCGGACTCTCGCCCGCACCCGGCCCGCACCCCGGCAGGTCCCCGCCGGACCTTCGCCGACCCCGCCCGAATCCGCCTGGGCCCCGCGGCCGGATCCGCAGCGGACCCTTCGCCGAGCCCCCGCCCGCACGCCGCCCGCATCCTGCGGCCGGGCCCTCACCGAACCCCGCCCGCATCCCGCCTGGATGCCGCGGCCGGACCCCGCGGCGGACCCTCGCCCGCACCCGGCCCGCACCCCGGCAGGCCCTCGCCGGACCCTCGCCGGACCTTCGCCGACCCCGTCCGAATCCGCCTGGGCCCCGCGGCCGGATCCGCGGCGGACCCTTCGCCGAGCCCCCGCCCGCACCCCGCGGCCGCATCCCGCGGCCGGACCCTCGCCGAACCGCCGCCCGCACCCCGCCCGCATCCCGGCAGGCCCCCCGCCGGACCCGTCGCCGCCCGGATCCGGGGCGGGGTGCCCCGACCGCGCTCGCGCCGGCGTCACCTCACAGCTCGGCCTCCAGCAGCGTCCGCGTCACGTCGGTGAGGTCCTCGCGGGCCGACACCAGCCGCCCGTCCCGGACCACCTGCAGCGACACCTGCGCGTTGGCCAGCCTGGGGTAGCCGACCGCGGCCAGCCTGCCCTGGAAGGACCAGCTCAGGGGCGGAGTGAGGCCGCCGGTGGTGACCTCCAGGCCATTGCGCAGGGCTCCGCGCACCGTGCGGGCGCTCACCTCCCCGCCGCCGAGCGACTCGACCACCTGCCGCAGCACCGTGTACGCGATCCAGGTCGTCTGCACGCCCGCGTCGCCCGGGTCGATGCGGTTGTCGCCGAACGCGGACTCCTCGACGACCTTCCTCAGGGGTTCCCAGCGCGCGTCACCGGCGTGCGGGTACCAGCCGGTGACGAACGACCCCTCGTAGGGGCCGGACGCCCCGCCGGACGCGTCGACGGTGCTCTGGTCGACGCTGCCCAGCACGCTCCCGGTGCGCACCTCGGGGAACGCCCGGCGGGCCCGGCGGAAGGAGTCCATGAAGGTGCGCGTGCCGTCGCCCAGCGCGGGCACCACGCACCCCGGCCGGCCGGGTCCGGTGGCGGCCCCTTCCAGGGCGTGGCGCACCTCGTCGTCGTAGGAGGTGGCGTCCTCCGGTGCCGCGCGGTCCCCCGTCGGGGCGTGGCCGCCCGCCCGGAGGCCCGCGTCGAGCAGGGCGGGCAGCCGGTCGCCGGCGATCGTGTCGGGCCGGACCAGGGCGACCGGCCCGCACCGGTCGGCGAGGGTGCGGCCGAGCCCGGCGAGCAGCGTGGGCAGGCCGCCGTTGACGGGGTAGGACAGCGGGCTGGTGAACTCGTCGTCGGTGAGGCCGTAGCCGCCGATGTAGGGGATGCCGGCGCCCTCCAGGGTGGTCAGGAAGGCGTCGGGGTGCTGGCTGTAGGAGCCCACCACGGCGACCGCGTCCTCCTCGACCGCGCGCCGGGCGCACCGCGCCACGGTGACGCTGTCGTTGCGTTCGTTGCAGGTCAGGACCCTGAGCGGGCGGCCGTCGAGGCCGCCGCGCTCGTTGACCCAGCGGGCGTAGGCCCGGGCGAAGGCGGGCATGCCGGGCTTGTCGGTGGCGCCGGTCTTCTCCGGCGCCCAGGTCATGACGGTGATCGGGGCGTCCCCGGAGCCCCCCGTGGCACCGGGGACGACCCCGCAGCCCGCGACGAGCGCCGCGCACAGCGCGAGTGCCCCGGTGGCCGGCGCGCCGGATCTGATGCGCCGGGGGAGGAGACGGGAGAGGACGCTGCTGCGGATGGGTCGCCTGCCGGTCATGGCCCTGCACGATTCCCTCACCCGGCCAACCCGGCGATGACCCTCGGTCGACGCCCGGTGACGCGGAGGTGAATTGCGGGGTCCCGTGCCGGGCGCGGAGGGCGGAAACGTACGATCGACGACCGTGCAGGGTTCGGAGAACACTTCCCGTCGCGGCCGTCGCTCGTCCACCATGGGCGGCATGCCACTCAACGACATGCCGTGGTGGCGCTGGCGCAGCAATGTGCGCTCCGCGCTGCACATGCTCTCCGACCCCGGGTTCCAGCGGGACGTCTGGCTGGCCGGGGTGGACGGCTACGGGGACGTCACCGACGCGGTCTACCGGCTCGTCGAGGACACCTGGCTGGACAACTGGTCCGCCGAGAAGTACGTGGGCACGATCTTCCGCGACTCCCAGGAGGCGGCGCTCGTCGACACGGCGGTGCTGCGGGTGCTGCGGATCATGCACCAGGTGGGCCCGGACGCGCCCGTCACCGCCTACCTGGAGCACCCGGGCTGGCCGGAGGCAGTGCGGGCGGCCCGGGACGCGCACGTGCGGATGGCGGCGAGCGACGGCGAGGACCCCGACACCCCGCCGAGCACCCTCGAGGTGCTGCACATCCTGACGCGGTCCGCGTAGCGGAACGGCCCGTCGGCCGGGCGCCGTCGTATGGGACCCTTGCCCGCATGAGCGAGCAGTCCACCCGAGCCGAGGCCCCGGCCGACCAGTACGTCCTCACCCTGTTCTGCCCCGACAAGCAGGGCATCGTGCACGCCGTGTCGAGCTACCTGTTCATGACCGGCTGCAACATCGAGGACAGCCAGCAGTTCGGCGACCACGACACGGGACTGTTCTTCATGCGGGTCCACTTCTCCGCCGAGGCCCCGGTGACGGTGGAGAAGCTGCGGGCCAGCTTCGCGGCCATCGGTGACGCCTTCCAGATGGACTGGCAGATCAACCGGGCCGACGAGAAGATGCGCATCCTGCTGATGGTGAGCCGGTTCGGGCACTGCCTGAACGACCTGCTGTTCCGGGCGCGGACCGGGGCGCTGCCGGTGGAGATCGCCGGAGTGGTCTCCAACCACACCGACTTCGCCGAGCTGGTGGCTTCCTACAACATCCCCTTCCACCACATCCCGGTGACGAAGGACACCAAGCCCGAGGCCGAGGCGAAGCTGCTGGAGATCGTCCGCGAGGAGCGGGTCGAACTGGTCGTCCTCGCCCGCTACATGCAGGTGCTGTCGGACGACCTGTGCAAGCAGCTCTCCGGGCGGATCATCAACATCCACCACTCCTTCCTCCCCAGCTTCAAGGGCGCCAAGCCGTACCACCAGGCACACGCCCGGGGCGTGAAGCTGATCGGCGCCACCGCGCACTACGTCACCGCCGACCTCGACGAGGGCCCGATCATCGAGCAGGAGGTCGAGCGGGTGGGCCACGACGTCTCCCCCGACCAGCTGGTCGCCATCGGCCGCGACGTCGAGTGCCAGGCCCTGGCCCGCGCGGTCAAGTGGCACGCGGAGCGCCGGATCCTGCTGAACGGGCGCCGCACGGTCGTCTTCGCCTAGCCACCGGCCGGTCGGCTAGCCAACGACCGGCCGGCCAACCACCGGCCGGCCGTCCAGCCAACGACCGGCCGGCTAGCCACCGGCCGGCCCGGCGCCCGCCGCCGGCGGGCCGGTCACATGCGGCTCAGGCTCGCCGCCGCGTACAGCACGTCCCGGATCGCCTCCCGGTCGCCGACCTGCCCGGCCGCCGCCTCCTGCGGGGTGACGTGTCCGGCGGCCAGGCGGCAGAACTCCGCGCCGTCGAGGGCGACGTGCGCCACCTCGTGCTCGGCGGAGCCCTTCGCGGCCGGGGAGTCGAGCGGGATCAGCCACTCCCCGCCGCCGGAGCCCTCGATCTCCAGCCGCAGGCTGCGCCCCGGTTCACCGGCGGCGACCAGGTGCCGTCCGACGGGGGCGGCCAGCCCGGACCGGCGGCGCGCCTCCAGCACGCTGGGCAGCATCCGGGCCGCAAGGTCGACCATGCGGTGCAGGTGCCGTCCGGTGGGCGGGTCGTAGGGGTAGTCGACGGCCTCCGCGATGTCCTCCGCGTGCACCCAGCACTCGAAGGCGCGATCCAGCATGGCGTCGTGCAGGGGCAGTTCGAAGTCCCCGTAGGGCACCGGCAGGCCGCCGGTCCGGCCCCCGGTGAAGGACACGGTCCGCACCAGGTTGTGGGTCTGTTCCCGCCAGGGTGCCCGCACCGAGCGGGTGTGCGGGACGTGGGCCGCCCGCCAGTACGCCTCGGTGCGGGACGCCGGGGTGGGCCGCTCGGCCGCGACCTCGCCGAGCGGGTCGTCGAGTCCGAGGGCGACGGCGACCATCCCGTCGACGGTCAGCAGGTGCGCGATCACGCCGGCCACGGTGGTTCGGCGGACGGTCGCCTCGTCGGCCCGGTACCAGCGCAGCCGGACGGGGGCGTGCCACTCGGCGTCGCCGAAGTCCTGGAGCAGCGCGTCCAGCCGCGCGGTCTCGGCATCGTAGGCGGCGGCCCAGTCGGGGACCGGGATGCGCGGCGGGCGGCGTTCCAGGCAGGAGTCGAGGACGCGGGTGCGCAGGCCGGGGTCGAGGTCGAGGCTCTCGGGGCGCTGGAGCAGACCGACCGCCTCGCGCAGCCGCAGGGCCTCGTCGGCGCAGGACCCGCACTCGCCCAGGTGGTCCTCGACGGCCGCCGCCTCCTCCGGTGCACAGGCGGCCAGCGCCCAGGCGCCCAGCAGGGACGTCAGCACCCGGTGGTCGAGGACGGCCGGGGCCGGCCGGGGGACGACGCCGGACGCCCCGGCGGCGGGCGCAGGCCGCTCGCCGCCCCCGGCGGAGGGCGGGGGACCGGCGGGCGGTGCGGTGTCGGCGGCGGGCGGTAGGCCGGTGGGGGAGTGAGCGCTCCCGGGCGGGCCGGGGTCCGTACCGTCCGTCCCGTTTCCCGGGTCCGTACCGTCCGTCCCGTTTCCCGGGTCCGTACCGTCCGTCCCGTTTCCCGGGCCCGTGCCGGTGCCCGCGGTGCCGTGTCCGTAGCCCTCCGGCCCGGCGCCGGGCCGGAGGGCGTGCCCGGGGCCGTCTCCGGGGTCGAGGTGGTCGCCGGTCATGCCGCACCCCCGATGCCGGGCGGGCCGCCCGGGGCCTCGGTGTCGTGGGCCGTGGAGAGCAGTTGCAGCCCCAGCCGGAGCCGGCGACGGGCCTCGTCCTCGGTGACGCCGAGGTCGGCGGCGGTCTGCCGGTAGTCGCGCCGCTGGAAGTAGGCGAGCTCCAGCGCGGCGCGCAGCGGCACCGGCATGGACTGGACGATGTAGTCGGCGCGGGCGGCCACCGAGGCGTGGCGCACCTTGTGCTCCAGCTCCTCCGTCGTGCCCGGGCCGCCCCGGGCGAGCGCGGCGGTCTCCGTCACGCGCAGCCGCTGTACGGCCAGCCGGTGGGCGAGCCCGGCGAGCCAGCCGCGCAGCGGGCCCTGCCGGGGGTCGTAGGCGTCCGGGTGCTCCCAGACGTGGGTGAAGACGTCCCGGGTGACGGCGTCGGCGGCGCGCTCGTCGCCGAGGACGCGGTGCGCGAGGCCGTGCACGAGGGAGGCGAACCGGTCGTAGAGCTCGCCGAGGGCGGCCGCCTCCCCGCGCGTGAGCCGCTGCTGCATGGTGCGGTCCCAGCGGGGCGGTACGTTCCGTTCGGTCATGCGGCCCCCTCACCCCTTGTTGCCTGGTGGTCCCGAATGTAGTCGGCGTCACCAGGGACGCACGCCCCTTTGTGGCAATGTGCGCCCCCCGCGCGGCCCTGAGTGGTAAGAGGCCCTACCCCCCTGCACGCGATCAGAACCGATCGATTAGGATCGAATGCGACTGAATCAAGCCTTTTCTGTTCGGTAACCGTTTCTGTGCTCGCGTTTCAGGGAAACGGCCGGTGGGCAGCCGCGCTGCAAGGAAGCGTAGGGACTGCTTCCGTTTCGGCGAGCGAAGGGCGTGGTGGTGACCTTCACAGTGACCGACGGGGAGCAGGGCGCATGGGCCGTGCTCCGGGTGTCGGGCGAACTGGACCTGATGACGTCCCCGGTGCTGCGCCAACGGGTGCACGACGCCGTGGCGGACGGCCGGCACAGTGTCGTCCTCGACCTCTCCGACGTGTGGTTCTGCGACTCCAGCGGGGTCGGTGTGCTCATAGGCGCCCGGCGGCTGCTGCGGTCCTGCGGGGGTGAGCTCCGGCTGATCCTGCCCGCCCGCGGCGCCGCGGACGGCAGCCACGTGAACAAAGTGCTCGGCGCACTCGGCGTGCGCCGCCTCTTCGACATCCACCCGGACGTGCCCTCCGCCGTGGACGAGGACGCCCGCCCGCTGTCGGCCTGACCGCCGGCCCGCACCCGGACCGGGACGAGCGACCGGTTTCCGCGTCCCGCCCGCCCGGCGCCGCGGCGGCCCGCCGTGCCGCGGTGCTCTCCTGCCCCGCGCCCTCGGCTCCGGCCGCGCGCCCCCCGCTCCGGCCCGGGCACCGCGCACCCCGCCCGGAGCAACGGGGTGGTCGCGGAATGCCCCCGGTCCTGGCACAGGTGCGGTATCCGTTCCCCGGGACCGTCCCGTACGACGTACGCTCCGGACGAGAAGACCCCACTGACTTAAGGCGGCCTGAAAGAGACATGGTCACCAGCGAGCACGACCGCAGGATCGCGGACCGATTCGCCACGTTCGACCAGAACGGCAACGGCTACATCGACCGCGAGGACTTCAGCCACGCGGCGAAGGCGCTGCTGGCGGAGTTCGGCGTCGCGGCCCGTTCCGACCGGGGACAGTCCCTCTACGGCGGCGCGGAGGCGTTCTGGCAGGGCATGGCCGGAATCGCGGACCGCGACGGCGACCAGCGCATCACCCGCGAGGAATTCGTGAACGGTGCGCTGAAGCGACTGCGCGACAACCCCGACCGGTTCGGCGAGATCGCGCGGCCCTTCCTGCAGGCGGCCCTCGCCGTGGCGGACGGCGACGGCGACGGCCGGGCCACCGTCGAGGAGACGGCCCGCGTCCTCGTGGCGCTCGGCGTCACCGACGACCTCGCCCGCACCGCGGCGGCCACGCTGGACACGGACGGCGACGGCCGGATCGGCGAGGACGAGGTCGTCCGGTCCTTCGCCCGCTACTTCACCGTCCCCGAGTAGACCTCCCGGCCGTCGGTGCCCCGCCCCCGGGCGGGGCACCGTCATGCCGAGGTCCCCGCGTAGCGCTCGCGCAGCTCGTACTTGAGCACCTTGCGCAGCGTCCGTCCGCGCGGAAGGGCGTCCACCACCTCCAGCCGCTCCGGCAGCTTGTGCACCGACAGCCCTTCCGCGCGGAGGAACGCGGTCACCTCCCCGAGCGTCGGCGTGCCCGCCCCGGGCGCGCGCTCGACCACCGCGCACACCAGTTCCCCGCGCCCGCTGTCCGGCAGGCCGATCACGGCCACGTCGCCGACCGCCGGGTGCGCGTGCAGCAGGTCCTCGATCTCCTTGGCCGAGATGGTCTCGCCCTTGCGGATGATCACGTCCTTGAGCCGTCCGGTGAGCACCAGGTGGCCGTCGTCGGTGAGGTGGCCGAGGTCACCGGTGCGCAGGAAGCCGTCCGGGTCGAACGCCTCCGCCGTCTGCGCCGGGTCCAGGTAGCCCCGGCACACCGCCTCCCCGCGCAGCCGCACCTCGCCGTCCACGATCCGGATCTCCATCCCCTCCGGGGGGCGGCCCTCGGTCGTCGCCAGCTGCTCGTGGCTGTCGTCCGGGGACCCCATGGTGATCATCGGCACCTCGGTCATGCCGTAGCCGTGGGCGAGGGCGACGCCCATCTCGCGCACCACCGCGTGGTACAGCTCCGGCGGCTTGGGCGCGCCGCCGCCCGCCAGCAGCCGCAGCGTCGGCACCACCGGCTCGCCGGGCCGGGCCCGCTGCTCGGCGAGGAACATCGCGTAGAAGGCCGTGGAGCCGCCCGCCAGGGTCACCCCGTGGGCGCGGTACTCCGCCAGCGCCTCCGGCAGCGCGAAGTGCTCGAAGAGCACCGCCGGGAAGCCGTACAGCAGCAGCATCACGGTGTAGTCGGGTCCGCCGATGTGGGCGTAGGGGAAGGCGATGGAGCCGACGTCGGCCGCCGTGGGGCGCAGCGCGTGGGCCAGGCAGGAGCCGCCCGCGATCAGTGAACGGTCGGTGTGCAGGACGCCCTTGGGGGTGGACGTGGTGCCGGAGGTCCAGTAGATCCAGCGGACCTCGGTGCCGTCGGAGGGCGGGGCGGGCAGCACGGCCGGGTCGCCGTCGGGCAGGTCACGCGCGTCGCCGACCTCCAGCACGCCGCGCGCGCCCAGCCGGCGGGCCATCGCCGTGTGGTCGTGGCCGCGCCAGGTGCCCGGGACCGCGAAGAACTCCGCCCCCGACGCGCGCAGGACGAAGCCGACCTCGTGGTCCCGGTGGAAGGGGATCACCGGGGTCTGGACGGCGCCGAGGCGGGCCAGCGCGAAGGTGAGCAGGACCGTCTCCAGGCGGGTGGGCAGCTGCCAGGCGACGACCGTGCCCGGGCGCACCCCCAGGGCGTGCAGGCCGGCCGCCACCCGCTCCGCCCGCTCGCGCAGGGCGCCGAAGGTCAGGACGCGGCCGTCCTGGAGGAACACGGGCCGGCCGGGCGTCAGCCGGGCGCGGGCGTCGAGGAGGTCCCAGAGGGTGCGGGAGGTGCTCAGGGCGTGCGCGGTGTCGGACATGACGGCCCCCTGCGGCATGGACCTGACGGTCAGTCAGATCGGTGCGCAGAGCGTAGGACGCACCGCCTTGCCGGTCCAGGGGTGCGGGGCTAGCCTGCGCGCAGCGGCACTATCTGACGGGTCATCAGATCCGAGCTCCGGCGGAGGGGACCATGGCCGAACTGCCCCGCATCATCAGCGTCGACGACCACGTGATCGAGCCCGCGCACCTCTTCGAGACCTGGCTGCCGTCCCGCTACCGGGACCGCGGCCCCCGCCCGCTGACCGCCGGCATCGGTGAACTCGCCTACGTGGGCGGCAGGTACCGGATCACGATGGACCCCGACGGCCCGCCCGCCGACTGGTGGATCTACGAGGACCTTCAGTTCCCGTACAAGCGCAACATCGCCGCCGTCGGCTTCGACCGCGACGAGATGACCCTGGAGGGCATCACCCGGGCCGAGATGCGGCCCGGCTGCTGGGACCCGGCGGAACGGCTCAAGGACATGGACCTCAACCACGTCGAGGCGTCCCTGTGCTTCCCCACCTTCCCCCGCTTCTGCGGCCAGACCTTCGCCGAGGCCCGCGACAAGGACCTCGCCCTGGCCTGCGTGCGCGCCTACAACGACTGGATGGTCGAGGAGTGGTGCGGGGACAGCGGCGGGCGGCTGATCCCGCTGTGCCTGATCCCGCTGTGGGACGTGGAGCTCGCGGTCGCCGAGATCCGGCGCAACGCCGCGCGCGGGGTGCGGGCCGTCACCTTCTCCGAGATCCCCACCCACCTCGGCCTGCCGTCCATCCACTCGGGCCACTGGGATCCCTTCTTCGCCGCCTGCGAGGACACCGGCACCGTCGTCAACATGCACATCGGCTCGTCCTCGCAGATGCCGGCCGCCTCCCCGGACGCCCCGCCGGCCGTGCAGGCCACGCTGTCCTTCAACAACGCCATGGCCTCCATGACGGACTTCCTCTTCAGCGGGGTCCTGGTGCGCTTCCCCCGGCTCACCCTCGCCTACAGCGAGGGCCAGATGGGCTGGATCCCGTACGCCCTGGAGCGCGCCGACGACGTGTGGCGCGAGCACCGCGCCTGGGGCGGGGTCCGCGACACCGTGCCCGAGCCGCCGTCGGTGTACTACTACCGGCAGATCTACTGCTGCTTCTTCCGCGACAAGCACGGCATCGCCTCGCTCGACACCGTCGGCCGGGACAACGCCACCTTCGAGACCGACTATCCGCACGTCGACTCGACCTTCCCGCACACCAAGGAGGTCGCCCTCGACCACGTGCGGGGCCTCGACGACGAGACCGTCCACAAGCTGATGCGCGGCAACGCCATCCGCATGCTGGGCCTGGACCTGGACACGGCGGACGCCCCGGGCGCGGGCCGCGGTCCCGGCGCCGGCTCCCGCCCGTAGCCGGGGCGGCGGCCATGGACCTGTCGGACACCCCGCGGGAGGCGGAGTTCCGCGCCGGACTGCGCGCGTGGCTGGCCGAGGTGCTGCCCACGCTGCCGCCCGAGCCGGACCCCGGCGACTGGCCGGGCCGCCGCGCCCACGACCTCGGCTGGCAGCGGATGCTGCACGACGCCGGATACGCGGGACTCCACTGGCCGGCGGACGCGGGCGGCCGGGGCTCCACCCCCGCCCAGCACCTGATCTTCCTGGAGGAGACCGAGCGGGCCGGAGCGCCCTACGTGGGCGCGGGCTTCGTCGGACTGCTGCACGCCGGCCCCACCATCGCCGCGGAGGGCACCGCCGCGCAGCGGGCCCGCTGGCTGCCGCCGATCCTGCGCGGCGAGGAGGTCTGGTGCCAGGGCTTCAGCGAACCGGGCGCGGGATCCGACCTCGCGGCGCTGCGCACCCGCGCCCGGCGGGACGGCGACGACTACGTGGTCAGCGGATCCAAGATCTGGACCTCGCACGCCGAGGTCGCCGACTGGTGCGAACTGCTGGTGCGCACCGACCCCGACGCGCCCCGGCACCGCGGCATCACCTGGCTGGCGATGCCCATGGACGCCCCCGGCGTCACCGTCCGGCCGCTGCGCACCCTGGCCGGGACGGCGGAGTTCGCCGAGGTCTTCCTCGACGAGGTGCGGGTGCCGGCCGCGTACCGCGTCGGCGAGGAGAACGACGGCTGGCGGGTGACCATGGTGACGCTCTCCTTCGAGCGCGGCACCGCCTTCGCCGGTGAGGTGGTGGCCTGCCGCCGCGTCCTGGCCGCACTCGCCGCCGAGGCCCGCCGCACCGGCCGCTGGGACGACCCCGTCCTGCGGCGCCGGCTGGGCGCGCTCCACGCCGAGTTCCGCGCGCTGTGGCGGCTCATCCAGTGGAACGTGAGCGCGGCGCAGGCGGGCGGGGCCGTCCCCGGCGCCTCCGGCTCGGTCTTCAAGCTGCGCTACTCGCACGCCCGTCAGGAGCTGTACGACGCCGCCGCGGACGTCCTCGGCCCCGACAGCCTCGACCTCGGCCGCGACTGGACCCGGGACCGGCTGACGTCGCTGTCCTACACGATCGCCGCCGGGACCTCCCAGATCCAGTACGGCATCGTCGCCGAGCGCATCCTCGGCCTGCCGAAGGGACGCTGACCGTGCGCTTCTGCCTCACCGACGACCAGCGGGCCCTGCGCGAGGGCGTACGGGGGCTGCTGGAGCGCCGGTTCGGCCCCGGGCCGCTGCGGGCCGCGGCCGGCGCCGGCGGACCGCCGCGGCTCGACCGGTCGTTGTGGCGCGCGCTCGGCCAGGCCGGCTTCTTCGCGCTGCGGCTGCCGGAGGCCGACGGCGGGGTCGGCCTCGGACTGCCGGAGGCGGTGCTGGCGTTCGAGGAGGCCGGGCGCGCGCTGCTGCCCGGACCGCTGATCGCGACCCACCTCGCGGCCGGGACCGTACCGGGGGCTGCGACGGGCGAGACCGTGGTCGCGGCCGTCGACGGCGGCCTCGTGGAGTGGCGGGCGGAGGCGGACGTGGTGCTCGGTGACCCGGCCGGGGCCGAGCCGCTGCGCTCGCTGGACCCGCTGACGCCGCTGCACCGGATCCGGGGCGGACGGCCGGCCGCCCCCGATTCCGTGGCGGAGCTGCTCACCGCCGCCGAGCAGCTGGGCACCGCGACCCGGGTGTGCGAGCTGGCGACGCAACACGCCCGGACCCGCGAACAGTTCGGGCGGCCCGTCGGGGCCTTCCAGGCGGTTGCCCACCTGTGCGCGGGCATGCTGGTGCGCGCCGAGACGGCCCGCGCCGCGGTCTACGCGGCCGCCGTCACCGCCGACCCGGTGGACATCGCCGCCGCCCGGCTGCTCGCCGACCGGGCCGCCGTGCGCTCCGCGCGGGACTGCCTCCAGGTGCACGGCGGCATGGGCTTCACCTGGGAGTCGGAGGTCCATCTGCACCTCAAGCGGGCCTGGCTCCGGACCCACCGTGCGGGCGGTACCACGGAGAGTGAGGAACGGCTGGCGGCGGATCTGCTCGCCGACGGCGCCTGAACGGACCTCCCGTCTGCGCATTCCCACGGCTCCGCCGCGCTGAGGGCCGGGAGATGTCACGGATCGTGGCATCGGGGGGTCACGCAGCGTTGATACCTTCTTGTGCCCTGCGCGGGACTCGTCACGGCCTGTCGCCGGGCGTCCGCTCCGGTACCTTGTGTGGGATGCGAGTGGTTATGAGCACGCACCGCACCGGAGTTGCCCTCGGGGCCGCGCCGGATCCGCTGGTGTCTGCCCCTGCTCGCCGGGTGGCCGGGCCTGTTGCCGCCGCCTGTTCGACTCCCCGGGGCGGGCGTCGCACAGTATGCCCCACGGGTACTCCTTCGCGCTGGAATATGCCCGAAGCGCTTGTTGGGGTGACTGTACGTCAACCATGCTGTGCCACAAGGGATTCACGGTCCGTGATCCCTGCCCCGGCCGTTGTTCTGGCCATGCAGGAAATGGCTACGATCGTGGCCTACGTGAGGCGCGAGCCTAAGTGTCCGCCGGTTCGGATGGTGTGAGCGGTGCAGGTGCTTCGAGTGCAGCTGGATATCCGGCCCGACCCCGCCGAGGTGGGGCGTGCCCGGCGGTGGGCCCGCTCGCGACTGGCCGGTTCCGGCATAGAGCCCGACGAGCCGCTCGCGGAGACGCTGATCCTGCTCGTGTCGGAGCTCGTCACCAACGCCGTGGTGCACACCGGCTGTCCGGCGGTCCTGTGCCTGTCCCTGCCGGGCGAGCCGGGCGAGGAGGCCACCGTCCGGCTGGAGGTGGCCGACCGCAGCGGCCGGGCGCCGGTGCCGCGCTGCGTGGACGGCGAGGCGACCGGCGGGCGCGGACTCGCCCTCGTCGACGGCCTGGCCGACCGCTGGGGCTGGAGCTCCGAGGGCACCGGCAAGCGCATCTGGTGCGAACTCGACCGCTGCGCGCGCCCCGGAGACTCCGCTCCCGCCTGCGGCGCCACCGCGGTGACGACGTACGACGGGCTGGCGTACGAGGCGGTGTAGCCGCCCCAGGCCCCGCGTCCCGCGTCCCGCGTCCCGGTATGGGCCCGCGCCGGCCACCCCGGTGCACGGGTGCACGGCGGGGCGGCGGTGTGCGGCGGGGCGTTGCGCGGTGCGCCGGGCGTGCATCCGTGCGCGGCGGGCGGCGAACCCGGCATCCGTGACGAACCGGACGGATGCGTGCCAATCGGTGTTGACGTGACGTGACCGGCTCACCACTCTGGTTCTCAGCGATCCGCCGCGAGGGGACGGCGAGGGCCTCGGTGACGGAGTTCCTCGGCGAGTGCGGGTCGTGACACGGCGTCGGTGCCCCTGCGCGGGGCCGGGCGGGAACGCCGGAGTCGGAACGGCGGTGCGGAAGGGCCGTGCTCGGGGCATGTCGGCGCCGCACCGCCGCCGACGTCACCCCGGGGTCGCGGCGGGCCCTCACAGCACGGCGACCGGTGCCACGGGCGCTCCGGTGCCCCCGGTGAACGGCTCGGGCGTCGCCGCCAGCAGGAAGGCGTAGCGGCCGGTTTCTCCACAGGCTGTGGACAACTCCTCCAGGTTCCAGTTCTGGCCCTGCGGCATGCCCATCTCCACCAGGTGCAGGGCGTGCACCGGCAGCCACAGGTCCGCCACCTCCGGCGGGAAGATCTCGAAGGTGAGCGTGTCGGCCGCGACCGCCGCCACGTCGCGCGCGTGGAACCACTCCGGGGTGCGGATCGACAGCCCGGGCGACGGATACGCGTACGCGTGGCGGTCCCCGGCCAGCAGCAGCCGCATCTGCCCGGTCCGCACCAGCACGACGTCCCCGCCGGCCACCCGGACCCCGGCCAGTTCCTCGGCCGCCTCCAGGTCCTCCGGGACGACCGCGTGCCCGCCGGGCAGGCGGCCGGTGCCGCGCGCCCGCGCCACGTCGAGCAGCACCCCCCGGGAGACCAGGTGCCGCACGGCCGCGATCGAGGCGAAGGCGGCACCGGCGTGCGCGGTGACGGTGCCGGCCGGGCGGCCGTTGTAGAGCCGCCCCGAGTGCGAGACGTGGGCCAGCGCGTCCCAGTGGGTGCCCGCCTGGAGCCCCATGGTCACCACGTCGTCGCTGCAGGCGACCGTGCCGGGCCCGAACAGCTCCTGGTTCAGCTGCACCATCGCGTGCAGCGGGTCGACCCGGCCCGGGATCGCGCCGGTCTGCACCCCGTCCCGCCGCAGCGGCACCGCGAGCGGCACCCGCCGTCCCGGGCCGACGCAGGCCACCGCCGCGCGGACCACCTCGTCGGTGATCAGGTTCAGGGTGCCGAGTTCGTCGTCGGCCCCCCAGCGGCCCCAGTTGTTCACGCGTGCGGCGATGGCATGGAACGCGTCCGGCAGCGACATCGGTCCTCCCGGGGGCTTGTGCCCGCCGTCCGGCGGGCCGACCATCGGTACGAGATATCTAACGGTCCGTCAGAAACCGTGGAACGGGAAGGGGACCGGCGTGGGGAACTTCCTGTCGGACAAGGTCGTCGCCGTCACCGGAGCAGGGCGCGGCATCGGCCGCGCGGTCGCGCTCGCGGCGGCCGCCGAGGGCGCCCGCCTCGTCGTCAACGACTACGGCGTCGGCGTCGACGGCGCGGACCCGGCCAGTGACGTCGCCGACGCCGTGGCCGAGGAGATCCGGGCGGCCGGCGGGGACGCCGTCGCGGTCGCCGACGACATCTCCACCATGGCGGGCGGGCAGCGCGTGGCCGACACCGCGCGGTCGGCGTACGGCAGGCTCGACGGGGTGGTCTGCGTGGCCGGGATCCTGCGCGAGCGGATGCTGTTCAACATGACCGAGGAGGAGTGGGACCCCGTCCTCGCCACCCACCTCAAGGGCACCTTCACCGTGTTCCGCGCCGCCTCCGCCCTGATGCGCGCCCAGCGCTCCGGCACCCTCATCGGCTTCACCAGCGGCAACCACCAGGGCTCGGTCTCCCAGGCCAACTACAGCGCGGCCAAGGGCGGCGTCATCTCCCTGGTGCGCAGCGCCGCCCTGGGCCTGCACAAGTACGGCGTGACCGCCAACGCCGTGGCCCCGGTGGCCCGTACGCGGATGTCGGCGGGCGTCCCCACCGAACTGGCCGGGATCGGCGAACCGGAGGACGTCGCCGCCCTGGTGGTCTACCTGCTGTCGGACCGGGCCCGGGAGGCCGGCGTCACCGGCCAGGTGTACACCATCGCGGGCCCCAGGATCGCCGTGTGGGCCCAGCCGCGGGAACTGCGCGCCGCCTACGCCGAGGGCGCCTGGACGCCCGAGCGGATCGCCGACGCCCTGCCCACGACGGTCGGCACCGACCCGATGCCGCTCCTGGAGCACGTGACGGCGATGGAGCGGGCCGCCCGGGAGGGCCGCCGGCCGAACGCCCAGTGACCCGCGGACCCGCACCGCACGTGCGCCCGCCCCGCGTTGAGAGGAGACCGGCGTGGACTTCGCGCTCACCGAGGAGGACGAGGCCTTCCGCACGGAGGCCAGGGCCTGGCTCGCGGCGCACGCCCCGGCCGCCGGGGAGGACCGCCGTGCCTGGGAACGCACCCTCGGCCGGGCGGGCTGGATCGGCCTCGGCTGGCCCGAGGACGGCTACGGCAACCGCACCGCCACCCTCACCCAACAGGTCGTCTGGGCCGAGGAGTACGCCCGCTCCGGCGCCCCCGCCCGCTCCGGGCACATCGGCGAGAAGCTGCTCGCCCCCACCCTCCTCGCCCACGGCACCGACGCCCAGAAGGCCCGCTTCCTGCCGCCCGTCGCGGCCGGCGCGGAACTGTGGTGCCAGGGCTACAGCGAACCGGGCGCCGGCTCCGACCTCGCCGGAGTGCGCACCACGGCCGTACGGGACGGGGACACCTACCGGATCACCGGGCAGAAGATCTGGACCTCCCTCGCCCACGAGGCCGACTGGTGCTTCGTGCTGGCCCGCACCGACCCCGCCGCCCGCCGCCACCACGGGCTCAGCTTCCTCCTCGTTCCCATGGACCAGCCCGGCCGCGTCGAGGTCCGTCCCATCCGCCAGCTCACCGGCGCCGGCGACTTCAACGAGGTCTTCTTCGACGGCGCGCGGGCGCGTGCCGCACACGTCGTCGGCGGCGAGGGCAACGGCTGGCGGGTCGCCATGAGCCTGCTCGGCTTCGAACGGGGCGTGTCCACCCTGGCCCAGCAGATCGGCTTCGCCGGGGAACTCGCGCGCGTGGTGCGCACCGCCCGCGCCACCGGCGCCGCCGACGACCCCGTCGTGCGGGACGCGCTGGTGCGGCTGTGGGCGGAACTGCGGGTGATGCGCTTCAACGCCCTGCGCACCCTGGGCGGTCCGGGCGACCCGGGCGCGCCCAGCGTGGCCAAGCTGCTGTGGGCCGGCTGGCACCAGCGGCTGGGCGAGCTCGCGGTGCGGGTACGCGGCGCGGCGGCGGGCGCGGGCCCCGCCGACTGGACGCCCGCCGCGCCCTACGCCCTCGACGCCGACCAGCACCTGTTCCTGTTCTCGCGGGCCGACACGATCTACGGCGGCTCGGACCAGATCCAGCGCACGATCATCGCCGAGCGGGTGCTCGGCCTGCCCAGGACACCCGAGGGAGCCGCGTGATGAAGGGCGTGATCTTCGACGGGAAGCGGATCGAGGTGGCCGACGGCCTCGGCGTGCGGGAGCCGGGCCCGGGCGAGGTGGGGGTGCGGATCGCGGCGGCCGGGCTGTGCCACAGCGACCTGTCCGTGGCCGACGGCACGATCCCCTTCCCCGTGCCGGTGGTGCTGGGCCACGAAGGGGCCGGGGTGGTGGAGGCCGTGGGGGAGGGCGTCACCCACGTCGCGCCCGGCGACCACGTGGCCCTGTCCACCCTGGCCAGCTGCGGCACCTGCGCCGATTGCGGCCGGGGTCGGCCGACGATGTGCCGCAGGGCGATCGGCCGCCCGGGCCGCCCCTTCACCCGCCGGGGGGAGCCGGTGCACCAGTTCGCCGCCACCTCGGCCTTCGCCGAGCGCACCGTCGTCCGCGCGGTGCAGGCGGTGCGCGTCCCCGACGACGTGCCGCTGCCGTCCGCCGCGCTCATCGGGTGCGCCGTGCTGACCGGCGTGGGCGCCGTCCTCAACCGGGCCCGGGTGGAGCGCGGCGACAGCGTCCTGGTCATCGGCACCGGCGGCGTCGGCCTCAACGTCCTCCAGGGCGCCCGGCTGGCGGGCGCCCTGCGGATCGTCGCGGTCGACACCAACCCCGCGAAGGAGGAGGCGGCCCGCCGCTTCGGCGCGACCCACTTCCTCACCTCGACGGACGGCGTCCGCGACCTCCTCCCGGCGGGCGTCGACCACGCCTTCGAGTGCGTCGGCCGCACCGACCTGATCCGGCGCGCCGTCGACGCCCTGGACCGGCGCGGCCAGGCGGTGCTCCTCGGGGTCCCGCCCGCCGACGCCGAGGCGGCCTTCCGGGTCTCCGCGATGTACCTGGACAAGTCCATCCTGGGCTGCCGCTACGGCTCCTCCCGCCCGCAGCGGGACATCGCCCTGTACGCCGAGCTGTACCGGCAGGGCCGGCTCCTCCTCGACGAACTCGTCACCCGCACCTACCCGGTCGACGACTTCGACCAGGCCCGCGCGGAGGCGGAGGCGGGCCGGGTGGCCCGCGCGGTGCTCACGTTCTGACGGCGGCGGGCGCGGGCGCCACGGCCCGGGAGGCCGGGGCAGCCGTACCGAGCCCGCCGCCGGTGCGGAACGTGCGCCGGTAGGCGGTCGGGGTCACCCCGAGCGCCGCCCGAAGGTGCTGCCGATGGACTGCGCCGTGCCGAAGCCGCAGTCCCGGGCCACCTGGTCCACGGACCGGTCGGTCGACTCCAGCAGATGCCTGGCCCGTTCCACCCGCTGCCGGGTCAGCCACTGACCGGGACCGACCCCGGCCTCCTCCCGGAACCGGCGGGTGAAGGTGCGCACCGAACTCGCCTCCCGCGCCGCCATGTCGCGCAGCTGGATCGGCTCGTGCAGCCGCTCCAGCGCCCAGGCGCGGGCCCGCGTGGTGGACGCCTGCTGCGGGTCGGGGACCGGACGCTCGATGTACTGGGCCCGCCCGCCGTCGCGGTGCGGCGGCACCTGTGCCGCGAGCACTACGGGGACGACAGCGCGATCGTCTTCGGCTGGGTGCTCGCCTCGCACCCAGGTCGGCGCGGCCCTCGTCGCCTTCCTCGGGGGCGTGGCGCGGGACGTGTTCGGCTCCTACGACGTGGTCCGGTACGCCTCGGGCGCCCTGTGCGCGGCGGCGGCGCTGATGGCGCTGGTGATCCGCCGCCGCCCGGAGCCGCCCGCGGGGGCGCCGGCCTAGAAGCCCTCGCGGTCCGTGCCCTCCCAAAGGCGCCCCCGGTGGAAGAGCAGCGGGTCCCGCTCCTCGTCGGCGGCGCCCAGGGCGTCCACCCGGCCCACGACGATGAGGTGGTCGCCGCCGGGGTGCACGGCGTGGACGGTGCAGTCGACCCACGCGAGGACGCCGGCCAGGCGCGGGGCACCGGACACCGGGGCCGCGTCGTACGCCACGCCCGCGAACTTGTCCGCCCCGCTCACCGCGAACGCCCGGCACAGGCCGGCCTGTCCGGCGGCCAGGACGTTCACGCAGAACGCGCCCGCGCGCGCGATGCGCGGCCAGGTCGTGGACGTGCGGCCCACCATGAAGGCGACCAGGGGCGGGTCGAGGGAGAGGGACACGAAGGACTGGCAGGCGAAGCCGGCCGGGCCCTCCTCGTCGAGGGCGCTGACGACGGTCACCCCGGTCGCGAAGCCGCCCAGCACCCGCCGGAACTCGGCCTGCCCGACCGGCGCCCGCTCGTCCTCCCGTACGCACCGCAGCTCCGGCGCGGGGAGCGCCTCGACGACGGCGCCGGGGCGCCCGGCCGACCTGAGGTGGCGGACCGCCGCGGCGGCCATGCCCGCATGTCCCATCACACCCCCCATGAAAACTGACGACCCGTCAGATGGGAAGGGGTGCGGCACGGCGGACCGGAGGCGGTCACCAGCCCCGGAACCGCGCGGTGCGCCGGGCGGTGAAGCTCTCCAGTCCCTCCCGGGCGTCCCGTGTCGTCATGTTGATCTCCTGCGCGGATGCCTCGGCGGCGAACGCCGTCGCGCGGTCGGTGTCGAGGGAGGCGTTGACGAGCTGCTTGGTGAGGGCGAGGGCCCGGGTGGGGGCGGCGGCGAGCCGGCCGGCCCACTCACCGGCGGTCTTGGCCAGTTCCTCGTCCGGCACCACCCGGTTGACCAGGCCCAGGCGTTCGGCGTCCGCGGCCGACAGCGCGTCGCCGAAGAACATCAGCTCCTTCGCCCGCTGCGGGCCGATCAGCCGGGGCAGCAGATAGGCGCCCCCGGCGTCCGGCACCAGACCGCGCCGCACGAACACCTCGATGAACCGCGCGGAGCGGGCCGCGAGCACCAGGTCGCAGGCGAGGGCGAGGTGGGCGCCGAGGCCCGCCGCGGTGCCGTTGACGGCGGCCACGACAGGCTTCTCGCAGTCCAGCACGGCGGCCACGAGCCGCTGGGCGCCGAGGCGGAGGGTCCGGGCCACGTCACCGGCCCGGCGCTCCCCGGCGGGTGCGGCGCCGCGCAGGTCGGCCCCGGCGCAGAAGGCGTGACCGGTGCCCGTGAGGACGACGGCCCGCACCTCGGGGTCGGCGGAGGCGTCCCCGAGCAGGGCGACGAGGCGGTCGCGCAGACCGGGCGTGAGGGCGTGGAGGGCCTCGGGACGGTTGAGGGTGATCCGGGTGACGTGGTGGTCCGTGGAGTGCCGGATCCAGGTGTCGGACGGGGTCGGGGGGTTGCGGGGGGCGTCGGGCATGCGGGGGTCCCTTCGTGGCGGGCAGGGGGGAGGAGGCAGGGGCGGGCATCGGGCGGGCGAGGCGCGGGGACGCCGGCCCCCCGGCGTCCGGCGGCACGACGCCGGTGGGCGGGTCAGCGGCAGACGGCGAGGGCGTCCAGGGCCACCGCGCCCTGGCCGTGCGGCAGCACCACCAGCGGGTTCAGGTCGAGTTCCGCCAGGTCGTCCTCCAGCTCCAGCGCCATGCGCTGCACCCGCAGGACCACCTCGACGAGCGCGTCCACGTCCGCCGCCGGGCGGCCCCGCACCCCGTCGAGCAGGGCCCGGCCCCGCAGGCCCGCCAGCATGTCCCGCACCTGCGCCTCCCCGAAGGGCGGCACGGCCACGGCGGTGTCCCGCAGCACCTCCACCAGCACCCCGCCGAGTCCCACCGTCACGGTCGGCCCGAACAGCTCGTCCCGGGACACCCCGACGACCATCTCCACGCCCGGGTCGACCATCTGGCAGACCAGGACCCCGTCCAGCGCGATGTCCTCGTGGCGGGCGATGTCGGTCAGCTCGCGGTAGGCGTCGCGGACCTGGCTGGCCGAGGTGAGCCCGATCTTCACCAGCCCCAGCTCCGTCTTGTGGGCGATGCGCCCGCCGGACGCCTTCATCACCACCGGGTAACCGACCAGCCCGGCCGCCCGAACCGCGGCCGCCGCGCTCGTGACCAGCTGCTCGCGGGGCACGCGGATCCCGTAGGCCCGCAGGAGCTGTTTCGCCGCGTGCTCGCTCAGCCGCTCACCGGGACGCATCAGCAGCCGCGCCTTGCGGTGGGACGGCGAGGGAGTGCGGGGTGCCTCGTCGAAGGGGGAGCGGTAGCCGGTGACGAAGCGGTGGTGGTCGAGGTGGGCGCGGACCGCGGTGAGGCAGTTGGCGACGGTGCGGAAGGTGGCCACCCGCGACGAGCGGAGCAGCACGTCCCGGTACGCGGGCTCGGTCCCGACCGGGGAGCCCCACACCACGCAGACCAGCTTGTCCGTGCGCTCGGCCGCGGCCACCAGGTCGGCCACCAGCCGGTCGCTCAGCGGCGGGAAGGGCCCGGTCACCGGGCAGACGAGGACGCCCACCTCCGGGTCGTCGAGGATCGCGTCGATGATCCTCCGGCCCCGCGCGTCGCCCACGGGGTGGCCTCCGCTGTCGACCGGGTTGGCCACGTTCAGGTAGGGCGGGATCCACTGGTGCAGCTCGGCCTGCCGGGCCTCGGACAGCACCGGCAGCCGCAGCCCGGCCGCCGCCGCCAGGTCGGCGACGTGCGCGCCGGTGCCGCCCGAGATCGCGTAGACGGCGACCCCGTCGGCGCGCGGCGGCCGGGCCCGCGCCAGCAGGGCCGCGGTGTCCTGGAGTTCGTCGAGCCCGTCGACCCGGATCACGCCGAACTGCCGCATCGCCGCGTCCACCACCGCGTCCGCGCCGGTCAGCTTGCCGGTGTGGGAGGCGGCGGTGCGGGCGCCGGCCGTGGTGCGGCCGACCTTGACCGCGACCACCGGCACCCCGCGCCGGGCCGCCCGGTCGGCGGCGAGCAGGAAGGCGCGGCCGTCCTTCAGCCCTTCGAGGTACGCGGCGATCGCGCCGACCTCGGGCCGCTCGGCGAAGTAGGAGAGGAAGTCGGCGCTCTCCAGGTCGGCCTCGTTGCCGGTGGGGGCCCAGTGGGAGAGGCGGACACCGTTCTCCTGGAGGGCGAAGACGGGCCGGCCCTGGTGCCCGGACTGGGTGACGAGCGCGATGGCGGGGCCGTCGAGGTCGTCCCGGAAGTGTTCGAAGGCGTTCAGGTTGGTGTTGGGCCCCAGCAGCCGCATGCCGGTCCCCTCGACGGCGGCGGCCAGCCGGTCCTGGGCGGCGGCCCCCTCGGCGCCGGTCTCCGCGAACCCGGAGGCGAAGACCACGGCGAACCTGGCCTTGGCCGCGGCCAGCTCGCGGACCACCGGCAGGGGGTCGGCGACCAGCACCACGGCCAGGTCGACCGGCTCGGGCAGGTCGGCCACGGACGGCACGCAGGGCAGGCCCAGGACGGTGCGGCGGCCGGGGTTCACGGGGTGCAGCCGGGCGCCGGTCCGGGCCGTCCAGCCGGCCAGTCGGCGGGTGATCCCGGCGTTCGGCCGTCCCTCCTCGTCGGAGGCGCCGACGACGGCCACCGACTCCGGGCGGAAGAACCGGTCCAGGTCGGGGACGTCGGCGTGCAGTGGGCGTCCGCTGACGTCCAGGTCGCCCGCCTCGCCCTGACGGGCGTGCACGGCGGGTCCGGACCGTTCGCCGCAGGCGATGGCCCGGGCCCGTCGGGAGTCGGTGGTGAGGGTGCCGTGGGTCGATCCAAGCATCGCTTCGCCCGATCCTGTGAGACAGCCTGTGAGTCAGCTCCTGTGAGACAGCGTGAACCTGACGCTCTGTCAGGTTACTGAACTGACGTCGCGTCAGGAATGGCTGTGACCGGGGGAAGTCGACGAAGGGGCAGCCGAGGACCGTCCGCGCGGGCGGACGTCACCCGGGCAGCCGGGACACCCCCGGGGCGCCGCGGCGCAGCACCGCCCGGGCGATGCGCTGCGCGTCGAGCGCCATCTCGCGGAGGTTGCCGCTGATGGGGTTGGTGAAACCGGTGAAGTAGAGCCCCGGCGCGCCGTCCGGGGAGCGGCCGCCGTGCGTCACCGGCCTGCCCCGGTCGTCGAGCACGCCCAGGTGGCCGACCAGGCCCTCCAGGGCGCGGACGTAGCCGGTGGCCGCGACGACCGCGTCAGGCCCGATGCGGGTGCCGTCGGCGAGCAGCACCTCGCCGTCCTCGAAGCCCTCCACGGCGGCCACGATCTCCACCCTGCCGTCGCGCACCGCGTCGATCAGGCCCACGTCCTGCACCGGGATGGCACCCTCCAGCACGCGGCTGTAGAGCCCGGTGTCGGGCCGGGGCAGCCCGTGCGCCGACAGGTCCGGCACGGCCACCCTGGCCTGCACCCGGCCGATCCGGTCGACCAGGCGGACCGGCAGCCTGCGCACCAGCACGCCCGAGTACTGCGCGGGCCAGCCCGCCGTCGAGCGGCGCACGATGTGCGGCACGGTGCGCACGGCCAGCCGCACCCGCGAGGCGCCGCCCTCGGCCAGGTCGACGGCGATCTCGGCGCCGGTGTTGCCGACGCCCGCGACGAGCACGTCCCGGCCGGCGAACGGGGCCGCGTTGCGGTAGGCGTGGGCGTGCAGGAGCTCGCCGGTGTACGACGCGCGGCCGGGCCAGTCCGGCACCCGGGGCGTGTGGTTGTAGCCGGTGGCGACGACCACCGCGGCGCCGGTCAGTTCCCGGCCGCCGGTGGCGCGCAGCAGCCAGCCGGTGCCGTCGGGGGTGCGCTCGACGCGGTCGACCTCCACCCCGGTGACGATCTCCAGGCGGTGGTGCTCGGCGTACTTCTCCAGGTACCGGACGACGTCGTCCCGGGAGACCCAGCGGCCGAAGCGGCGGGGCATCGGCAGGCCCGGGAGGGCGGACAGGCGCCGGGTGGTGTGCAGGCGCAGCCGGTCGTAGTGGTGGCGCCAGGAGGTGCCCACGGCGTCGGACCGCTCCAGGACGACGGCGCGTACGCCCCGGGCGCGCAGGGCCTGGGCGGCGGCGAGTCCGCCCGGGCCGCCCCCGATCACGTAGACGGGACGGTCGGCGGGCTGCGGTCCCGCGGGCGGGGCGGATCTGTGGGAGGCGGAGTCGGTCATGAACGCGAGCGTATGCGCGCACCTGCTTGATGGGTCTCGGTCAAGACCGGAATTGGTTGCGGATTGATCACATCTGAGCGGGAAAGAGGCCCGTCCCGGTCGACGTGGCCCGGCCTGACCCGGTCCGCCCCGCCCGCCGGGTCCGGCGTCGTCGGAGGCGCCGTTTCTGCGGCCGTCTTGCGCATCCGCTCCCCGTCCGCTGAACTGACGTACCGTCAGATATGGCGGGTCGCAGGTCTCGGCCGGGAGCGGGTGTGCCCATGGACGTCCAGACGATCGGGCTCGGCGGCGCCGCATGGCTGGCCGTGCTGCGCATCGGTCTCGGCCTGTGGTGGCTGGAGAGCTGGCGGCACAAGGACCGCACGGGGTGGTTCGAGCGGGGCACCGGGATCGCGTGGGCGGCCGAGGTGGCCGCCGCGCACCGCTGGCGGCCCGTCCGGGCGGGCTTCGAGAAGGTCGTCGCCCCCCGCCCGCGCCTCATGGCCCACGTCGTCGTGCACGCGGAACTGGCCCTCGGCCTGGGCCTGGTCGGCGGATTCCTCACCCCGGTCGCACTGGCCGGCGGACTGCTGCTCAACACCCTGTACTTCACGCTCATGATCCACGACTGGGCCGAGCAGGGGCAGAACGCGATGATGGCCCTGATCTCGCTGGTCGCCCTGTTCGGGATGTCCTGGCAGACCTGGTCGCTGGACAGCGCGCTGGGGCTGTTCTGATGCCGGCCCCCGACGGCCGGCCCGAGGCCGACGCCTTCACCCGGACCTACTGGGACGCCGCCGCCGGGGGGCGCCTGCTGATCCGCCGCTGCCGCGCCTGCGGACGCGCCCACCACTACCCGCGCGAGTTCTGCCCCCACTGCTGGAGCGAGGACGTCACCTGGGAGAGGGCGAGCGGCCGGGCCAGCCTCTACACCTGGTCCGTCGTGCACCGCACCGACCTGCCGCCCTTCGCCGGCCGCACCCCCTACGTCCCGGCCGTCGTCGACCTCGCCGAGGGACCCCGGATGATGACGGAGATCGTGGCCCCGCGGCCCGCCGGCCGGCCCTCCCGCGCCGGCGCCCCGGAGGCCGGCGCGGCGCCGTACGACGGATCCGGCCTGCGGTCCGGAGCCGCTCTCACGGTCTGCTTCCGGGACGGAATTCCGGTGTTCCGTGCGGCACCGCCCGCTTGAATGGCCGCATGGCCCACACCGACGGGCGGACCGCACCGCCCCGCCCCCTCGCGTCCCCCGCCCGCCCCGTACTCCACGGCCACGGGCTCCGCCTGGGCCGCTGGGACCCCGGCTCGGCCGCCCACGCGGACACCTGGCTGCGCGGCACCACCGACCCGGACTTCCTGCGCTGGAACACGCCGCTGGAGCCGGCCACGGACCGTGCCGCCGCCCGGGCCGCCCTGCGGGGGCGGGCCCGGCGGGACGCGGAGGGTTCCACGGCGTCGTTCCGTGTCATGGACGCCGCCGACGGCACGACGCTGGGGCACATCGGCCTGAACGAGATCCACCCCGCCCTGGGACACGCCCGCGTGGGCTACTGGGTCCTCCCGGAGGCCCGCGGCCGGGGCGTCGCCACCCGGGCCCTGCTGCTGACCGCGCACTGGGCGCTGACCGGACTCGGCCTGCACCGGCTGGAACTGGGCCACGTCGTCGGCCACGAGGCGTCCTGCCGGATCGCCGAGCGGTGCGGCTTCCCCCTCGAAGGGACCCTGCGCGGGGCGCTGTTCGAGTCCGGCCGCCGGGACACCTTCCGCGACGCCCACCTGCACGCCCGCCTGGCCACGGACCCGGAGCCGTCGTACCCCGCGCCCGCACGGCACGGCGGGCCCGGGCGGAATCCGGAGGCGCCGGGGCACGGCCGGTCGGCATCATGAGGCATGGACACCACGCACTGGCATCGTCCCGGAGACGTCGACGCCTTCCTCGCCCGGGCCGGATCCTTCCTCCGGTCGCGCACCGCCCGGCACACCCTGATGCTCACCGTCACCGAGGCGCTCCGCACGCGCGGACCGCACACCTACGGTGACGGCATCCCCGAGTTCGGTGTCCTTCAACGCGACGGGGCCGTCCGGGCCGCCTTTCTGCGCACCCCGCCGCACCGGCTGCAGCTCACGGAGCTGTCCGCCGAGGAGGCGGACGCCCTGGCCGCGCACCTCCTGGACCTCGGCCGGGCACTGCCCGGCGTGCAGGGTGAGCGGGCCACCGCCGCCGCCTTCGCACAGTCCTGGGCCCGCCGGACGGGCTCCTCGGCCACGGTCGGCGAACGCCAGCGGCTCTACCGCCTGGGCGAGTTGACCGTGCCGCAGCCGGTGCCGCCCGGCCGTGCGCGCCTGGCGGGACCGGCGGACCGTGCCCAACTGGCCCGCTGGTACGTGGACTTCTGCACGGAGCTGGGCGAGGTGCACCTCCAGGACCCGGACGGCTGGGCCCGGGCCCGTGTCGCGGGCGGACAGGCCACCTTCTGGGAGACCCCCGACGGCACCCCGGTCTCCATGGCCTGCCGTTCCCCGATCGTGGCCGGGCAGAGCCGGGTGGTCGGCGTGTACACCCCGCCGCCGCTGCGCGGGCGCGGCTACGCGGGCGCGGCCACGGCGGAGGTGAGCCGGGCCGTGGCGGCGGACGGCGCCGAGGAGGTCCTGCTCTTCACCGACCTGGCCAACCCCACCAGCAACGCCCTCTACCAGCGCATCGGCTACCGCCCGGTCGCCGACTTCGCGGTGTACGACTTCACGGCGTAGGCCCCCGGCGGGGGAACGCACGGGGCGGCGGCGCGGCTCACGGCCAGAGCAGCTCCCGCGTCCAGCGCTCCGCCGCCCGCTCCCCGTCCCCGGCGCTCCCCGCGCTTCCGGCGTCGTCCGGCGTCCTGGCCCCGGTGCTCCCCGCGCTTCCGGCGCTCCCCGCGCTCTCCGGCACCCGCCGGTAGCGCAGCCGGACGTGGCGGCGGCGGGCGTCGCCCTGGAAGAACTCCACCTCGTCCGGGCGCAGCCGGTACAGCGTCCAGGACGGCACGGGGGCGTCCGGCTCCCGGGCGGCGCGCTCCCAGGCCGCCTCCGACGCCCGGGCCAGCTCGTCCACCGAGCCGAGCACCTCGCTCTGGCGTCCGGTGAGGGCGGCGGCCAGCGCCCCGGTGGACCGCACCCGCAGGTCGGCCCGCGCCTCCTCGGCCGGGGCCGCCGCGACCGGACCCCTGACCCGTACCTGGCGGCCCAGGACCGGCCAGTGGAAGACCAGCGCGGCATGGGGGCGGGCGGCCAGCTGGGCGCCCTTGCGGCTGTGCGTGTGGGTGGCGAAGGACCAGCCGTCGGTGTCGGCGCCGTGCAGCATCACCACGCGCGCGTCGGGCAGGCCCGCCGCGTCCGCGGTGGCCAGGGTCGGCGTGTGCGGCTCGCGCTGCCCGGCCGCGGCCACCTCGGCGAGCCAGCGCGTGAACAGCGGCAACGGCTCGCCGGGCGCGGTGTCCGGGTCCAGCGGGGGCAGCTCGGTGACCTCCGGGTCCCACACCCGCAGGGACCTGAGCAGCTCGTGCAGATCGTCAGCCATGCCCCATTGTCGGTCGCGGGCTTGGCGGACGGCGTACGGGCCGGGCGGACGGCCTACGGGCCGGGCCGGCCGGGGACGCCGGGCGCCCCGAGCCGGCGCCCCGCGCGAGCCCGGCCCCGCCCCGGGGCGGGCGGGTCAGAGCGAGCCGAGGTCGGAGGACACCCACCGTTCCGGACGCATCCGGATGACGACCTGGTCGCCGTGGGCCTCCCAGGCGTAGTCGACGTAGCCGTCGACCTTCGCGGCGGGCAGGTAGCGGGCGGAGATCTCCCGCAGGCGTTCCACGGTGGCCGGGGTGGTGTCGACGACCGGCCCCTCGACGGAGACGTAGCGGATGCTCGGTTCGAGCCGGTCGACCATCAGCGAGAACCGGCCGGCCGCGCCGATCAGCCGGTGCTTGCGGCTGTCCCGGCCGGTGAGGATCCAGGCGTCCTCGCCGGGCGCGTACTGGTACCAGATCGGCACCGTCAGCGGCGCCCGCCCGGCCTCCCCGGTGACGGACAGGGCGGCGACACGGGGCTCGGCCAGGAACTGTTCACGCTCTGTGCGGCTCAGGGCCATGGGGGATCCTCCTGCGGCTGGAAGCGTCGGGTCGTCCACACGGGCGTGTCATGCGCTCGCGTGCAGCACAACGAGGCCCGCACGCCCCGTGTTCCTCCCCTCCCCCGGACGGCCGAAAGCCGCCCCGCCCGCGCCGCGGGCGGGGAAGACCATGGGGTGCTCACCCCCGGCCCAGCACCACCGTCCCCGACGAGAGCAGAACCAGCCGCCCGTCCCCGAGGCGACCGCCAGCCGGGGAAGACCATGGGGTGCTCACCCCCGGCCCAGCACCACCGTCCCCGACGAGCAGAGCCAGCCGCCCGTCCCCGAGGCGACCGCCAGCCGGGGAAGACCATGGGGTGCTCACCCCCGGCCCAGCACCACCGTCCCCGACGAGCAGAACCAGCCGCCCGTCCCCGAGGCGACCGCCAGCCGGGGGAGGGAGCCGTCGGGCCGGCGCACCTGCCGGGCCCCGCCCTCGCCGCGCAGCTGCCGGACGGCCTCCACCAGCAGGAACAGCCCGCGCATGCCCGGATGCTGGGCGGACAGCCCGCCCCCGTCGGTGTTCACCGGCAGGGCGCCGCCCGCCACCCGCAGCCGCCCGTCCCCGACGAACGCCCCGCCCTCGCCCTTCCGGCAGAAGCCGAGGTCCTCCAGGGTCACCAGCGTCATGTAGGTGAACGCGTCGTAGATCTCGGCGAGGTCCATCTCGTCCGGCCGCACCCCGGCCCGCCCGAACGCCCGCCGCCCGCTTTCGGCCGCCGGGGACACCGTGAAGTCCGGCCACTCGGACATCGCGGCGTGGGAGACGTGCTCCCCGGTCCCCAGCACCCACACCGGATCCGTCCGGCAGTCCCGGACGACGTCCCCGGCCGCCAGCAGCACGGCCGCCCCGCCGTCGGACCGCAGACAGCAGTGCAGCTTGGTGAACGGGTCGGCGATCACCGGTCCGGACAGGACGTCGTCGACCGTGACCGGGTCGCGGTACAGGGCGTCCGGGTTGAGGGCCGCGTTGGCGCGGGCCTGCACGGCCACCTCGGCCAGCTGCTCGACGGTCGTGCCGTACTCCGCCATGTGACGGCGGGCGGCCATCGCGTACTTGGCGACGAGCGTGTGGCCGTAGGGGGCCTCGAACTGGAGCGGGCCGCGGCCGCCGAAGGAGAGTGTGCCGGTGCGGCGGCCGGAGCGGATGTCGGCGCGGGCGGTGGAGCCGTAGACGAGGAGCACCGCGCGCGCGTGCCCGGCGGCGATCGCGTCGGCCGCGTGCGCCGCCATGACCTCCCAGGTGGCACCGCCGACGGAGGTGGAGTCGACCCAGGAGGGCCGCAGGCCCAGGTACTCGGCGACCTCGACCGGGGCCAGGACGCCCAGCCCGGCGGAGGCGAAGCCGTCGACGTGCGTGCGGTCCAGCCCGGCGTCGGCGAGGGCCCGGCGGGCCGCCTGGGCGTGCAGGGCGTACGGGGTGACGCCGTCCAGCCGCCCGCAGTCGGAGAGGGCCACACCGACGACGGCTGCTTTCCGGGGGGCTGCCATGTATCTGACGGTACATCAGGTGCAAGCCTGCCGACCCCTGTTGTCCCTGCCGCCGACCGTTGTCCCTGCCGCCGACCGGAGGGGCGCGCACCCCTGGGCATCGCGGCTGCCGCGCCCTAATATGACGAGCCGTCAGATCGGGAGGCGCCCATGGACGCCCGCTTCACCGCCGAACAGGACGCCGTCCGCCGCGCCCTCGCCGACCTGCTCCGCGCGCGGTGCACCTCGGCGGACCTGCGGGCCGCCGTCGAGACGCCCGCCGGCCACGACCCCGCCCTGTGGGACGCCCTCGCCGGCCTCGGCCTCGCGGGGCTCGCCCTGCCCGAGCGCCACGGCGGGGTCGGCTGCCCGGCGACCGACCTGGTGCTCGCCTGCGAGGAGACCGGCCGGGTGCTCGCCCCCTCGCCCCTGCTCGCGACCACCGTGCTCACCGCGCCCCTGCTGCTCGCCCTGGGCACCGACGCCCAGCGCGAGCGGTTCCTGCCGCGGCTGGCGTCGGGCGGCCTCACCGCCGCCCTCGCCGTACCGGGCGGCGCCCTCGCCACCGCCCTCGCGCTCACCGGGGACAACGGCGGCGACTGGGCGGGCGGAGGACGCGCGGGCGGCGTGCAGGCCCGGCGGGCCGGCGGGGGGTGGCGGCTGTACGGGGAGGCCGGCCAGGTGCTCGACGGGCACAGCGCCGGGCTCCTTCTCGTCGCCGCCCACACCGGGGGCTACGCCCGCTCCCGCACCCTGCTCTTCCTGGTCCCCGGGGACGCGCCCGGCCTCACCCGCACCCGGCGCACCACCCTCGACGCCACTCGCCCGCAGGCCCGCGTCCAGTTCCGCGACGTCCCGGCCGAACCGCTCGGCGCCGTCGACGGCGACGGTCCGGGCGGCGAACGCGGCGGCGAGCCGGGCGGCACGGACGGCACCCGCGTCCTGGCCGCCCTCGCCCGGGCCGGGGACACCGCCGCCGCCTGTGTCGCCGCCGAGGCGGTGGGCGCTGCCGGGCGAGTCCTGGAGCGCACCGTGGAGTACGCCCGGCAGCGGGAGCAGTTCGGGCGGCCGATCGGGTCCTTCCAGGCGGTCCAGCACCGGCTGGCCGACGTGTACGTCCAGGTGCGGGCGGCCCGCGCGGCGGCCCACTACGCGGCCTGGGCCACCGCCCACGGCGAACAGGTGGGGCGGCTGGCCCTCGCCCAGGCCCTGGAGGCACTGCGCACCGCCGCCGCCGAGGGGATCCAGCTGCACGGCGGGGTGGGTTTCACCTGGGAGCACGACGCGCACCTGTACTTCAAGCGCGCCGCGGGCGACGAGCTGCTGTTCGGGCCGGTCCACCGGCTCCGGGCGCACGCGGCCGGCCTGGCGCACGTCTTCGAGGAGGCGGGACGGTGACACGGGTGCTGCGCGCGGTGCAGAAGGTGTCCGCCACCCGCGCCTTCGCGCGCCTCGCGCCGTACGCGGTCCCGGCGCTGGACCGCGCGGTGCACCGGCTCACCCGGGGGAGGCTGCTGCTCAGCACGCTGCTGCTGCCCGGCCTGGTGCTCACCTCCACGGGGGCGCGCAGCGGCCGGAGCCGCCGGACACCGCTGGCCTGCCTGCCGGAGGAGGGCGGGCGGAGCTGGCTCGTCGTCGGTTCCAACTTCGGCCGCGGTATGCACCCCGCCTGGACGTACAACCTGCTGGCGCACCCGGAGGCCCGGATCAGCCGGCGGGGTGAGGAGATCACGGTCACGGCCCGGCTGCTGACGGGGGAGGAACGGGCGGCGGCCTGGCGGGCGGTGTTGGATTTCTGGCCGCCGTACGCCGCGTATCAGGGGCGGGTGGAGCGCGAGATCCGGCTGTTCCGGCTGGAGCGCGTGGAGCACGGGATCCGGCTGGAGCGCGCGTAGCGCGCGAGCCGCACGCTCACAGCAGCGCCAGCCGCTGCACCAGCAGCAGGGCGCCGATGCCGAGCATCGCCGCCCCCGAGGTGCGGACCACCGCCCGCGCGGCCGCCGGGCGGGCGCCGAGCACGGCGCGGGCCGCGACGCCGACCGTGAGGTAGACGGCGGCGCAGCACGCCATGTGCGCCAGCCCCAGGACGACGGTCTGCGCCGCCACCGGCAGGTGGGCGCCGTCCCCGGTGACCAGGAACTGGGGGAGCACCGAGAGGTAGAGCAGCAGGCCCTTGGGGTTGAGGCCGCTGATGACCGCGCCCCGGCGGAAGGCCCGGCCCGCGCCCTCCCGCGGGGCGTCACGGTCCGCGCCCGGCGTGCCCGGGCGGCGCAGGACGCTCCAGCCCAGCCACACCAGGTACCCCGCCCCCGCCACGGTCAGCGCGGTGAGCAGGACCGGGGAGCCCGCGACGAGCACCGCGAGGCCGGCCGCGGCCAGCACGGTGTGCAGGGCGTACCCGGCGACCAGGCCGCCGACCGCGGGCGCCACCGACCGCCCGCGCAGCCCGGCCGAGATCGCGTACGCCCAGTCGGCACCCGGGACGCACACCAGCATCAGGTCGAGGGCGAGGAAGGAGAGGAGGGTCCCGGTGTCCATGCCGGCGAGATTAGGCGGATTCCGGCCGAATGTGTTCCCGTATTTTTTCGCCCTCTGGGCCTGCTGAGGCAGAATTTCCCCCATGGACGACATGGACCGGAAGATTCTTGCGGAGCTCCAGCACAACGGCCGGCTGACCGTGACCGAACTGGCGGCGCGGGTGCGGCTGAGCGTCTCGCCCTGCCACCGGCGGCTGCGGGAACTGGAGCGGTCGGGGGCGATCAGCGGCTACCGGGCGGTCGTCGACCCGGCCGCGGTGGGCCTCGCCTTCGAGGCGCTGGTGTTCGTGTCCATGCGGCAGGAGGACCGGGACACGGTCCGGGAGTTCGAGCGGGCCGTCAGCGACGTGCCCGAGGTGCTGGAGGCGCAGCGGCTGTTCGGGGAGCCGGACTACCTGCTGCGGGTGGTCGCCGCCGACCTCACCGCCTACCAGCGGCTCTACGACGAGCGGCTGGCCACGCTGCCGGGTGTGCAGCGGCTGACGTCCACGCTGGTGATGAAGCACCTGGTGAAGGACCGCCCGCTGCCCGCCTGACCCGGGCACCGCGGCCGGGTGATCCGCCCCGGAAACGGCACAGGCGGCGGCCACCGGAGTGAACCGCCGCCCGCCGGACAGGACTTGCGAGACGTCGAGAGAAGGAGAGAAGAAAGGAGGCCGCCGGGCGGTTACCGGGTGGGCTTCCTGCCGGTGACGCCGAGGTACACCAGCAGCGCCAGGTTCGGTTTCAGTTCCGCCTGCTTCACGCCCCAGGAGGTGAACCCCTTCTGGTGCGAGGCGACCGCCGCGAGCATGGCGACCAGCGACCCCGCGATCGCCGCCGGGTTCACGTCCTTGTCGACCCGCCCCTTGGCCTGCAGCTCGGCCACCGCGTCGGCCAGGGAGTTGTTGACGGAGTTGAGGATCTTCATGCGGATCTTGTAGAAGCGTTTGTCGCCCTCGGCCGCCCCGAGGTCGACGACCCGCAGGATCGCGTCGTTGCGGCGCCAGAAGTCCAGGAAGCCGTCCACGAGTTCCTGTGCCGTCTGCCAGCCCGCCTTGCCGGCCCAGGACCGGCCCTCGAGCAGTTCGGTCAGCTCGGCGCCCTCGGCTGCCATCCGGTCGGCGATTTCCAGAACCGCGCCCTCGACGTCCGGGAAATACTGGTAGAAGGTGGCGGGTGAGGTCCCGGCCTTCCTGGCGACATCGATGACTTTGACGTCCCGGTAGGGGGAGGAGCTGAGCATCTCACCGAGGCAGTCGAGCAGCTTCTGCCGGGTCGCCTGCCCACGTCGGCCGGCCACGCGGCCGTCCACGGTACGCACTTGTCCTGTCATGTCGTCAGCTTACCGAGGGGCGATGGGAGCGCGATTCGGCCGACTGCAAATGGGGTGTGCGGGTTCCAGGGGCCTGGTGTGCCTGGTCTGCGGGCTGCGTGCGACCCGGCTACGTTGGCGACATGGCCGAAAACAGGGCATCGCGGCACACAAGGGAGCCCGAGTACGCGGAGGGCGCCCCGTGCTGGGCGGACGTGCAGCTTCCGGACGTGGCGGCGGGCAGGCGGTTCTACGGCGAGCTCTTCGGGTGGACCTTCGAGGAACGCCCGGCGGGCGGTGTGCGGGCACTGAAGGACGGTGAGCCCGTCGCCTCCCTCGGGCGGAAGACCGACGGCCGGCTCCCCACCGTGTGGACGGTGTCCTTCGCCACCCCGGACGCCGACGCCATGTGCCGGCGGATCCGTGCCGCGGGCGGACAGGTCGTCTCCGCCCCGCTGCCGGTCGACGGCCTCGGGACCTCCGCGCTCGTCACCGATCCCGAGGGTGCCGTGTTCGCCCTGTGGCAGCCGGACGAGCACCGCGGCTTCGGCCGCCGCCGCGAGCCGGGCACCTTCGCCTGGGTGCAGCTGTACACCCGGGACACCGAGGCGGCCAACACCTTCTACGGGGAGCTCTTCCACGACGCGCTCTTCGGCCCCGGTGCCGAGCCCGACTTCGGCCGTGCGCCCGTCTCCGACGTGTTCCCCGCCGAGATGCCGCCCCACTTCCTGGTGCACTTCGCCGCCGAGGACCCGGCCGCCGCCATGGCGGAGGTGACCCGGCTGGGCGGGCGGGTCCAGGTCCCGCCCTTCGAGACCTCCTACGGCACCGTCGCGGTGGTCACCGACAACCAGGGGGCGTCCTTCGCGCTGCTGCGCCGCTGAAGTGCCCGCCCGACGTGCCGCTCATGTCGTGAATATGGCTGGACATCCCCTTTGTCCCCGGGTTCGCAACCTGCGCGCCGGACAGGAAGAATCGGGGGGCGTGCCGCCGCGGCGGTGCGGTGGTGAGACGCTGCACTTCGGTCGCGCGCACAGGCGGTGGCGCGACTCGTACGGGGAGGTGGCAGGCAAGTGGTGGATCAGCTGACGCAGCACGATCCGCGGCGTATCGGGCCGTTCGAGGTGCTGGGACGGCTGGGTGCCGGTGGCATGGGCCTGGTCTATCTCGCGCGCTCGGCGTCCGGGCGGCGGGTGGCGATCAAGACGGTCCGGACCGAGCTGGCCGAGGACCAGCTGTTCCGGGTCCGCTTCACGCGCGAGGTGGAGGCGGCCCGCGCGGTCTCCGGCTTCTACACCGCGGCCGTGGTGGACGCCGACCCCCGGGCCGCCGTGCCGTGGCTGGCCACCGCGTACGTCCCCGCGCCCTCCCTCGAGGAGATAGTGAACGAGTGCGGGCCGCTGCCGGCCCAGGCGGTGCGCTGGCTCGCCGCCGGTGTGGCGGAGGCGCTCCAGTCCATCCACGGCGCCGGACTGGTCCACCGCGACCTCAAGCCGTCCAACGTGCTGGTCGTCGAGGACGGCCCGCGGGTGATCGACTTCGGGATCGCGTCCGGCGTGTCGAACACCCGTTTGACGATGACGAACGTCGCCGTCGGCACCCCCGCCTACATGTCGCCCGAGCAGGCCAAGGACTCGCGCAGCGTCACCGGCGCGAGCGACGTGTTCTCGCTCGGCTCGATGCTGGTCTTCGCCGCCACCGGCCACCCGCCCTTCCACGGGGCCAACCCCGTCGAGACGGTCTTCATGCTGCTGCGCGAGGGCCCCGACCTCGACGGCCTGCCGGACGAGCTGCGCCCGCTGATCGAGTCCTGCATGCAGATGGACGCCACGGCCCGGCCCAATCCCGCCGACCTCCAGGCCCAGCTCGCCCCGCACCTGTTCGGCTCCGGCTCCGACGACAGCGGGACGGCGTCCGCCTGGCTGCCCGAGCGGGCGGTGCACCTGATCGAGTCCCGCCGGGGCGGCCGCCGGACCCCGCGGCCCGCCCACGGCACGGGACGCAGTGGCGGCGGTGCCCGGCCCCCCGTGCCGCCCCCGCCGCCGCACGACCCGGTCGTCCCGCCGCCCCCGTCCCGGCCCGCACCGGTGGGGGCGCCGGCCGGCGCGCCCGACAGTGGCCCGGTGCGGCTGGCGGGCGCGCCGGTGCCGATCGGCCCCGGCCCGAGAGTGGCCGACGTGCGGGCCGCCGCCGTCACGGCGCCCCCGCCCGAGGCCGCCCTCGCCGCGTCCTGGTCCAAGCCCCGCCCCGGCGTCAACGGCGCCGACCCGGCCGCCCCGCCGGCCCCCGCGGCCCCGGAGCACCCCAGCGGCTGGCGGCCGTGGCGGTTCCGGATGTCCAACGACGTGTGGGGCACCCCGTCCGTCGACGGCGACCTCGTCTACGTCACCTCCTTCGAGGTGCACGCCCTCGACGTCGCCACCGGCCGCCGCCGGTTCAAGACCCGGGACGTCGCCTGGTCCATGGCGGTCGCCGACGGCCGCATCCACGCCTCCGACGGCCCCACCCTGTTCGCCCTGGGCTCCCGCGAGGGCGGCGACCTGTGGCGGCTGTCCACCGACGCCTGGGTGTACTGCCTGCGGGCCGAGCGCGGCACCGTCGTCACCGGCACCCGGGGCGGCGGCGTCCAGGGCTGGGAGGCGTCCACCGGGCAGAAGCTGTGGGAGATCACCGGCTGCCAGACCGACTTCGAGACCCCCGAGGCCGGCCCGGCCCTGCACGACGGCACCGTGTACGTCTGGCAGGACGCCCGGCTGCGCGCCCTCGACGCCCGCACCGGCGAGGAGCGCTGGTCCTACCCGATCGGTGACGCCGCCTCCTGCGGCGGCGTCCCGGTCCGCGTCACCCAGGCCTCCGACGGCTACGTCTACGTCTCCGCCGGCACCCGGGTGCTCGCCCTGGACGTGGCGGGCGGCCATGTGCGCTGGCACTTCGAGGCCCCGGCGGTCTTCCTCTCCCCGCCGGCGTTCGTGCCGGGCCCGGCGGTCACGGGCGGCGGTCTCTACCTCGCCGACTACCTGGGCACCGTGTACGCCCTCGACGCCACCGACGGCCGCGACCGCTGGCGCATCGCCACCGAGGCGCGCACCTCGACCGAGCCGGTGCTGGTCGCCGCCGGACATGTCCACGTGGGCAGCGGCAAGGGCCTCTACACCCTGGACGCCGTGACCGGCACGCCCAAGTGGCGCTTCCAGTCGGGCGGCGACATCGTGGGCGCGCCCGCGGTGGCCGAGGGACGCATCCACTTCGGGTCCACCGACCACCTGCTCTACACGCTGAAGGCCGACGACGGCCGGCTGCGCTGGAAGCTGGCCACCGGCGGCGAGATCACCGGTTCCCCGGTCGTCCGGGACGGCGTGGTGTACGCGTGCAGCAAGGACCGCTGCGTGTACGCGCTGGACGCGGAGAAGGGGACCGGCACCTCGCGCACGACCTGAGGGGCGGTGCGGGGCCGTCGGTCCCGCCGCACGGGCCGTCCCCGGCCCCGTCCGCACCGCCGGGACCGACCGATGACGGGACGGTCGCCCAACAGTGACATGACCGTGACACCGTGTTGGCAGTCTGTCGGACATGCGTTTACGGGGGAACACACTCAGACTCACGGCGGTTTCGGCTCTGGTCGTCCTGACCCTGACGGGGTTCTCCACGGGACGCCACCGGGGCGGTGACGGGGGCGGCGGCGGAGGCTGCAGCAGCTCCTCCCAGAACCACGACTCCTCTCCGAAGTCGGGCGGGTACCACCGCGACGACGATGACGACGACTACGACTACGGCTCGTCCGGTTCGGACAGCACCGGCGGCAGCGACGCCACCGCCACCGCCACCTCCACCCTGACCGACGCCACCGTCGAGCTGCTGAAATGCGCGTCGAAGTCGGCCCGCCACGCCACCGTCCGCGTCACCAACCCCAACCTGTCCGACGGCTCGTTCACCGTCCGGGTGGTCTTCGAGAACCGGGCCGGTGTCCGGATCACCACTGGGCGGCAGCAGGTCGACGTGCCCGCCGACGACTCGGTGACGGTGCGGGTGCCGGTCGGCGGCGACGCCAAGCGCGCGGCCCGCGTCGCGCACTGCGAGCCCGAGCCCGAGGCACCGGCCGTCCGCTGAGCCGGCCGTCCGCTGAGCCGGCCGTCCGCTGAGCCGGCGCGGCACGGGACCGGGCGGGCTCACCGGGTCCGGAACGTGCCCCGCACCCGCCCGGTGAACAGCTCCGCCTGCCGCTCCTCGGGCAGGTTCCCGAGCGTGACCAGGTGCGGTGCCAGGGCGAACCCGTCGGCGCGCGACGCCTGGCCGGCCGACCACAGCGCCCGCACGGTGCCCTGCACCGCCTCCGTCGGCTGTTCCGCGAGCACCGCGGCGCACGCGGTCGCGGCGGCCACCGCCCCGCCGGGCGGGGCCAGTTCGGAGACCAGGCCGATCGCGTGGGCCCGCCGCGCGGACATGCGTTCCGCGGTGCCCATCAGCACCATCCGCGCCACCTCGCCGTACGGCATGCGCTGCGCCATCAGCACCGACTCGTAGGCGCTCACCATGCCGTAGGTGGTGTGCGGGTCGAAGAACACGGCCGACGGGTCGGCCACGACGAACTCGGCCTCGCCCAGCAGGTAGAAGGCTCCGCCGCAGGCCAGGCCGCTCACCGCGGCGACGACGGGCTTCCACAGGTCGTTGGCCTTCGGGCCGATGCCGAGCAGCGGGTCGTCCTGCGCGTACGGCGGGTCGGGCTGGGGCACGCGGACGTCCCGGTCGATGCCGGTGCAGAAGGCCCGTCCGCCGGCCCCGGTGAGGACGACGGCCCGCACCGACGCGTCGTGGCGCAACGCCCGCCACAGGGCGCGCAGTTCCTCCGCCATCCGCAGGTCGACGGCGTTGAGCCGGCCGGGCCGGTTGAGGGTGACCACGGCGACGCCCGGGGTGGTGCCGGTGTCGACCAGCAGCGGCGCCTGTGCGTCGGCGGCCCCGCTCACGACCGGTGCTCCGGCACCCATTGGGGCATCCCGTCGTGGAAGACGGCCCGGACGCGTGCCCCGATGCGGATCCGGCCGGCCGTCAGCGAGTTGATCGGCGCCCCGGGGCGGGCGACGAGGTTGCCGACCAGCCGGATCCGGGGCGCCTCGGCGAGTTCGACGAGGACGACCGGGTAGGGCGCGAGGTCGGCGTAGCCCGGCAGCAGCGGCGGGTGGGCGACGACCCAGGACCAGATCCGTCCGCGTCCGGCGGTCCGGTGCCACGCGTGGGCGAAGGAGCGGCAGTGCGGGCAGCACGGCCGGGGCGGGAAGCGGAGCGCGCCGCAGTCGGCGCAGCCCTGGACGCGCAGTTCGCCGCGGGCCGCGTACCGCCAGAAGGGCGCGCCGTCCGCATCGGTGACAGGACGCAGCAGGGCCGCCGTGCCGGGAACGGCGGCCTGGTCGGCGAGGTCGGTCATGGATCGGTTCCTCTCGGGCGAGGGCGAGGGCGAGGGCGAGGGTGTGGGCGTGGGCGTGGGCGAGGGTGTGGGCGTGGGCGTGGGCGAGGGCGTGGGCGTGGGCGAGGGCGAAGGCGTGGGCGAGGGAGCGGTGCCGGAAGCAGGGGCGCCTAGGCGCGCAGCAGCAGGGCCGAGGTGGGGACCCCCTCGCCCGCGGTGACGAGGCAGGTGCGGGCTCCCGGCACCTGGGCGGTGCTGGTGCCGCGGAGCTGCTTGACGCCCTCGGTGATCAGGTTGAAGCCGTGCACGTATGCCTCGCCCAGGCCGCCCCCGCCGGTGTTGAGGGGCAGCCGTCCGCCGGTCTCCAGCGCCCCGCCCTCGGTGAACGCGCCCCCCTCGCCCCGGCCGCAGAAGCCGTACCCCTCCAGGGAGAGCAGCACCAGCGGGGTGAACGCGTCGTAGATCTGGGCGACGTCGATGTCGGCGGGGGTCGGGTCGGCGTGCCGGAACAGGTGCCGGGCGGCGGTCCAGGCGGGGCCGGTCAGCGGGTCGTCGGTCCAGTAGTTGACCATGCCGTGGTGCTGGGCGGGCAGGCCCTGGGCGGCGGCGTGGACGTACACGGGGGGCCGCCGGCAGTCGCGGGCCCGCTCCCGGGAGACGACCACGCAGGCCAGCGCGCCGTCCGTCTCCAGGCAGTTGTCGAACAGGCACAGCGGCTCGCTGATCCAGCGCGAGGTCATGTACATCTCGCGGGTCAGCGGGCGGTCGTACATGACCGCGGCCGGGTTCTGGTTGGCCCGGTTGCGGCAGGCGAGGGCGACGTTGAAGAGGTGGTCGCGGGTGGCGCCGTGGTCGTGCAGGTAGCGGCGGGTGAGCAGGGCGATCTCGTCGACGGGGCGCAGCAGCCCCTGGGGCCGGGTCCACTGGGCGGGGGTGGGCAGTTGGCGGGTGGTGTTCCGCCAGGGCCGCGGGCCGCTGCCGCGTTTGCGGGAGCGCCAGGCGACGCCGACGGTGGCCTGGCCGGTGGCGATCGCCGCGGCGAGGTGGCCGACGGTGGCGCAGGAGCCGCCGCCGCCGTAGCCGACCCTGGAGAAGTGGGTGAGGTCGCCGAGGCCGACGGCCTTGGCGAGTTCGACCTCGTCGGTCTCCTCCATGGTGTATGAGGCGAGCGCGTCGACCTCGCCCGGGTCGATCCCGGCGTCGTCGAGCGCCGCGAGCACGGCACGGCAGGCGAGGGTGCGTTCGTCCTCGGGCAGGTGCCGTGCGAAGGCGGTCTGTCCGATGCCGACGATCGCGGTGGCGTCCTTGAGTCCGGCCATCCCGGGGGTACCTCCGCACGCTGGAGGGCAGTTCAGCTGACAGTCCGTCAGGTTACCGTTAATCTGACGGTCAGTCAGCTCCCGTTCCGGAAGCGAGGCGAGACGTTCGATGCGCGCAGACCTGGAATGGACCAGCGTGGCGGACCTGGTGTCCCGGGCTGCCGAGCGGTACGGGGACACCGAGGCCGTGGTGGACGGCCGCACCCGGCTGTCCTACGCGGAACTGGGCGCCCGCGTGGACCGCGCGGCCGCCGCCTGTCTGGCGTCCGGCGTCCGGCCGGGGGACCGGGTCGCGCTCTGGGCGCCCAACTCGGCCGCCTGGATCACCGCCGCCCTGGGCGCGGTCACGGCCGGCGCGGTCCTCGTCCCCCTCAACACCCGCTTCAGGGGCGCGGAGGCGGCGGACGTGCTGCGCGACAGCGGGGCCCGGCTGCTGTTCGTGACGGGGACCTTCCTCGGCACCTCCTACGTGGCCGCCCTGCGGCGCGCCGCGGGCGACGGGCCGGGCACCGGCCCCCTGCCCGGACTGCCGGACCTCCGGCACGCGGTGGTCCTCACCGGGGACGCCCCCGCCGGATTCGGCACCTGGAAGGACTTCCTGGCCGGCGGCGACGGCGTCGGCTCGGACCGGGTGCGGGCGCGGGCGGCGGAGCTGACCGGCACCTCCCCCTCGGACCTGGTCTTCACCTCCGGCACCACCGGCCGCCCCAAGGGCGTGCCCATCACCCACGCCCAGACCCTGCGCGCCTACGGCGTGTGGACCGGCCTGGCAGGGCTGCGCCACGGCGACCGCTACCTCGTCGTCAACCCGTTCTTCCACACCTTCGGCTACAAGGCGGGCGTGATCGCCTGCCTGATGCGCGGCGCCACGGTGATCCCCCAGCCGGTCTTCGACGTGGACGCGGTCCTCGCCCACATCGCGGCGGAGGGCGTCTCCGTCCTGCCCGGCCCGCCGACCCTGCTCCAGGCCCTCCTCGACCACCCCGGCCGGGACGGCCACGACCTCACGTCACTGCGGCTGGTGGTGACCGGCGCCGCGGTCGTCCCGCTGAGCCTGGTGGAACGGCTGCGCGGCGAACTGGGCGTCGCCACGGTCCTCACCGCCTACGGCCTGTCGGAGGCGAGCGGCATCGTCACCATGTGCCGCCGGGACGACGACCCCGCGGTGATCGCGGCGACGTCCGGCCGGGCGATCCCCGGGACCGAGGTCCGGGTCGTGGACGGCACCGGCGGCCCGCTCGGCCCCGGCACGCCCGGCGAGGTCCAGGTGCGCGGCTTCAACGTCATGCACGGCTACGACCGGGACCCGGCCGCCACCCGTGCGGTGCTCACCGCCGACGGCTGGCTGCGCACCGGCGACGTGGGCGTCCTGGACGCGGCCGGCAACCTCCGCGTCACGGACCGGCTGACCGACATGTACGTGGTCGGCGGCTTCAACGCCTACCCCGCCGAGATCGAGCAACGGCTGCGGCTGCACCCGGAGGTGGCGGACGTGGCCGTCGTCGGCGTCCCCGACCCCCGCCTCGGCCAGGTGGGCCGGGCGTACGTGGTGCGGCGCCGCGGCGCGACCCTGACCTCCGACGACCTGATCGCCTGGTCCCGGCGCGAGATGGCGAACTACAAGGTGCCCCGCTCGGTCGTCTTCGTCCGCGACCTGCCGCGCAACGCCGGCGGCAAGGTCGTCAAGACACGGCTGGGGGGGGGGGGGGGGGGGGGGCCCCCCCCCCCCCCCCCGCCCCCGGCCCGGACACGGCAGCGGACCGCGGCGGCTCCCCTCCGCGCCGCCGCGGCCCGACCCCGTGCGGAGATGGCTACCGGGTCGGCTTGAACGGCTCCGACGTGGCGTGCATGTCCTTGGTCTCCAGCGGCTCGGAGGTGGCGTGCATGTCCTCCGTGCCGGCCTGGCCGTCCGTGAGCTTGTCCCCGGCCGCCGGGCCCGGCTCGGTGCCGCCGGTGGCGTGCATGTCCTGGGGCTTGATGTCCTGCTCGTCGCTCATGGGGTGCTCCCGTCGCATTGGTGTGTCGGTCGGTGGTCGGCGAGGGCCCGTCCGGACATTCCCCCGAGGACGCCCGGGCGGGCCCACCGGACCGCTGCCCCTTCCCCCCGGGGTGTGCGGCCCCTCTCCGGTCGACCCGCCTGCCCCCCGACGCGACGGATCGACTGGAACCCAGCATGGCGCCGGGCGATAAACGAATGATGAACGGCGTGCCGAGTTGTCACACGGCCGGTACACGGTGCAGAAGTTCGCGCACCGCCTCCGCCTCCGGCGCCCCGAGCTCCTCGTAGATGCGCAGGGCGTCGCGCCAGCACACCTGGGCCCGGCCGGTCTGGCCGGCGCCCGTCAGCGCGTGCCCGAGCACGGTCAGCACGTTGCCGCGCCGCCACTCCCCGCCGATGCCCCGGAGCACCGTCAGCGCCATCTCCGCGTTGCTGGCGGCCCGGCCGAAGCGGCCGGCCGCGATGTCCACCTCGGCCAGCCGGAACAGGGTCATGCCCTCCCACAGCCGCTGGCGGCTCTCCCGGAACACCTCCAGGGCCTCCCCGAGCCGGTCCGCCGCCGCGTCCAGGTCGCCGCTGCGGGTGAGCGCCATGCCCAGGGCGTACCGCCCGTTGGCCCCGCGCATGGAGTTGCCCATCGCGTCGTAGACCGCCGTGCCCTGCTCGGCCAGGGCGACCGCGCTGCCGGTGCGTCCCGTCGCCAGGTGGATCCGGGACAGGTTGCACAGCGCGCTGGCCTCGCCGGGGCGGTCGCCCAGGGTGCGGAAGTGCTCGATGGCGTGCGAGAGGTGCTCCTCGCCGTCCTCGTTGCGCCCCTGGTACAGGGCGATGATGCCGCGCGCGTTGCGTGCCCAGGACGCCGGGAGCAGGTCGCCGGCCTCCCGGGCCAGACGGATCACGTGCCCGGCCCCCTCGTCGGCCCGGTCGAACCGGCCGCCGTCCACATGCGCGTGGGCGAGCGTCATCAGGGCCCGCGCCCGCACCCGGGGCCCGCCGAACCGGTGGGCCGCCTCCAGCAGCACCTCGGCCGTCGCCGCGTACTCGCGCGGGTTGGCCCCCGACTCCGAGATGTCGAGCGCGGCCCACAGCAGGTCGACCGCCCGGTCCAGGGTGTCCGGGCGGGCCGCCGACTGGCGGGCGAGCGCCAGCAGGCAGTTGGCCTCCGTGTACAGCCAGTCCCGGGCGGCCTCGCGGTCCCCGAACGCCAGTCCCGGATACCCGGCCGGCGCCAGGTGGTCCACCAGCCGGTCACCGGGCCGCTCGATCGCGTAGACGCCCGCCGTCGTGGCGAGGGCGAAGTCCAGCAGGCGGGACAGCGCGCCCTCCCGCTCGCTCGGGGGGAGTTCGTCGCGTTCCGCGCAGGCACGCGCGTAGAGCCGCACCAGGTCGTGGAAGCGGTAGCGGCCGGGGGCCGCCGACTCCAGCAGGGAGGTGTCCACCAGGGACTCCAGCAGGTCCTCCGTGTCGTCCACGGGCAGGTCCAGCACCGCGGCCGCCGCCGTCAGCGACAGGTCGGGGCCGTCGGCCAGGCCCAGCAGGCGGAAGGCGCGCGCCTGGGCCGGCTCCAGCTGGCCGTAGCCCAGCTCGAAGGTGGCCTTCACGGCCAGGTCGCCGGCCTGCAGCTCGTCCAGCCGGCGGCGCTCGTCGGCCAGCTTGGCGGCCAGCACGGAGACGGTCCAGGTGCGGCGCGCCGCCAGCCGGGAGGCCGCGATCCGGATGGCCAGCGGGAGGAAGCCGCAGGCCGCCACCACGTCCAGCGCGGCGTCCCGCTCGGAGGCCACCCGCTCCTCGCCGACGATCCGGGTGAACAGGGTCAGCGCCTCGTCCGGCGACATCACGTCCAGGTCGACCAGGTGCGCGCCGGCCAGGTCCACCATCCGCACCCGGGAGGTGACCAGGGCCGCGCAGCCCTCGGTGCCCGGCAGCAGCGGGCGCACCTGGGCGGCGTCGCGCGCGTTGTCCAGCAGCACCAGCACGCGACGGCCGTCCAGCGCCGACCGGTACAGCGCCGCCCGGTCCTCCAGCGAGTCCGGGATCGCCGAATCCGGGGTGCCCAGGGCGCGCAGGAACGAGCCGAGGACGGTCTCCGGTTCCGCCGCCCGCGCGCCCGCGCCCTGCAGGTCGACGTAGAGCTGGCCGTCCGGGAAGGCGGACCGGGCCCGGTGGGCGACGTGCACGGCGAGGGTCGTCTTGCCGACGCCGCCGATCCCGGCCAGCGCGGAGACCGCCATCACCCGGCCCTCGGCCGAGGCGAGGGTCTCGCCCAGCTCGCGGACGAAGGACGCCCGCCCGGTGAAGTCCGGCACCGTCGCGGGCAGCTGGGCCGGCCGGACGGGGGCCGGTGCCGGTTCGGGCGCCGGGGAGGAGGGCTCCGCGAGATGCGGGTCGGCGCGCAGGATGCGCTGCTGGAGCTCCTGCAGGCCGGGCCGCGGGTCCACGCCCAGTTCGTCGGCGAGCAGCCGCCGGGTGTCGGCGTACACGGCCAGCGCCTCCGCCTGCCGGCCGCTGCGGTACAGCGCCAGCATCAGCAGCTCGCGCGGCCGCTCCCGCAGGGGGTGCGCGGCGGTCAGCGCGGTCAGCTCCGAGACGGCCTCCGCGTGACAGCCCTGCTCCAGGTCCATGTCCAGCCGGGTCTCCAGGAGTTGCAGCCGCCACTCCTCCAGCCGGACCCGCTGGGCCTCCGCGTACGGGCCGGGCACGCCGGCCAGTGCCTCGCCGTCCCAGAGGGCCAGCGCCCGGTCCAGGCCGGCGCGCGCCGCGCACAGGTCCCCGGCGGCGCGTGCCTTCTCCGCGTCGGCGGCCAGCTCCTGCGCGAGGACGACGTCCAGCGAACCGTCGGCCGGGGCGCGCACCGCGTACCCGCCGGACTCGCTGACCAGGACGCCCGGGTCGAGGACCTTGCGCAGTCGGGAGGCGTAGGTGCGCAGGGCCGCCAGTGCCTGCGAGGGCGGCTCCTCGCCCCACAGCGCGTCGATCAGCTCGGCGGCGGTGGCGGTGCGGCCCTCGCGCAGCAGCAGGGCGGCGAGCAGGGCGCGTTGCTGAGGCGATCCGGTCGCGACGGGTTGGTCGCCGCGCCAGGCGCGCACCGGGCCGAGCACGCACAAGCGCAGCGCCGCGGGCTCCGCCGGGGAGCCGGGCCGCCGCTGCTCCGGCACTCGCGGCACACCGTCCATGCAGTCCCCCCATTGTCACTGAGCAACCACGCCAGTCTGCCTTGCGCACGGCGGATGCGTCAGCCGTGGGAGGCCCCGATCACACGGGGGTGCTCCTGGTTCACAAGGTCTTTACAGCTCTCTGCGTGCCGCGGCGCCGTGATGTCACCGCGCCGCCGCGTCCGGAGCGGCCGTCCCATCAGCTGACGGTCCGTCAGATCAGCGCTACCGTGCCTCCCATGGAGACGCCTCAGCGCACACGCCCCGCGTTCCCGCGGATCATCTCCGTCGACGACCACACCGTGGAGCCGCCCGACGTCTGGCGGGACCGGCTGCCGCGGAAGTACCGCGACACCGGCCCCCGGATCGTGCGCGCCCCGCTGAAGGAGATGTCCTTCCTCGGCGGGCGCTTCAGGCCCGTGATGGGCGCGCCGGGCGACGACGGCCCGCTCGGCGACTGGTGGGTCTACGAGGACCTGCACCGACCCCTGACCCGGCTGGACACCGCCGTCGGCTGCGACCGGGACGAGATCCGCCTGGAGGTGATCACCTACGAGCAGATGCGGCCCGGCTCCCACGACGTGCCCGCCCGCCTCGCGGACATGGACGTCAACCACGTCCAGTCCGCCCTGTGCTTCCCCACCTTCCCCCGCTTCTGCGGGCAGACCTTCACCGAGGCCGCCGACCGCGAGCTCGCCCTGCTGTGCGTGCGCGCCTACAACGACTGGATGGTCGAGGAGTGGTGCGGGCCCACCGCGTACGGCCGGCTGGTCCCGCTCACCCTGATCCCGCTGTGGGACGCGGAGCTGGCCGCCGCCGAGGTCCGGCGCAACGCCGCCCGCGGGGTGCGGGCGGTCGCCTTCTCCGAGATACCCCCGCACCTGGGCCTGCCGTCCGTGCACACCGACGCCTGGGACCCGTTCCTCGCCGCCTGCGCCGAGACCGGCACCGTCGTCGCCATGCACATCGGCTCCAGCAGCCGGATGCCGTCCACCTCCGCCGACGCCCCGCCCGCCGTCGGCTCCACCATCACCTTCGCCAACTGCTGCTTCTCGATGGTCGACTGGCTGATGAGCGGCACCTTCGAGCGCTTCCCCGGCCTGCGGATCATGTACGCGGAGGGTCAGATCGGCTGGATCCCGTACATCCTGGAACGCGCCGACGTGGTGTGGGAGGAGAACCGGGCCTGGGGCGGGGTCGCCGGCAAGGTCACCCGGCCGCCGTCGGAGCTGTTCGCCGAGCACGTGTACGGCTGCTTCTTCGACGACGCCTTCGGGCTGCGCAACCTCGACGCGATCGGCGCCGGCAACGTCCTCTACGAGACCGACTACCCCCACTCCGACTCCACCTGGCCCAAGTCCCGTGAGGTCGGCGAGGCGCAGATGGGCCACCTGGCGGCGGACGTCGTCGAACGGATCGTGCGCGGCAACGCCATCGAGCTGCTCGGGCTCACCCCCGACGGGCTGTGGCCCGGCCCCGGCGGTGCCCGGTGACCCTCGGCTACGGCATGCAGCTGCCCGTCCAGTCCCAGAGCACCCTCTACACCGAGCCCTGGGAGGCGGGCGCCGGCCCCGAGGATCTGCTGGCCGTCGCCCGCGCCGCCGAACGGGCCGGCTTCGCCTACCTGGCGAGCTGCGACCACGTCGGCATCCCGCGCCGCCTCGCGGCCACGATGAGCACCGTCTGGTACGACCCGGTGGCCACCCTCGCCTACCTGGCCGCCGCCACCGACCGGGTCCGCCTGCTGAGCCACGTGGCGATCGTCGCCCTGCGCCACCCGCTGCTCACCGCCAAGCAGTACGCCACCCTCGACCACCTCAGCGCGGGCCGGCTCGTCCTCGGCGTCGGCGCCGGGCACGTACCGGAGGAGTTCGAGGCGCTGGGCGTGGACTTCCGCCGGCGCGGGGCCCTGCTCGACGAGTCCCTGGACGCGCTGCGGGCCGCGCTGGGGCCCGAGGAGTACCCCGAGCACCACGGCACCTTCCACGCCTTCTCCGGTCTCGGCCAGCGCCCCCGCCCCGCCCAGCCGGCCGTACCGCTGTGGGTGGGCGGCTCCTCCCCGGCCGCCGTGCGCCGGGCGGCGCTCCGGGGCGACGGCTGGCTGCCCCAGGGCGACCCCCGCGAGCGGCTGCCCGCGCAGCTCGACCGCATCCGCGAGCTGCGCGAACGAGCGGGCCTGGACGGCCCGTTCACCGCGGGGGCGATCACCGAACCGCTGTATGTGGGCACCCCCCGCTGGGAGGTGGGCCGCCGCACGCTCACCGGCCCGGCGGACGCACTGGCCGCGTCCCTGCGGGCCTACCGCGCCATGGGCGTGGACCAGGTGCAGGTGCGGTTCCGCAGCCGCGACCGGTCCGAACTCACCGACCAGATCGCCGCGTTCGGGGCCGAGGTGGGCCCCCTCATCAGCGAGGAGTGACATGGGCAAGCTGGACGGACGGGTCGTGCTCGTCACGGGTGCGGCCCGGGGGCAGGGCGAGCAGGAGGCGCGGCTGTTCGCCGCCGAGGGCGCCCGGGTGCTCGTCACCGACGTGCTGGACGAGCAGGGGGAGGCGCTGGCCGGGGAGATCGGCGCCCGGTACGCGCACCTGGACGTCGGCCGGGAGGAGGACTGGGAGGCGGCCGTCGCCCTCGCCGAGGAGACCTACGGGCCGGTGGACGGCCTGGTCAACAACGCCGGGATCCTGCGCTTCAACTCCCTGCTCGACACGCCCCTGGACGAGTTCATGGAGGTGCTGCGGGTCAACCAGGTCGGCTGCTTCCTCGGTATCCGGACGGTCGCCCGGAACATGCCCGACGGGGGCACGATCGTCAACACCGCCTCGTACACGGCCCTGACCGGGATGGCGGCCGTGGGTGCCTACGCGGCCGGCAAGCACGCCGTCCTCGGGCTCACCCGGGTCGCGGCGCTGGAGCTGGCCGGGCGGGGCATCCGGGTCAACGCGGTCTGCCCGGGGGCGGTGGACACCGCGATGACCGACCCGGCGCTGCTCGACCCGGACGCGCGGCGCGAGGGCCGGACCGGGGCCCTGGACGGGCTGTACCGCAGGCTGGTGCCGCTGGGCCGGATCGGGCGGCCGGAGGAGGTGGCCCGGCTGGCGCTGTTCCTGACCTCGGACGACTCCTCGTACATCACCGGGCAGCCGTTCGTGATCGACGGGGGCTGGCTGGCCGGCGTCACCGTCGCCTGAAGGCGTCACCTGACGGTCCGTCAGCTATTGACGGTGTCCGCACGCGGTGTCACAGTCGGGCCCACGACCGATCTGACGAACCGTCAGTAAACGGCACACTGACCGGGGACGGTGAACGGCCTTGGAATTCGGCATCTTTGTACAGGGGTACGTGGGCAAGCGGGCCGAGACGGATCCGCTCGCCGAGCACAAGGCACTGATGGAGGAGACCGAGTACGTCATCGAGGCGGACCGGTCCGGCTTCAAGTACGCCTGGGCCTCCGAACACCACTTCCTGGAGGAGTACTCCCACCTCTCCGCCAACGACGTCTTCCTCGGCTACCTCGCCCACGCCACCGAACGCATCCACCTCGGCTCCGGGATCTTCAACCCGCTCGCCCCCGTCAACCACCCCGTGAAGGTCGCCGAGAAGGTCGCCATGCTCGACCACCTCTCCGAGGGCCGCTTCGAGTTCGGCAGCGGACGCGGCGCGGGCAGCCACGAGATCCTCGGCTTCCTCCCCGGCATCACCGACATGAACCACACCAAGGAGCACTGGGAGGAGACCATCGCGGAGTTCCCCCGCATGTGGCTCCACGACGAGTACCCGGGCTTCGAGGGCAAGCACTGGTCCCTGCCGCCCCGCAAGGTGCTCCCCAAGCCGTACGGACCGGCCCACCCGGCGATGTGGTACGCGGCCGGGTCCCCGCCCTCCTACGCCATGGCCGCCCGCAAGGGCCTCGGCGTGCTCGGCTTCAGCGTGCAGAAGGTCTCCGACATGGAGTGGGTCCTGGAGCAGTACAAGTCGGCGATCGTGGACGCCGAACCGGTCGGCGCCTTCGTCAACGACAACGTCATGGTGACGACCACCGCCATCTGCGCGCCCACCCACGAGGAGGCGGTGCGCACCGCCGTCGCCGGCGGCCTGCACTACCTGCCCTCCCTGGTCTTCCGCTACCACGACACCTTCCCCCGCCCCGAGGGCTTCCCCGCGTGGCCCGAGACGCTCCCCGAGTACACCGAGGAACTCGTCGAGGTCCTCATCGAGGAGGAACTGCTGATCTGCGGCGACCCCGACGAGGTGCTGCGCCAGTGCAAGCGCTGGGAGCAGGCCGGCGCCGACCAGCTGAGCTTCGGACTGCCCGTCGGCGTGCCCAAGGAGGAGACGCTCCGCACGATCCGGCTGGTCGGGGAGCATGTGATCCCCCGGATCGACACCGACCCGGTGCACCGCACCACCCGGTTCCGGCAGTCCGCGCGGGCGTGAGGGAGGACGGCGGCATGCTCGACCACCTGATCAGGAGCGCCACGGTCGTCGACGGCACGGGCGCGCCCGCCGTCACCGCCGACGTCGGCCTGCGCGACGGACGGATCGCCGCCGTCGCTCCGCGGATCACCGCCCCGGCCCGCACCACCGAGGACGCCGACGGGCTGGTCCTCGCGCCCGGCTTCGTCGACCCCCACACCCACTACGACGCCCAGCTCTTCTGGGACCCCTACGCCACCCCCTCCCTCAACCACGGGGTCACCACGGTCGCCGCGGGCAACTGCGGATTCACCCTCGCCCCGCTGAACCCGCGCCGCCCCGACGACGCCGACTACACCCGCCGCATGATGTCCCGGGTGGAGGGCATGTCCCTGGTCGCCCTGGAGGAGGGCGCGCCCTGGACCTGGCACACCTTCGGGGAGTACCTGGACGCGCTGGAGGGGCGCATCGCGGTCAACGCCGGCTTCATGGCCGGGCACTGCGCCCTGCGCCGGCACGTGATGGGCCCGGACGCGGTGGGCGGGCAGCCGACCGCGGAGCAACTCGACGCCATGGTGCGGCTGCTGCACGACGCCATGGACGCCGGCGCCTGGGGCCTGTCCACCACCCAGTCCGCCACCCACGCCGACGGCGACGGCCGGCCCGTCGCCTCCCGGCACGCCCGGCCCGGGGAACTCCGGGCGCTGGCCCGCGCGGTCGGCGAGCACGAGGGAACCCAGATCGAGGCCATCGTCGCGGGCTGCCTGGACCGCTTCAGCGACACCGAGATCGACCTCCTCGCGGACCTGAGCGCGACCGCCTCACGCCCCCTGAACTGGAACGTCCTCACCGTCGACGCCGCCGTCCCGGACCGAGTCCCGCGCCAGTTGCAGGCCGGTGAGCGGGCCCGGAAGGCGGGCGGCCGGGTCGTCGCCCTGACCATGCCGATCCTCACCCCGATGAACATGTCCCTGGGCACCTTCTGCGCCCTCAACCTCATCCCCGGCTGGGGGCCGGTCCTCGCCCTGCCCGTGCCCGAGCGCATCGCCCGGCTCCGCGACCCGGCCGTACGCGCCGAACTGCTGCGCCGGGCCCGCTCCGAGGAGGCGGGCGTCTTCCGGCGGCTCGCCGACTTCGGCCGCTACGTCATCGGCGACACCTACAGCGCCGCCAACACCGGCCTGTCCGGGCGGGTCGTGGCGGACATCGCCGCCGAACGCGGCCAGGACCCCTTCGCCTGCCTCGTCGACATCTGCGCGGCCGACGGCCTGCGCACCGTGCTGTGGCCGATGCCCACCGACAACGACCCGGCCTCCTGGGCGCTGCGCGCCGAGACCTGGCGGCACGAGGACGTCCTGCTCGGCGGCTCCGACGCGGGCGCCCACCTGGACCGCATGTGCGGCGCCCCCTACACCACCCGCTTCCTCGGGGACTGTCTGCGCGGCCGGAAGCTGGCCGGGCTGGAACAGGCCGTGAAGATGCTGACCGACGACCCGGCCCGGCTGTTCGGGCTGCGCGAGCGGGGCCGCGTGCAGGAGGGCTGGCACGCCGACCTCGTCCTGTTCGACCCGGAGCGCGTCGGCGCCGGACCCGCCACCCTCGTGCACGACCTGCCCGGCGACAGCCCCCGGCTGGACTCCCGGGCGCTCGGCGTGCGGGCCGTCTTCGTCAACGGCGTCGCCGCGATCCGCGACGACGTCGTCACCGGCGCCGTCCCCGGCCGGGTGCTCCGCTCGGGCCGGGACACCGCGACGGTGAGCACCCGGTGACCGGCGCGCCGCAGCACCTGTTCATCGGCGGCCGGTGGGTGGTGCCCGGCGGCGGCCACTACGACGTCACCGACCCCGCCACCGAGGAGACCGCCGGCCGGGCCCCGGAAGCCACACCGGAGCAGGTGCGCGAGGCGTGCGCGGCGGCCCGCGCGGCCCTCGGCCCGTGGTCGCGCACTGCCCCCGCGGAACGGGCCGCCGTCCTCGCCCGCGCCGCCCGGCTGATCCGCGAGCGTCTCGTGCCGTACGCGGAACTCGCCCAGGCGGAGACCGGGGCGACCACCGCCACCGCGCGGGGCATGCAGGTCGGTGTCGCCGCCGCCCGCTTCCGGCGCTACGCGCGCGTCGAGCCCGCCGAGTGGGCGATCCCGCCGCAGATCAACGACGCCGGGCCGATGGGCGCGGCCGGAGTGACGGGCGCCCTGGCCGTGCGCCAGCCCGTCGGGGTCGTCACCTGCGTCACCTCGTACAACAATCCGTGGGCCAACCCGGCCGGGAAGGTCGCCCCCGCGCTGGCGATGGGCAACACGGTGGTGGTGAAACCGGCCCCGCAGGACCCCCTGTCGGTGTACCGGCTGGCCGAGGCGCTCCAGGCGGCCGGCGTGCCGCCGGGCGTGGTCAACGTGGTCTCCGGCCGCTCGCCGGCGGTGGGGGAGGCGGCCGTGTCCTCGCCCGACGTCGACATGGTGAGCTTCACCGGCTCCACGGCGGTCGGGCAGCACATCGCCGAGGTGTGCGGGCGGCGGATGACCCGCCAGCTGATGGAGCTGGGCGGCAAGGGCGCGGCCCTCGTCCTCGACGACGCCGACCTCGCGTCGGCGGTCGCCGGGATCGGCACCACCTTCTCCTTCTACAGCGGGCAGATCTGCACCGCCCCCACCCGGGTGCTGGCCCACCGGTCGGTGTACGAGCCGCTGGTGGAGCGGCTCGCCGGGTATGCGGCAGGGCTGGCGGTGGGCGACCCCCGGGAGCCGGGCACGGTCGTCGGGCCGGTGATCTCGGCGGCGCACCGCGACCGGGTGGAGGCGTACGTCGATCTCGGCCGCAAGGAGGGCGCGGTGGTCGTCGCGGGCGGCGAACGCCCGCCGCCGGAGCGCGGGTTCTACGTCGCGCCGACCGTGCTCGCCGACTGCACCAACGACATGCGGGTGGCCCGCGAGGAGATCTTCGGCCCGGTGGTCGTGGTCGTCCCGGTCGACGACGAGGACGAGGCGGTGGCCCTGGCCAACGACAGCGAGTACGGCCTGATCGACTACGTCTGGTCCGCCGACGTGGCCCGCGCCTTCCGGGTGGCCCGGCGGCTGCGCACCGGCGGGGTCGGCATCAACACCGTCGGCCGGAACATGGAGGCACCCTTCGGCGGGTTCCGCCGCAGCGGCGTCGGCCGGGACGTCGGCTCCTACGCCCTGCACGCCTACAGCGAGGTGCAGTCGATCGTCTGGCCCGGATGAGCCGTGCCGCCCGCTCCGTACGCCCGGCCCGGCTCAGCCGTCGAGGTCGACCCGCACGGTGAGCAGCTCCGCGCCGAAGGCCCGCACGGCGAGGCCGTTGAGGCGGGGCAGCCGGCGCAGCCGGGCGCGGGGGTCGTCGTCGGGCAGGAGCACGGCGGTGCCGGTGTGCCAGCGGCCCCGCAGCCGCACCCGCACCCGGGGGTCGGCCCGGATGTTGCGCACGTACTGGGACCGCTCACCGAACTCCGACACCAGCCAGAACGCGTCCCCGGTCCGCCGTCCGCCCACCGGGGTGGCGCGGGGCAGGCCGGAGACCCGGCCGGTGGTCTCCAGGACCGTCTGCAACGGCAGCCTGCGCAGCACGGGGTTGATCCGGCGCTGGACCGCCCTGGCGATCCGGTACTTGCGTGCGGCTCGGGACGTCATGCCGGACGAGGCTACCGGCGGCCCGCGAACACCGGGCCCGGACCGGCGCGTTCCCGCCACGGGGCATACCGGGCCGCCCGGTGCCCGGCCGTATGCCGACCGGTCGGTATGGACAGACCGGGCGTGCCCCCGGTATTGATGAGTCGTCGTCCGCGTACGAAAGGCCGCCCATGCGCATCGCCGTCACGATCTTCCTCACCGACGAGACGATCAGCCCCGTCCGGCTCGCCCGCGAGCTGGAACAGCGCGGATTCGCCGGTCTGTACCTGCCCGAGCACACCCACATCCCCGTCGAGCGGACCAGCCCCTACCCGGCGGGCGGCGAGCTGCCCCGCGAGTACGGCCGCACCCTCGACCCCTTCGTCGCGCTCGGCCAGGCCGCGGCCGTCACCGAGCGGCTCGGGCTGGGCACCGGCATCACCCTCGCCGCCCAGCACGACCCGATCGACCTGGCCAAGCAGATCGCCACCCTCGACCACCTCTCCGGCGGCCGCTTCACACTCGGGGTCGGCTTCGGCTGGAACGTCGAGGAGGCCGCCGACCACGGCGTCGACTGGCGCACCCGGCGCGAGCTGGTACGCGACCGGATGGGCCTGATGCGCTCCCTGTGGTCGGAGGAACCGACCGCCTACGAGGGCGAGTTCGCCAGCGTGCGGGCCAGCTTCGCGCACCCCAAGCCGGTGCAGAAGCCGCGCGGACCGGTGGTCGGACCGCGCACCCTGATCGGCGGCGGTGCGGGACCGAAGCTGTTCGCGCACATCTGCGAGTACGCCGACGGCTGGCTGCCCATCGGCGGACGCGGCCTGTCCGAGTCGCTGCCCGCCCTGCGGACGGTGTGGGCCGACGCGGGCCGTGACCCGGGGGCCCTCCAGGTGGTGCCCTACGCCGTCCACCCGACCCCGGGCAAGCTGGCGCACTACGCCGAGCTGGGCATCGAGGAGACCGTGGTGCAGCTGCCGCCCGAGGGCGAGACGGAGGTGCTGCGGGCCCTCGACGCCGTCCAGCCGTTCGTCGACGGGGCAGGGGAGTGAGGACCGACCGCGGCATGAGGAGCTACTGCGGCGTGAGGAGCGACCGCGGAGTGAGGACCCCGCGGGCCCGCTCGCACCGGCCGGAAGCGGCGCCCGTCCGTCCTGATCACCCCGAACGTATGCTCAAGGGATGACGACTTCCGTGACCTCCGGCACCGGCGGCCCGACCGGGAACTCCATGCGGCGCGCCCTCAAACGGGCCCGGGACGGCGTCTCACTGGACGTCTCCGAGGCGGCCGTGCTGCTCCAGGCCCGCGGCGCGGACCTTCAGGACCTGTGCGCCTCGGCCGCCCGGGTGCGGGACGCCGGACTGGAGGCGGCCGGCCGCCCCGGCGTCATCACGTACTCCAAGAGCGTCTTCCTGCCGCTGACCCGGCTGTGCCGGGACAAGTGCCACTACTGCACGTTCGTCACCGTGCCCGGCAAGCTGCGGCGCGCCGGGCACGGGATGTTCATGTCCCCCGACGAGGTGCTCGACATCGCCCGCAAGGGCGCCGCCCTCGGCTGCAAGGAAGCCCTCATCACCCTCGGCGACAAGCCCGAGGACCGCTGGCCCGAGGCGCGCGAATGGCTCGACGCCCACGGCTACGACGACACCCTCGCCTACGTCCGCGCCATGTCGGTGCGCATCCTGGAGGAGACCGGCCTCCTGCCGCACCTCAACCCGGGCGTGCTGAGCTGGACCGACCTGCAGCGCCTCAAGCCGGTGGCACCCTCCATGGGCATGATGCTGGAGACCACCGCGACCCGCCTGTGGTCCGAGCCGGGCGGCCCGCACCACGGCTCCCCGGACAAGGAACCGGCCGTGCGGCTTCGGGTGCTGGAGGACGCCGGACGCTCCTCGGTGCCCTTCACCTCCGGCATCCTCATCGGCATCGGCGAGACCTACGAGGAGCGCGCCGACTCCCTGTTCGCGCTGCGGAAGATCTCCCGGGCCCACCACGGCATCCAGGAACTGATCATCCAGAACTTCCGGGCCAAGCCGGACACCGCGATGCGCGGCATGCCGGACGCGGAACTCGACGCGCTGGTCGCCACGGTCGCCGTCGCCCGGCACGTCCTCGGCCCGTCCGCCTGCCTCCAGGCCCCGCCCAACCTGGTGGACGCCGAGTACGGCCGGCTCATCGCGGCCGGCATCGACGACTGGGGCGGCGTCTCCCCGCTGACCATCGACCACGTCAACCCCGAGCGGCCCTGGCCCCGGATCGACGAACTGGCCGAGACGTCCCGCGCGGCCGGCTTCGAACTGCGCGAACGCCTCTGCGTGTACCCCGAGTTCGTCCGGCGCGGAGAGCCCTGGCTGGACCCCCGGCTGCGCCCGCACGTGGCCGCGCTCGCCGACCCGGACACCGGCCTGGCCCGCCCGGACGCCCTGCCGAAGGGCCTGCCCTGGCAGGAGCCCGACGAGGCGTTCACCGCCACCGGCCGCACCGACCTGCACCGCACCATCGACACCGAGGGCCGCACCGGCGACCGCCGCGACGACTTCGACGAGGTGTACGGCGACTGGGACGCCCTGCGCGAGGCCGCCGCCCCCGGGCTCGTGCCGGAGCGCGTCGACACCGACGTGCGGGCCGCGCTGAACACCGCCGCCGACGACCCGACCCGGCTGACCGACGCCGAGGCGCTGGCCCTGCTGCACGCCGACGGCCCGGCCCTGGACGCGCTGTGCCGCATCGCGGACGACGTGCGCAGGGCGGCGGTCGGCGACGACGTCACCTACATCGTCACCCGCAACATCAACTTCACCAACGTCTGCTACACCGGCTGCCGGTTCTGCGCCTTCGCCCAGCGCCGCACCGACGCCGACGCCTACACCCTCTCCCTGGACCAGGTCGCCGACCGCGCCCAGCAGGCGTGGGACGTCGGCGCGGTCGAGGTTTGCATGCAGGGCGGCATCCACCCGGACCTGCCCGGCACCGCCTACTTCGACATCGCGCGGGCGGTGCGCGCACGCGTCCCCGGCATGCATGTGCACGCCTTCTCCCCGATGGAGGTCGTCAACGGCGCGACCCGCACCGGGATGTCGGTCCGCGAGTGGCTGACGGCGGCGAAGGAGGCGGGCCTGGACACCATCCCGGGCACCGCCGCCGAGATCCTCGACGACGAGGTCCGCTGGATCCTGACCAAGGGCAAGCTGCCCGCGGCGACCTGGATCGAGGTCGTCACCACCGCCCACGAGCTGGGCATCCGCTCGTCCTCGACGATGATGTACGGCCACGTCGACCAGCCCCGCCACTGGCTCGGCCACCTGCGCACCCTCGCCCGCATCCAGCAACAGACGGGCGGCTTCACCGAGTTCGTCACCCTGCCCTTCGTGCACACCAACGCGCCCGTCTACCTGGCCGGCATCGCCCGCCCCGGCCCCACGGTCCGCGACAACCGCGCGGTCACCGCGATGGCCCGGCTGCTCCTCCACCCGCACATCCCCAACATCCAGACCAGCTGGGTGAAGCTGGGCGCGGAGGGCGCGGCCCAGATGCTCCGCTCCGGCGCGAACGACCTCGGCGGGACGCTGATGGAGGAGACGATCTCACGTATGGCGGGCTCCTCCTACGGCTCCTACAAGTCGGTCAAGGACCTCGTCGCCGTGGCCGAGGCGGCCGGCCGCCCGGCGAAGCCGCGCACGACGCTGTACGGGGAGGTCCCCGAGGAGCGCCGGCGCGCGGCGGAGGCGTCCGACGGGCACCTGCCGGAGCTGCTGCCGGTGCTGGACTGAGCCGCCGCCGCGAGCGGCGGCCCGCGGTCCGGGCGGAGCGGGGGAGAGGCTGGGGAAGGGCCGGAGACGGGCAGTAGGATGATCCGACCTCCGGTTCCGGGGGCCGGAACTCCGCCGACCGAGGAGATGCGTACCGTTGCCTGCCCGTCTTCCCTCGTGGGCCTGGGTGACCGGGCTGACCGCGGGTGCGCTGGCCGTGGTGGCCGTCCTCGCGGTGCAGGCGGACCAGGGGCCCAAGCCGAGGCCCGCCGCCGCCACGAGCGAGCCGAACGGCTCCGCGACGGCCGACCCGAAGCCGTCCGCGGGCCCCTCGAAGAAGAACCCCGAGGCCGTGCCGGCCGACTCCGGCACCGGCCGCCGCATCGTCTACTCCCTCGACCGCGAACGCGTGTGGCTGGTCGACGCGAGCGACGCGCCCCGCCGCACCTTCCCGGTCTGGCCGGGCACGGTCGCCCCGGAGCCCGGCAGCTACACGATCGGCACCCGCACCGAGGCCACCACCGGCAGCGACGGCGTCCAGGTCGAGCACATCATGTACTTCACCGCCCGGTCCGGTGTCTCCATCGCCTTCTCCAACGCCGTCGACGGTTCCTCCCCGCCGCCCGCCGACCCGGGCGCCCGGACGGGAGGCATCCGGGTGGGCAAGGCCGACGGCGAGGCCCTGTGGGCCTTCGGCACGGCCGGCACCACCGTCCGGGTCGTCGAGTAACGCCCCCGCGGCACAGGACGCGACGCGGGCCCGGGGCTGCGATACCGATCCGTGCCGTGAACCCGCCGTCCCCGTTCGATTACAGTGCTGGGCGTCGTACGTGTGCACGGTGTCCGGGGAGGTCTGGGTGGGTGCGACGACCGGGCCCGTGTGGGGGCGCCGCGAGCAGCAGGACTTCCGCAGCCGGGTGCGCGGAACGCTGCTCGGCGTGGCCCTCGGGGACGCGCTGGGCGCGCCCGTGGCGACCCTGACGACCGACGCGATCCGCGAGGCGCACGGCGCCGCGGGCGTCGTCGACCTCGGCCCCGCCTACGGCCGCCGCGGCGCCGTCACCCACCTCACCCAGCTCACCCTGTTCTCCGTGGACGGGCTGATCCGCGCCCAGGTGCGCCGCGACACCGGCGCCTGGCACCCGCCGACCGACCTGCACCGGGCGTACCTGCGCTGGGCCACCACCCAGCGCGACTGGGGCCCCGACGAGCGCCGCAAGGACGACGGCTGGCTGGCCCGCGAGGAGTGGCTGTACGCCCGCCGCGACCCGGCCCGGCCACTGCTGCTGGGCCTCGGCGACGGCACCATGGGCACGCCCGAGGCCCCCAAGAACCCGCAGGAGACCGGCCCCGAGGCGGCAGCCCGGTCCGCGCCCTTCGGGCTGCTCGTCGGCTGGGAGCCGCAGCTCGTCGCCCAGCTCGCCGTGGAGTGCGCCGCCCAGACCCACGGCCACCCGGACGCCTGCCTCGCCGCGGGCGCGTACGCCGTGATCGTGCACGCGCTCGCCCGCGGCGAGGACCCGGACGCGGCCGTCCAGAGCGCCCTCGCGCTGCTGTCGGCGCTGCCCGGCAACGAGGCTGTCTCGAACGCCCTCCAGCAGGCCCTGGGCGCCGTCCGGCAGGGCATGCCCACCCCCGAACGCGTCTCCCGGCTCAGCGGGGCCGGCACCGCGGAGGGCCTGGTCGCGGCCGCCGTGTACTGCGCGCTGGTCGGCGAGGACGTGCGCCACGGACTGTGCCTCGCCGTCAACCAGGACGGGCCCAGCGCGGTCGCCGGCGCCCTGACCGGCGGACTGCTCGGCGCCCTGCACGGCGAGACGGCCCTGCCCCCGGCCTGGCTCGCCGAGCTGGAGGGCCGCCCCACCATCCTGGAACTCGCCGACGACTTCGCCATGGAGATGACCCAGGGCGCCGCCCTGCACAGCCCCACCGCCTCCTCCGCGGCCTGGCTGGCCCGCTACCCGCGGGCCGTCTGACCGGTCCACCCGCATCCGGTGCGGGGCCCCGGCGGCCCCGGGCACCGACGCCCGCCCGGACCGGCTGCGCTGATCAGCGCAGTTCCTCCGGGCAGGGCGTGCCCCGCGACCACTTGTACGGCGCGGCCAGCCGGTAGGTGCCCGGCTCCGGTGCCAGCAGCACCGTCCACCGGTCGCCGTTCGCGTCCTCCTCCGTCTCCATCAGGCAGCCGTTGACGTTCTCGTACGTCTTCGGCTCCCCCTCCGGACGGGCCTCGGACTCCTCCGTCTCCCGGGGCGGCTCCAGTGCCGCGCCCTCGGCGTCGACCAGGCTCAGCCACGGCGAGTACGGGATGCGGATCAGGACGCGTCCCGCCTTCTCCACCCGCATCGTCATCGCGCCCTGCTCGGCCCGTTCCACCACCGCGTTCGGCTCGGCCAGCGGCGTCGGGGCGACCACCTCGAACAGCTGCCAGTTCGCGTCGCCCCAGACCTGCTTCAGGTAGGGCAGCCCGCGCTGGACCAGCTCCCGCTCCCGTTCCCCGCCGTCCCCGTCCGGCTCGTCCTTGGGCAGCACCACGTAGTGCACCGCCCAGCGCTTGAGCCACTCGTGGTAGTTCGCCGAGTTCAGGGTGTCGTCGTAGAAGAGCGGGTTGCGCTCCATGTCGGCCTGCCGGTTCCAGCCGCGGGCCAGGTTCACGTACGGGGCGAGCGCGGACGCCTCCCGGTGCGAGCGGGCCGGCACGACCTCCACCCGGCCCCGTTCCGCGCCGACCTCCTGCAGCTCGTTCACCAGCGGCGCCAGCTCGCGCGCCCAGGACGCCGCCGGGGTGGTGTGCACGACGTCGTCGACCGACTTGAACCCGATCCACACCGTGAACCCGACGAACGCCACGACGATCGCGTACCACTTGCGGCTCCGGGGCACCGCGAACGGCAGCGCCGCCACCAGCACCACGCCCGCGAACAGCATCGCCAGCCGCGTCATGTTGGAGCCGATCTGCGAACTGATCAGCCAGACCAGCACCACACCCAGCCCGTACACCCCGGCCGTGATCCGCACCGTCCGCCATTCCCGGGGCACGAGGAACACCACCAGGACCGAGTACACCAGCGGCAGGATCACCGAGCCGAACCCCATCGGCTGCGTGCCGGAGAACGGGAACAGCCAGGCCGACAGCGCCACCACCGCGGTCGGCGCCAGCCCCAGGGCCCAGGCTCCCGGCCGCCGCTTCTGCAGGAACAGCGCCACCGCCACCAGCCCCACGAACAGGCCGGCCACCGGCGAGGCCATCGTCGCCAGCGCCGCCAGCGGGGCCGCGCACAGCGCCTTCGCCCACCGCTTGTAGCGCCAGCGGTACGGCCAGCAGAAGACGACGGCGACCGCGCCGAGCGCGAACATCGTCCCCAGCCCGTACGTCACCCGCCCCGAGGCCGCGTTGCACAGCAGCGCGAACACGCCTGCGAGCGCCGCCCACAGGGGGTTGCGCACACTCCGGCTGCGCATCAGGACCAGCGTCAGCAGCCCGGCCGACACGGTCCCCGCGATCATCATCGTGGTCCGCACCCCGAGGAGGGACATCAGATACGGGGACACCACGCTGTACGACACCGGGTGCATGCCGCCGTACCAGGCCAGGTTGTACGCCTGGTCCGGATGGCGGCCGACGAACTCGGCCCAGGCGTCCTGCGCCGCGAGGTCGCCGCCGCTGTTGGCGAACGTGAAGAACCAGACGACGTGCAGGACCCCGGCGAGCGCGGTGACGGACAGCACCGGGTGCCGCAGCATCCTGGCCCGCACGGCGCGGACCGGACGCGGCAGCCGCTCCTCGCCCCGGCCGGGGCCGGGCGCACCGCCGGGCGCGGAGTCGTGCCCTGAGTCGCGCTCTGAGGTGTGCCCTGAGTCGCGCTCTGAGGTGTGCTCTGAGGTGTACTCGGAAACCGGTTCCGAAGCGGGCTCAGGGCGCGGTCGGCCGTCCGGCCCGTCTGCTCCGGGCGCGGGTATTCGCGAACCCGTTGCCGGGCCCTGATCGGCGTCGTCGGCGCGTGTCGGCTCCGCAGTGGCCACCTGAAGGCACTCCCCGTGTCCCGTCTTCTGTTCGGCGGCAGCGTCCCGTCCGCCGTGGTGCCCACGGCCGCGTTCCGGTGACCGGCGACCTGCCCGATTCGTGACGCTAGCACGCACCCCGCCGGCCGTCCCCCGCGGTGGAGGACGGCCGGCGGGGCGGGGCGTGCCCGCCGCTCGCCGTGATCAGGCGAGACGCGTCAGCTTGTCCGTGAAGCCGGGCTCCACGAGGTCGTCCTGCAGGGCGACCGGCACCTTGACGGCACTGCTCGTGCCGTCGCCGACGGTCAGCGAGCCCACCTCGGTGCCCGCCTTCGCCTCGTGCGGCACCTTGTCCGCGGCGAACGTCAGCTTCACCGACAGGCCCGCCCAGCCGACCGCCTTCACGTCCTCGGTCACCACGACGGGCGTCCGGCCGCCCAGACCGTCGTCCGCGTACCCGACGACCGTGCCCTTCTTCAGGATGACCGCCGATTCCAACGCGCCCTGCGCGGCCCGGATCAGGTCGTCACCGGCGGTCAGCGCGGCGCTGAGGATGGTGTTGTCCTTGCCCCCGGCGGGCTGGCGGACCACCGCGCCGACGATGGTGCGCATCTCGCCGTCGACGTCCTTCTTCGCCGCGAACAGCAGGTTGCCCAGCGCGGAGGTGGTGGTGCCGGTCTTGATGCCGACCACGTTGTTGTGGCCCACCAGCTGGTTCCAGTTGGAGTGGTTGACGCCCTTGTAGTCGTCGTACGACATCATCGCGGCCACCTCGCGGAAGGCGGGCTGCTTCATCGCGGCCTTGCCCAGCTTCACCTGGTCCACGGCCGTGGAGACGGTCGTGTTGTTCAGGCCCGAGGGGTCGGTGTACGTCGTGTTGGTCATGCCGAGGTCCTCGGCGGCGGCGTTCATCTTCTCCACGAACGCCTTCTCCGACCCCGCGTCCCACCGGGCGAGCAGACGCGCCACGTTGTTCGCGGACGCGATCAGGATGCTCTCCAGCGCCTCCCGCTGAGAGATCTCGTCCCCGGCGGTGACGTCGACGGTGGACTCCTGACCGGCGTCGGACTGCTTCTCCGCCGGCTCGTCGATCTTGATCATCGGTCCCTGCGCGCCGCTCTTCAGCGGGTGGTCGCGCAGGATCACGTACGCCGTCATGACCTTGGCGACACTGGCGATCGGCACCGGCTTCTGCTCACCGGAGGAGCCGAACGAGCCGATGCCCTGCACGTCGAGGGCCGCCTGTCCGTCGGCCGGCCACGGGATGTCGACCTTGCCGCCCTCGAAGGTGAAACGGTCCTCGGCGGTGAGGTCGAGCGTGGGTTCGGGAAGCGGACGCATGTTCTGCACGACCGCAAAGATGATCACCAGCAGCAGGACCAGCGGGGTCCAGATCTTGACCCGCCGCACGGCGGTCCGCAGCGGGGTCTCCGGCGGGGGCGGGGTGTTCGTCAGCTCGGCCAGCAGGTCCAGCGGGGGCTTCGGCGGCAGCGGCTGCTGCGTCGTCCGCTCCGGCTCGGCCTGCGGGAGCGCGGACGTGGCGTCGGCGGCCGGCGCGGCCGGCGTGACGGTCCGCAGTGCGGTGGTGGCGTCGGTGACCGGCGGCTTGCGGATGCCGGGGTCGTCGAGCGGCTTGAGCGCGACGAACTTGCTGGTCCGCTCGGCGGGCGACTCGGGCGACTCGGGCGACTCGGGGGCCTCGGGGGACTCGGGGGACGCGGCTGGGTCGCTCCCGGGCCGGTCTTCCTCGCCGGTCCCGGTGCCCTTGTCGGTCCGATCGGCCTTGTCGGTCTTGGCAGCCTTGTCGGTCCTGTTGTCCGGCGTGGGCTTCGCGTCGGGGCCGCCGGTGCCGTCCTCGTCCGCCCCGGCGGGCGCCTTCGCCGCGTCGCCCAGCTTGAGCATCGTGGTGGGCTGGTCGACGGCCCGCTCGGAGGGCCGGAGCGTGGTGAACACGGCGGTGGGCTGGTCGACGGGGCCCTTGCGATCGTCGGCGTCGTCCCCGCCCCTGGCCTCTCCGCCGTCTTCGTCCTGGCCGTCCTGGCCGTCCTCGTCGGCGCGGGCCGCGCGGTCGTCGTCCCGGTCGTCCCGGTCGTCCCGGTCGTCCCGGTCCTCGCGGTCCGCGTCGGGCGTGTCGTCGGCGGAGGCCGTGGCCGCGACATCGCTGTCGTCGGGGGCGTCCGTCGTGCCCTCGGGCGCGTCCGCGGCCTCGGAGGCGGTCGTGGCGGCCTCGGGAGCGTGCGCGGCCGACGGGACCACGTCGGCGTCGGTCCCGTCGGCGGCAGCGTCGTCCAGGGGCTTCGTGGGCGCGGTGGGCGCCGGGGGCTCGGTGGCGTCGGCGTCAGCACCGTCGCCGGTGTCGGCGGCGTCCTCGTCCGCGGCCTTGGCGCCCGCCTCGTCCCCGGCCGTGTCGTCGTCGCGGGTCGGCCGGGCGTCCTGGGCCTCGTCGGCCGTGCGGACCCACGCGGCCACGGCGTCGCGCAGTCGGGCGTCACCCGACGTGGCGGGATCGTCACGTTCGGTGGAGTCGCCGCCGGTGGCGTCGTCGGTCCCGGCGTCGCTGTCGCTGTCGTTGTCGCCGTCGGCATCGGCCTCGGCCTCGTCCGTGCCGCCGTCGGTGTCCGTCCCGGCGGTGGAGTCCCCGGCGCTCCCGGCACTCGCCGTGCCCTCAGGGCTCCCGGCGTCCCCCGCGCCGCCCGTGTCCGGGGCGTCCGCGGCCGGGGCGTCCTCGGTCTCCTCCGCGTCCTCCGCGTCCGCCGTCACCGCCTCGCGCACCGACAGCACGCGGGTCGCCGTGTCGACCCCTCCCCGGGCCGGCGCGTCCGACGGTGCCGGGGACTCGGCGGAACCGGACGGCGACGGCTCCCGCGACACCGCCAGCCGCGGGTCACGCTTGCGGGCGGAGTCCTCCGCCTCGCTCCTGGCCTCGGGAACCGGACCCGCGCTCCCCGGCGTCGGTTCTTCCGACGACGCACGCTGCTTCGACCTGTCGGGGGACTCGCCCGCCACCGATGCCTCCTCCATGTGCCGCACGCCCCGCGTGCGCCAACCGAACCGTGAACCGCCGCCCGCGACAACGCTCCGCGCGCTGTCCGAACCATGTACCAGTGTCCTGTGTGCGGGCCTGGCCCCACGTGGTAGACGAGAACGACATACCTACCGGTTCCCTTACGAACCGGTCACGCGCTCTCGACAGACCAATGTGAGAGGGGTCACCCTGTCAGACATCCACGCGGGGAGGCATGGATGGGCAGGAGCCGCAGAACACTTCCGGAGGAGCTTCTGTTGCTCGCACTGGACCCGACCACGGGTACCACTGCGCAGCCGCAGTCGCTCGACCTCGGTCTGGCCGGAGCGCAGCTAGTGGAGCTGGCGCTGGCCGGACGGATAGCCCCAGACGGGGATCGTATCGCCGTGGTCGTACCACGGCCGACTGGAGATCCGACACTGGACAGCGCGTTGGAGCTGCTGCGCAGGCGTGGCGCTCCCGTACGGGCCGTCCACTGGATCGGCGGGCCCCGACTCGGGCTCCGCCAGACGTACCTCTCGCATCTGGAGCGGTGCGGCATGGTGCATGCCGTGGCGGGACAGATGTGCGGGGTACTGCCGACGACTCGTTACCAGGCGACGGACACCGAGATCAGCCGGGAGATCAGGGCCCGGCTGGACTCCGCGATCCGCACCGGCGTGCCGCCGGACCCGCGGACCGCGGCGCTCGCCGCACTGGCGCACGCGGTGGGTCTCGGCAAGCACCTGTACCCGGGGAACGAGGGCCGGTCCTCGCGCTCCCGGTTGCGGGACCTGATCCGGCACGACCCGATGGGCGGCCTCGTGGCGCACGCCGTGATGGACGTCCAGAACGGCGTGGCCGCACAGCCGCGCCGCAGCCCGGCATCGGCGGCCGCCCGGCAGCCCGGTGCGGGCGGCCGGGGCACGACGGAGCCCGCCCGAGGGGTTCCGGCACAGCCGCGCCGCGGATCCATGGCGCGCGTAGTGGCCCACTGACGACACGTCCCCCACGCGGGGGGCCACGCACGACGCACCGCACCGCACCGCGATGCGGCACGGCACGCACACGGCACAGGACAGCAGGCCCGGCACGGGACCGCACGACGCGACCCAGGACGGCGCGGTACGCATCCGCGGCCGTCACAGACCCGGTCACGGGAGCCGCTGTCCGGTCGGGGCGGGGAGAGCGAGGGCTCTCCCCGCCCCGACCGGCGTGCCGGAAGCACGCCGGCCGGCGGTCCCCGGTGCCGCCCGTCCCGGCACACTGACGTGCACCCGTCGCATATCCACGGTTTGCCAGCGGTGGGAAGCACCTTGGTGGCAGTCTGCTGAGCAGCAGATACGCAAAGTGGCAAGTACGAGCAAGTACGAGGCACGCAGCCGGAGGTGCACGTCCCGTGGCGTCCAATGTCAATCCCACCGTCAGGCGACGCCGGCTGGGCCAGGAGTTGCGCAGGCTCCGTGAGCTCAAGGGCATGACGGCGGAGGAGGTGGCCGAACGGCTGCTGGTGTCGCAGTCGAAGATCAGCCGCCTCGAGAACGGCCGGCGCAGCATCAGCCAGCGTGACGTCCGCGACCTGTGCGGGGTCTACGAGGTGGAGGACCAGCGCATCGTCGAGTCGTTGATGCAGATGGCCAAGGACTCCCGCCAGCAGGGCTGGTGGCACGCCTTCGGCGACATCCCGTACAGCGTCTACATCGGCCTGGAGACCGACGCCGAGTCGCTGCGGGTGTACGAACCGCAGATCATCACCGGCCTGCTGCAGACCCGCGCCTACGCCGAGGCGATCGTCCAGGGCGGGTCGCCGGAGTCCAGCGAGCAGGAGAACGACAAGCGGGTCGAGGTGCGCCTGCGCAGGCAGAGCCGCATCACCGCCGAGACGGACCCGCTGCGGCTGTGGGTGGTGCTCGACGAGGCGTCCCTGCACCGGGTCGTCGGCAGCCGCCAGGTGATGCGGGAACAGCTGGAACACGTCATGGAGTTGAGCCAGCTGCCGCACATCACCGTGCAGGTGCTCCCCTTCGAGGTCGGCGCCCACGCCGGGATCAACGGCCAGTACTCCATCCTGGAGTTCGCCGACGCGGCCGACTCCAGCGTGGTCTACATCGAGGGCGTCACCAGCGACCTGTACCTGGAGAAGCCGCACGACGTGCAGAAGTACACCGTGATGTACGAGCACTTGCGGGCCCAGTCGCTGAACGTCGAACAGTCCCGTCAGCTGGTGGAACGCCTCGCGAAGGACTACGCGCGCTGAGGCCCTGACGGGTCCCGGACGGGAGCGGGGCGGCATTCTACAGGCCGGACATGCCTCCCCGTACGTCGCACCTGGAATATGCCATCCAGTCGAGTGAACGGCTGCTCCGAAAGAGGATGTTGGCGAGTAGCGTCGATCACGCCAACCGACAGCACAGGTTGGCGCAATCCGTTCTGCGGGTCCATGCCGGAATGCGCAGCCCGGTGACAGCAACTCAGCAACTGGCTACGGAGCGATCATGGCAATTCGTCTGGGCGCCACGGAAGCGTGGAAGACGTCCTCCTACACCAACAACAACGGCGCCTGCGTGATGGTCAGGTCCACCACCGAGGCGGCTCTGGAACTCGGGGACACCAAGATCCCCGAAGGCCCGAAGCTGGCCTTCCCGGCGGACGCGTGGAGCGCCTTCGTCGCCTCGGTGAAGCCCTGACCGGGCGCGGGAAACAGCACCACGGGCGCCCGCCGCGCCTCCCGTACAGCGGGTGCGAGCAGTACAGCGGGTGCACACAGCGCCGCGGGTCCACCCGGCGCCCCGGGTGCCCCCGGCACCACCACCGGCAACCGCAGTAGCGCCGCCGGTGCGCAGAGCCCTCTCGTCGAGTCCGCCGTCCTTGCCGAGAGGGCTCGGCCCGTGACCGGGCCGAGCCCCCCGCCGCTCAGCGGCCGGACACCGGGAACGCGACATCGCACACCGGGTCCCCGGGTGCGGCCGTGTCCCACGGGGCGAAGTACACCTCCCGGCACGGCCCCGCCTGGCTCAGCCCCTCGGCCGCCATCCACTGCTCCACCGCCTCGAACGCGGCCATGATCTGCGGATGCGCCACCTGCGCCTTCGTGATCCGGGTGCGCGCCAGCCGCCCGGCCGGCTCCACCCGCACCGCCACCCCGCGAGCCGGGCCGCGGCGCGCGGCCCACTCCCGGGCCGCCGCCTCGTCGGCGACCGGTACGCACGCCTCGGCGGGACCGTCGCTCTCCATCGACACATCGGAGTGATAGACGACGAACGGGGCGCCGGTCACGCCCCCGCAGTCACGGGCCGCCTCCTCCAGGCGTCCCAGCGAGGCACCGATCCACGCCGGCAGCTCGTCCGCCAGCGTGTGCCGCGTCTCGGTGATCAGTACCTGTTCCGGCACGTCCACCGTCTCGACCGTGAACTTCCCGTACATCTCGGAGCTCCTCCCCGACAGCCGTCCACGGAGGTAGTCCGCGAGTGTCCGCTGCCCCGCCAGCCGCGTCTCCACGTCCGCCCAGTAGGCGGCGAGCCGCTCGGCCGCCCGCACACCGTCCGGCTCGTCGACGACCTCGGCGATCCGCGCCAGCGGCATGTCCAGCCGGCGCAGCAGCGCCACCAGCCGGGCCCGCTCCACCTGCCCGGCCCGGTAGTACCGGTACCCGGTGGTGTCGTCGACCCGCGCCGGGGCCAGCAGCCCCAGCCGGTCGTACAGGCGCAGCGCCTTGGCGGACAGCCGCGCCCGTGCCGCGAACACGCCGATGCTGAGCAGTTCCTCGTCCACCCCGGCATCCTCCGTCACCGGACGGTCCCTCCGCCCGGCACCGCACACGCTCGGCCCTGCCCCAGGGGCAAGGTCAACGGCAGCCGACGGGGACGCGGCACGCCCCGCCGGACAGCCGTCCCGGGCACGGGGAAGGTCAGGCCAGGGCGCTCTCCACCGCCGCCACGACCTCAGCCGACTCCGGCTCGGTCTGCGGCGAGAACCGGGCGACGACCTTGCCGTCCCGGCCGATCAGGAACTTCTCGAAGTTCCAGCGGATGTCCCCGCTGTGCCCCTCCGCGTCGGCGAAACCGGCCAGCCGCTCGTACAGCGCGTGCCGCCCCTCGCCGTTGACCTCGACCTTCTCGGTCATCGGGAAGGTCACGCCGTAGGTGGCCGAGCAGAACTCCGCGATCTCCTCGGCGGTGCCGGGCTCCTGCCCGAGGAACTGGTTGCAGGGCACCCCGAGCACGGTGAAGCCCCGCTCGGCGAACCGCTCGTGCAGCCGCTCCAGACCGGCGTACTGCGGGGTCAGCCCGCACTTGGAGGCCACGTTCACCACCAGCACGGCCTTCCCGGCGTACTGGGCCAGCGCGGCGGAGCCGCCGTTCAGCGCGTCGATCTCCACGTCGAGGGGCGAGGTACCGGTGTTCTCTTCAGTCGTCATGCCCGGATGCTAGCTCCGGCCACCGACGACCCGAGCCGCAGCACGGTCCGCGACGGGCGCCCGGGCCCCTCTGCCACGGCCCGCGACGGGCGCCCGGGCCCCTCTGCCACGGCCCGCGACGGGCGCCCGGGCCCCTCTGCCACGGCCCGCGTGGGGCGCCCGGGCCCCCCTCTACCACGGCCCGCGCCCGGTCCGCTGCCCCCGCGCGTACGCATGGCGCGGACGGCGGCCGAGCGGGCACGATGGCGGCCGGTGTTCACCGACCCGCCGGGGGGACCGTGCCGATGCCGCCGTACCGTTTCGCCGAGTGGCCCGCGGGCAGCCTGCTGGGCAGGCTGGCGCCGCCCGCCCGGGAGGAGATGCTCGACCTGGGCGTGGAGGTCGGCTTCGAGGCCGGACAGGTCCTGCTGAGCGAGGGCGCCCACGACCGGCACGTGCTGCTGTTGCTGTCCGGCTTCGCCAAGGTGACCGCGCGCGTCGAGAACGGGGAGACGTCACTGCTCGCCGTCCGGGTCGGCGGGGACACCGTCGGCGAGATGGCGGCCATGGACGGCGCCCCCCGCTCGGCCACCGTGACGGCCTGCGGCACCATCACCGCGCTCGTCCTGCAGCCGGCGGCGCTGCGCGCCCTGCTGATGCGGCGCCCCGAGATCGGCATCGCCCTCACCGGCATCGTCGCCGACCGGCTGCGCTGGGCCAACCGGCGCCGCCTCGACTTCCGCGGCTACCCGGTCAAGGTGCGCCTGGCCCGCCTCCTGGTCGAGCTGGCGACGACCTACGGCCACCCGGTCGACGGCGGCGCGGTCCTGGGCTGCCGCCTCACCCAGCCCGAGCTGGCCGCCCTCACCGGCGCCGCCGAGACCACGGTCCACAAGGGCCTGCGGGAACTGCGCGACGAGGGCCTGCTGGAGACGGGCTACGGATCCACGGTCATCCGCGACCTGCCCCGCCTCCGACGCATCGCCGACCTGGCGGCCGGGGAGTAGCCCCGGGCGGCGGGCGGCTGCGCGTGGGCCGCTCCCCGGCCGGCCGCCGGGCCGCCTCAGGGTCAGCCCAGCAGCGGGCGCAGGACCACCAGCAGCCCCGCACTGACCCCCATCACCGCCGTGCACACCACAGCCCCCGTCAGACAGCGGTACTTGCGCACCGCCACCCGCGCCAGGAAGCGGATGGTCTGCGACAACTCCCGCCGCTCCCGGGCCGCTTCGGCGTCCTCGTCGCCGGACCCGGGGACGGCGGGCGGCAGGATGTCGGGGCCCGTGGCGAGGTGGACGAAGCTGTAGCGGTTGCTGCGCCCCGGCTCCAGCACCCGCGGGCGCAGCGCGGCGGCCAGGAACCCGGCCCCGCCGAACAGCCCGCCCAGGAACAGCGCGACGAGCACCCCCGCCAGCACCCCGGGCGGCCCGCCGTCGCCGACGGCGTGCAGAGCGGGTCTGCTCCACCAGCCGGCCGTGCCGACCAGCGCGGCCTGCGCGGCGGCCAGGATGCCCGCCTTGGTGTCGGCGTGCTGATGGGTGTTCTGCAGCGCGGTGAACATGAACTGCGCCGGACGGCTGTCCCGTTCGGCTCCGGTGGACGGCATGCGGCCCCCTCATCCCTCGGCGTGCTGCCCCGCTGTGGCCTCTCCCTCCATTGACGGGCACCGCGGGGCAGCAGATCCGGCATTTCTGCGGGATTCGGGCTGTCCTGTTCCGGTTCTCGCGCGCGGCCGGCCCCGCCCGCCACTCCCGTGGCCCGCTGTACGGTGCCGACCCTCCCGCATCCCGTAATTCGACGGGGTTGCCCCTGTACGAGACGTGTACGACTGGCGTACCGGCGTCCGCGTGTGGGGGGAGCGGACGCCGGTGCACCACGGAGTCGCCGGGCCGCGGGGCCCGCCCGACTCCACCGAGAGAACGGGGAGTTCCACATGATGACGTTCCGTCGCAGACTGCTCCTGGCCGTCGACGCCAAGGGCTACGGCCGCGCAGACGTCGTGACGCAGCGGCAGTTGCAGGGGGCCATCCAGCGCATCCTGGCCGACGCGGCCGAGGCGTCCGGCCTGGAGCGCGAGCGGTGGGAGACGCAGGCCGGCGGCGACTCGGTGCTCGCCGTGCTGCCGGAGGGGGCCTCCGAGCCGCACCTCGTCGACACGTTCATGCGCCATCTCGACGCCGGGCTGCGCGAGTTCAACCACGGCCGGCTGCCCGGGTCCCGGCTGCGGCTGCGGGTGGCGGTGCACTTCGGTACGGCGTCCCCGGCGGCCAACGGCTTCGAGGGCCGGGCCCCCGTGGAGATCGGCCGCATGCTGGACAGCGCGGCCCTGCGCTCGGCCCTGGACGCGGCGCCCGAGGCCGCCATGGCGCTCGCGGTGTCCTCGACGGTCTTCAACGACATCGTCCGCGAGGCGTACACCACGGTCCGGGCACAGGAGTTCCGCGAGGTGCGCGTCGCGGAGAAGGAGTTCGCGGGCCGGGTGTGGATCCGCGTCCCGGGCTACGACATCCGCACGCTCGACCTGACGCCGCCCGCCCGGAGCGAGGGCGGGCAGGAGGCCCCGGCGGAGCCCGAGCGGGAGCCCGAGCGGGCGACCCCCAGGGGTGGTGAAACTTCCGACGCGCGCCCCCCGAATGCACCAACTGCACCCGGAGACACGGTGGTTCAGGTCATTTCCGGAACCGTCCACGCGCAGGGGGCCGTCTTCGGGATCTCCAAATGATCCGAAGTGATGGCTGACCATGGACGAGGAACGCAGCGAGTCGCGCGCCGGAGGAGCCGCCGGGGGCGCGAGGGACACGGGGCGCACGGACGACGCCGAGAACACCGCGACGACCGGCGGCACGGAAACCACCACCGGACGGACCGGTAAGCCGGACACCGCAGAGCAGGCCGAGCAGGCCGGCCCCACCGAGCAGGCCGGCCCGGCACGACAGCCCGAGCACGCCAAGCAGGCCGAGCACGCCAAGCAGGCCGAGCACGTCAAGAAGCACGAACACGTCAAGAAGCACGCACACGCCAGGAAGCCCGAGCACCCGAAGAAGCCCGGGCAGCCCTGGAAGCCCGGGACCCCCCGCCCCTCGGGTGGCCCCCATGACTCCGGACCCGCCGACGATGCCGCGGACACCCGGACCGGGCGGGACGGGGCCGGCCGGGACGGGACCGGCGGGGGGATCGGCCCCGAGGGCAAGCCGTCAGGGGAGCGGGCCCCCGGGACGCAGCCGGAGCAGCCGGAGCAGCCGGAGAAGCCCTCCGGGTCCGGGCCGGGGTCCGGCCGCGCGGCGTCGTCCTCCGCCGTGCCCCACAACAGCGTCAACCAGTACTTCTTCGGCGCCCTGGACGCCCCCGGCGCCCACTTCGGCATCGCCGGCGGCCCCGGCGCCACCGCCAACGCCCGCCGCCGCGCGGTGGGCCGCCTGGACGCGGGTGAGGCGGACGCGCTGCTCGGGCCGTACGTCCGCCCCGACTGCTTCGAGGAAGCCGTACGGGCCCTGGAGCGGGACGGTGTGGTCGTGGTGGTGGGCCCGCCCGGGATCGGCAAGCGGTCCGCGGCGGTCGCCCTCGTCGCGGCCGTCGCCGAGGGCACCGAGTACGTGGTGCTCTCGCCCGGCCGGAGCCTGGAGGACCTCGCCGACGGGCGGGTCACCTTCGAGAAGGGCGTGGGCTACCTCCTCATCGACCGCATGCGCGAGGCCGCGACGGGAACCGCGGACTTCGACTGGCGGCGGGTGCGGGACGCCGTGCGGGAGGCCGGGGCCCACCTGGTCATCACCACGGTGCACCCCGTGGAGGGCGAGGCCCCCGGCTCCGTCCGCCATGTGCCGTGGCAGCCGCCCGACCTCACGGCCGTGCTGCGGATCCGGCTGGTGCGGGCGGAGTGCACCGACGGGACCGTCGAGCAGGCGGTCGAGAAGATGCCGCCGGGGTGCGCCGTCGCCGAGGTGGCCGAGGCCGCCGGCCGGATCGCCCAGGGAGCCGCCCCCGCCGAGGTGTGGCGGGAGTACGGCAGCGGCGCGGCGGAGCCCGTGCGGAACTGGTTCGCGGGCGGACGCGACCCGCAGGAGTGGACGGAGGTGACCACCCTCGCGTTCGTCACCGGAGCCGGCTACCGCGACTTCGAGACGTGTCAGGAGCGCCTCGAACAGTGGGTGGCGTCCACGTTTCCCGTCCTGGCGAACGACGAGGAGAAGGCGCAGGCGCACCGCCGCAGCGCCGACCGCCGGCTGATGCTCGCCCAGAACAGCCTGGTCGCGGTGGAGGAGCACAAGGAGGGCGCCCGCACCCGCAGCGCGCTGGTGTTCGCCGCCCCCCACTACCGGCAGTGGGTGCTGGAGGAGCTGTGGGCGAAACGCTCGACCGCGTACTGGGACGGGGTGCGCGACTGGCTCACCGAACTCGTCGCCGGCCGGCCGGGCCTCGGTGTGCAGCTCTCCGTCGCCTCGGCGCTGGCCCTGCTCACCCGGCCCGCCTTCGACGAGGTCGCCGACAACTACCTGTACCCGTGGGCGAGCGGTGTCGCCGGACCCGGCGGACAGTCCACGGCCACCCTGGTGCTGCAGTGCATGTGCCTCGACGAGGGCCTCGCCGCCACCGCCCTCGGCGTGGGCCGGGAGTGGGCCCGCGCGGCCGATCCCGCCCTGCGGTCCACCGCCGCGGCCGCGTTCAGCGGAGCGCTCGGCGTGCGCTTCCCGACGGACGCGGTGAACGTCCTGCTGAGGCTCACCCACCGGTCCGACGACGCGATGCTCGCCCTCGCCGGGCTGGTCGCCGTGCTGCTGGAGTGCGGCGAGGACACCGGCGCGGTGCTGCGGCCCCTGGCCTACCGGCTCAAGGACCACCGCCCGGCCGGACGCCCCGACGCCCGCGGGGGCACCGGGCCGGACGGCCTCGGCGGACCGCGGGCGGCCCGCCGCGGCGCGGGCCCCGGCGTCCGGCACCGGGAGACCACCCTGGAGACCGTCCGGATCCTCCTCGGTGCCCGCACCGTGAGCACCTCCCGGCTGGTGTGCGCCGCCCTGCTGGAGCAGGACCCCGCACAGAGCGACCGGCTCGGCGAGCTGTGGGCGGGCCTGCTGGGCAACCGCCCCCGCCGGGGAGAGGCCCTGCGCACCCTGCACGCCACCCTGCACGACCTGACCGCGGTCAGCACCGACGCCGACGCGGTGGCCGCACGGTTCGGCCGCGCCGTGGGGCGCGCGCTGAGCCCCCTGGAACGGCCGCAGCTGAGCAGCGCCCTGCGGCTGTCCGCGCGGCGCCCCGACCGGGCCACGACCGCCCTCACCGACACGTTCCTTACCGCCGTACTGAGCACGGAGGACTGACAGGTATGGCCGAGAACTATCCCCTCGTCGAGCAACGCGAGTACGGGCGGCCGGACAAGCGCGTCGGCTGGCCCACCAGGCGCCCCGTGCGGGACGACAAGGACATCCCCCGGATCGCACCCCACCAGGTGCGCGTCTTCCGGGTGGGCGACGACTACATCGAGGACCCCGGCATGCTGCGCGCCGACGACCCGGTCGTCACCCGGGCCGGCTCGGTCACGGTCGTCGACCGGCGCATCGAGGTGCCGGTGGGCGTGGAGACCCGCATTCCGTCCTGCGAGGCGGGCGAGTTCACCCTGCGGATCACCTTCTACTGCACGGTGACGGACGCCTGCGCCGTCGTCCGGGACGGCGTCACCGACCTGGAGGCCCTGCTGCTCGGCCACCTCCGCGACGTGCCGGGGCTCACCGAGGACGGTCACGACCTGCCCATCGACCGGTCCGCCACCGTACGGGACCGCATCGACGCACGCCTGACCGCGTACCACGAGATGCGGCCCGCCCCGCTGTCCGGCCTGCGGGTCCGCTGCGGCCTCGTCGAGGTCCGCACCCCGGCCGAACACGCCGAGGACGTCGCCCGGCTGGAACTCGAGCGGCACCAGGCGGAGCGCGACCGGCTGAGGGAGGAGATGCAGCAGGAGGCGGACCTGCGGCGCTCCGTGCTGGAGGCCGAACTGGAGCTGCGGCGCGAGGAACTGCGCAGCACCGGCGCCCTGCACAAGGAACACTTCCGGCAGGACGAGGAACTGAAGAAGGAGCACGGCCGGCAGAAGTTCGAGAGCCTGCGCGCCCGGTTCACCCGCGAGTCCGAGAGCGACAGCCAGCGGCACGACCTCACCCTGCGCGCCGAACGCAACCGCTTCAACCGCGACGAACTCACCTCGGACTTCACCCTCATCGGCAACGACCCGCTGCTCGCCGACTTCAACGCCTGGCGGCAGGGCGACATCACCGCCGACGAGCTGTCGAACCGGCTCCGCGAGGCCGAGAACCGCCGCGACGAGCTCGAGGACAAGCGGGGGCGGACCCGGTTCGAGGACGAGCTCAAGAAGCGCTCCCTCGACCGGGAGGAGGCCCACTGGCGGATCGACCGCAAGGACCGGCGCAAGGAACTCGACCGCCAGGCCCGCCGCGACGAGGCCGCCGCCAAGCAGCGCGAGGACGACCGCCGCTTCGACCTGGAGCTCGAGGACCGCCGGCAGGAACGCCAGGAGGAACGCGAGGACGCGCAGCTGCTGCGAGAGGAGCGCCGGGAACAGCGCCGGGAGAACCTGGCCGCCTGGACCGCCCTGAGCAAGCAGGCCTTCGACCGCGGCCTGTTCGACGGCCAGTTGACGGACCCCAGCGCGCACATCAACCGCATCCAGGACATCACCTACGACCAGATCCGCCCCACGACGCCCGACCCCGACGCGGCCGGCCGCCCCATCCCCGGCGCGGCCCCCCGCAGCATCCCCCACCAGCTCCACGAGACCGACGGCCGCGCGGGCCGGGACGGCACGGACGCCGACCCCGCCCGCTCCCTCGACCCCGACGCGCATCCGGACCAGGACGACTGGGACCTCGGAGGCACCGACGCGGAGGCGAACCTTGGCCACTGACACACCCCTGCGCCCGGACACCGGCAGCGTCCCCTCCCACGACGACCGCGGGTCCGCCCGCCCGGCCCCCCGCGCGACCGGCCCCGGCACGCGGCTGCGCCGCCTCATCGGCATCGACGAGTCGCTGCTGGCCTGGGTCCCGGAGGAACGCACCCGCTACACCTGGTACGGCGCCCTCGTCCTCAACACCGCCCTGGTCGGCGCCGTGTCCATGGCCCTCGCGCTGGGCAGCTTCCGCTCCGACCTGCCGGTGGTGGCGGTGCTGACGGCCGCGGCCGTCTGGTTCTGGGTCATCCTGGCGATGGACAGCTGGCTGGTGTCCAGCACCCACGGCACCAAGGTCAAGAAGTGGTCGCTGGCGCTGCGCCTGGTCCTGTCCGTCCTGCTCGGCCTGTTCATCGCCGAGCCGATCCTCTTCCAGATCTTCGACAAGGAGATCCGCCAGCAGATCGCCGTCGGCAGGGAGCAGGAGGTCGCCGACTACCGGGGCATGCTCGTCGCCTGCAACCCGACCGACGGCGCGTCCACCGTCAACCGCCCGGAGTGCGGCCGCTACCAGCTCAAGGTGGCCGGCTCGCCGGCCGAGCTGACCAACCAGATCGAGGCCAACAAGGCCGCCATGGAGACCCTGCAGAGCCAGGTCACCGAGATCAACGAGAAGCTCGACGCCAAGATGGCCACCGAGCGGCGTCAGTGCGGACCCGACCGGTGGATCCGCCGGGGCGGCGGCTGGGACGTGACGATCACCTGCGAACGGGCCCGCAACGACTCGTCGTCGTACCGCAGGACCAGCAAGATCGACACCTACGAGAAGCAGCTCGCCGGGATGCGGGAGAAGGGCCAGACCCTGGAGAGCAGGAAGAACCGGGCCGCGGACGCCTACCAGCCCCTGCTGCAGAAGGCCATCGACACCAAGACCGCCGCCCGGGCGGCCGACCTCGACTCCGACGGCATCCTCACCCGCGCCCACGCCCTGCGCAAGGTCGCCGAGTCGGACGGCTTCGCCCTCTTCATCACCGTCGTCCTGCACCTGCTCCTGGTCTCCCTGGACGCCCTCCCCGTCCTCGCCAAGTTCATGAGCGGCGCGACCGAGTACGACCGCGTCCTCGGCGTCCGCTTCGACGTCACCCGCCGCCTGCACACCGAGGAACTCCAGGTCGCGCAGGCCTGCGCCCGCATGGAACACGAGGTGCGCCGCCACCACGTCGAACACGACACCACCGACCGCATGCGCCGCACCGAACACACCTACCAACGCGCCCAGGCGGAACGCGCCGCCCAGGAACGAGAGGAACTGGAATCCCGCATGGCCACCATCCTGCGATCCCGCTCCATCTGACCCACCGGGGGCCGGCCCGGGGGCGGCCCCCGCCCGACGGGCCGGGGCGAACCCGGCGGGGGGCTTCACCCCGTCCCGTCGCCCCGCCCGTCCCCCTCCCGCACGCCCCTGCCCCACCACGCCCGCCACGCCCACCGCGCCAGCGCCCCCACGGCCAGCGACACGACGATGGCACCCCAGTCGATGACGTGCGGCAACCCGGGAAAGAACGCGAAGAACGCCAGCCCGGCCACCAGCCCGACGGCGAACGCGACACCCCCGCCCCGCTGCCGACGCACCTCGCGGACGGACCCGGTCCCCCGCTCCTGCTGCTCACTCATGGCGGCTCACTTCGTGATGTGGTGGCACTGACTCACACGCCGCACCCCGTTCACCACGAGATGCGCACATGCCTTGCCGTAACGAGGCAGGGTCTGCGGGGCGTTGTTGCGCATGGGATCGATCTTGCATTCGGTGTGCGTCCTGCCGCGGGAGGTGCGGTACGTCCTGTTGCCCGTGTCGGCGTACGTGAAGTCGATGCGCCAGTTGCAGAAGCCGCTGCTGAGCGCGCCGACGAAGGCGCAGTCGACGCCGGCGTTCTGATAGGTGATCTTCCGCCCCTTGCCCCGGATGATGTGGGTGAACATGCAGCCGGTCGGCACGTTCATGGTCACCCCGCCGACGGTGTACTCGAAGGTGCGGACCGGAGTCGAGCCGATGGCGGTGGCGTGCGCCGCCGACGGCATGGTCACGACCAGTGCGGCCGCCGCGACGAGCGCGCTGGTCAGACGCGCGGCATGCGTCAAGGCCAAGGAAATCCCCTCCAGGTGTCTGAGTCACGAACACCCGGGAGAACCGTGAGAATCACCTTCCGGTTCTTGTCCGGTCCGCTGCTTCATCACCACCAGTGACGGAGGCGATCAGCGTGCTGACCTGCAAAAACGTTCCCACCGTGCGCTATGGCGGACCGGTGTGCTCATCCTGAGAAGTCACTCCGTCTCCTCCGGTGGATCCTCGCCATCCAGCAGGCGTTCTGCGATGTCGTCCGCCCATTCCTGGGCCCAGCGGCGGATCGCGGTGGCCGTCGGCGGGTCGATGCCGTGGGCGTGGAACTCGGCGTCGTCGAGCCAGTCCGTGCCGGTGAGGCGGGACTGGAGGTCGGTGAGGTCGAACGTGTCGGGGGCGTGACGGCGTCCGAGTTCCTCCAGCTCGGGACGGCTCCAGCGCCGGGCGGCGGCGTGCACGTCGATGAGGTCGCGCGGCAGGCCCCGGTCCGCCAGCGACCGGACCGTCGTCCCGACGAGGTCCTCCAGGGACAGCGTGGGTCCGGCCGCCGTCTGCACGGGCGGCCGCCACAGGACCTCCTTGCGCAGGTCGGCCCGGCACTCGGTACCGGAGGCGGGATCCCGGGCCAGCAGCCGGGCGCCGAGGGGATCGGCCTCCGTCACCGTGACCGTCCAGCCGCGCCGCTCCAGTCCCTCCCGCACGGCGCCGGCGATCTCCGGCATCCCGGCCGGGTGCTCGGTGGCCGCGTCGACGCCCCCGGTGAGCCGGTCCACCAGGCCGTGCGCCCTGACCGCGTCCCCGCCGGCCAGGACGAGCGCGTACGGCGCCCCGACCGCCAGGACGTCGGCCCGCAGCCGCTCGTGCACGGGGTTCGTCCTGACTACCGGAGAGGCCATGGCCCGATTATCGTCCGCCCCCGCCGGCCGGATCGGACGACGGGGGCGGTCGGGTGAGAGCGGTGTCCCGGGCTACGCCTTGCGCGCGACTCCGCAGAAGGCGTCGACCGCCTTGTCCTCCTCCTCGTCGGCGTCGGCGTCGGGCCGCCACTCCGGCACCCGCACGACGCCCGGCTCCACCAGGTCCAGCCCGTCGAACAGCCCGGTGATCTCCTCCACGCTGCGCACGTGGTACGGCACCGCACCGCTCGCGTTGTAGGCGTTGGAGGCCGCGATCATGCCCTCGCTCGTCGCGGTGCTGTCGGAGATCACCAGGTGACTGCCGGAGGGGAGCCCCGCCATGAGGCGGCGGACGAGATCGCGGGCCTGCTCGTAGTCGGAGACGTGGCCCAGCGTGTTGAGGATCATCAGGCCGACGGGCTGCGACAGGTCCAGCGTCTGCGCGGCGGCCCGCAGGACGGACTCCGGGTCGTAGAGGTCGGCGTCCAGGTACGCGGTCTGCCCCTCGGGCGTGCTGGTCAGCAGCGCGTTGGCGTGGGCGAGGACGATGGGGTCGTTGTCGACGTAGACGATCCGTGCGTCGGGTGCGGCGCGCTGGGCCACCTCGTGGGTGTTGTTGGCGGTCGGCAGGCCCGTGCCGATGTCCAGGAACTGCCGCACCCCCTGCTCGGCGACCAGGTAGCGGACGGCGCGCCCGAGGAAGAGACGGCTGGAGTGCGCGACGTCGACCAGCCCGGGGAAGATCTCCTTGATCTGTTCGCCGATCTCCCGGTCGACCTTGTAGTGGTCCTTGCCGCCGACGAAGTAGTTCCAGAAGCGGGCCGAGTGCGGCCTGCTCGTATCGATCCGGGCACGTGTCTCGAAACCGGCACTGTCCTGGGCGATGTCCTCCGACACGGCTGAGCCTCCTACGCGTTGAGCGGTGACCAGTGCGACCAACCTACGTCAAAGCCGCTTCCTCGGACCCCAGTTGACGCCTGCTCCGCCGGGTTCCGGGGGCGTCGCTGTGCCGTGTGTCGGGACGGGCGGGTGTCGCGCTCACGTCAGTGCGGCTGGGTAAGTTGGAGCCCGATCACTGCCCTTCCAGGCCACGGGGGTCTGCCGGAGGAGCAGGGTCAGGAAGGACCGCCATGACCAAACGGTCCGGTAAGGAAAGTACGGCCTGCCCGCATCGGAGCCCGGGCCACGACCCGGGGTTCGGCGTGCGACGGCTGGAGGCCCTGACCGAGCGGGAGAAGGAAGTCCTCCTGCTGCTCGGTACGGGCGTGGGGAACCGAGAGCTGGCAAGGGAGTTGGGAATCGCCGAACGGACGGTGAAGGCACACATCGCGAACATCGTGGAGAAGACCGGCCTGGAGACGCGCACGCAGGCCGCCATCGTGTCGGCGCTGGCCCATGACGCGCTGTGTTCCGATCACGCCTGCAGCCGCAGCGTGATGACGGACAGTCAGGGGCAGCTCCGGCCCACTGCCGCGTAGGGAGGACGCAGGACGCCGCCGCCTTGCGTCCACACCGCACCGCACCGACCCGTGCCGCACCACGCGGTGCACCCGCGGACGCAAGGCGGCCCCGAGCCCGGCTCCGGGCGTCCTGGTGCGTGCCGTGCCGGGCCGTGCGGAGGCGCCGGGGTTGTCCCGGGGGGTGCGAGTAACTGAGCACTGAGGGCTCCGGGCGCGTTCGAGGGGGAGGCAGGCTCGCCCACCCGGGCCTGCACGACCTCCAGGGGCGGCAGCTGCTCCGGCTGCCGAGGGGCTGGTCCCGCTCACGGCGTACCCGTTCACCATCGTCGTGGATCCGCAGGGGCGGACCGCGGCATCGCGGATCGGCATGATCGGCGAGGAAGAGCTGAAGCGGCTCGGCGCTCCCTGCTGCCGTCCTGACGCGACGGGGCCACACCGTGCGTCGCACCGCACGGGTCTGTGCCTACCTCGCGCTGTCGCTGCCGGCGGCAGGTGAGGGGCCCGGAGGGCGCTGGGGGCGCTGCGGGCCGCGCGAGTCGCGCACCGGCCGGTCGCGGGCTGCCCGGCGCGTCACGGGTCGTCCCGGGGCTTCGCCGTCACCCGTGTCGGTCGTCGTGTGTGCGCGCCGTGTGTCCTTCGTCCCGTGTGTCCGTCGGCGTGGCGGCCGACGGACACGACCGGCCGGGAGCCCGTCGGCGTGCCGACGGGGAGGGGCGGGCGGGACCGGTCGCCGGGGTGATCCCGTCGGCGACGCTGCTGGGCCGGTGGGCCGGTGGGCCGGTGGGCCGCTGGGCCGTTGGGTCGCTCGGTCCTGTGGGACCGATGAGGCCGCTGTGGCCGTCGTGGCCGGCTTCAGGAGCCGTTCCGGCCGCCGCGGCCGCGGCCCGTCCGGCCCCGCGGCCGTCCGCCGGAGCGCGGAGCCGCCGGCGGAGGGGTCGAGAACTCCTCCTCGTCCGGGAAGTCCGCCGGGAAGTCCGTCAGGTCCGGTGCCTGGAAAGGGTCCGTCGCGGGCACCGGTGAGGTCCCGACGGCGTTGCGAGGCGTCCCCTCCGGATCGGAGAAGAGCAGGGTCGATTCGATGAAGGGTCTCCCATTCGGTACAGGCCCCCGAGGGGCCTGGGCGTGCCGTGACCGGGCACAGCGGTGTCGCCGCCCGGTGCTGTCCCGGTACGCGGCGTGACGGCTCGGCCGTCGTCGCTGCAGCTCGCTACAGCTTGGTCATCTTGTTGTACGGGCTGAGGATCCGCTCCTGTCGCGAGCCGAAATCCACGAGCGCCGCGATGCCGTCCTCGATGCCGAGTACCCGGCCGAGACCGTACATGTCGTGAGTGACCTGATCGCCCACCGTGAAGTGCTTGGGTGGCGGCGCGACCGGGGCCTTGAAGGGGCTGGTGGGCAGATAACGCTTCGATGCACCTGGCTTAGTCATTGTCACCAGTATGCGCCCGGGTATGCCGCCGTGGTGAGGCCGATCCGGTTGCTTGTTGGTCACAGGCGGCCCGGACGGGCCCGTCACGGACCTCCGCGGCCACGGAACGGGCCGCCGGGAGCGGGCCCCGGCCACGCCCGCCCTCAACGGCGCAGACGGGCGTTGAGCAGGGCCGCCCGGCGGGTCAGATGGTCGCGTTCGGCCAGGTCGGGCGCCGTGCGGGCGGCCTCCGCGTACAGCTGTGCGGCCGGCGCGAGAGCGCCGTCCCGTTCGTGGAGGTACGCCGCCACGGCGGTGTGCCGCGGCAGCGAGTCGTCCAGTTCCGCGAGCGCGGCCAGCCCGGCGCGCGGTCCGTCGGCCTCACCGACGGCGACCGCACGGTTGAGCCGGACGACGGGATTGTCGGTCAGGTGTACGAGCTCGTCGTACCACTCGACGATCTGCACCCAGTCGGTCTCCTCGGCGCGGGACGCGTCCGCGTGGAGGGCGGCGACGGCGGCCTGGGCCTGGAACTCGCCCAGCCGGTCACGGGCGAGGGCGGCCTGGAGGATCCCGACGCCCTCCGCGATCATGCGGGTGTCCCACCGGCCGCGGTCCTGCTCGGCGAGCGGCACCAGAGCGCCGTCGGGCGCGGTCCGGGCAGCGCGCCGGGCGTGGTGCAGCAGCATCAGGGCGAGCAGCCCCGCCACCTCCGGGTGGTCGACCTGGGCCGCGAGCTGCCGGGTGAGCCGGATGGCCTCGGCGGCGAGGTCGACGTCACCGGAGTAACCCTCGTTGAACACCAGGTACAGGACCCGCAGCACGGTGGCGACGTCGCCGGGCCGGTCGAACCGCACACCCGAGACCGTGCGCTTGGCCCGGCTGATCCGCTGTGCCATGGTCGCCTCGGGCACCAGGTAGGCCCGGGCGATCTGGCGCGTGGTGAGCCCGCCCACGGCCCGCAGGGTGAGCGCGACCGCGGACGACGGGGTCAGCGAGGGGTGCGCGCACAGGAAGTACAGCTGGAGCGTGTCGTCCGCGCCGGGCACCGGCCCCGGCGCCGGTTCCTCCTCGACGAGGTCCTCGCGCCGCCGGCGGGCGGTGTCCGCGCGGGCGGCGTCGAGGAACTTCCGCCAGGCCACCGTGACCAGCCAGCCCTTCGGCTCGCGCGGAGGGTCGGCCGGCCATGCGCGCACCGCCTCGACCAGTGCGTCCTGCACGGCGTCCTCGGCCGCCGCGAAGTCCGCTCCGCGGCGGACGAGGGCGGCGAGGACGCCCGGTGTGAGGCTCCGGAGCCGGGCCTCGTCCATGGCTCCGGTCACTCCGTGATGGTGGGCGGCGCGGTCATGAACGGGCGCAGTTCCAGCCACTCGTGGATCGGCTTCCCGCCCGCGCCCGGGGCGGCCGACAGTTCCCCGGCCAGTTCGAGGGCGCGTTCGTAGCTGTCGACGTCGATCACCATCCAGCCGGCGATGACGTCCTTGGTCTCGGCGAACGGCCCGTCGGTGACGGGCGGGCGCCCCTCACCGTCGTACCGGACCCAGGTGCCCTCGGGTGCCAGCGCCTGGGCGTCGACGAACTCGCCGGTCTTTTCCAGCCGGGTCGCGAAGTCGTGCATGTACTGCATGTGCGCCGAGATCTCCTCCGGCGTCCATTGCTCCATGGGCACGTCGTTGGCCGGGGCCGGGGCACCGCGGTAGTGCTTCAGCAGCAGGTACTTGGCCATGATCTGTCTCCTCGGTCCTCAGACGCCCATTGTGGGCCGCCTTCACCCCGAGGACGGAGCGGACCACGCGTTCTCGACATCGCCGCGGGACATTTTTCCGGCCGCTTTCCCGGCCCGCGCCTCACGGCGGCGGATCAGTCCTCCTCTCCGGCGGATCAGTCCTCACCGCCGGGGCGGGACGAACGCTGGGAGACCGGCGGTTCGGACGGTTTCCGCCACGACCGTCTGGCGTTGTGCCAGGCCTCGAACAGTTCGGGCAGCTGGCGGAGCAGGGAAACGGCGAGCATGACGCACAGCCCCAGAAAGCCGAAGACGGCCAATGCGAGCAGAGTGACGGAATTCCAGTCCACGAGGCGGGTGTCCCTTCCCGCGAGATCGGATCATCGGGACCCCCCTGTTCCGCCCGGCGCGCAGACGGAAACGACGGCTCCCTCGCCTTTGTTGGAGGTTAGGGTGGCGGCAAGTTGAATACAAGTCCTGGAGACAAGGCAGTTGGCGACGGTGTGTCACCGGCAGGCACACCAGCACCTGGTGAACCTCCCGTCACTGCACTTTCCTCTGGGGAAACGGTTCTTCGCGGATCTGCGCCGCGGGTTTTCCTCGGCCGACCGCCATCTGGACAATGACGGGCTTATACATTCAAGAAATGAAGGAATGTGCGCCAAGTAAGCGGTCTGTACTCGGAAGGCATTCCATCACTTGTAGTCAAGATCCCCGCCGACTGGGAGGGAGGGGACATGGGGCGAGGGAGCCGGGTGACCGGCCGACCGGCCGTTCCCGCCTCCCCCGCCATCACGGTCACAGCGTGAGCAGTGCCCGGTGCGCCACACCGGTGTCCGTCAACGGCCGCACGGCCAGCCGGACCAGGGCCAGCGCGTTGTCGTCCCCGGCGATCCGGTTGACGCTGAGCTCGCCGCAGGACCGGCACTGGTGGATGAGCATCCACTCACCGTCAGGCCGGGTCGACACCCCCAGCGCCTCCATGCGGCCGCGGCAGTCGGACGCCCGGTCGCCGGGCACCCTGCGGTCGACATGGAGGCTGACCAGGCAGCTCGGACAGTGGTTGCGGTGCGCGGTGCCCGGGGCGTCCATGGACACGTCCAGGCGGCAGCCGGCGCAGCGGAATCCGTCCGCCTGCCGTCCGTCCCGGCCGCGCGGGACGCGCTTCGGCCGCTGTGCGCGTCGCATACGGTCGTCCCCCGCACCGGAGCGGGTACGTCGTGGCATGTGGTCGTCCTCCCTCGTCCCGCGCCGTCACAGCGTGCCGAACGCTTCGAGCGGGAACGGCGGTTGGGCGAGCGGCCGTACCGCCATGCGCATCAGGACGAGCTGGTTGTCGTCCGCGCAGACGGCGTTGGAGGTCAGCTCGTCGCAGCGCACGCAGCGGTGCACCACCCGCCATTGGCCGGTGCGCAGCACGGCGATGGCGATCGGGGACATTCGCCCGTGGCACTGGCTCGGCCCGCCCTCGACGTGGTCGAGGACGTGGCGGGAGTGCAGGCACGACGGACAGTGGTTGCGCTGCTGCCCGTCGGACGCGGTGACGGACACGGTCAGACCGCACCACGCGCAGGCGAAGGTGGCGATCCTCAGAGTGTTGTGGGCGTTGTTCTGGGACACCCGGAATGCTCCTTGCTGAAAAGTCGGTCACGACAGCAAGAGCAGGCCGAGCGGCCTCGCCGAGGGGAACCGCGCGCGCACGACGGCTCGGCTCACGGGAGCCGTGCGGGAAGGCGGATGCGCGCGGAAGCGAGCACGAAGACGCGCCACCGCAAGGGCCGGCGGACAGCCGGACGACTATGCGGTGCGGCGAGGCGCACTCGGCACGGGCCGGGTCATAAAACACCCCTTCAGGGTCACCGCGCGAAGCGGAACGAAGCGAGAACCCGCAGGCTAACAAGGGCACCTCGGCCCACGTCAACGCATTTGTCGCGGGGTGGCCGACGCGGCCCCGGGCAGGTGTCGGGGCAGGGGTGGCGCCCGCCCCGGGTGTGACGAGGATCACCGACGCCTGGCGGCGACTTCTCCCCACCCCGGCAGTCAGAACAAGCACAAGCACGAGCACAAGCACGAGCACAACCACCACGAGCACGAGCACAACCACCACGAGCACCACGAGCACAGCACACAAGCACCCGCACGCCGAACCGGAAACGAGGCATCGCATGACCACCAACGCCGCGAAGGGCCCCGCCAGTTACTTCCCGTCCATCGAGAAGAAGTACGGGCGCCCGATCGCCGAGTGGAAGGACCTCATCCGCACGTCGCCGCTCACCCGGCACATGGAACTCGTCACCTGGCTGAAGACGGAACACGGCCTGGGCCACGGCCACGCCAACGCCCTGGTCGCCCACACCCTGGCCGAGGACAGCGCCGCCGGGTAGGGCGGGTGACGGCCCGAGCCGTGTCCCGGGCGGCCGGCCCCACCCGATCCGATCGGGCACAGCATGTCGGGTCGGGGGAGGGGCCCGCTTCCTAGCGTGGTGAGCGTCATCAAGGAAGGACACCGAAGTGCTGGACCGCCTCAACCAGATCCTGGAGCACATCGAGGACCGCCTCGACCAGCAGGTCGACGTCGCCGAACTGGCACGCCTCGCGGCCACCTCGGAGTACCACCTGCGCCGGATGTTCTCCGCACTCGCGGGCATGCCGCTGTCGGAGTACGTACGGCGCCGCAGGCTCACCGTCGCGGGGGCCGAGGTGCTCGCGGACCAGGAATCGCTGCTGGACATCGCGGTGCGCTACGGCTACGGCTCCGGCGAGGCGTTCGCCCGGGCGTTCCGCACGATGCACGGCATCGGACCGGGCGAGGCCCGGCGCACCGGCGCGGCGCTCGTCTCCCAGCCCCGGCTGGCCTTCCGCCTCACCGTCGAAGGGAGCAGCAGCATGCGCTACCGCGTAGTGGACCGGCCCGACTTCACCGTCGTCGGCCTCAAGGCCCGGGTACCTTTGGTGCATTCGGGGCCGAACCAGGCGATCATCGACTTCGTCCGTGGCATCGACCCGCAGCTGTCGGAGCGCCTGGAGAAGCTGTCCGACCAGGACCCGCGGGGCATCGTCGCCGTCTGCGACGACCTGGACCCGAGCCGCGCCGAGGGCACCGAACTCGACTACTACCACGGGGTGGTCACATCGGCGGAGGCCCCGGAGGGCACCACGGCGCTGCCCGTCCCGGCCGGCACCTGGGCCGTCTTCACCACCTCCGGCCCGGCCCCCGAGGCCATCCAGGAGCTGTGGCGGGACGTCTACACCCAGTGGTTCCCGTCCAACCCGTACCGGACCCGCTCCGGCCCCGAGATCCTGCGCACCCGCCTCTCCGCGGACGGCACGGAGGCCGAGGCCGAACTGTGGCTGCCGGTGGAACGGGAGTGACCGTGCCGGGCACCGGCGACCGGTCCCCCGGAGGAGGAACCGTGGCCGACCCCGGCCGGAACGACGACACCGGCCAAAGCGAGGACGTCGGCCAAGGCGAGGACGTCGGCCAAGGCGAGGACGTCGGCCAAGGCGAGGACGTCGGCCAAGGCGAGGACGTCGGCCAAGGCGAGGACGTCTGCCAAAGCGAGGACGTCGGCCAAAGCGAGGACGTCGGCCACCCGGCCGGCACCGAGGACCGTGGCGACGCCGACCTCCGCGAGGCGGTCGAGCAGGCCGAACGCGTGACGCGGTTCAGCCGGCGGGTGACGGCCTGGACGACAGGAGTGCTCGGCTGTGCCCTGCTCGCCCTCGTCGCTCTCTGCGGTGTCGCGGTCGTCGCCGGCCTCTACGTCGTGATGGCGATGCGCCCCTGAGGAACCGTCACGTACGGATGCGCAGGGCCGGGCGTGGACGGGGTCGGTCCTCAACCACTGTGCTCTCGCTGGTGGTTGAGGGCCCGCTCCCTCCTGAACGGGCCGCCTGGAAGCACCCCGCTCACGAGCGGGTGGCGGTCCCGCACTGTCTGTCGCCCGACTCCCGCATGCGCGTGTCCATCGACTTGCTCCGGTCGTACGGGTCGACCCGCGGACCGTCCGGCGGCGAGGCGGAGCGCCCGGCGTCGAACGGGGGCTCGTAGTACCCGGTGACGGTGTCGCAGCCGCCGTTGGTGGTGTCGGCCCGGTACGACACGAGGGAGAACGTGCCCGGCTCGATGACGACCTTCTCCGGGTCGTCCCAGCTCAGGACGACCTCGCGGCGCACGATGGTGCGCACGACCTCGTCGCTCCCGCCGGTGGCAGGACTGACCGGATACACGTAGGTGACGTCCGTGCTCACCTCGAGCGCACCGCGCTCACCTTCGCGGTAGGTGATCCGCCCCCGCGTCTTGACGACGTCCCCGACGAGCCGGACCTTCGACTTCTCGAACCGGCTGAACAGCATCAGCGGATCGTTCTCCCGGCTGGGCGTACGGAACGCGGTCGCCACGAACTCCTGGACGTCCTTCTGGTGGGGATTGAGCAGCGCGATCGCCTTCGCCGGCCGCTCCCCGCGCAGCACGCCGGGATCGAGACTGGACGCGGCGAGGAAGTCCCGGGTCGCGCTGAGCGCCCGGGTGACCTCGCTCTTGCTCATCCAGCCGGTGGCCCGGGCCTCGGGGAGGGTGATCCCGGCGGTCCCGGCCTGCCACCGCGCAGCCGGCGAGCCTCTGAACGGCTCGTCCGGAGTGGGTCGTTGAGGCGCCCGTTCCGTCGGCGGCGCCTCATCCGGCCGTTCCGACTCGGCGGCCAGCGGCGTGCTGTCGCCGCCCCCGCCCCCGAACCAGCCGACGACCCGCCCCGGATCCAGGGCCACGACCAGCAGGGCGACGGCAGCCAGCAGACCCACGACGTACCAGGTCTTGCCGCCCCGCCGCCGGGGCGGCCGGTGACTGCGCCACGGCTCCGGCGGGCCGGTCTCCTCCCGCAGCCGCCGTGCCACCATCCGGGCACGTGCCGAGGGTTCCTCGGGCGCGCCCGGCGTTCCTGCCTCGGCTTCCTTGAGGAACCGCTCCCACTCCTCGTCCGGTATGGACTCCCCGCCCTTGCCCACGCTGGGCCCCCGCCCTTGTCCCGTAGCCGATCCCGTCCCGGCCGGGGGCGTGCGAACAACTGCCCCACGGGCCACGGACCATGATCTCCACCCGTGGGCCCACGGCTCAAGGCCCCCAGGTGACAGTTCTGCTCCGGTCGGGCGGCCCCGGAGAGGGCGCGCCCGACCGGAGCAGCACGCAGGACAGGGCGGACGAGATGGCTCAGGGGGCCAGGCGGACGACGGGCGAGCCGAGACCCGTCCGCCGCCCGCGTCGCTCCTCAGATCCCGGCGAACGAACCCTCCGGGCAGTCCCGCAGCCGCAGCCGGTCGGTGTAGGCGGGGCCGTCGCGGAGCACGGCGAGCCGGGCCCGGGTGACCAGGCCCGTGCTCTGATCGTCCGCGTCGCACAGGACGAGGTGATCGACCCGGGCACCGGCCATGAGCGACAGCGCCACCTCCACCGTCATGTCGTCACGGACACGCGGCCCGGACGGACCCCAGCCCTCACCCACGGCCCCGGCGACGGCCACGGGCAAGCGAACAGCTTCATGGTGCTGCGCCTGAATCGGCGTCATCCTGAGCCTCCTGCGGAAGAGTCGGGCTGGTAGCGGCGGCGGGTCCCGGCGGACAAGGTCGACCAGGTGCCCGGGCCCTGCTGTGGAGCCGTCAGGCGGCGGAGTCGAAGCCCTTGCGCGACGACGACGACCCGCGGCGCGCGCCCTCGCCGACCGGCCGGCCCTGACCCGTGCGGCCCTGACCGGCACGCCCCCGGCGACCACGGCGACGCTGGGACGACGAGGCGCTCTTGGGGCGTTCCACGGGCGGCGCCGCGATGACGACCGGGACGCCCGAAGGCGCCTGGGCGCCGGTGATGCGGCTCAACTCCTCCTCGCCGGACCGCACCTGGGCGGTCCGGGGGGTGATGCCCGCCGCGTTCATCAGCCGGTTCATGTCCCGACGCTGGTCGGGGGTGACCAGGGTGACGACGCTGCCGGACTCGCCGGCGCGCGCCGTGCGACCGCCGCGGTGCAGGTAGTCCTTCGGGTCGGTGGGCGGGTCCACGTTGACGACCAGGTCGAGGTCGTCGACGTGGATGCCGCGTGCCGCGACGTTGGTCGCCACCAGCGCCGTGACCTGCCCGGTCTTGAACTGGGTCAGGGTCCGCGTGCGCTGGGGCTGCGACTTGCCGCCGTGCAGGCCGGCGGCGCGCACACCGCTGTTCAGCAGGTGCTTCACCAGCCGGTCCACGGCGTGCTTCGTGTCCAGGAACATGATCACGCGGCCGTCGCGGGCCGCGATCTCGGTCGTGGTCCGGCGCTTGTCCTCGTCGTGCACGTGGAGCACGTGGTGTTCCATCGTGGTGACGGCGCCCGCCGACGGGTCGACGGAGTGGACCACCGGGTCCGTGAGGTAGCGGCGGACGAGCAGGTCGACGTTGCGGTCCAGGGTGGCCGAGAACAGCATCCGCTGCCCGTCCGGGCGCACCTGGTCCAGCAGGGCGGTGACCTGGGGCATGAAGCCCATGTCGGCCATCTGGTCGGCCTCGTCGAGGACCGTGATGTCGACGTCGCCCAGCCGGCAGTCGCCCCGGTCGATGAGGTCCCGCAGCCGTCCCGGCGTGGCGACGACGACTTCGGCTCCGGCACGCAGCGCGCCGGCCTGCCGGCCGATGGACATCCCGCCGACGACGGTGGCCATCCGCAGGCCCACGGAGCGGGCGTACGGGGTGAGCGCGTCGGTGACCTGCTGGGCCAGCTCGCGGGTGGGCACGAGGACCAGGGCGAGCGGCTGGCGCGGTTCGGCACGCCGTCCCGCCGTCCGGGCGAGCAGCGCGAGGCCGAAGGCGAGGGTCTTGCCCGAACCGGTGCGGCCGCGGCCGAGTACGTCACGGCCGGCCAGGGAGTTCGGCAGGGTCGCCGCCTGGATCGGGAACGGCACGGTCACGCCTTCATGGCCGAGCGTGGCCGAGAGCTGAGCGGGCATGTCGAGGTCGGCGAACGATTCGACGGCGGGCAGTCCCGGCGTGATCGTCTTCGGCGGCGCGAACTCCCCCTGGAGGGAGCGTCCGGCCGACCGGTTGCCCTGGCCCTTCGAACGGCGCTGACCGCCGCCGGAGCGACCCGCTCCGGAGCCGCCACCGAATCGGGCGTGGGCGCGGGACGTACGAGTGCGTTGCATGCGAAACAAAACCTTCCTTGATGCGGCGCGCACCAAGGAATTCCCGCAGCAGACGAACAGCGCAGAGAATCTCGAGACGAGCCGAAATCGATGGGGGCGGACAGGCCGACCGGGAATGATCACCGATCGGTGGTGCGACGGATTCTGACGTCACACGCCCCGGTAAACATCAGCGAGCCGGGGCCCGCACCCCGAGGGTGCGGGCCCCAGCTGGCGAAAACGCGTGAGTGCCGGTGTGTCAGGCGACGACGATGTTCTCGGCCGTAGGGCCCTTCTGGCCCTGAGCGATGTCGAAGGACACCTTCTGGCCCTCCAGCAGCTCGCGGAATCCCTGGGCAGCGATGTTCGAGTAGTGGGCGAAGACGTCGGCGCCGCCGCCGTCCTGCTCGATGAAGCCGAAGCCCTTTTCCGCGTTGAACCACTTCACGGTGCCAGTAGCCATTTGATTTTCTCCTTCGGAGACGGTGTCAGAAATTCACCGTGTGTGAATTCCTGGTCGCCGTGATGATTACCCCGTCGGACATAAATCTTCCGGCCAACCACACCTGCAACTGCTATCGACAGTAGCACGGTGCGATCGCCCCTGCACCGTCGATAACCACACTCCGTCCGCCAGCGGGAAATACCCGCCACGCCCCGCACCTTATTTCTCCTGCCGCGGACACAGATATGACCCGCCGCCGACCCCGCCGATTTCCACCGATGTCCACCCCGCGGATCCGCCGCCGGCGCGCTGACCTCCACACTCGCCGGCGAGCGCCCCGGCCACCGCCCCCGACGAACCCTTCACGCCGACGGCTCGGGACGAGGCCCGGCGCGACATAGGTCACACCCGCGTCGCCCCCGCCGGTGAGGCACGCTGGAGGCATGCGGACCCGACCGGTACTGGTCTACGACGGTGACTGCCGCTTCTGCACGTCGTCGGTCGCCTTCCTCCAACGCCTGCTGCGGGCGGACTGCACCACAACCCCTTGGCAGTACGCGGACCTGACCTCCCTCGGCACCACCGAGCAGCGGGCCACCTACGAAGCCCTGTGGATCACCCCCACCGGAACCGTGTACGGCGGAGCACAAGCGGTCGCCGAACTCCTGCTCCGAGCGGGCAAGGGCTGGGCCTTCCTGGGCGCCCTGCTCACCCTGCCGCCGGTGCGCCGGCTCGCCCACGGTGTGTACCGCCTCATCGCCGACAACCGAGACCGCCTGCCCGGCGGAACCGCAGCCTGCGCCCTCCCACCCGACCGACGGGGCCGACCGTAGCACGCCAGGAGAGTCCCAGCCCCGCCACCCCGGGATGCGTCGCTCCCCCGACTCCTCAGACCGCAACGGCCTCCACGCCCGCCGTATCGCCGATGGACGAACACGACCTCGAACCGACGTTCACGCCCGGCTCCGGTGCTCCCTCGGACGGCCGGGCGCTCTGACCGGAGGCCCAGCGCTATGCACCGGGAGCCCGGTACTGGACCTGTTCGGCTCGGCGCAGAGCCTCCAAGGTTTCGTCGACGGTCAGCAGCACAGTCGTCTCGAACGAGCTGAGTGCTCCTCCTCCGCTGATCGCCAGTGCGACCGAAGCCATGGACACGTTGTCCGGCGCCTCCCACAGGTTGTAGCCGTCGTGCGTGCCGAAGGCGTACCAGAAGCCGTGGAGTTTCCCACCCACGGACTCGATGTACGACCGAGCGGCCTGCGCCCGGTCCTCCGGACGGCTGATCAGCCTCGCCCACGTCTCCGGCGTATAGCTGAACCTCGTCAGGTAGAGCGGCATCGTGTCTCCTCCTCGTTTCCACCAGGGATGCCCCGCCGGGCCGCGCCCGCACCGGAGGCGCGCCCTGCGTTCCCCCGATCGGCCGGGAACGGGGACCGACACCGCCACAGCCGGCGGGTGCCGGCCAGGTACTCGGCTCAGGTGTGCCGTCGATCCATGTGAACCCCACGGTGCGAGAGTTGTTGGCGTTGCCTTGTCCGTCTGCGCCGTGGCCACGACGAGCCGATCGCGATCTGCACTGCCGTGTCCGTGATCACGGCGGTAGCTGTGTATGCGCACGCGGAGTCGCGAAAGGTGCATGGCCCGGTACGAGAGGGCTCCAGGGCTAGACCCAGTTCGCCCAACCGGACGTGAACTTGTATACGGCGCGCACTGCGTCCCGCCCTCGGCTCCCTGCCAGAAGCGCCACGCAGAGAGCGGCAACGAACAGAGCAGCGAAGGCCCCTCCGATGATCGCGCCTGTCCGGGGTGACCAGACCACTCCCACGAACACGCTTGCGATGACCACGATCACCAAGCCCCAGTGCGCAACGGGCAATTCCACGCGGAACAGGTTTCGCATGGCGCTATGCGATGCCCGCACGTCCGCGTTGTAGCGCTCTCTCGCCGCATCAGGATCGGCGTGCGACCCTTCCGGCCAATGCTGTTGCACCGACGTCCTCCGCCCGTCCCGCGTGCCATGAGCCTGGCTGCCGTCTCCTCCGGCGGAGCCCGCGCCCACGACCCGACGACGCCCACCGGAGACTCTTCCCATACGTCACGGCCCCACATGTCGGTGGCTTCGTCTACCTTCCCATCATGACGCTGAACGAAATCACTCGATCTGCGGTTCTGCAGGCCGTTGCGGAGTACGACCGGCTCGGCCGGGACGCGTTCCTGGAGCGATACGGGTTCGGACCGTCGCGCAGCTACCTGCTCGAGATCGACGGCAAGGAGTACGACTCGAAGGCCATCGTCGGGGCGGCACACGGCTATCTGCCCGGACGGGACCCTCTGCGACGCGACGAGTTCTCCGGCGGCAAGGACCATGCAGCCAAGCTGTTGAGCGACCTTGGATTTGACGTCGTGGTTCGCACGGCGGGCTGATCCCCGACGGCACCGGCACCACTGGCCTGGCGGCCACACCGGTGAGCGCTGAACCATCCGGCGACGTGACCGTCGCGAAATCCTCGGTCGCAGAGCAGCATGGCTCTGGCGATGCTGCTTCTGGAGGAAGCGGGTCAGGAAGCCGAACCGTCGAGGTCGAGGCGGATCACGGCGAGCGCCTCGGCGATCTCGACGGTCATCTCGTCCTCCGGGCCGAACACCATGCACATGTCCTGATGGAGTGGTTCGAGGACCTGCCGCGCCTCGGCGGTCCGGCCCTGGGCCAGCAGCAGCATCCCGATGTTGTGCCGCAGCTCCACGGCTTCCTCGCTCACGTCGCTGTCGACGGCCCGCACGACGTTCAGCACGCCCTGGAGCGCGGCGAGCGCGTCGGTGACCTGGCCGAGTTCGGCGCGGCAGCGGGCCGCCTGGGCGCGGCAGGCGCGGGCCTGCTCGCCGGTCGGCCCGGCGATACGGGCGTAGGCGTCGGCGAGGGCGTCGAACTCGGGTCCCTGTCCTCGGCCCACGGGAGGACAGGGGCCGCCCCTTGCGAAGAGGAATCGCCTTGCCCGCACAACACGACATCGCCGCCGAGACGGAGCTGTGGGACACCTACGCCGCTTCCGCCTTCAAGGACGACGCGGAGCCGAGCTTCTGCTGGACCCAGTACGCCGGTCACGGACCCGGACCAGAGCTACTGGGTAACCCGCGTTCCGCCCTGGAGATCGGCAGCGGCACCGGCCGCGCCCTCGCCTACCTCGCTGAACGTGGCATCACCGCTCGGGGCGTCGACCTGTCTCCCGTCATGGTCAGGAAGACCACCACGAAGTGGGCCGGGACCGGCGCGGAGTTCGTGTGCTCGGAGGTCCTGGAGTATCTGAGCGAGCACGAGGAGGTGTACGACGCGATCTACTCGATCTTCGGAGCCGTCTGGTTCACCGACCCGGGCCGTCTCCTCCCGCTCGTCCGACAGAGGCTCAAGCCCGGTGGCGTCATGGTCTTCTCCCAGCCTCCGGCCATCCCCGGCGCGTACGGGCCGCAGGGCATGTACAAGGGAGGCTTCGCCGGAAAGGCGATGTTCACCTACCGCTACAGCTACCGCCCGGCGGTATGGGAGCGCCTGCTCTCTCGGGCTGGGTTCCGCACAGCCGATGCCCGGATACTCGATGCCCCGCATCCCGGGCACATCGGAACGCTCCTCGCACGAGCAGTCGCACCGTGACCCTGGGCGGATCATCGCGGTCTCATCCGGGAGTGAGGCGGGCAGCCGAGCGCCACGCGTGCGAGAAGGGTGACGACCGGATACCGACCTGAGGTCAAGGAGCAGCGGTGGAGGCGGGTCAGCGGCACCCGGGACGAACCCCGGCACCGCTGACCCACCGGTCTCACGGTGGAATGCCCTACGCCGTCACTCCCTGTCCCTGTCGGCCGCCATGATGCCGACGCATTCCTCGAGCGCGGCATGCAACGGCGTGACGAAGGCGGCGAGCTCGGCGTCCGACGCCTTCTCCACCTCCAGCACGGCGCCGACGACCGTCACCAGGACTGCGGCGGCCTTCAGGGCCTGCGCGTCGGCCAGCTCCTCAAGACGGCCGCCGGGGTGGGTGACCGCCAGAGCATCCTTGCCGGTGACTGGGTCGAAGCCGAGACTGCGCAGACGCGGCGTGCTCGTGCTCATACGGCGACCTGCCACGGAACCCGAACGTAGTCCTGCCCCAGCGTCGCCAGGACCGCCGCCCGGCGCCGCTCGCGCTGAAGACGGCGCCTGTCACGTTCGTCCCGCTCGCGTTCCCATTCGACGACGTACGGCCGGACCAGGGGCATGCCGTCGGCGGTGATGACGTCCGCCGGATGCGGACACGTGATCGCGGGCGGGGGTTCCGGAGCGGGCGGGCAGGAGATGGGGGGCAGTGGCGGCGGCGCTGCGGCGCGATGGGCACCCCGGGCCGGCAGGAACAGGGCCAGAATCGCGGCCAGTAGGCTGCGCATAGGTCGACTCCTTGTCAGTCGGCTCAGCCCCGGCATGGAAGCTCTCACCCTTCCAGTCGGGGCGTTTCTTTGGGTCATTGTATCGCCTTGTATCGATACGTCGCGAGACGTATCTCAAAGAGCGTGCATCAGTCGGCTTGCCTAGCGTCAAGTCCATGGACCCTGATGCTGAGATCGACCATGGCGCGCCGCTGACCCCGTACCGACAACTGGCCGAGATCCTGCGTGGGCAGATTCAGCGCGGTGACTGGCAGCCCGGGCGGATGCTGCCAAGTGAGGCTCAGCTTGTGCAGCGTTACGGGATCGCGCGTACGACCGTGCGGCGGGGGCTCGGCCTGCTGGCCGACGAAGGCTGGGTGTACGCCGTGCCCCAGCGGGGTTGGTTCGTCGCCGACACCCTGCCGCCCTCGCCCGAAACTCCCGCCCCCTCGGCATAGCCAAGCCCGGTCGGGCCGATGCGGCGCCGCTACTTCACGTCTTTGGCCAGGACGGCGACGGCAACCCTGCCCACCACCCTCGTTGCGAGAGCCTGGATCAAGGCGCTGGCCGCCGAGTTGCGGGAACAGCGCATGGAAGGCTTCGCCGACCAGTCGCAGCTCATCTGGGAGCGGCTCCGCCAGGAGAGCAACATCGATCTCAAGGCCGTGAGCCTGAAGGGCAGTGAGAAGGCCGACGTCCGCAAGCTCGTCATGGATGTCACCGTCGACGGCCAGGAGGCCTCGGCTCTCGGCGTCATGAGTCAGGGTGAGCAGCACTCCCTCGCCCTGTCCCTGTTCCTGCCTCGGGCCGCCACCGCCGACAGCCCGTTCGGCTTCATCGTCATCGACGACCCCGTGCAGTCCATGGACCCCGCCAAGGTCAACGGACTCGCCCAGGTCCTGCACGAGCTCGGCGAGCACCGACAGGTTGTCGTGTTCACCCACGACACCCGGCTCCAGCGGGCGTTCACCAGCCAGGATCTGCCCGTGACGGTCTTCGAGGTCGAGCGTGCCGAGTCGTCCAAGGTGAAGGTCAAGCCGGTGACAGACCCGGTACGGCAGGCACTGGACGACGCGCGGGCCCTCGCCAGTACCAGTTATCTGCCGTCAGCGGCACGGACCCACGTGCTGCCCGGCCTGTGTCGTTTCGCCAAGGAGAACGCCTTCCTCGAAGCCGCCTGGATCCGGCATCACCGCTCCGGCGCGCCCGAGGACGAGCTGCAGGCCGCCGTCGGCAGCGCCGACAAGCTCATGAAGGTCGCGGCGCTGGCCCTGTTCGGCGACGCCGGCCGGACCGGCGACGTCTACCGGGAACTGCGCACCCTGTGCGGACCGCGTGCGGTGGACCTCCTCAAGGAGTGCCAGAACGGCGCCCACGCCACGGGAGCGCAGATCACCGATCCCCACCGCTTCGTGGACGACATCGAGATCATGGCGCAGAAGGTGCGCAAGCCGGGGGTGACCGTGTGATGAGCACTCCCGCCACCTCGGTCGAGGAGCTCCTGCTGACGGCCGATCAGCTGCCTGTCGCCCGTACGGGGGCCACGGCTGCCGGCCGGCACCGTGGAGCCTCCCTCGCTCTGCGGACCGCCCTGGAGCTCTCCATCGACCGTGTGCTCGACGCCGCGGTGCCAGGACTCGCCGACACCAGGATGCGGGCAAAGATGCCGTGCCTCCACTGCTACACCGCGGTGGAGACCGCTCGCGGCACCAACGTCGTCTGGTCGCATCTCTGCCTGGGATGCCACTACCACCAGTACGAGATCGGCCCCGCGCACGACCAGGTTCGCGCCTGGCGGGCGGAGGTCGGCGAGCTGGTCGGGACGTTGACCATCTGACTGTTTGTTACCGGCAGGTCTCTGATAGTTATTTCGACGGGGGCCGGGCGTATGCCCGTCGCAGCGTCCTCCGGGTGCTGCAAGGGGAGGGGACATGTACATGGGCACCACCACGCGCGAAGAGATCATCGCCGTCGAGCAGAAGGCGGTGGACCGTGCCTACGACTGCTATGCCGCGCGGCTGGCCGAAATGACCGGGGGCTCGGTCGCCCTGGCCTCCGCGAGCGGCAAGGACAGTGTCGCCAACCGTCTCGCGGCCGAGGAGCAAGCCGCGGCGTACGGGGGTCTCGGCAACGCATCGCTGGTCATCAGCCGCGTGGACGTGCAGGAGGGCCCCGGTGGGGAGCCCGAGACCTTTTACATCGGCCGGCGTGCCGTGTCCGACGTCCGCACCCGCGACACCGTCGTCGTGGAGTGGACCAACGCGCTCGCGAAGCAGTGGCTCGACGCGCTGCCGGACGCTCCGGGAGAGGTGGTGCTGCGGCGGCGGCTGCACTGCGCGCAGCGCGTCGTCGAGGGCTATGCCGACGACATCTCCGTCGCCGTCCCTGCCCCGCGGCCGGCCGCGGACGACGCCGATCCGGCGTCATCGTCGGCGGACCCGGCCACCGATGCACAGCGGCAGCACGGGACACCGCCGCGCGCGCTCACCCCCGCCGACGTCACCCGCCTCCATCGCCAAAGGCCCCCACAGCCCGACGACTTCCTCCTGCGCGAGCTTCAGCGTTCGCGCAGCGGCAGCATGAGGGACATCGTCGAGACCATCCGCCGCGACCAGATGGCCCTGGTCACCGGCTCGCCCTCCGACATCCTCGTGGTGCAGGGCGGCCCGGGTACCGGCAAGTCGGCGGTCGGCCTGCACCGCGTGACCTGGCTCGTCAACAACGGGCACTTCAAAGCCCAGGACGTCCTCGTCGTCGGCCCCCATCAGCGGTTCCTGGAGTACGTGAGCCAGGTGCTGCCGACGCTCGGCACCCGGAACGTCAACGCCGTACAGGTGACGCGCCTGTGGGACGGCGAGATCCTCGGCACCGACACCCCCGCGGCGCGGATGGTGAAGTCCGACGAACGCATGGCCGCCGTCCTGCGGCGGCGCGTCGAGATCGAGTGCCGTCCCGAGGCCGTCGACGAGTTCACCACCACTGCCTCTTACGAGGGTGCCGAACCGGAGCTCACCGTCACCGTCGGCAGCACGACCCTGCGCGTCGCGCGCTCCGAGATGCTTTCGCTCCTCGAAGACGTGCGCCAAGGCGACGGCTCCTACCGTGAGCGCCGCGACCGCTTCCGCGGGCTGCTCGTCGACCGCTTGCTGCGGGAACTCGTCGCCGTCGCCCCTCGCCGCAGCCGCGACGACACGATCCGCCGCGACCTGGAACGCAACCGCCAGGTCGAGCGCCTCATCGAACGTGTCTGGCCTTCGCCCGGCGCCAGGGAAGCCCTCCGCACCCTCTACGACTCCGAAGACCTCCTGCGCACCTGCGCCGAGGGCATTCTCGAGGCCGCGGAGCAGGCCGCTCTGCGTCGCCCTCGAGCCGACACGGCTGACGCCGATCCCTGGACGCTCGACGACCGGGTCTGCCTCGAGGAACTGCGGTACCTCATCACCGGGGAGACCCCGCAGCGGTACGGGCACATCGTGGTCGACGAGGCACAGGACCTGACGCCCATGCAGGCCCGCTCCCTGCGCCGGCGCTCCGCCGCGCAGGGCTCCATGACCGTCCTCGGCGACCTCGCCCAGGCCACCGGCCCCCACACCCACACCGACTGGGACCGCCTCGGCACCCTCCTGTCCGACCACGGCGACTGGCGCGTGGCCGAGTTGAACACGAGCTACCGCGTGCCCGCCGAGATCATGGAGTTCGTCGCCCCGCTGGCCCGTACCGTCGCCCCCACGCTGACGTACCCGCAGGCCGTGCGTGCGGCAGGAGAGGAGGCCGTACGGACGGTCGCGACGGAGCCGTGGAAGCTCCTCGACGACACCGTGGCCCATGCCACCCGTCTCGTCGGCACCAGCGACGGACACACCCTGCGCTCCGTGGCGGTCATCGTCCCCGACGACTCCGGCTGGCTCGACGAGATCAGCCGCCAGCTGGACCTGGCCGAGGGCATCACCGAGCAGGGACGGGAGACGGTGTCCGTGCTGGCCGCCGCCCAGGCCAAGGGCATGGAGTACGACCACGTCCTCGTCGTCGAACCCGCCGTCATCGCCGACCGGGGCCCGGCCGGACTGCGCCAGCTGTACGTCGCGCTCACCCGCAGCACCCAGAGCCTGACCGTCCTGCACACGTCCCCGCTCCCGGAGGCCCTCACGAACACTGACGGCGGCGGTACCGAACCAGCACCCACCGAAGGCGAACCAGACATGGCAGACGCTGACGTCCCCGACATCGGTACAGACGTCCGAGTCCGGGTGACCGGCCGGGCACCCGGTGGCCGGTACCGGGTCAAGGCCCTGTCGCCCGCGTTCGACGTCCCTCTGGTCCTGACCGTCCGCCACGGCTCGGTACCCCCGCGCCCTGGCGCGGTACTGGACTGCTGGGTGTTCGCTCACGAGACGAACCACTGCCTGCTCACCGCGGACCGGCGTGGCCGCCAGCCCATCTCGCCGAGAATGGCGGAACGCTACCTGGCGGCGCTCAGCGTTCTCGACGAACTGACCAACGGTGACGGAAGCGTTCCGGAGAACGCCCGTGATCGTCTGTCCGAGCTCAAGGGCATGGCCAACCGCGTCCTCCGCCGCGACCAGGCGGACTGGGTGGACGTGCGTCGCGTGCTCGGATTCCCGGACAAGCACCGCCTCAGCCTCCTGCGCGACCTCGCGGCACACACCAACCGCATGCTCAAGGACGGCGACCTGGACCTGAACCGCCTCCGGACGGACCTGGCACGCGCCGGCTGGGCCCAGGCCCTGTGCGAAGCCCGGGAGGCGCTCCAGCGCCGTGTCGCCACCGGCGAACCCGAAACCCACGACGCACCCTCCACCGCTGAACAGCAGTCCGAGCAGAAGGAAACCGAGCCCGTGACCCCCGCCGACCTGCCCGCCACGCCCGCGCCAGCGCAGGGGCTTCTGCACTCGCTGGAGAGCGCGGCGACCGCCGACCGCACGTGCAGAAAGCACGAGGCGGTACGGCACGCTCTCAAGGCCGCCCTGCTCTGGGAGGACCTGCAGCCGACCGACTCCCCGGTCGTCGACGTCAGCCGGATCGCGGACGACGGGCACTTCCTCTACGAGGTCCTCGGTGCCGGCCGCTCCACCTACGCCGACCTCCGCGCTGGAGCCACCCGTCTCCTGGAGATCAATCACACCCTGCCCGCTCCTGCCGACCGCCTCTACCTGGTGCTCTCCGAACCGCCCGCCGAGGACTGGTCGGCCGACACCGTGTTCGGTGTCTTCGGGGTTCAGGTCCTGTGGCGCACCCCCGGCAGTTGGGGCGGCCACGACGCGGAATCCGCCCTGGGCTCCGCAGAGGCGTGACCACTCTCGACAGAAGGGCGATTCTCCCGTGCTCGCTCGTGCGCTCCTTGGGTGCGTGAAGCGGAGCCAGAGCCCTATGGCCCGGAGCTCTGTCGGCGCAAGCCTTCGGGCATCATGTGTCACCTGGTAGCACCCGGTGCTACCTTGGTTGGTATGAGCGTTCAGCCCGAAATCACCCAACGGGATCTACGCAGCCGGTCCCGAGAGATCATGGATGCCATACAGGGCGGTCAGTCGTTCACCGTCACCCGCGACGGACATCCGATCGGACAGCTCGTCCCGCTGCGTGGACGCCGCCGGTTCGTCTCCCGCCAGGAGTTCGCCGCGATGTCCAGGACCGCTCCCGGCATCGACCTTGACAGGTTCCGCGCCGATCAGGACGCCACGGCCGACACCTACCCGGACGATCCCTATGACCGCTGACCGCTCGACGCATCACCAGGGCCTCCTCGACACCAACATCATGATTCTGCGCCGCTGGGTGGCACCCGAGGAGCTACCGGACGAAATGGCGATCACCGCCATCACCCTGGCCGAGTTGTCCGCCGGTCCGCACGAGGTCCGTCGCAACGACGAACAGAGCAGCTACGACGAACACGCCGAACGCGCCCGTAGGCTCGACGTCCTGCAGCGCGCCGAGAACGAATTCGACCCCATCCCCTTCGATGCCGAAGCGGCCCGCATCTACGGCCGTATCTGTGCCGCAGTGATCAGCGCCGGCCGCAAGCCACGCCGCCGGGTGGCCGACCTGATGATCGCTGCCATCGCAGTGGCGGAGAACCTTCCCCTCTTCACCACCAACCCCGAAGACTTCAAAGGGCTGGACGACCTCCTCACCGTCGTGCCGGTCACCCGCCCGAGGGTGCCCCACGGAGGCTGACGGCGGGGCACTGGTGCGGTGGGAGCGCACCGGGGCACGGATGTGATCACGCAGCAGGGCCGGTTCGAGGGATCAAGCCTTTCGAACCGGCCCTGTGCCGTGTGCCCCCGGCAGGATTCGAACCTGCGACACCCGCTTTAGGAGAGCGGTGCTCTATCCCCTGAGCTACGAAGGCATCCGGGCCGTGTGCGTCGGCCCTGTGGTCCCGCGGGACCACAGGCGTCAGGGTACCGGATCGGAGTCGGCGGGTGGGCCGGTCGGGGCCCGGGGCGGGGGCTGCGACCGGCGCCCGCGGAGGTTCCGGGAGCGGCGCGGCTGGTTCTTGTCGGAGCCGGGGCCGAGGTCAGCCGCGGGTGACGCGGATGCGGTAGGTGGGGGTGCCGCTGCCGGAGTCGTCGGAGGCGTCGGCTCGGGTGGCCTCGACGACGGTGATGCGGATGCCTTCGTGGCGGTCGACGAAGCTCTCGCCGGGGGTGAAGGGGGCGTCGGAGAGTTCGGCGTGGACGTTGGGGCTGCGGGTGCAGCCTCCGCTGTCGCGGCGGGAGTCGTAGACGGTGATGGGGCCCATGCCGGTGTCCACGTCGGCGTCGACCTTGTAGATGAGGACGCCGGGGCGGCAGACGGCCTCGTCGTTGCCGGCCTGGGTGCGGACCTCGACGGCGTAGCCGGACTGTTCGTCGAGGGGGAGGAAGGCGAGTTTCGGGCCGCCGGTGTCGGCGAGAGGGGTGAGGGTGTAGTCCCGGGTGCCGGGGGCCGCCGCGCAGTGCACCTGGTCGGTGTCCAGCCAGCCGAGTTTCCACTTGTGCCAGGCGAGCAGGTCGTTGTTGGCGCCCCAGTCCTCGCTCATGATGTCCCAGTGGCCGACGGCGCCGCCGCCCTCGGCGGTGTAGAGGTCGGGCAGGCCGAAGACGTGGCCGTTCTCGTGGGGCAGGACCCGGTACCCGGTGCTGTCGTAGGAGCCGGAGCCGTCGTCCTGGCGGGAGTAGACGAAGGAGGCGTTGGCGACGGGGACGCCGTCGGCGGTGGGGGCCTCGGTGTTGCCGGCGAAGGTCACGGACAGGACGGTGTCCAGGGCGGAGGGGCCGGCGTTCGGGGTGACCAGGACGTTCACCATGTCGTACGCCCTGAAGTCCACGCGGGGGTCCGCCGCTTCGACGATGTCGCGCACCAGCCGCCGGTACCCGGGGTCGAAGGGGGCGCCGCGTTCTATGCCGTAGGCGCGGAACGACTTGGGCATGCGCAGCCAGTCGGGGATGGGGATGTCGGAGCGGTAGTCGAGGCGGCCGTAGGAGCTGGTGCGGAACCATTCCTGGGTGCGCGGGAAGAACTCGCGGTAGCGGTCCAGGGCGTCTCCCTCACCGACGGCGTCGGAGAAGTCGATCATCAGGGTGAGGGCGCGGACGGTGCCGGTGGAGCGGGCGTATCCGGGGCCCGTCGGCATGCCCTCGGACATCTGGACGGCGCCGGCGCTGCTGATCAGGCACGGGCCGTGGGCGGAGGAGGGGGAGGGGGCGCTCGGTCCGGCGCCCGCGCCGGAGGTGCCGGGGGAGAGGCTGCCGTTGCCGGCCGAGGTGCCGACGGCGAGGGTCAGGGCGGTGACGGATGCCAGGGCGGCCAGGCGGCGCGGCGATATACGTCGGCTGCTCGGCTGCGGCTGCATGCAGGACCTCCGTTCCACATGGCAGCCGCCGGTTTCCGACTGCACCCTCCCGATCACCCTGCGTCGTGGGGTGCGCGGGCGCCCGTCGGCAGGGCCGATTGTGTGTTTTTCGAGGTCAGGGGGTGCCAAGGGGGCCATTCGGGGGAGTGCGGGGGCATGGCACGGCAATGTGAGTCAGGTCACAGAAAAAGAGTTCCCGGGCGGGAAATAACCGGGGAGCGTTTCCCCGTTTAGACCTGTGTTCGCGTGAAACGGGGAGTCACTCCCCGGATCGTGACGCCGGACCCGACTGTCAGGAGTACATCGTGCAGACCGCCCACCCAGTGCAGCGCAAGGTGCCCAGGCCGCGTGCCGACGCCGTGCGCAACCGGGAGCGGATCGTCGCCGCCGCCCGGGAGATGCTCGTCGAGTTCGGTGCGGACGTGCCGCTCGACGACGTCGCCCGCCGGGCCGGCGTCGGCAACGCCACGGTGTACCGCAACTTCCCCGACCGCGACGCGCTCGTGCGCGAGGTCGTCTGCTCCGTGATGGACCGTACGGCGCAGGCGGCCGAGCAGATGCTCGCCGAGACCGGGGATGCCTTCGAGGCACTGGAGCGTTTCGCGCACACCTCCGCCGACGAGCGGATCAGTGCGCTGTGCCCGGTCATCTCGAGCACCTTCGACCAGCACCACCCCGACCTGGAGGACGCGCGCCGCCGCGTCGAGGACCTCGTCGCACAGCTCATGGACCGCGCCAAGGCGGCCGGGCAGCTCCGTGCGGACGTGGAGTTCGGCGATCTGCTGGTCGGCATCGCGCAGTTGAGCCGGCCCCCGGCCGGTACGGCCTGTATGCATGCCGACCGTTTCGTCCACCGCCATCTGCAGCTGTTCCTGGACGGGATGCGGGCGCCCGCGCCCAGTCCCCTGCCGGGCACGGCCGTGACCGTGGAGGAGCTGCGCGCTCCCTGAGTCGTCGCCAGTGACCCCGACCCCAGACCCACTCCGTCCGAGTCGTTCCGAGGAGTTCACCCGGGCCGTCCCACCGCAGCAGGTGTGAGGCCCCCTCCCCATCTTTCCGCCGTCGTCCGACGGCACCGCCCCGCGGCCGTCCCGGTGCCCTGAAGCCCGGTGGACGAGTCGCTCCCCGACGACACCCTTTTTCCTTCCACGTTCCCCCAGCCGTTTCCTACGGCGTTCCCTTCGACGATCCCTACGACGTTTCCGAGTCCCCTACGAAGGTTCCTGCGACATCCGTCTCCGGGTTCCTGCGACATCCGTCTCCGGACGCATCGGCGGCACGTCCGCGCATCCACGCGTCTGCGCCGCCCCGCACTTCCGTTACGGCCCTTTCCCTTACGACGTTCCGAAGTGGGTACCCCCATGTCTGAAACAGCCTCAGCAGGCTCCACCGCACCGGCAGGACCGGCGGGACCGGCGGCTGACCGGGCCGATCCCGGCGCGCCGGACTCCAACCGCTGGAAAGCGCTCGTCTTCATCGCGCTCGCCCAGTTGATGGTCGTCCTGGACGCCACCATCGTGAACATCGCGCTGCCGTCCGCCCAGCAGGACCTGGGCATCTCGGACGGCAACCGCCAGTGGGTCGTCACCGCCTACGCCCTCGCCTTCGGCGGACTGCTCCTCTTCGGCGGCCGGATCGCCGACCTGTGGGGCCGCAAGCGCGCCTTCGTGCTCGGGCTGGGCGGATTCGCCGCGGCCTCCGCGCTCGGCGGGGCGGCCACCAACGAGGCGATGATGTTCGGCGCCCGTGCGCTGCAGGGCGCGTTCGGCGCGCTGCTCGCCCCGGCCGCGCTGTCCCTGCTCGCCGTGATGTTCACGGACGGCAAGGAGCGCGCCAAGGCCTTCGGCATCTACGGTGCGATCGCCGGTGGCGGTGGCGCCGTCGGCCTGATCCTCGGCGGGTTCCTCACCGAGTACCTGGACTGGCGCTGGACGTTCTTCGTGAACATCCCGTTCGCCGTGATCGCCGCGGCCGGCGCGTACTTCGTCATCCGTGAGCCGTCCGGCGGCCGCAACCGCTCGCCGCTCGACATCCCGGGCGTCGTGCTCTCCACGCTGGGCCTGGTCGCGCTGGTCTACGGCTTCACCCGCGCCGAGTCCGAGGGCTGGAGCGACGCGCTGACGATCGGCATGTTCGTCGCCTCGGCCGTCCTGCTCATCGCGTTCGTGCTCGTCGAGTCCCGGGTCAGGGCGCCGCTGCTGCCGCTGCGCGTGGTGACCGAGCGCAACCGCGGCGGGGTGTACCTCTCACTCGGCCTGGCGATCATCGCGATGTTCGGCCTGTTCCTCTTCCTGACCTACTACCTGCAGGTCGTGAAGGGCTACTCGCCGGTCAAGACCGGGTTCGCCTTCCTGCCGATGATCGCGGGCATGATCACGGGCTCCACGCAGATCGGTGCCCGCCTGATGACCCGGGTCCCGCCCCGGCTGCTGATGGGCCCCGGCTTCCTGGTCGCCGCCGTCGGCATGCTGCTGCTGACCCAGCTGGAGATCGGCTCCGCGTACGCGTCCCTGCTGCTGCCCGGAATGCTGCTGCTCGGCCTCGGCATGGGTACGGCGTTCATGCCGGCCATGTCCCTGGCCACGCTCGGCGTGGAGCCCCGGGACTCCGGGGTCGCGTCGGCGATGGTCAACACCTCGCAGCAGGTGGGCGGTGCGATCGGCACGGCCCTGCTGAACACGATCGCCGCCTCGGCGACCACGGCCTACGTCGCCGACCACATCGGTGGCGCGGCCGGACCGTCCCAGCAGCAGCTGGTGCGGATGCAGGGGCTGGTGCAGGGCTACACGAGCGCGATCTGGTTCGCGGTGGGCATCCTGGTGGCGGCCGCCGTGATCGCCCTGGTCCTCGTCAACGCCGGCCGGCCCGGTGACGGCACGATGACGGCCTCGTCGTCCGACTCGGACTCGGACGCTGACGCCCTGGAGGGTGCGGCGAAGGAGGAGGCGGCGGTGCCGGTCGTCATGCACTGACGCGCCGGAGCCCCGTGGCGCGCTCCCCGCGCGGTCAGCCCCGAAGGGCCGGCCCGGAGGGGTCAGACCGGAGGGGTCAGCGCAGCCAGGGGAGGTCCGCTCCCGCTTCCGACGGCTGAAGTCCCTCGGCGATGATCTTCATGATCTCGCCGAGGGACTTCTGCTGTTCCGGGGTGAGCCGGTCGAAGACCGCCTGGCGTACGGCCTCCACGTGGCCGGGGGCGTGCCGGGCCAGTACCTCGAACCCCTCGTCCGTCAGGACCGCGAACTGGCCGCGCTTGTCGGAGGGGCAGTCCTCACGGCGTACCCAGCCGCTCTTCTCCAGCCGGGCCACGGCGTGGGAGAGGCGGGAACGGGTGATCTTCGCGGCCATCGCCAGCTCGGTCATCCGCAGCCGCCGCTCCGGGGACTCGGCCAGCGTGACCAGCAGTCCGTAGTACACGTGCGGCATGCCCGCGTCGCGCTGGAGCTGGCGGTCGAGATGGTCCTCCAGGAGGGTGGTGGCGTCGATGTACGCGCGCCAGACGCTCTGCTCGTCGTCGCTGAGCCAGCGGGGTTCCTCGGTGTGCGCCGAGCCGGGTGCCGTTTTCATGTCTCCACTGTACGACGCTTTCCTTGAAAATTAAACGAACTGTGGGTACAGTCGGCGGTGGAAGTTGAGAGTTAAAGCAAAGGCCAAGTGTCTGCCGGATGCGGATGCCGGAACCGGATAGCGGAAGCCGCATGTGCCGATGCCGGACCATCGCCGAAAGGAGCCGTCGCCATGACCGCCGCCGCCACCCAGGACCGCATGCCCGCGATCTACCTCAGCCACGGCGCCCCGCCCCTGGCCGACGACCCCGTCTGGCCCGGACAGCTGGCCGCCTGGTCCACCGACCTGCCCCGCCCGAAGGCGATCCTCGTCGTCTCCGCCCACTGGGAGGAGGCCCCCCTCGCCCTCGGCGCGACCGAGACCGTCCCCCTCGTCTACGACTTCTGGGGCTTCCCCGAGCATTACTACCAGGTGAAGTACGGCGCCCCCGGCGCCCCGGCCCTGGCCGAATCGGTCCGCAAGCTGCTGCGCGCCCCCGGCATGCCCGTGACGGACGTGCCCGACCGCGGACTCGACCACGGCGCGTACGTCCCGCTCGTCGAGATGTACCCCGAGGCCGACATCCCGGTCCTCCAGGTCTCCATGCCGACCCTCGACCCGGTGAAGCTGATGGAGATCGGGCGCCGCCTGGCGCCGCTGCGCGACGAGGGCGTCCTGATCATCGGATCCGGCTTCTTCACCCACAACCTGGCCGCGCTCCGGCAGGGCGGCATCCCCGCCTGGTCGGCGGAGTTCGACGCCTGGGGGCAGGAGGCACTGAACGCCCGCGACGTCGACGCGCTGCTCGACTTCACCCGGAAGTCGCCGGCGGGCCTGCTCGCCCACCCGCGCACCGAGCACTTCGCCCCGCTCTTCGTGACCATGGGCGCCGCGGACGCCGCGGGTGAGCTCGGGGAACAGAAGGCCGTGATCGACGGGTTCTGGATGGGGCTGGCCAAGCGGTCGGTGCAGTTCGGCTGAGCCGCCCGCCCGTGTGGAGGCGCCCGGGTGAAGGTGCTCGGGTGAAGGCGCCCCCGTGAAGGCGCCCCCGTGAAGGCGCCCGGGTGAAGGTGCCCGGGGGTGTCGCGGGGCCTACAGCTCCTTCTCGTACCAGGCCACGTCCCAGTAGCGGCCGAACTTGCGGCCCACCTCACGGTGGGTGCCGGCATGGCGGTACCCGAAGCGTTCGTGCAGGCGCACGGAGGCCTCATTCGGGAGGGCGATGCCCGCGTACGCGCGGTGCAGGTCCTCGCCCGTCAGTGCGTCGAACAGGGACCGGTACAGGAGCGAGCCGATCCCGCGGCGGCCCGCGTCCGGCGCGACGTACACCGTGGTCTCCACGGACGTCGCGTACGCGGGCCGCGTGCGGTACGCGCTGGACGTGGCGTAGCCGAGAATCCGCCCGGATCCGGCGCCCGTGGCAACCAACAGCCGGTGCGGGCCGTCTACAGGGTGGGAGAGCAGCCAAGGGCGGCGCTCTTCCGGGGTGAACGGCGCCGTGTCGAATGTGATGGCCGTCTCACGTACGTAGTGGTTGTACAGGTCGGTGAGAGCTGCCAGATCACCCTCGGTGCCCGGCCTGACCTGGATCTCCGTCGGTTCCGATGGCATGAAGCCTCCCGCAGTGCGGCGGGACAGGGTACTGCAAGATCAGAAAAATCGAGGGTCAGGTTGGGAATTCTGTCCTGATTCCAGTCGTTGTTTCCTACGGATGCAGGGCACCCGAGCAGAGTCCGAAGAGACCTGTGAAGAGGTGTCCGAGCGTCCGCACCACCCGCTGACCTCACCATCGCAAGGGAGCACGCATGGCAACCCGCGCCGTCGCCCGTCGTCAGTCCGCCACCGGCGAGACGGTCGCCGCGGCAGGCAGTGTTCGCGCCCACGGCGGCGAGATCGCCGACCGCGACCTGGTAGGCATGTACCTCGACGAGATCGCGCGCACACCGCTGCTCGACGCCGCCAAGGAGGTCGAGCTCTCGCAGATCATCGAGGCGGGTGTGTTCGCGCGGCAGATCCTGGACGGCCAGGAGGAGAACAACGTCGGAGCCACCCCCGAGGAGCTCCAGGCCCTGGTCGACGACAGCGAGCGGGCCAAGGACATCTTCATCCGCTCCAACCTCCGGCTGGTCGTCGCCGTCGCGCGCCGTTACCCGCGCAGCGGACTGCCCCTGCTCGACCTGATCCAGGAGGGCAACGCCGGTCTGGTGCGTGCCGTCGAGAAGTTCGACTACCGCAAGGGCTTCAAGTTCTCGACGTACGCCACGTGGTGGATCCGCCAGGCCATCACGCGCTCGATAGCCGACCAGTCCCGCACCATCCGCCTCCCCGTGCACCTGGTGGAGGAGCTGGGGCGGATCCGCCGGGTGCAGCGCGAGTTCAACCGCGAGCACGGACGGGACCCGGAGCCCACCGAGATCGCCGCCGAGCTCGGTTCCACGCCGGAGCGCGTCACCGACGTGCTCGACTGGGCCCGTGACCCGGTCTCGCTGAACATGTCGGTCGACGACGACGGCGAGACGCAGTTCGGCGACCTCCTGGAGGACACGTCCGCCGTGTCGCCCGAGCAGTCGGTGCTCACGCTGCTGCGCAGCGAGGAGCTCGACGACCTGATCGGCCGTCTGGACCAGCGCACCGCCTCCATCATCAAGATGCGCTACGGCATCGAGGACGGCCGCGAGCGCACCCTGACGGAGGTCGGCAAGGAGCACGGCCTGACGCGCGAGCGCATCCGGCAGATCGAGAAGCACGCGCTGCTGGAGCTGAAGAAGCTGGCCCGCGACACCGGTTTCGACGCGGTGGCCTGAGCGCCCCCGCTGCCGGCTGCCCTCTCGCGGTAGTCCCGGGCCTGTACGGCCCCGACGATGCAACGATGCGTCCGCGGCAGCCGGCCCGTTCGCCCGGGCCGGGCCGGGCCGGTGCCGCCGGTGCGCAAGGTGGCGGACGACCGCGCGAACAATGGCGGTTCCGCGCCGCTTCAACTCCCGGAGCTCCGGGAACAAGACCTGCAAGTGCGGGAGTTCGGGCCGGAGGACCGTCGTGGCCCTCTCGGGCCGACGAGGCCGATGACCACGCAACGACGGACCGATCCACGCACGACGGACCACTGAGCCACGTCCCGGCGCACACCCCCCCCGGCGCCGGGACGCCCCGAGCCGGGCTCGGCGCCCTCCCCCCGGGCGCCGGGCCCGGCTTTTCTTCTGCTCGCCCGGCTCGGCCCGGTGGCCGGGGCGTATCCCCGTGCTGAGGGCATGGAAAGCGGGCCACCCCGAACCTGAACCCCGGGGTGGCCCGCCAGATGGCAGATTGTGCCACATGGGCATAGCCTGCCGAGCGTGAGCAGCACCACCCCGACGCCACCGTCCTCCCCGCTCCCACCGGCGTCACAGGACTCCTTGTCGCCTTCGCCCTCCCTGACCGAGCGGCGCAAGGCCGAGACCCGTATGTCGATCGCCCGCGCAGCGGCCGGACTGTTCGTCCGGCAGGGGCTGCGGGCCACCCGGGCCGAGGACATCGCGCTGGCGGCGGGCGTGGCCCCGCGCACCTTCTACCGGTACTTCGCGACCAAGGAGGAGGCCATCGCCCCCCTCTACGAGACCGGCGCCGGGCGCTGGGTGGAGGCGGTGCGGGCGGCCCCGCCCGAGGAGTCCGTGCCACAGGCGCTGGAACGCGCGGTACGGCACACGCTGACGCCGGGCGCAGGGGTGTCGGCGGCCTCGTGGGACTGGATGCGCACGCTGATCCGGCTCGCCGGGTCGGATCCGGTGCTGCGCAGGGTGTGGGCCGAGGTCTGCCAGGCGTCGGACCGGGCCCTGGCCGACGTGCTGGAGGAGCGGGTCGCCGCGCGCCGGGCGGCCCGGGGGCATGTCCCCTCCTCCGAGGCCGACAACGTTGCCGTGCGGATCCGGCTGCGGTTCGCCGCCGCCGTCGCCGGTGCCGCCGTGCGGACGGCCACGGAGGGCTGGGCGTCCGGTGACGGTCCCGTCGACGGCCCGCAGGGTCCCGTGGCACTGGCCCTGGCCAACCTGGCCGCGCTACGGCACTTCCCCTGGGACGACGTGGCGGGCACCGGCGGCTGACGGGTCACCGGTCGCCGCCTCTGCTCCGCCGCCCGAGGCTGACGGGGGACCGGTCGCGGCTTCTGCTGCGCCGCCCGTGGCTGACGGGGGACCGTTCGCGGCTTCTGATCCGAGGCCTACGGCTGGCGGGGGACCGGCGGCGGCCGCTGCTCCGCCGCCCGCCGCCCTCGACATGCGTGCGCCCAACTCACGTACACAGTCGACCAGTTCCTCCGGTCCGTGCACGGTGAAATCATGGCCGAGGAGGAGCAGACGGACCGCCATCCACTTCTTGTCGTCCCCCACCGTGGCGCGCAGGCGGCAGCTGTGCTCGCCCTGCGGCTCCGGCGTGCCCAGCCAGGGCGGCAGCTGGGGAGCCACCACGTCGGCCGGGGCGGCGAAGGAGACGTCGAGTGCGTAGGACTCCTGGTGGCGGTGCATCGACCTGCGCAGGTACTCCGCCGCGTCGCCGGTGGGCAGCTCGCGCGGTGCGAAGCGTGCCCCGGTCGCGAACGGTTCGCTCACCCGGTCGACGCGGAACGTGCGCCAGTCGGCACGGTCGAGGTCGTAGGCCACGAGGTACCAGCGCCGCCCGGTCGACACCAGCCGGTACGGCTCGGTCAGGCGCCGGGACTCGGTGCCGTCGGCCGCCCGGTAGGCGAACCGGAGCCGCTCGCGCCCGGCCACCGTGGACGCCATGACGGTCAGCGTCTCGGGGGCGATGTTCGCCCCGTCGCCGCTGGTCAGCGGGGTGGTGGCGGCCTGGAGTGTGCTGACGCGGTGGCGCAGCCGGCCGGGCAGCACCTGTTCCAGTTTCGCCAGCGCCCGTACGGACGCCTCCTCGACGCCCTCCAGGGCGTGTCCGGCGCCCGCGCGCAGGCCGACGGCGATCGCCACCGCCTCCTCGTCGTCGAGCACCAGGGGCGGCATGGCCTTGCCGGCGACGAGCCGGTAGCCGCCCTCGGCACCCAGGGTCGCCTGGACGGGATAGCCGAGTTCGCGGAGCCGGTCGATGTCCCGCCGCACCGTGCGGCGGGACACCCCGAGGCGCTGGGCGAGCTCGCCGCCGGGCCATTCACGGGGTGTCTGGAGGAGGGAGAGGAGCGTCAGGAGCCGAGCCGGGGTGTCCGTCGTCATGCACGTCAGGATGCCGCAGGACTAGGACATGATCTGGCCTATATGCGTCATAGCGTCGGGACATGACCTACACGGACTCCACCTCCGGCTCGCCTCCCACGTCTGCCGAGCCCGCTGCTCCGGCGCCCGCTCCGGGCGACCGCCGCCGCTGGTTCGCGCTGGCCATCGTGATGACCGCCGCCTTCATGGACCTGGTCGACGTCACGATCGTCAACATCGCCATCCCGACCATCCAGCGCGACGAGGGCGCCAGCTTCAGTCAGATCCAGTGGATCACCGCGGGCTATGCGCTCGCCTTCGCCGCCGGGCTGATCACCGGCGGACGGCTCGGTGACATCCACGGCCGCAAGCGGATCTTCCTCCTCGGTGTCGGGGGCTTCACCCTCGCCTCGGCGCTGTGCGGGCTCGCCGTGAACCCCGAGATGCTGGTCGCCTCCCGGATCCTGCAGGGCGCCACGGCGTCCCTGATGGTTCCGCAGGTGCTGTCGATCGTGCACGCCACCTTCCCCGCGCACGAACGCGGCAAGGTGTTCGGACTGTTCGGCGCGATCGTCGGCCTCGGCGCCGTGTCCGGGCCGCTGCTCGGCGCGTTGCTGACCGAGTGGAACCTGTTCGGCCTCGAATGGCGGCCGATCTTCCTGATCAACCTGCCCGTCGGCCTCGCCGCCCTGATCCTGGGCCGCCGCTTCATCTCCGAGTCGAAGGCGCCCCGCGCCATGAAGCTGGACCTGGTGGGCGTCGGACTGGTCACCCTCGGCCTGCTGATGCTGCTGTACCCGCTCACCCGCGGCCGTGAGCTGGGCTGGCCGCTGTGGGGATACCTGATGATGGCGGGCGCGCTGGTGGTGCTCGCGGTGCTGGTGGTGTACGAGCGCGGCAAGGGCGCGCGGGACGGTTCTCCACTGATCGAACTGTCGCTGTTCCGGGTCAAGAGCTTCGCGGCGGGCATCGCCGTCCAGACCGTGTTCGGCATCGGCCTCGGCATCTTCTTCCTGGTCTGGACGCTGTACATGCAGGTCGGCCTGGGCTGGACCGCCCTGCGGGCGGGCCTGACGGGGGTGCCGTTCTCCATCGCCGTCTCCGTGGCCGCCGGCCTGTCGGTGCAGCTGCTCGTGCCGCGCTTCGGGCGGAAGGTGCTCCAGGCCGGGGCGCTGGTGATGGCCGTCGGCGTGCTGCTCTACATCTGGGAGTCCGAGCGCTACGGCATGGGCATCTCCTCCTGGCAGATGGCGCTGCCGCTGGTGGTCATGGGCGTCGGCATGGGCCTGATCGTCGCCCCGCTGACGGACGCGGTGCTGTCCGAGGTGCCGCACGCCCACGCCGGGTCGGCGTCGGGGCTGATCAACACGGTGCAGCAGATGGGCAACGCGCTCGGACTCGGCCTGGTCTCGGTGGTGTTCTTCGGCGTGATCGACGAACGCCTTGCCCGGGGCGAGGTGGGCCCCGCCTTCGCCGACGGGTTCCAGCACGCGCTGGGCTGGGTCGCCGCGGTGATGGGTTTGATCTTCCTGCTGATGTTCGCGCTGCCCGGGCGGCCGGCTCAGCACGTGGACGGCGCGGAGGTGCCGGGAGGGCCGGAGCCGGTGGATGCCGGCCGTGCGCCGGGGACGGCGGACGGGGCGGCGGGCGCCGCAAGCGGTACTGCGGACACCGTGGACACCGCAGCGACCGCCGGCGGAGGGCGGGGCGACGCCGCGGCGGAGGACCGGAAGCCGCAGTTCGTGCCCTGAGCCGCAGTGCGTGCCCTGAGCCGGGGGCGTGACCGTGGGCGAGGGGGGCGTGACAGGAGGCGAGACGACGAGGAGCGGCCGGAGGGCCGGGCACCCGCGCGGGACGCCCGGCCCTCCGGCCGTGCGCCGCTCTCGCGTCCCAGGCGGCCGATCGGGCGGTCGAGGCAAAACGGGCACAAGCAGAAGCCCACTCATGCCCGATTGCGCCCGGACCTGTTTACTTTCCTGAAATGGAGCCGTACCATTCATTTCTAAACCACACGTTCGGGCACGGTTCGGAGGTGAGTGGACATGTACGCACCGGAGCGCCAGCAGGCGATCATGCGGCTCGCCCGCGAGAGCGGGCGGGTGGACGTGGTGTCGCTGGCCGAGGAGTTCCAGGTGACCGCGGAGACGATCCGCCGGGACCTGAAGACCCTCGACCGGGCGGGACTGGTCCGCCGGGTGCACGGCGGTGCCATCCCGGTCGGCCGCCTCGACTTCGAGCCGGACCTCGCCGAACGCGAGACGACCGCCGCCGACGAGAAGGACCGCATCGCCAAGGCGGCCCTGGCCGAGGTTCCCGTCGACGGCACGGTCATCGTGGACGCCGGTTCCACGGTCGCCCGGCTCGCCGGCTCGCTGCCGGTGGAGCTCTCCCTCACGGTCGTCACGCACAGCCTCCCCATCGCGGCCCGCCTCGCCGACCACCCCGGCCTCCAGCTGCACCTCGTCGGCGGACGCGTACGGCACCGCACACGCGCCGCCGTGGACGCCTGGGCGCTGCGCGCGTACGGCGAGATCCGCGCCGACGTGCTGTTCGTGGCGGCCAACGGCTTCTCCCCCGAGCACGGGCTCACCACCCCGGACCTCGCCGAGGCCGCGGTGAAGCGGGCGGCGATGGCCGCCGCCCGCCGGGTCGTACTCCTCGCCGACTCCTCCAAGCACGGCCAGGAACACTTCGCCCGCTTCGGCGACCTGAACGACGTGGACCTGCTCATCACCGACAGCGGGCTGAGCCCGGACGACGCCCTCGCGATCGAACGCGGCGGCACGGAAGTGGTACGCGCATGATCCTCACCGTCACCCCCAACCCGTCCCTGGACCGCACCTACGAGGTCCCCTCGCTGGCCCGCGGCGAGGTCGTGCGCGCCACCGGCGAACGCGTGGACCCGGGTGGCAAGGGTGTCAACGTCTCCCGGGCCGTGGCCGCCGCCGGGCAGCGCACCGTCGCCGTCCTGCCACTGGGCGGCGCACCGGGCGCCCTGGTCGCCCAACTGCTCGACGCACAGGGCATCGAGGTCGCGCCGGTCCCCGTCGAAGGGCCCACCCGGTCCAACATCGCACTCGCCGAGGCGGACGGAGTCCTCACGAAGATCAACGCGCCCGGACCGGAACTGACGGCCGCCGAGCAGGAGTTGCTGCTGCGGACGGTGCACCGGCAGTCCGAGGGCGCCGACTGGATCGCCTGCTGCGGCAGCCTGCCGCGCGGCCTGGACCCCTCCTGGTACGCCGAGTTGGTCACCCGGGCGCACTCCGCCGGGGTGCGCATCGCCCTGGACACCTCCGGCCCCGCCCTGCTCGCCGCCCTGCGCGGACAGCCGGACGTGGTGAAGCCCAACGCCGAGGAACTCGCCGAGGCCGTCGGCCGCCCGCTCGCCACGGTGGGCGACGCGGCCAAGGCCGCCGGAGAACTGCGGGAGATGGGCGCCCGCGCCGTCCTCGCCAGCCTCGGCGCCGACGGGCAACTGCTGGTGGACGGGGACGGCACCTGGTTCGGCACCGCCCGCGTGGAGACCGTCCGCAGCAACGTGGGCGCGGGTGACTCCTCCCTCGCCGGGTTCCTCATCGCCGGCGGGCGCGGCCCGGAGGCCCTCGCCTCCGCCGTCGCCCACGGAGCGGCGGCCGTCCAGACCCCGGGCAGCGTGATGCCGTCACCGGGCGACCTGGACCCGTCGGCCGTCACGGTCACCGCCGACGTCCCGGCCGACCGCCCGCTGAAGGAGCCGGTCACATGAACCCGTCCGACGTGGCCGCCCCGCTCACCACCCCCGTCCGTCCCCCCACCCCCTTCCCCCGCCCCCCGTTCCCTGCCTCCCCCCACCGCATCCCCGTCCCCTCCCCCGCCCACGGCACCTCCCGGGCGATACGCGTGCGAAGGAGCCCGCGATGAGCGACATGATCACCGCGGACCTGGTCGACCTCGACCTGTCCGCCGACACCAAGGAAGCGGCGGCCCGTGCCCTCGCCGAGCGCATGGCGGCCCTGGGCCGGGTGACCGACCTCGACGGCTTCCTCGCCGACGTGGCCGCCCGCGAGGCCCAGATGCCCACCGGCCTCGACGGCGGCATCGGCATCCCGCACTGCCGCAGCGAGCACGTCACCGAGCCGACGCTGGCCTTCGGGCGGACCGCGGACGGCATCGACTTCGGCGCCGCGGACGGCCCCGCCGACCTGATCTTCCTCATCGCGGCACCCGCGGGCGCGGACGACGCCCACCTGACGATCCTGTCGTCGCTGGCCCGGCAGCTGATGAACACCGAGTTCACGACCGCCCTGCGCGAGGTCACCGACCCGGCGGGCGCGGCGGCCCTCATCCGCGGCGACGCGACCCCGGCGACGGCGGACGCAGCCGCACCGGCGACCCCGGCCGCCCCGGACAGCCCGGCGTCCGCAGACTCCGTGGCGGCTTCGGCGGCGGCCTCCGCCGAAGCCGCCACGGCCGACGACGCCAAGAGGGCCAGGAGCGCCAAGGGCCGCACCGACGCCCAGGACGCCACCGCTTCCGGAGCGGGCGCCGGCACCGGGACCGGCACCGAAGGGTCCGGCCCGCGCCCCTTCCGGATCGTCGCCGTCACCTCCTGCCCCACCGGCATCGCCCACACCTACATGGCCGCCGAGTCCCTGGAGAACGCGGGCCGCGAGGCAGGCGTGGAGGTCACCGTCGAGACCCAGGGTTCGGCGGGCTTCACCCGGCTCGACCCGGCGGTGATCGAGGCGGCGGACGGCGTGATCTTCGCCCACGACGTTCCCGTCCGGGAGAAGGAACGCTTCGCCGGCAAGCCGACCGTCGACACCGGCGTCAAGGCGGGCATCAACCGCCCCGCCGAGCTGATCTCCGAGGTCCGGCGCAAGGCCGAACGCGGCGAGGTCACCGCGCCCGCCACGGGCGACGGCACGCCCGTCGAACGCGGCGGCGAATCCGGCGACGGCTACGGCACCAAGCTGCGCAAGTGGCTGATGTCCGGCGTCAGCTACATGGTCCCGTTCGTCGCCGCGGGCGGTCTCCTCATCGCCCTCGGCTTCGCCATCGGCGGCTACGAGATCAACGAAGCGCCGTCGGTGATGGAACACTTCCTCTGGACCGAGGCGGCCAGCTGGGGCGCCCTGCTCTTCCAGATCGGCGGCGTCGCCTTCGGCTTCCTCGTCCCCGTCCTGGCCGGCTACATCGCCTACGGCATGGCCGACCGGCCCGGCCTGGTGCCCGGCTTCGTCGGCGGCGCGATCTCCCTCACCATCAACGCCGGATTCCTCGGCGGTCTGGCCGCCGGTCTCATCGCCGGTGCGGTCGTGATCGGGATCCAGCGGGTCCGGATCCCCACGGCACTGCGCGGCATCATGCCGGTGGTGGTGATCCCGCTGATCTCCTCGGCGGTCGTCGGCTTCCTGATGTTCGTCGTCATCGGCAAGCCCATCGCCGAGGCGCAGAAGGCCATGACCGACTGGCTCAACGGCCTCACCGGCACCAACGCCATCCTGCTCGGCACCCTCCTCGGCCTGATGATGTGCTTCGACCTCGGAGGCCCGGTCAACAAGGTCGCCTACACCTTCGCCACCGCCGGTATCGCCGTCGCGAGCCCCAGTGACTCCGCCATGAAGATCATGGCCGCGGTGATGGCGGCCGGCATGGTCCCGCCGCTGGCGATGGCCCTGGCCACCACGGTCCGCGGCAAGCTGTTCAACCGCACCGAGCGGGAGAACGGCAAGGCCGCCTGGGTCCTGGGCGCCTCGTTCATCTCCGAGGGTGCGATCCCGTTCGCGGCGGCCGACCCGCTGCGTGTCATCCCCGCCTCCATGGTGGGCGGCGCCGTCACCGGCGCCCTGTCGATGGCCTTCGGCGCGACCCTGCGCGCACCGCACGGCGGCATCTTCGTGGTCCCGCTCATCGGCAACCCGCTGCTCTACCTGGTCGCCATCGCCGCCGGAGTGGTCGTGACGGCAGCCCTGGTGATCCTGCTCAAGGGCCTGCGCAAGCCCGTCCCGGGAGCAGCCGCCGAAGGCGGCGACGGTGCGGCTGCCGCGCCGGCCCGGCCGGAGCAGCCGGTGGCCGCCTGAGGGCAGCTGCGGACCGCGGCGGGCCCCTGAGGGTTCGGGGGTATTCATCCCGACTGCGAGATAGCTCACCATCATCACGGTCCGGGGCCATAAGCCCCGGACCGTGGTGTGTACTGGGCCGCATGCCTGAGCACGACGCGATCTTGAAGGTGACGGGCAGGACCGCCCTGACCCTGGCAGCCGTGGCCGCCGTGGGCTGCGCGGCCGGCCTGGCCACCGTCCTGCGCCGTCGCGCCGGAGCGGTGCCGGTGCGGACGCGGTTCCCGGCGCGCGCGAAGACCCGCGCGAGGAACGGCAGGCCGCCCGCGCCCTGTCTGCTGGTCCCCGGGCACGCGCGACCGTGGTCGCTCCCTGCGGTGCCCCGGCAGCGGCAGACGGGCCCACAGGCGGAAGCCGTCACCCTCAGCCCGGCGGAACGCGCCGCCTTCGCCGGCCTGGTACGCCGCCTCACCGGCCACGACGACTGACCCGGCCGCGGGCGTCACTGAGCGGTGTCTGCCCTACGGGGCCGGTGTCGCCGCCGGTACCACAGAGCCCGCGCAGCTCCGGCGGGGGAGGAGCGCCCCGACAGGGAGCGGCAAGGTTCGACCGGACCGTACCCGTGCCGCCTACGGGACCTGCGCCGCCCGGCGCTCCATGGCGTCCCGGGCCGCGTCCTCCGTCACGTACACCTCGCACATGTGCCGCCCGTCGGGCGTGGCCGTGTGCTCGACCTCCCAGAGGGAGACCTCGGCTCCGTCGTGCAGCAGAAACGCGTGCTCGTACAGCGAGAAGCACAGACCCGACCGGCCCGAGTACGCCGGCCGGCCGAACGCCTGGGTGATCTGATGCGCGAACGCCGTCCGCAGCAGCGCCGCCGTCCGGGAGTCCGGCCGGTCCGCGTTCTCCGCCCGGCGCAGGAGACGGCGCGCGTGGTCCGCGGAGTCGTCCGGCACGTACGCCGGCCGGGGCGCCGGCACCGACGACAGCTGCACCGTCACCGGAAGCTCGAACTCCGGGGCGTCCGGCGGCAGCGGCAGCCGGGCGGTGGCGGTCCGCAGCTCCTCCTCGTCCACGTACACCTCGTGCTGCGGCTCATGGCCGGGGGCCGGGTTGTGCACCAGCTCCCACAGCGTGAGCGCCGAGCCGTCGGCGAGCAGCCAGGTATGGCGGTACGTCTCCCGGTGCAGGCCCGCGCTGTGGTGCGCGGAGTACAGCGAGCCGTCGTGCGCCAGCGCGCAGTCCAGCCGGGCTATCGTCTCGTCCGGCAACTCGAACGAGTTCAGGGCACGGCCGAGGAGGCGCGCGAGGTGCTCCTCCGGAGACTCGGGCGAGTCGGACGGTTCGTACGCTGCCGTCTCGTACGGAACGCTCAAGGTTTCTCCCGGCGTTGCTGCATGTCACCTTGTGGGTGCATACCGTAGCCCCTCGGTCGGACATCATGTCCGGGAACCGAGAAAACGTACGCAGGGAAAACGGGCGGGCCACGCGAGAAATTCCTACCCGGACCGAGGGAACGTCAAAACTTCCTGCTCAGCGGGCCGTTCCGCCGACGGATCCACGGCGGCACGGCATCAGACCGCGCTGCCCGCGACCCACTCGCCCCACCCCATGTTCCAGCCGTTGAGGCCGTTGTCCGGCGCCACCGTGCTGTCGGGCGAGTTCTTCACGACCACCACGTCCCCGACGAGGGTGTTGTCGAAGAACCACTTGCCGGGCGTGTTGCCCCCGGCGCCCCGCACGTCCGCCAGCCCGACACAGCCGTGACTGGTGCCTTCCCGGCCGAACGGCGGGTTGCCCTTGTTGTACCAGTAGTTGCCGTGGATGAAGGTGCCGCTGCTCGTCAGCCGCATCGCGTGCGGCACGTCCGGGATGTCGTACTCGGAGCCCATCCCGACCGTCCGGCTGTTCATACGGGTCTGGGTGAACTTCTCGGAGATCACCATCTGTCCGTTGTAGGTGGTGTGCTGGGCGTCGCCCGCCGAGATCGGGACCGACTTGACGGTCTTGCCGTCCCGGACCACCGTCATCGTCCGGGTGTTCACGTCGACGGTGGAGACCTGCGACCGGCCGACGGTGAAGGTGACCGTCTTCTTCTGCACGCCGTGCACGCCGTCGGCCCCCTCGACACCGTCCAGGTCGATCTTCATCGTGACCTTGGAGCCGGCCTTCCAGTGATCCTGGGGCCTGAAGTCGAGGCGCTGCGCCCCGAACCAGTGCCCGACCACCTCCTGGCCGCTGCTCGACGTGACGGCGATGTGCGACTGCACGGCCTTCTTGTCGGTGATCGCCTTGTCGAAGGTGAAGGACACCGGCATGCCCACACCGACCGTGGTCCCGTTGTCCGGGGTGTATGTGCCGATGAAGCTGCCGTCGGTCGTGACGGTGGTGAAGCTGGAGTTGGCCGCTGCCGTGCGGCCCTCGCCGTCCTTCGCCGTCGCCGCTATCCGGTACTGCGTCCCGCGCTCCAACTGCTTCCCCGGCTTCCAGGCGGTCCCGTCCGACGAGATCGACCCGGCCACCGCCTCTCCAGAACCCGCCACGGTCATCTTCACGTCCGTCAGACGGCCCCCGCTCACCTTGACGCCGGTGGAGTTGATCGACGCACCCGTCGAACCGTCCTTCGCCGAGATGGCTATCTTCGCGACGGACACGTCGGCGGACTGTGTGCCGCCCTTGCCGTCGCGGTCGCCGTCGGCCTGGGCGCTGCCACCGCAGGCGGTGAGGGTGAGGGCGCCGACGATGAGGGCGGCACCGGCCACCAGTGCGCGCCGTGCTGTGTTGTCCGGCCTTGTCACGGGCTGCTCCAGATGCGAACGATGCGGGTGATCCACTCCGTAGGCGCCATACACGGGGTAAGCGGCGTACGCGAACGAAGAGGGGACCCGCACCTGCCCGGGTTCCGGCCGAGCGGCATGAGAACGGTGCCGTGACAGAACCGGGACATCGGCGCCGGGGAGTCACCGGGGAGGGGGGCCTCCCCCCTCCCCCCCGCCCCCTCCCTCCCCGCCCCCAGCCCTCCCCTCCGACCCTCCCTCCCCACCCGGCCACCCACCCCCCTGGTCGTCCCGCCCCCGGCCCGCCTCGCTCTCAGCTGCCCCTTCGGCTCCCCCTTCGTCCCCTCCCCCGTGCACCTACGGCGTTCCGTACAACTCCTCGTAGGACGGCCAGGCTCCGCCCGGGCCGTCCACGGAGCCGGCCATGCGGACCGCCCGGACGATCGCGCGGGTGACCATGTCCGCGCCGGCCGCGAGGATCTCGTTGAGCGCCAGCGGGTCGGCCGGGTCGAGGGTGCGGGCGCCCGTGGCCATCGCGAAGACCGTGTCGCCGTCGCTGAGCAGGTGCACCGGCCGTACCGCGCGGGCGATGCCGTCGTGGGCCGTGCCGGCCAGCTTCTGGGCCTGCGCCTTCGTCAGCACCGCGTCCGTCGCCACGACCGCGAGCGTGGTGTTGAGCGGCGGCGGCGCGCTGCGCTCGGCCAGCGCCTCCAGCCGCTGGAGCGCGGCCCGGTGGACGTCGGGGTCCGGGTAGCGCACCCGGCCCGCGAACAACTCCCCGTAGAGCACCCCCGTTTCCGGATCGACGACCGAGCCCGCCGCGTTGGCGACCACCAGCGCGGCCACCGTGACGCCGGACTCCAGCACCGTGGCGGCGGTGGCGACACCGCCCTTGAGCTGTCCGACCACCGCCCCCGTCCCCGCGCCGACGCACCCCTGGGGGACCGGCGACCCCGGTTCGCTCGCCGAGGCGGCCTCGACGGCGGCTCGTCCCATGGCCGCGTCGGGACGCGCCCGGAAGTCGCCGCCCCGGCCCAGGTCGAACACGCACGCCGCCGGCACGACCGGCACGACATGCGTGGGGTCGGGGCCGACGCGCACCCCGCGTTCGCGTTCCTCCAGCCAGGCCATCACCCCGGACGCGGCGTCGAGCCCGTAGGCGCTGCCGCCGGTCAGGACGATCGCCTCGACCTTCTGCACGAGGTTGCGCGGATCGAGCGCGTCGGTCTCCTTGGTGCCGGGACCTCCGCCGCGCACATCCACCGCGGCGACCGCCCCGCCCTCCGGTGCGAGGACGACCGTGGTGCCGGTGAGTGCGCCGTCGCCGGTGCGGGTCGCGTGTCCGACCCGCAGGCCGGTCACATCCGTCAGAGCGTCAACTGTCATGGCGCCAGTCTGGAGCAGGCACCGCGCGACCCACCGCAGCTCACCGGGGCCCGCCGCGGGCCGCGCCGTCCGGCACCGTGCGGCCGGAGTGGCGGGCGTGGCCGGAGTCGTACCCTGGAGGCATGAGTACCGCCCCGGATTCCGCGCCGCGCGAGCCGAAGCCCGCGCTGGTCTTCGACGACCCGTTGAACCAGCAGTCCTCGGACGACACCGACCGCGGGTGGGGCGAGCGGCCGTCCGGCGACAGCGCGGCGGACCTGAAGCGCTTCCTCGACGAGAAGCCGCCCCACCACATCTGACCGGTCGGCCCGCTCCGGCCGGGGGCCATCGCCCTCGGCCTCGCCTTGGCCTTCGCCGGGGTGCCGAGTGCGCGCCCTCCGGCTTCGGGGGCCGGGCCCCGCAGCTCAGCGCTCGCTGTGGCCCGAGCCCCGCTGCGACACGAGGGCGTCGCGGATCTCCTTCAGCACCTCCAGCTCGGAGACCTCGATGATTTCCTGCGTGCCCTCCTTGGCCTTCCGGCGGGCCTCCACCCGGGCCAGGTACTTGGCCATGGGCAGCACCATCAGGAAGTAGACCACCGCAGCGGTGATCACGAACTGCAGCGTCGCGCCGAGGACCGAGCCCCACAGGATCCTGACGCCCGTCGCGGCATCGCCGCTGCCCTCGCACGGGCCCTTCAGGCACGAGCTGTAGCTGTCCAGGTTCTGTGTGCCGAACGCTCCGACGAGCGGGTTGATGACACCCTTCACCACCGCGTTGACGATGTTCGTGAAGGCGGCGCCGATCACCACTGCTACGGCCAGATCGACGACGTTCCCCCGCATCAGGAAGGCCTTGAAGCCCTGCCAGATGCTGGAATCCTTCTGCTCGCTCAACTCGGGGCCTCTTCTCGCGTACGCGGTCCGTGGAACAAAACGCTCCGCAACCTACGTCAACGCCGTGTCGGCCTGTCCAATCGGGTCGCTCGCACGAGGCATCCGGCGCGCCCCCGGGACTCGAAAGGTCCCAGTTCAGCACAGCGTCACCGCCAGCCGTGCGGTCGAGCTCGCGCCGACGAGCGCGGCCGCGGTGGCACGTGGCACGGACAGCACCACCAACGCCCCGCCGCTCACCCCGCCGCCCACGGCATCGGCCCCGCCGGTCCCTTCGGCCCCGTCGGCATCGTGCAGGGGGTCGTCCGGGACGTCCGTCACCCGTGCCCCGCGTGCCAGCACACGGGTTTCCCCGCCGGTGGCCTGCTCCTCGGCTGCGATCACGTCGACCCGGTCTCCCGGGCGCACCAGCCGTACCGTGGCCGCGTCGGCGATCCGCACCGGAGCCATGACATACGCGCCCGAGCGCCGCTTCCGTACCGCCTCCGCCTCCGCCTTCGCTGCGGCGGCCGGACGGGCGGCGGCCGACTCGTCGGGGCGGTCCCGGGACTCGTCCGTCTCCCGCGGGCCGGCCGCCACGAGCGCGGCAGCCGTGACGGCGAGTCCCGCCGCGACGGCCCGCCTCCGGTGTGCGGCGAGCCTGCCCGGGCGGAGCATTCCCGCGCGCACCCGCACCGGAGCGAAGTACGGCACCGCGCACGTCGGCGGCACATCGGCACCGGCGCTGTGTACCACGTCGGGCCCGGGAGGGCTCGCAGACGAGGCGACGGTCCGGAACGCGGGCGGGGGACGGTGACGGTGCACGGACGGGGGAGGGGATGCGGACGGTGGACGGTGCACGGACGAGGGGCTGGACGCGGACGAGGGGCTGGACGCGGACGGGGGACGGGACGACAGCGACGACACGGGACCACCACCTGTGACGAGGGACCGGCTTGCGATCCCCACGATGGCGTCTGCCGCCGAAGTCCGCCTGAGTCTGTGGATCAGCACGGACCTGTGGACAACCGCGTCACCCGAACGAGAGCCTCACCTCCCGTCGAGCCCTCGCCCCGCACCGGGCCCTCGCCCGCCGGGCCCTCGCCCCCGTCGACCATTCCCCCCTACGGCAGCGCGATCCCCGGGTCCATCCCGCCCAGCGCGGACGCGCAGAGGCACTCCCGCTCCTCCTCCGCGGCCGGCAGTGCCGCCAGGGTGTCGAAGAGGACGCCCCGCAGCCGGTCCACGTTGGCCGCGAACACGCGCAGTACCTCGTCGTGGGAAACGCCCTCACCGGTCTCCGCGCCGGCGTCGAGGTCGGTGACGAGGGCCATGGAGGTGTAACAGAGCTCCAGCTCACGGGCGAGCGCCGCCTCGGGGTGGCCGGTCATGCCCACCACGGACCAGCCCTGCGCCTGGTGCCACAGGGATTCCGCGCGGGTGGAGAAGCGCGGCCCCTCCACCACCACCAGCGTTCCGCCGTCCACCGGCGCCCAGTCCCGCCCGTGTGCCGACTTCAGGGCAGCGGCCCGACCGGTGGGGCAGTAGGGGTCGGCCAGCGACACGTGCACCACGTTCGGGATCGTGCCGTCGGGCAGCGGAAGCCCGTCGAAGTAGGTGCCCGCGCGGGACTTCGTCCGGTCGACGAGCTGGTCCGGCACGAGCAGCGTGCCCGGCCCGTACTCGGGGCGCAGGCCGCCCACCGCGCAGGGACCGAGCACCTGGCGCACCCCGACGGAGCGCAGCGCCCACAGGTTGGCCCGGTAGTTGATGCGGTGCGGCGGCAGATGGTGCCCGCGTCCGTGCCGGGGGAGGAAGGCGACACGCCGGCCGGCGACCTCACCGATGAAGAGGGAGTCGCTGGGCGCCCCGTAGGGGGTGTCGACCTCGACCTCGGTCACATCGTCGAGGAACGAGTAGAAACCGGAGCCGCCGATCACGCCGATGTCCGCGGTCACGGTCGCAGGGGTCGCCGCCTGGGGAGCGTTCGCCTTGTTCGCCATGCACCGCACCCTAACGGCCCACCGCCTTGCCGAACCGGCCCACCGCCTTGCCGGACCGGCCCACCGCCTTGCCGGACCGGCCCACCGCCTTGCCGGACCGGCCCACCGCCCGGCCGGACCGGCCGTGAGACGGCCGCCCGGACCGTCGAGCGGGGCGGGAACGCCGTACACCCCGTCGTCCGGTGACGACGGGGTGTACGGGGGAAAGCGGAAGAGGAGTTACGCGGCGGTCGTGCTCGTCGAGCTGCCGGAGCCCGACGACGAGCTCGAACCCGAGCCGGACGTCGAGGAGGACGACGACGAAGACGAAGAGGAACCGGAGGAGGAAGACGAGGAGGAGTCGGAGGACGACTTCGACGCCGGCGAGCTGCTCGACGAGGAGCCGCGGCTGTCATTGCGGTAGAAGCCGGAGCCCTTGAAGACAATGCCCACCGCCGAGAACACCTTCTTCAGGCGGCCCTGGCAGTTCGGGCACTCGGTCAGGGCGTCGTCGGTGAACTTCTGCACCGCCTCGAGGCCCTCGCCGCACTCGGTGCACTGGTACTGGTAGGTCGGCACTGTCTTCCTCCTGGCACTCTCACTCGATGAGTGCTAACGACGGTCCATAGTGACGTATTCCGAGGGATCAGTCCACTGCGACGGGCGCGCGGTGACCCACGCCACGTGCGACGGTGCGTCCGCGCGGGGCCGGGACCAGCCGTGACCGGAGGGTCAGCAGGGTCATGAGGGCGAGCACTGTGCCCGCCATCGGGACGAGGAAGCCGGCGCCGTCCCAGAGCCGGTCCTCCAGCTGCCCGGCGACCGTCACCGCGGCCGCCTGCCCGAGGGCCACGGCGCCGGTGAGCCAGGTGAACGCCTCGGTGCGGGCGCCGGCCGGGACCAGGTCGTCCACCAGGGTGTAGCCGGTGATCAGGGCGGGCGCGATGCACATGCCGACCAGGAGTCCGAGCCCGGCCAGCAGCAGCGCCGAGTCGGCGGTCCACAGGGCGGAGGCGGTCAGGGCGAGCGCGGCGTAGCCGAGGAGGAGGCGGCGCTGGGGTGCCGTCTTCCAGGCGATGGCCCCGCAGGCGAGGCCGGCGAGCATGTTGCCCGCGGCGAAGACGCCGTACAGGACGCCGTTGAGGGCGGGCCGGTCGATGGACTCGGAGAACGCGGCCAGCGACACCTGCATGCCGCCGAACACGGAGCCGATGCCGAGGAAGGTCACGATCAGGACCCGCACCCCGGGCACGCTCAGCGCGGAGGCGTGCCGCACGCGCGTGCGCCGGTCGGCGGCGACCGCGGGCTGGGTGCCCTTCTGGGCGGCGAAGAGCAGGCCGCCCACCAGGGTGAGGGACGCCTCGGCGAGCAGTCCGGCAGCCGGGGCGACGGTCGTGCACAGCGCGGTGGCCAGCAGGGGGCCGACGACGAAGGTGAACTCGTCGGTGACCGACTCGAAGGCCGCCGCCGTGCCCATCAGCGGAGAGTCCTTCTTCAGCTTGACGCCCCACCGGGCCCGCACCATGGGCCCGACCTGCGGGACCGAGGCGCCCGTGGGGACGGCGGCGAGGAACAGCACCCACAGCGGGGCGTCGGCCAGCGCCAGCGCGGTCAGGGTCACGCCGGACAGGGTGTGCACCAGGACGCCGGGCACGAGGACGGCGCGCTGCCCGTGGCGGTCGGCGAGGCGGCCGCTGTAGGGGGCGAAGAGGGCCATGGACACGCCGGTGACGGCGGCGACGGCGCCGGCTGCTCCGTAGGAGCCGGTGGTGTGCTGCACCAGCAGCACGATGGAGAGGGTGAGCATGGCGAACGGCTGGCGTGCCGCGAAACCGGGGACCAGGAAGGTCCAGGCGCCGCGGGTGCGCAGCAGTTGGCCGTATCCCGGGCGGGAGGTGGCCGCCGACTTCTCCGACGAGGTGACCGTGGATGCCACGGCCCGTGCCTTTCTGCCGCCTGGTAGCGCAGGCCCGCTGAGGGGCGCGCCGAGAGCTGTCCTCTTGCGCTGACTGCGGTAGATACCGGTGCCACAGCTCAGGGCGTGCCGGCCGCCATACGGTCGCGCCAGCTCTGCATCAGGCAGAGTTGGTTCGATCTGGGTGTCCCTGCATGGTACAGGGATCAGGGGATGCGATGCCTGTGAAACGGAGCACCATCAGGCCGTATGCCTGTGAATGACGGGGGCCTTCCTCGCTGGGTGGGCTCCGGATCCTCGCTGGCCGGGCTCCGCATCGTCACTGGCCGCTCCGGATCGCCGCTCGCCGGGCTCCGGAGGGTCACTGGCCGGGCTCCGCATCGTCGTCCGTGCCCAGCCAGCCCGCCAGCTTGCCGCCGCGGCCGACCGCGCGCAGGCGGCGTTCGGCGGCGTCGCGCACCGGGTCGGTGGCGACGACGAGGAGTTCGTCGCCGCGCCGCAGCACGGTCGCCGGCGACGGCACGAACGACGTGCCGTCGCGGACGACCAGGGTGACGGCGGACCCGGCCGGCAGGCGCAGCTCGGCCACCTCGACGCCGTGCATCCGCGAGCCCTCCGGGATGGCGAGGGACAGCAGGTGGCCGCGCAGCCGCTCCAGGGGCGCCGACTCGATGCCGAGGTCGGCGGCCTCCGGGCCGCTGCCCAGGTGCAGTCTGCGGGCCACCCACGGCAGCGTCGGCCCCTGGATCAGCGTGTAGACGACGACCAGGACGAAGACGATGTTGAAGATGCGGCGGCTGCCGTCGACGTCCTGCACCATCGGGATCGTCGCCAGGATGATGGGCACCGCGCCCCGCAGTCCCGCCCACGACATCAGGGCCTGTTCCTGCCAGGGCACCCGGAAGGGCAGCAGGCACAGGACGACGCTCAGCGGGCGGGCGACCATCGTCAGGGCCAGCCCGATGAGCAGGGCGGGCACGATGTCGTCGCCCAGCTCGTGCGGGGAGACGAGCAGGCCGAGCAGGACGAACATGCCGATCTGCGCGATCCAGCCGAGCCCCTCGGCGAAGCCGCGGGTGGCGGGCCAGTGCGGCAGTCCGGAGTTGCCCAGCACCATCGAGGCCAGGTAGACGGCGAGGAAACCGCTGCCGTGCAACATCGCGCCGGTGGCGTAGGCGGCGACCGCGATGGCGGTGACGGCGATGGGATAGAGGCCGGAGGCCGGCAGCGCGACGTGGCGCAGTCCCCAGGAGCCGAGCCAGCCCACGGCGAGCCCGATGGCGGCGCCGATGGCCAGCTCCAGTGCTATCTCGCCGATCAGGACGTACCAGTGCTCGACCGGGCCGGCCGTGGAGAAGGAGACGACGAGGATGACCACCGGGGCGTCGTTGAAGCCGGACTCGGCCTCCAGGGTGCCGGTCACCCGGCGGGGGAGCGGGATCCTGCGCAGGACGGAGAAGACGGCCGCCGCGTCGGTCGAGGACACCACCGCGCCGATGATCAGCGCCTGCCGCCACTCCAGCCCGACCAGGAAGTGCGCGGCCGTCGCCGTGACCCCGACGCTCACCGCGACACCGGCCAGGGCCAGGGCGGAGGCGGCCGGCAGGGCGGGTCTGCATTCCGACCACTTCGTGCTCAGGCCGCCTTCGGCCAGGATCACGACCAGGGCCGCGTACCCGATGACCTGCGTCAGCTCGGCGTTGTCGAACTGGATGCCGCCGATGCCGTCCTGGCCCATGGCGATGCCGATGCCCAGGTAGACGAGCAGGCTGGGGAGCCCGCTGCGTGAGGAGATCCGGACCGCCGCGACGGCCACGATCAGGACGAGCGAGCAGATGAGCAGCAGCTGGTTGAGGTGGTGGACAGTCAGCGGCCGTTCCCTTCCCTGACGCGTGCGCACCGCGCGCGGACTCACGTGTGTCGCGCGCGGGACCGGGCCCTGCTGCCACGGCAGACTACTTCGTTACCTTACCTAAGTCTTGACGTGTTCTTGACGCCCGTCACGGCATGATCGAACGTCCGTCCGGGCTGGTTCCCGACTCCGCGTCAAGTGGCGCGGGGTCCTGCGCCTATCGTTGCTCCAGCGCTCAGTTAAAAGCACAGCCCGACCTGCCGCTCGCGTTAGGACAGCAAGGACAGCGATGCCCACCGACACCATTGCCGCCACGGGTCAGCAGGCCGGTACGCCCGGCCGGAAGAAGGGGCGCAAACTCCGCCTCATGGCGCTCGTGCTGGTGCTGGCACTGATCGGCGGTGTCGCCTACGCGGCGTACTGGTCCATCAGCACCGTGCGCGCCTCCTTCCCGCAGACCGAGGGCTCCCTCACGCTGCAGGGCCTGTCCAAGCCCGTCGAGGTCAAGCGCGACGGCAACGGCATCCCGCAGCTGTACGCCGACTCCGACGAGGACCTGTTCATGGCGCAGGGCTACGTCCAGGCACAGGACCGGTTCTACGAGATGGACGTGCGCCGGCACATGACGTCCGGCCGCCTGTCGGAGATGTTCGGCGCCGGCCAGGTCGACAACGACGCCTTCCTCCGCACCCTGGGCTGGGACCGGATCGCGAAGGAGGAGTACGAGAAGAAGCTGTCGCCCGCCACGAAGAAGTATCTCGACGCGTACGCCAAGGGGGTCAACGCCTACCTCGACGGCAAGGACGGCGAGGAGATCTCCGTCGAGTACGCGGCGCTGGGCTTCACCAACGACTACAAGCCCGAGCCCTGGACCCCGGTGGACTCGGTGGCGTGGCTGAAGGCGATGGCCTGGGACCTGCGCGGCAACATGCAGGACGAGATCGACCGGGCCCTGATGACGAGCCGCCTCGGCCCGAAGCAGATCGCCGACCTGTACCCGGAGTACCCGTACAACCGGAACAAGCCGATCATCGCCGAGGGCCAGTACAACGAACTCACCGGAGCCTTCGAACAGGGCGGCGACAGCACCGGCGGCACCGGTACGGGAACCGGAACCGGAAACGGAACCGGTACGGGCTCGGGTGTCGGCGGCGCCCCGGACGGGAGCGGCACCGGCACCGGTACGGGCACCGGAAGCGGCTCCGGCGTCGAGGGCGCTCAGGGGGCGGGCGGTGACGGCACCGGGCTGGAGGGCCAGCTCGCGGGCCTGCAGCAGGTCCTGAAGGACCTCCCCACCGCGGTCGGCGTCAACGGCGACGGCATCGGCTCCAACTCCTGGGTGGTGTCCGGCCGGCACACCATCACCAAGAAGCCCCTGCTCGCCAACGACCCGCACCTGTCGGCCTCGCTGCCCTCCGTCTGGTACCAGATGGGCCTGCACTGCCGCAGCGTCTCCGCCTCCTGCCAGTACGACGTCACCGGCTACACCTTCGCCGGCATGCCCGGCGTGGTCATCGGCCACAACGCGGACATCGCGTGGGGGCTGACCAACTCCGGCGTCGACGTCACCGACCTGTACCTGGAGAAGATCACCGGGGAGGGCTACCAGTACGACGGCAAGGTGGTGCCGTTCGAGAGCCGGGAGGAGACCATCCGGGTCGCCGGTGGCAAGGACCGCAAGATCGTCGTCCGGGAGACCAACAACGGGCCCCTGCTGTCCGACCGCTCCGACGAGCTGGTGAAGACCGGCAAGAAGGCAACCGTCGAGACCGCCGCGCCCGACCGGGGCGACGGCTACGGCGTGTCCCTGCGCTGGACCGCGCTGGACGCCGGCCGCACCATGGACGCCGTCTTCGCCATGAACCGCGCGAAGAACTGGGACGACTTCCGCGAAGCCGCCACCCTCTTCGAGGTGCCCTCGCAGAACCTCGTCTACGCGGACACCGACGGCCACATCGGCTACACCCTGCCCGGAAAGATCCCCACCCGCGCGAAGAAGCACGACGGGTCCGTCCCGGCACCCGGATGGAACCCGGACTACGAGTGGACCGGCTGGATCGAGCAGGACGCCCTGCCCTACGAGTTCGACCCCAAGCGCGGCTACATCGTCACCGCCAACCAGGCCGTCGTCGACCCGGACGCCTACCCGTACACCCTCACCACCGACTGGGGGTACGGCGCGCGCAGCCAGCGGATCAACGACCTGATCAAGCTGAAGATCAAGGACGGCGGCAAGATCTCCACGGACGACATGCGGCAGATGCAGCTGGACAACCACAGCGAGATCGCCCGCAGCCTGGTGCCGGACCTGCTCAAGATCGACACCGAGGACCCGGACGTCCGTGAGGCGCAGAAGCTGCTGGAGGGCTGGGACTACACCCAGGACGCCGACTCGGCCGCGGCGGCCTACTTCAACTCCGTCTGGCGCAACATCCTGAAGCTGGCCTTCGGCCACAAGCTGCCCAAGGAACTGCGCGTCGAGGGGCAGTGCCTGTGGGTCGACCCGGTCAACACCACCGGACCGGCGGACGAGGCCGAGAAGGTGCGCGAGTGCGGCCAGCGCTCGGCCGACCAGGCGCAGCCGGACGGCGGCGACCGGTGGTTCGAGGTGGTGACCACCCTGAAGAAGGACCAGGACAGCGACTGGTGGTCCACGCCCGAACGGGGCACGCGCCCGGGCGCCGACAAGAACCGTGACGACCTGTTCAAGCGGGCCATGATCGACGCCCGCTGGGAGCTGACGGCGAAGCTGGGCAAGGACATCGACACCTGGAGCTGGGGCCGGCTGCACCGGCTGTTCCTGAAGAACCAGACGCTCGGCACCGAGGGGCCCGGCTTCCTGCGCCGCGCCCTCAACCGCGGGCCCTGGAAGCTCGGCGGCGGCGAGGCCACGGTCAACGCCACCGGCTGGAACGCCGCCGGCGGCTACGGGGTCGTGTGGGTCCCGTCGATGCGGATGGTGGTCAACCTCGACGACTTCGACAAGTCCCGCTGGATCAACCTCACCGGCGCCTCCGGACACGCCTACAGCGCCCACTACGTCGACCAGACCGACAAGTGGGCCAAGGGCGAGCTGCTGCCGTGGGCGTACTCGTCCGAGGCGGTCGACGAGAACACCGAGGACACGCTGACGCTGGAGCCCTGACCCGGCCCCGGACCCGAGGCGGCCGCCACGCACACGCGCGTGGCGGACGCTTTTCCGTCCCCGTGGCGCCCGCCGGCTCGTCCTCGCCGCGTGCGTCCCGTCCCCCGCTGTCACCGACCCCGCTGTCACCGACCGGTCCTTCGGCCGGGACGACGCTGCCCGGCCCGTCCCGTCCCGGCCCCACCCGTCCCGGCCCGTCCCCACCCGGCCCCACCCGTCCCGGCCCGTCCCCACCAGGCCCGTCCCCACCCGGCCCGTCCCGGCCCCACCCGTCCCGGCCCGTCCCCGCCCGGCCCGTCCCGGCCTCAGCCGAAGCGCCGTACCCCCGACGGGGTCACCGCCGCCCGCACCGGCCGGTCGTGGGGCTCCTCGGGCACCCGCGCGACCACCTCGCCGTCGTACAGCAGCACCACGAGCGCCGGGTCCGCGCCCGCGCGTTCCAGCCGGGCGAGGACCCGGTCGTAGGAGCCGCCGCCGCGGCCCAGCCGCATCCCGCGCGCGTCGACGGCGAGGCCCGGCAGCAGGACGACGTCCGCCTCGGTGACGGCGTCCGGGCCGAGGCGCGGCCCCGCCGGTTCGAGCAGGGTCATGCGTCCGCCGCCGTGCCGGACCGGGGTGAGGGAGTCCGCTCCCTCGTAGCGTCCCCAGTCCAGGTCGTTGTCGGGCAGGAGCGCCGGCAGCAGCACGCGCACGCCCCGCGCGTGCAGCGCGTCGAGCAGCGTGAGCGTGCCCGGTTCGCTGCCGACGGAGACGTACGCCGCCACGGTGCGCGCCTGCCGGAGCTCGGGCAGTGCGTCTGCCCGCCGGGCGAGCGCGGAGGCGGCCACCTGGACGTCATCGGCCGTCAATCCGTTTCTCACCGCGAGGATTTCCCGCCGAAGGGTGCGTTTGTCAGGGTCGTTCGCGCGACGGTTGTATCTCAAGGTTGTCCCTGTCCTGTTCCAATATGTTCATATGAGCAGGAAGTAACCGGAGGTGCAGATTCCCTGCAAAGGCAGCGGATATTGTGGCGGCCATGTCTCAGTCACACCCTCGGATCAGCAAGGCTGTCATCCCGGCAGCAGGTCTCGGCACCCGGTTCCTGCCGGCCACGAAGGCCACTCCCAAGGAGATGCTGCCGGTCGTCGACAAGCCGGCGATCCAGTACGTGGTCGAAGAGGCCGTCGCCGCCGGCCTCGACGACGTCCTCATGGTCACGGGCCGCAACAAGCGCCCGCTGGAGGACCATTTCGACCGCAACTACGAACTGGAGTCCGCTCTCGAGAAGAAGGGCGACGCCAACCGGCTGGCCAAGGTCCAGGAGTCCAGCGACCTGGCCACCATGCACTACGTCCGTCAGGGTGACCCCAAGGGTCTGGGACACGCCGTGCTGTGCGCCGCCCCCCACGTGGGCGACGAGCCCTTCGCCGTGCTCCTCGGCGACGACCTGATCGACCCGCGCGACCCCCTGCTCCAGCGCATGATCGACGTCCAGGCGCAGCACGGCGGCAGCGTCATCGCCCTCATGGAGGTGGCCCCGGAGCAGATCCACCTCTACGGGTCCGCCGCCGTCGAGGCCACCGAGGACGCCGACGTCGTCCGGGTCGGCGGTCTGGTCGAGAAGCCCGACGCCGCCGACGCGCCGTCCAACTTCGCCATCATCGGCCGCTACGTCCTCGACCCGGCCGTCTTCGAGATACTCCGCAAGACCGAGCCGGGCCGCGGCGGCGAGATCCAGCTGACCGACGCCCTCCAGCAGCTCGCGGCCGACAAGGGGGTCGGCGGCCCGGTGCACGGCGTCGTCTTCAAGGGCCGGCGCTATGACACCGGCGACCGCGGCGACTACCTGCGTGCCATTGTCCGGCTCGCGTGCGAACGTGAGGACCTCGGCCCGGACTTCCGGACCTGGCTCCGCCGTTACGTCACCGAGGAGATGCAGCAACGTTGAGCACCGCCGCGCCCCGCACCGCAGGCCCGGACCACCTCTGGTCGGTGGACGAGCACCTGGACGACATTCTCGGCACCGTCCGTCCGCTCGAGCCCATCGAACTGCACCTCCTCGACGCCCAGGGCTGCGTCCTGGTCGAGGACGTCACGGTGCCGGTGTCCCTGCCCCCGTTCGACAACAGCTCCATGGACGGGTACGCGGTGCGGGTCGCGGACATCGCGGGCGCCAGCGAGGAGTACCCGGCGGCCCTCGAGGTCGTCGGTGACGTCGCCGCCGGCCAGGCCGACCTCCTCCACGTCGGCCCCGGCCAGGCCGCCCGCATCATGACCGGCGCCCCGCTCCCGCCGGGCGCCGAGACCGTCGTCCCCGTCGAGTGGACCGACGGCGGCCTGGGCGGCGGCCCCGCCACCGGGATGCGGGCCCGCAGCCTCGCCCCCGAGGGCGCCACCGGACAGGTCCGCGTCCACCGGCCCGCCGCGGCGCGCGCCCACGTGCGCGCCGCCGGCAGCGACGTCGAGGCGGGCGACCGTGCCCTGACCGCCGGGACCGTCCTCGGCCCGCCGCAGATCTCCCTGCTCGCGGCCATCGGCCGCGGCACGGTGCGCGTGCGGCCCCGCCCGCGCGTGGTCGTGCTCTCCACGGGCAGCGAACTCGTCCAGCCCGACGCGGAACTGCGCCCCGGACAGATCTACGACTCCAACAGCTTCGCCCTCACCGCCGCCGCCCGGGACGCCGGAGCGATCGCCTACCGGGTGGGTGCCGTCACCGACGACGCCGCGACCCTGCGGGACACGATCGAGGACCAGCTGGTGCGGGCCGACCTGATGGTGACCACCGGCGGCGTGAGCGTCGGCGCGTACGACGTGGTCAAGGAGGCCCTGTCGTCCGTCGCCGACGAGGACGAACCGGGCAGCGGCATCGACTTCCGCAGGCTGGCCATGCAGCCCGGCAAACCGCAGGGCTTCGGCTCCATCGGCCCCGACCACACTCCGCTGCTGGCCCTCCCCGGCAACCCGGTCTCCTCCTACGTCTCCTTCGAGCTGTTCGTCCGGCCCGCCATCCGTACCCTCATGGGCCTCACCGACGTCCACCGGCCCCGCACGCGCGCGACCCTCACCGCGGACCGCCCGCTGACCTCGCCCAAGGGCCGCCGCCAGTTCCTGCGCGGCCGGTACGCCGACGGTGCGGTGACCCCGGTCGGCGGCGCCGGATCCCACCTGGTCGCCGCGCTCGCCCGGGCGAACGCGCTGATCGTCGTCCCCGAGGACACCGAGTCCCTGGAGCCGGGAGCCGCCGTCGAGGTGGTCCTGCTCGGCTGAGCACCCCGCATTGCCGGTACCGTGTCGCGCACAGCAGGCCCACGCGCCGCACCGCGACGGGCCCGGACCGGGAGCGCCACACGATCATGACCGTGCCTTCCCGGGGGGACACCCCCGGACCCTCCGAGCAGCGCCGCCTGACGCACATCGACGAGGCGGGCGCCGCCCGCATGGTCGACGTCTCCGGCAAGGACGTCACCGCGCGCACCGCCCGCGCCACCGGCCGCGTCCTCGTCTCGCCCCACGTCGTCGATCTGCTGCGCGGCGAGGGCGTCCCCAAGGGCGACGCCCTGGCCACCGCCCGTATCGCGGGCATCATGGGCGCCAAGCGCACCCCCGACCTGATCCCGCTGTGCCACCCCCTGTCGGTGTCCGGTGTGACACTGGACCTGTCGGTCGCGGACGACGCCGTCCAGATCGCGGCGACGGTCAGGACGACGGACCGCACGGGCGTCGAGATGGAGGCGCTCACCGCGGTCTCCGTCGCCGCGCTCACCGTGATCGACATGGTCAAGGCGGTCGACAAGGAGGCGGTCATCACGGACGTGCGGGTCGAGGAGAAGACGGGCGGCAAGTCCGGCGACTGGAGCAGGTCATGACCCCCGGCGCACCGGACGGCGACACGGCGCCCGCGCCGTACCGGGCCCTGGTCGTCACCGCCTCCAACCGGGCCGCCGCCGGCGTCTACGCGGACCGGGGCGGCCCGCTGATCGCCGACGGCCTGCGCCGGCTCGGCTTCGGCGTCGACGGCCCGCAGGTCGTCCCCGACGGGGACCCCGTGGAGGCCGCGCTGCGCGCGGGCGCCGACGCCGGGTACGACGTCGTCGTGACCACCGGGGGCACCGGCATCTCGCCCACCGACCGCACCCCCGAGGCCACCCGGCGGGTCATCGACCACGAGGTGCCCGGCATCGCGGAGGCCATCCGCGCGTACGGCCGCGAGAAGGTGGCGACGGCCGCGCTCTCCCGCGGCCTCGCGGGCGTGGCCGGCCGCACGCTGATCGTCAACCTCCCCGGATCCAGCGGCGGGGTGAAGGACGGTCTCGCCGTTCTCGAGCCGCTGCTGCGGCACGCCGTCGACCAGTTGCGCGGTGGTGACCACGAGCGGCCCGGCGCCCGGAGCGGGGGTGCGAGCTGAACCGCCCCTCCTGGCCCGTGGAACTGGTGGACGGCGACATCGTCCTCCGGCCGATAAAGCTGCGCGACCAGCGGGCCTGGCGTGAGGTCAACCGGCGCAACCGCGACTGGCTGCGGCCCTGGGAGGCGACCATCCCGCCGCCCACGCCGTCCGGCCCCGTCATCCACCGGCCGACCTACCGTCAGATGGTCCGCCACCTGCGGACCGAGGCCAACGCGGGCCGCATGCTGCCGTTCGTCATCGACTACCAGGGCCGCCTGGTCGGCCAGTTGACGGTCGCCGGCATCACCTGGGGCTCCATGTGCTCGGGCCACGTGGGTTACTGGGTGGACGAGGCGGTGGCCGGGCGCGGGGTGATGCCGACGGCCGTGGCGCTGGCCGCCGACCACTGTTTCCGCACCGTCGGTCTGCACCGCCTGGAGATCTGCATTCGCCCCGAGAACGGCCCCAGCCGCCGGGTCGTCGAAAAACTCGGATTCCGGGAGGAGGGCCTGCGGCCCCGCTATCTCCACATCGACGGAGCCTGGCGCGACCACCTCGTCTTCGCCCTCACCGCGGAGGAGGTCCCCGAGGGCCTGCTCACCCGTTGGCGCCGGTCACGCGAACGGCAGGCCGGGCCCGGGGCGTCCGAGGGGAGCGCGGAGAACGGAAGACACCACCCGGGTATCCCGCACCGCCCCGGAAATTGAATAAATGTTCGAAATTGATCGCGTGGTGACCGTCTTCATGCCCCGAATTCCCGGGTCGGGCGGTCCGCTGATCGCATCCGTCACAAGAAAAGTTCGAAATATCAGCCAGATCGTGCGACACACCGGCTCAATTGGCGGATGGCCTCACGCAAACCCCTCTACCGTGTGAGACGTGAGCAGCAGCGGCCTCATCTACGCAGTCATCGTCGGGGCCTGGGCCGCCTACTTGGTGCCGATGTGGCTCCGTAGGCAGGACGAGCTGAACGAGGCCCGTCCGACGGAACGCTTCAGCACCGCCATCCGATTGCTGTCCGGACGGGCGGGCATGGAGCGCCGGTACGCCAAGGACCTGCGGGCGCGCTCCTCCGGCGAGGAGGAGCAGAGCGTCCACGACCCGGACGCGGTCACCGACTCGGTGGACGTCCGGGCCTTCGCCGTGTCCCGGACCCGCCCGCAGACCCGGGTGCCCCTCCCTGAACCCTCCGTCCGCCCGCCCCACGAGCAGGCCGACGCAGCCGCCCGCCCCGCCCCGCAGGGACGGCGCGCCCCCGCCCCGGAGCGCGGCGCGGTCCCGCCCGCACGACGGGAGGACCGGGCGGCCGGGACGGCACACCAGGACCGGCGCGGCCGGCGGGACCACGAGGACCCCGCCGCCGACGCCATTGAGGCAGCCGAGGCGACGCAGGCCGCCACCCGCGCCGCCCACGCGGCCCAGCGCGCCCGGCGGGCCCAGGCGGCGCAGGCCGCCGCGCGCGCCCGGCGCTCGAAGGTGCTCGCGCGCCGCCGCCGCACCACCACGATGCTGTTCCTCGCCTTCACGCTCGGCGCGATCGTCGCGGCGGTCGGCGGACTCGCCTTCCTGTGGGCGCCCGGCGTCCCCGCCGTGCTGCTCAGCGCGTACATCGCCCACCTGCGCTCCCAGGAGCGCCGCCGCTTCGCCTACCAGATGGACCGCCGCCAGGCCGAGGCCGCCGCCCAGCGGCTGCGGGAGCGCGACCGCCGGCCCCGTCGCCGCCCGGCCGTGACCGAAGCCGACCCCGACGAGCCGGAAGGCCCGGGGGCCGGCACCGACACCGACCCCGGCCTCTCCGCCCTGGCCGCCGACCGGCGCGCGCTCGTCGAGCAGACCGACCACGCCGAGTGGGTCGACCAGCAGCGCGAGCGGCAGCAGCGCCCCGGCCAGGGCAGCGACAGCTGGGACCCCGTCCCCGTCCCGCTGCCCACCTACGTCACCGCCCCCGTCGCCCCGCGCGCCACCAGCGACGTCGACCTCGGCGCCCCGGACACCTGGAGCTCGGCCCGCTCCAGCGCCGTCACCCCCGGCCCGCAGGAGACACCGGCCGCCGCAAAAGCCGACGAGGAGGAGACCGGCACGGACGAGCGGACCGACGGCGACGGCCGCACCGACGCCCGCCGCGCCGCCTCCGCGCGCCGCGCCCGCGAACGCGGCCGCACCCCGCTGTTCGACCAGTACGAGGACGGCGACCGCCCCCGCGCCGCCAACGAGTAGCCCGCACATCTCGCGTCCGCGCCCCCACCGGCAACGGATTTCCGAGCTGCCGGATCGGGGTGCTAAAGTTTCACTCGTTGCAAGGGCCTGTGGCGCAGTCCGGTAGCGCACCTCGTTCGCATCGAGGGGGCCAGGGGTTCAAATCCCCTCAGGTCCACGCAGCTCGAAGCCCCGGTCGGGATCTCCCGACCGGGGCTTCGACGTGTCGTACAGCAGCGAAGTACAGCAACTACTCCGGATCTTGTTTCCCGAGATGCTTGCCGAGCTTGCGCAGCGCCCGGCGGGTGGCTTCCGACGGGACGTGCGTGTAGACCTCCATCGTCACCGCGATCTTGCTGTGCCGGAGGATCTGCATGGCGACCCGCGGGTGCACGTCGAGCGCCGCGAGGAGCGAACCGCACGTGTGCCGGGTGTCGTGCAGCCGGATCTGGCGGACGCCGGCGCGGGCCGACCGGTCGACGAACCGGCGGTTGAAGTTGCGCGGCTCGAACGGCGTCCCGTAGCGCGTCGTGAACACGAAGTCGGAGTCCGACCACAGGTCACCCGCAGCCTGCTTGGCCAACTCCTGCTCCTTGCGCCTCCGCTGGAGAGCCGCAATGCAGATCTCCGGGAGAGGCAACGTCGCCGACGACGCCTCCGTCTTGGTCTCGTCGTGGACCAAGCGCCGATTGATCCGTTGAAGCTGCATCTGCACCGTGATCTCGCCAGCGTCCAGGTTGACGTTCTCCCAGGTGAGGCCCAGCACCTCACCGCGACGGAAGCCCAGGACCAGGATCAGCACGTACGCCGCGTACAGCGGGTCATGAGCCGCGCTGGCCGCTTCGAGGAACTGTCGAGCCTCTTCCACCGACCACGGGTGCCTCTTCTTCCTCCGCGCCGATCGGACCTTCACCAGGGCGGCCACGTTCTTCGTGATCAGCTCCTCTGTCATGGCGTTGGTCAGGGCCGACCGTAAGACCGCTCGGGCATCCTGAACAGTGCGGCGGGACGGTATGCGTTCGCAGCAGTCGCCGACGGAGCAGCAGCGAGGTGTGTCCCGCCGCGCGTCGAGTCCCTGCGCGCAGCATTGGCACTGCCCCAGGAGGGTATTCACCCAGTTCCTCACGTCCCGCACCGTGAGCTTGTCGAGCCGCTTTGCCCCCAGTCCCGGAGCGATGTAGAGCCGGACGTGCATCGCGTACGTCTCGGCGGTCTTGGGCTTCAAGTCCGGCGTCACGACCTCCGTGAGCCACCGGGCGAGGTACTGCGCGAGCGTCGGTGACGAGGTCGCCACCGGCCCTTGCTTGGCTTCGGCGTGCAGCTTGATCCACTTGTCGTGGACCTCTTCGCGAGTCTTGCCATAGACGTACTTCCGCTTGCGCTTGCCGTCCGGGGTGGTCACCCAGGCGTATGCGGCGAAGCCGTTCTTGTACGGGTAGATCGAGCCTTCACCGTTGCCGCGCTTGCCGGTCATGCTGACACCCCCTCAGCCTGAGAGGTGACCTGCTGCACGTACTCATCCACCCAGGCCGGGAGTATCCGCCGGTTGCGTCCGACCTTGACGGAGCGGATCTCTCCCGTGAGGACGAGCATCTTGGTCTTGGACAGACCGAAGCCGAGCATCTCGGCCACCTCTGCCGTGGTGTACCACTTGCGCGTGATCACAGCCGTCGTCATGCCGCGGCTTCCTCCCATTCGAGTTGGTCTTGCAGGGCTTCGCGTGCTGTCTCTCGGTTCAGTCGGATCTCCTTCGCGATGGATGCGGCGAGCCAGGATTCGCCGGGGGAGTGGCCCTGTCCGGCGTAGGTCCAGTGGGCGAGGACGAGGGTGGAGCCGTCGGCGTCGTCCAGGTCCTCGGGGAGTCCGCGTTCGCGGCGTTCCTGGCGGGCGCGGTAGTCGGCGCGGGTCTGGCGCAGGGCGCCGAGGGTGGTGGAGTAGCGGCGGGATTTGGTGGAGAAGTGCCCGCGGAAGCCGAGCATGTGAGCCCACCGGGTCAACAGGCGGTCCGGGTAGGTGTCGTTGAGCTGGTAGCAGGCTTCGATCAGCCGCCGGGTGTGTGCGGGCAGGTCGAGCTTGTCGAGTTCGGCCAGCTCGCCGATGCGGCGGTCGACGGTGCCGGTGGTCTCGGCGGCTTTGGTGGCGTACTTGGCGACGTAGGAGGCGACGGCCTGTTCGGTCAGTTCCTCGTGGCCCAGGGCGCCGATGGGCTGCACGTCGACCTGCTTCCCCCAGCGCAGGGTTCGTGCGGGGAAGTCACCGGCAGCCGGGACCGGTACGGCGACGCGGGCGGCGGCGGCCCGGATCGCGGCATCCAGGAGAGCGACGGTGGCCCAGGCCGGGGGTGGAGTGTCGGGGCCTTCCGGGCCGTCGAGGCGCACCACGGCGTGGAAGTGGACGGAGCCGCGTTTCTGGAACTCGGCGACCTTGCCGAAGGAGACCCGGCAGGTCTCCCGCAGGGCGGTTTGGGTGCTGCCGGCGCGGGCCGCGATCTCGCGGCGGAGGTAGATGGTGAAGCGGCGCCACAGGTCCCCGGCGTGGTTGTTCCACAGCACCGCTCCCGCGTAGTCGTAGCGCTCCGGGGCCAGGGCCGTTCCGAGGGCGAGGTCACTCTCGCCGTGCTGGACTCCGCAGCGGCAGCGCCCGGAAGCGGGCCGATTGTGGACCGGGCCGAAGGACGGGGCGGTGAGGGTGGCGAAGACACGCGGGTGATCCCGCACGGTCGCGGGCACGTCCTTGCCCTCATCACCGGTGATCCCGGCGCGGATCAGGTGGTAGGTGTCTCCCGCGTAGGTCCAGGCGCAGGCCGGGCACCGCGAAGCACGCCGGTTGCCGCAAGCCACCCGAAGCCGTCCGCCAGGCTCCTGGTCGGTGCTGTAGAAGTAGAGGACGTCGCCGCTCTTGGCATCGCGGGTGACCGTCGAGCCTTGCAGGTGGATCGGGTTGGAGCAGCCGCCCGTGCGGCGGATCTGCTCCCGCCAGCGGTCGAAGCCAGGCGTGTTGGCGACCCGGAGCAAGTCGGCGAGGGTGAGCGGATCGGTGCCCACGGCTGCCGCCACGTCAGCGACGACAGCCGTGGAAACGGGCAGGTGGGTCACGCGGCCACCGCCCGCAGGTGCGCAACCGGCCGAACGGGGGCGGCCGTGGCGAAGAGGTGGTCCAGGGTGGCCAGGTAGCCACCGGTCATCGGGGCCGGGCCTAACCGGCGCAGGTGCAGGACCGGAGCCAGAGCCGGGGTGGAGCCGTCGATCGGCGTGGTGACCAGCAGGTCATCGTCCGCGCGCAGGACGTCGGCCCGCAGCCCGGGGTGCGTCGACAGGCGCAGGCCGGGGACCGTCAGCAGCGAAGGGAAGACGTCGCCCAGCCCGGTGACCGGTCCGGCCGGGTGCTCCGGGGTGACGAGGCGGACGCGGACGCCGGCCGATGCCTTGTCGGCCAGCAGGGGCGGCAGGTCCCAGACCGCGTCGGCCAGGAACAGCAGATTGGACATCGCCAGGTCGATCACCGTCGCGGCACCAGCCACGGTGGAGCGCCACAGGCCGTAGGGGACGGTGGAGCGCATCGGGTAGCAGGCGACGACCTCATCCTGTGCCGTCGGCGCGGAGCGGTGACGCTCGCCGAGCCTGGGCCACAGGTGATAGGCGTCCGCCCGCAGGTACTTGGCGGCGGCCTCGGCGTTGCGGGCGTGCGGGGTCCGGTCCGTGTTGAGCCAGCGATCCACCGACTTCGGGTCGATGCCCAGGTGGTCGGCCAGGGCCTCGATGGTGACGTTCGCGGCGACCATGGCGGCACGCAGCCGCTCGTTCCCGGTGATCGTTGCGGAGGTCATGCGGCCACCGCCCCGGCGAGCGAGGTCACGGGCTGGCCCGTCTCCCAGATGAAGGGCACGGCCACCGGGCAGCGTTCCTGACCGTGGACCAGGACGCCGATGCCGTCCACGTTGATCCAGTCGAGCCCTCCGAACGCGCCGCAGGCCCAGCACGACGAGGGCAGGACTACGGCGTCATCCCGGCGGGACAGCGGGGCAGATAACGGCGCCGGGTGCGCGTCAGCAAGCGTCACGGGCATGATGGGACTTCCCTTCGAGGGACGAAGGAGGGCGGCGATCTGCTTGGCGGTAGGTGCGTCGCCCTCCGGGTCATCAGCGGGTAACCGCATGACTTAGCTTGATATATAGCAGGCTAGAGCACAAGAGGTAGTGCGGCATAGGCTGTGCTATGTCGCAAGGCTCTGTACGCTCGGCACATGACGGTTGAAGCCCACGACCCCAGGCCGAAGAAGGTGCAGATCGCCGACGTCCTGCGCGAAGAGGTCGCCGCGCTACCGGCGGGGCACAGGCTTGCTTCGCTGCGTGAAGTGGCCGACCGGTTCAAGGTCACCACCGTGACAGCAGGTAACGCACTCAAGCTGCTCGCAGATGAGGGCGTGATCGTCTCGGTGCCGACGCGCGGGTACTTCGTGCAGTCGCCGCAGGACACCGGCGAAGCCGGGCGGGACGCCGGCGGGCCGGTTAACCGAGACGAGATCAACGCTATCCACTCCGAGATTCGACAACTTGCCGCCCGAGTAGCCGAGTTGGAGAAGCGTGCTCAGTCCCCGAGCAGTGCCTGACTGGTGATCCACCATGCGGGGTGACCGGCGAGGGGACTAGGGACATACGCGGTGTCAGTGGGGGACAGCGCTAGTGCCAACCCCCTGTCACCCCCCGTGTCACCAGCTCTCTCAGTGCCAGACTCGAAGGAAGGCATCCGATGGGAGGCAGCAGATGAGTGACGAACGGCCCGCGTGGGCGCGAAGGCTCGCCTCGGAACGGGCGGCCCGGCAGTGGTCTCAAGCCGAAGTGGTGGCCGCGCTCCGGGCGCACGCCCCGAACCCATTGCCTGAGGGCTCCAGCATGCTGCGGCAGTGGAAGCGCTGGGAGTCCGGCGAAGTCATGCCGAGCGACTTCTACAAGCCGATCATCGCGGCCACCTTCGGCACAGTCACTCACGCGATCTTCCCAGTTGCCGGACAGCGAGACGGGAACGCCGAGATTACCGCCGTCAGTGGCATGGAGACGCTGGACATCATCAGCAGGTTGCAGGCTTCCGATGTGGACAATGCCACGCTGGAGGCCCTCAGGATCACCACTGACCGTCTTTGCTCCGAGTACCCGTTCCTGCCTAGTGGGCAGCTCGCCGCCGAGGGCAGGCAGTGGCTGAAGCGCATTGCCGGTCTTCAGTCTCAGCGGCTGACGCTCGCGCAGCACCGTGAAGTGCTCACTCTGTCGGGTTGGCTGGCCCTGCTCATCGGGTGCGTCGAGTACGACATGGGCGACCGAGCTGCGGCTGAGAGCACTCGAAAGGCCGCTCTGTCTTTAGCCCGTGAGTCCGGCAACGCGGAGATCACCGGTTGGGCCCACGAGATGCGGGCATGGTTCGCGCTGACCACGGGCGACTACCGTGGGATCCTCGCGGCAACAAAGGCAGGGGCGGAAGCGGCTCCGAGCCACGGCGTGGCCGTCCAACTCGCCGGCCAAGAGGCGAAGGCATGGGCACGACTGGGCGACCGTCGGCAGACGGAAGTTGCACTTGACCGAGGGCGGAAGCTCCTCGAAGGCATGCCGTACCCCGAGAACCTCGACAACCACTTTGTGGTGGACCCAGCGAAGTTCGACTTCTACGCGATGGATTGCTACCGGCTGCTTGGCGAGGATCGGTTCGCCGAGAACCTTGCCAACGAGGTGATCCGAGCGGGCACCGACTTCGACGGGTCCGAGCGATCACCGATGCGCATGGCGGAAGCGCGGATCACGCTTGGTGTGGTGGCAGCGCGGCAAGGCGACTTGGACCAGGCCGTGAACTACGGCGAGTGGGCCTTGCAGGGCGACCGGCAGTCCTTGCCGTCCTTGCTCATGGTCAGCCGTGAGCTTGCGGCCATCGTCAATCGAGACTTCCCCAATGAGTCGACAGGCCGGGACTACCTTGATCACCTGACCGCGCTGAGCCGAACAAGCTAGGGCGTTACAGGTTTCTCTACCTCATCAAGGCCCCCGCGCACGGCGCGGGAGCGCGCCGCCTCTGCGGCGCGGCCTGCCTCCTGTCTTCGCCCCGGCTGGCCGCGCCCGGCGGCGCGCAGGCGACTGCGGGGGCATGGGTGGAAGAAACCCTCTGTGGCTGGGGCGGTCGGCTCCACGGCTTTAGGCAGCCACTTTGGGGCGAGCCTCGAAGATCTTGGCCCCAACGTCGTGCTTTAACGGGCAGGTCCACAGACTGCCCGACTCGCCATCAGCTTACGGGGCCAAGATCACTCGCCCCAAAGCAGCTCCAGCCCAAAGCCGTTCCGCCGACCGCGTGCTCAGTAACCCGCCTTACGGGCGAGATTAAGTCAGGATCTACGTTCCTTTCATCCCGTATTGCGCGGTGTTGTGCGATCGCAGTTGCGATTGCAGTTGCGGTCGCAGCCGTCACCGCAAGACGCATAGAGGTGCAGGTACATCTGTCTTCGTGTAGCTACAAAAACCCAGCTCATGTAGCTACACGGCATGGCTCATCGAGGGTCACAGGAAAGCTGTGCGCCGCACGCCGAAATGTCGCTAGCGCGTTGTGCCTGAAAACAGTCGCCTGGCTAAGCTCCGGGTCCGCGACGACCGAGCTAAGAGGCGCCCTGCGGTCCTGATTTGGCGATCGGCTAGCAGGGCGCCCGCGGGCTTGGTCGCCGAACCAGACCATCAGCCAGGAAGGACGAGGCCGCCTCGTGGAGACAGCATCCAGTTCCCAAGAGCCAAGCCCACAGGAAAACCGTACTGCACGAGGTGCAAGGGGCCGAGTGATGCGCGCATGGATCACGACTGGCGCGACTGTGTTGGGGGCCGTTGCGGCATTGATCACTGCGCTGCGGGGATAGTCCGCAGTACAGCAGCGATGTACAGCAACCACGGCAGCCGCCTATGACGGCCGCTGGCCGGTATAGGCACTCTGGCCAGGCAAGGAGACCTCAGCGACCGTCCCGCCCGTAGTTCGCATCGAGGGGGCCAGGGGTTCAAATCCCCTCAGGTCCACGCAGCTCGAAGCCCCGGTCGGGATCTCCCGACCGGGGCTTCGACGTCTCGTACGGCAGCGAAGTACGGACATGACTCCGGAGCCGCACGCCACGGGGCTCAGCGAGGAACGGGCAGGTCAACGCCTTGCCCGGAGAGGGCGTTCGTGAATCTGGCAGATCAGGCGGCGAACCCGGGACCTGCCCCCTTCTTCCTGGCGGCCGTCGGTGGCGCATTCCTTCTGGGCCTGGGTTACGTGCTGTGGTTCGATCCGCGCGGCTACGGCGTGCGGCTGATGGGACTCTGGTATTCCGCTTCGCCCTACCGGGTCCCCGACGGGTACGCCCTGGCGCGGCGGGCACGCCTGTTCGGCGTCATGTACTTCGCGGGCGGCGCAGTGGTGGCAACGGTTGCCGTTCTGGGGTTCCTTGGCAGATTCCCGCCCAGCTGACCCACGGAAACCGCTGCACGCGAGAGGGTGCAGCGGGCTGTGTGGTCATCGGCCAGGACTCCGGCAGGTCCGTCGGTGAGGAAGTGCGGCCGCTCCGCGTTCTGGCCTCCGGGCGACTGCCCCCGAGCACGCGCCGCGCCCCCCTCCGGTCCCGGTCGAGCTGATGCCCCCTCCGCCCCGGCCGCAGGCCGTGGCCCTGGTGGCCCGCCTCGTCTCCAGCAGCGCCCTTGCCAGGCGCACGAGTTGAGCCAGGCGCGCCGGATCCGGGGCGGCGGACGTGAGAACGTCCGTGGAGGAGCGGTCCGGGCAGGGGAGGGTCAACGCCAACCGCTCGCGGGGACGGTCGCCGTGCCGCACCGTGAGGTGGTACGTCAGCACCGGGATGCCGCCCGCGAGGTGGGCGGCCGTCAGGGCGTCGACTTCGGACCGCGTGCTGCCGTCGCCGGTGGGGTACGGGTGGGCGAGGGCCCGCTCGGCCGGTGTGCGGGCCGCCGACGGCACACCGGTGGCCCTACAGCGCCTTGGCGTAGCAGCGGCTCTCCTCGTGGAAGCGGTAATAGCCGAAGGGCTCGCAGGGCTCGTAGCCGCTGGAGGTGTACAGGGCGATGGCCTCCGGCTGCTTGGTGCCGGTCTCCAGGACCATGCGGACGCGGCCGGCGGCGCGGGCGTCGGCCTCCAGGGCGGCCAGGATGCGGCGGGCCAGGCCGCGGCCGCGCATGGACTCGATCACGTACATCCGCTTCAGTTCGGCGTCGCCGTCCCGGTTGCCCTCGCCGTTGGCGTTCTGCACGCGCCAGCCGCCGGAGGCGACGGGGACGTCCCGGTCGTCGTAGACGATCAGATACGTGCCGTTCGGGGGTGTGAAGTCCGCCGGGTCCATGGGGGTGGCGTCGCCGCCGTCGCCGTAGCGGAGGTTGTATTCGGCCTGTACCTCGGCGTCCAGCTTCACGGCGTCGGGGTGGTCGTAGGGGACTGGGCGGATGTTCATGATGAGCACGGTAAATCAGGATCGCGGGTGATCGGGAGCAGAAATCCGGTCCGGAATTGGACCGTGTCCAGGGTATGGGTACGCTGCCCTGGTGCTCACTGTGACCTCTGTCAACGTCAATGGTCTGCGTGCCGCCGCGAAGAAGGGCTTCGTGGAGTGGCTGGCCGGAACCTCCGCCGATGTGGTGTGCCTGCAGGAGGTGCGGGCGGAGCCGCACCAGCTGCCCGAGCAGGTGCGGGAGCCCGAGGGGTGGCACGTCGTGCACGCCCCGGCGGCGGCGAAGGGGCGCGCGGGGGTGTCCCTGTACACCCGGCGTGAGCCCGACCGGGTGCGGATCGGCTTCGGCTCGGCCGAGTTCGACGGCAGCGGCCGGTACGTGGAGGCGGACCTGCCCGGCGTCACCGTCGCCTCCCTGTACCTGCCCTCCGGCGAGGTCGGCACCGAGCGGCAGGACGAGAAACTGCGGTTCATGGGGGAGTTCCTCGCCCACCTGAAGCAGCTGCGGGAGCGGGCCGCCGGTGAGGGACGCGAGGTCGTGGTGTGCGGGGACTGGAACATCGCCCACGAGAAGGCCGACCTGAAGAACTGGCGGGGCAACCTCAAGAACTCGGGCTTCCTGCCCGAGGAGCGGGAGTGGCTGTCCCGCGTGCTGGACCCGGACGAGGGCGGGTACACCGACGTGGTGCGGGCGCTGCATCCGGAGGTCGACGGACCGTACTCGTGGTGGTCGTACCGGGGGCGGGCGTTCGACAACGACACGGGCTGGCGGATCGACTACCAGATGGCGACCCCGGGGCTGGCCGCGCGGGCGCTCAAGGGGTACGTGGAGCGGGCCGCCTCGCACGCCGAGCGGTGGTCGGACCACGCTCCGGTGACGGTGGTCTACGGCTCCTGAGGCGGGCGGCCGGGCCCGTTCTGCTTGCGCAGCCGCCGGTCCAGCGCCAGGGAGAGTTCCGAGTCGACGACGCTGCGGGCCAGCGGGCGCAGGCGGTCCAGTGCCTCCTCGGGGGCGTGGCGCAGGATGAGGTCGGCGAACAGGTCGGCGAGGGCGTCGGCGTGGCTGCGGACCGTCGCGCCGGCGTGCAGAACCTCGGCCAGCGGGATGCCCTCGCGGACCAGGGCGGAGGAGACGTCCAGCAGGCGGCGGCTGATGTGGACGATCTCCTCGCCGTCGGTGGCCAGGTAGCCGAGTTCGAGTGCGGCGGCCAGGTTCTCCGGGGTGACCTGTCCGGCGAACCGGTCGGCGAGCTCCTCGGGGGTGAGGCGGACCGGGGTCTCCTCGGTGGGCGCGCCCACGCCGAGGAGTTCGCCGACGTCCCGGCCGTGGTCGAAGGCCTCGGCGAGCTCGGCTATGCCGTTCAGGGTGTGGCCGCGTTCCAACAGGGCCGTGATGGTGCGCAGGCGTGCCAGGTGGTGGTCGTCGTACCAGGCGATGCGGCCCTCGCGGCGGGGCGGCGGGATCAGTTTGCGTTCGCGGTAGAACCGCAGGGTGCGCACCGTGATGCCGGCCAGCCGGGCCAGCTCCTCCATGCGGTACTCGCGCCGCTCACCGGTTTCCGCGCCGTCTTCTGCCACATCAGCAGCCTAGGGCCTCTCGTTCGGATCGGGCCGGGCTCGCGGGCCCCGGCACCGCGCCCCGCCGCGTTGTCGTCGGTTGTCAGGGCTCCGCTCTGCCGCCCTCCTCCGCCTTGCGAGCCCCGGCGCCGGACCCCGCTCCCTGATCCGGCCTGATCCGAACGAGAGACCCCGGGGCCTGACACTGTCGCCCCGCCCGCCCGGGACGCGCCCGGCCTACCGGCGGTAACTTTCCCTCCCTGCCCCCTACCCATCAGTACGGTGCTGCTCTACGCTCCCCATTGCGCCAGTGTTCACTGGCAGGGTTCTTCGGCGATGCGTGGAGGCTTTGGGATGGCCGAGCACGAGCATGTACGGGTCGCGGTGGTCGGTTCGGGATTCGGCGGCCTGGGCGCCGCCGTACGGCTGCGGCGTGAAGGGATCACCGACTTCGTCGTCCTGGAACGGGCCGGCAGCGTCGGCGGGACCTGGCGCGACAACAGTTATCCGGGCTGCGCCTGCGACGTGCCGTCGCACCTGTACTCCTTCTCCTTCGCGCCCAACCCGGACTGGCCCCGCTCCTTCTCCGGGCAGGAGCACATCCGCGCCTACCTGGAGCACGTCACCGACACCTTCGGGCTGCGCCCCCACCTGCGCTTCGACTCGGAGGTGAAGCGGATGGTGTGGGACACCGAGCGGCTGCGCTGGGAGATCGAGACCAGCAGCGGCAGCCTCAGCGCCGACGTCGTCGTCTCCGCCACCGGACCGCTTTCCGAGCCCAAGGTCCCGGACATCCCCGGACTCGACACCTTCCCCGGCAAGGTGTTCCACTCCGCCCGCTGGGACCACGACTACGACCTGCGCGGCAAGCGGGTCGCGATGATCGGCACCGGGGCCTCCGCCATCCAGATCGTGCCGGCCGTCCAGCCGCTCGCCTCCCGCCTCACCCTCTTCCAGCGCACCCCCGCCTGGGTCCTGCCCCGCGTCGACCGGCCGATCAGCGCCGCCGAGCGCGCCCTGCACCGCACGCTGCCCCTCACCACCCAGCTGCGCCGCGGACTGCTGTGGGGCGTACGGGAGTTGCAGGTGCAGGCGTTCACCAAGCACCCGCGCCAGCTGGGCTTCGTCGAGCAGCTCGCCAAGCGCAACATGGGCCGGGCCATCAAGGATCCGGACCTGCGCGCCAAGCTCACCCCCGACTACCGCATCGGCTGCAAGCGGATCCTGCTGTCGAGCACCTACTATCCGGCGCTGGCCCAGCCGAACGTCGACGTCGTCGCCGCCGGCCTGCGGGAGGTGCGCGGCTCCACCCTCGTCGCCGCCGACGGCACCGAGACCGAGGCCGACGCGATCGTGTTCGGCACCGGCTTCCACGTGACCGACATGCCCATCGCCGAACGCGTCGTCGGCGCGGAGGGCAGGACCCTCGCCGAGACCTGGGCGGGCGGGATGCAGGCACTGCGCGGCGCCGCGGCGGCCGGCTTCCCCAACTGGATGACGATCATCGGGCCGAACACCGGGCTCGGCAACTCCTCCATGATCCTGATGATCGAGTCCCAGCTGAACTACCTGGCCGACTACCTCCGCCAGCTCGACGTCCTGGGCGGCCGGGTCGCCCTCGACGCCCGCCCCAGCGCGGTGCGCGCCTGGAACCACCGGGTGCAGGAGCGGATGAAGCGCACGGTGTGGAACACCGGCGGCTGCACCAGCTGGTACCTGGACGCGAGCGGACGCAACACCACCATCTGGCCCGGCACCACGAGCGAGTTCCGGCGCGCCACCCGGCGGGTGGACCTCGCCGAGTACGCGGTGCTGCGCCCCTCCCCGGCACACTCCGCCGCCACCCCGGCCGGCGCCTCCGACGAGACCGCGGAGGTGACCGCGTGAGCAGGCCGGCGCACGTCACCTCCGGGCCCTACGCCCCGCCCGTCCCCGGCCGGGAGCTGACCGCCGTCTCCGCCGACGGCGCCCGGCTGCACGTCGAGACGCATGGGCCCGACGGGGCGCCCGCGGTCGTCCTGGCCCACGGCTGGACCTGCTCGACCGCCTTCTGGGCGGCGCAGATCCGCGAACTGGCCGCCGACCACCGGGTCATCGCCTACGACCAGCGCGGCCACGGCCGCAGCCCGGCCTCCGACGCGTGCAGCGCCGACGCCCTCGCCGACGATCTGGAAGCCGTGCTGACGGCGACCCTCGCACCGGGCGAACGGGCGGTCCTGGCCGGGCACTCCATGGGCGCGATGACGATCCTCGCCGCCTCCGCCCGGCCCGCCCTCGCCGCGCACGCGGCGGCCGTCCTGCTGTGCAGCACCGGCAGTTCGCGCCTGGTCGCCGAGTCGACCGTGGTGCCGATCCGCCCCGGCCGGCTGCGGACCGGACTGACCCGGCGCATCCTCGGCTCCCGGCTGCCGCTCGGCCCCGTCACGCCGATGGCCCGCCGCGTCCTCAAGTACGGCACCATGGGCCCCGGTTCGGCGCGGGAGACGGTCGACGCCTGCGCCCGTATCGTGCACGCCTGCCCGCGAACGGTGCGCCACGCCTGGTCCCACGTCCTCGACGCGCTCGACCTCGACGAGCGGGTGCGGGAGTTGAAGGTGCCGGCGGAGGTCCTCGTGGGCACCGCGGACCGGCTCACCCCGCCCGTGCACGGCAGGTCGCTGGCCGCCGCGCTGCCACACTGCCTCGGGCTCACCGAACTGCCCGGCATCGGCCACATGACGCCCGTCGAAGCGCCCGGCACGGTCACCGCGAAGATCCGCGGCCTGGTGACCGCCCACCTGACCGCACCGGGGCCGGCCGCACCGGCCGCCCCCGCCGGACCGCCCGTTCCCGCCGCACCACTGGAGGAGACCGCATGAGCAGGGCCAGTCTCGAGGGACGGGTCGCCGTCGTCACCGGAGCGGCGCGCGGCGTGGGCGAGTTGCTGGCCCGCAAGCTGTCCGCGCGCGGGGTGAAGGTCGCGCTGGTCGGCCTGGAGCCGGACGCGCTCAAGGACGTCTCGTCCCGCCTGCACAGCGACAGCGACCACTGGTACGCCGACGTCACCGACCACGAGGCGATGACCCGGGTCGCCGCCGAGGTCAAGGAGCGGTTCGGGCGGGTCGACATCGTGGTCGCCAACGCCGGTGTGGCGACGGGCGGTCCGTTCTCCGACTCCGACCCGGAGTCCTGGCGGCGGGTGATCGAGGTCAACCTGATCGGTTCGGCGGTCACCGCTCGCGCCTTCCTGCCGCTGCTCACCGTCTCCCGCGGCTACCTGCTCCAGATCGCCTCGCTCGCCGCGATCACCCCGGCGCCCATGATGACGGCCTACTGCGCGTCCAAGTCCGGGGTGGAGGCCTACGCGCACAGCCTGCGCGCCGAGGTCGGGCACCGCGGCGTGAAGGTGGGCGTGGCGTACCTGTCGTGGACGGACACCGACATGGTGCGCGGTGCCGACCAGGAGGACGTCATGCGGGAGTTGAGGCAGCGGCTGCCGTGGCCGTCGAACAAGACGTACCCGCTCGGTCCCGCCGTGGACCGCATCGTGGCCGGGATCGAACGGCGCTCCGCCCACGTCTACGGGCAGTGGTGGCTGCGCGGGATGCAGGGCGTGCGCGGCTACCTGCCCGCCGTCATCGGGACCGTCGGCCAGCGGGAGATGCGGCGCTTCGCGGACCGGCTCACCGGGATGCGGACGGGCCTGGTCGGAGCCGGTGGCAGCGCCGACGAACAGCACCGTGTCACGCAGCGTAAGTGATCGACATGCGCAGGGTGACCGCCCGTGTGAATCTGGTCGGGCCAGATCCCCTCACCCCCCACGGGAGTGAACCCACATGGGTATGAAGGACCAGTTCCAGGAGAAGTCCGAGCAGTTCCAGCAGCAGGCCAAGCAGAAGGCCCAGCAGGGCAAGGAGCAGCTGCAGAACCGCGGTCGCCGTCGTGACGACGACATGGACAACCCGCGCCGCCGGCCGGAGCACGAGGAGCGCATCGACCGCGACCGCGAGGTCTGACGTCCTGCGCGAGGCGGAGTGACGCGAGAAGGGGCGCCCCGAGGGAGGCGCCCCTTCTTCGTGCGCGCTCCGAGGGAGGTGCCCGTTCTTCGTGCGCGCTCCGAGGGAGGGCCCTTTCTTCGTGCGCTCCGCCCTCCTGCCCCGTACGCCCCATCTCCGTGCCGGAGCCCGGAGTTGCGGGCCGGCCGCCGCTACGTCCTCGGCGGCAGCTTCGGGCGGGAGCGGTCCGGGAGGTCCCGGTAGGAGGGCGGGGTGGCCGGGGGCTCGGACTCCAGCAGGTCCAGGGCCAGCCGGACGGCGTCGTCCAGCTGCGTGTACCGGCCCTCCGCCCAGTCCAGGGGGGTGCGCAGCGCCTCCAGGTCGGGTGCGACGCCGTAGTTCTCCACGGACCAGCCGTACGCGTCGAACCAGGCCGCGTTCATCGGCACCGTGATGACCGTGCCGTCGCCGAGCCGGTGCCGTCCGGTCATGCCGACCACGCCGCCCCAGGTGCGCTGGCCGACCACGGGACCGAGCCGCAGCAGCTTGAACGCGGCGGTGATCATGTCGCCGTCGGAGCTGGTCGCCTCGTCGGCCAGCGCCACCACCGGCCCGCGCGGGGCGTTGGAGGCGTACGAGACCGGCTGGGCGTTGCGGGTGAGGTCCCAGCCGAGGATGGTGCGGGTCAGTTTCTCGACGACGAGTTCGCTGATGTGGCCGCCGGCGTTGCCGCGCACGTCCACGATGAGGGCCGGCCGGGACACCTCCATGCGCAGGTCGCGGTTGAACTGGGCCCAGCCGGAGCCGCCCATGTCGGGGATGTGCAGGTAGCCGCACCGGCCGTCGCTCAACTCCCGGACCACCTGGCGGCGTTTGGTGACCCAGTCCTGGTAGCGCAGCGGCCGTTCGTCGATCAGCGGGACGACGGCGACCCGGCGCGGGGCGCCCTCGCCCCCGGCGGGCGCGAAGGTCAGCTCCACGGTCGTGCCGCCCGCGCCCGCCAGCAGCGGGTACGGTCCGGTCACGGGGTCCACGGCGCGGCCGTCGACGTGGGTGAGGACCGCGCCCTCGCGGATGCCGGTCCCGGCCAGCGGGGAACGGGCCCGGGAGTCGGAGGCGTCGCCGGGCAGGATCCGCCGGACCGTCCAGCCCTCCTCCCGCGGCACGAGGTTGGCGCCCAGCAGGCCCTGGCGGCGCTGGTAGTGCGGCGGGCCCTCGTTGCGCCGGGCGGCGCTGACGTAGGCGTGGGAGGTGCCGAGTTCGCCGAGCACCTCGCGCAGCAGGTCGGCGAACTCGTCGGGGGAGGCGACCCGTTCGACCAGGGGGCGGTACTGGTCCAGGACGGCGTCCCAGTCGATGCCGCACATGCCCGGGTCCCAGAAGTAGGCGCGGATCAGCCGCCCCGCCTCCTCGAAGGACTGCCGCCACTCCGCGTCCGGGTCGACCTCGTGCAGGATGCGGCGGGCGTCGATCCACACGGTGGAGTCGCTGTCGCCGGGCTCGGTGGCGGGCACCGCGCGCAGTTCGCCCTCGTCGGCCACCACCAGCCGGGTGCCGTCGCCGCTCACCGCGAACACGTCGAGGTGGTCGACGAGTTCGGTCCTCTTGGCCTTGCCGATGCCGAAGTGCTCCAGGGTGGGCCGGCCGCTGGTGTCGTCCGGGTTGGCGAAGGTCTCGCCGAGCGCGCCGGAGATCGGCCAGCGCAGCCACACCAGGCCGCAGCCCGCGACGGGGTGCAGCGCCGAGTACTTGGAGGCGGCCACCGGGAAGGGGGTGACCCTGCTCTCCAGCCCCTCGGTCTCCACGGTGACGGTGCCGTTCTCGCCCTCGCCGGCGTCCTCGCGCTCCACCGGGTCCAGTCCGCCCGCGGCCGGGCGGCCCTCCGGGTTGAGCGCGAACGGTGAGGGGGTCGCCGAGGACAGCGGCACCAGGTAGGGGCGGCAGCCGAGGGGGAAGGACAGGTCGCCGGTGTGCACGTCGTACACCGGGTCGAAGCCGCGCCAGGACAGGAAGGCCAGGTAGCGGCCGTCCCGGGTGAACACCGGACTCTCGTCCTCGAAGCGGCCGTCGGTGACGTCGACGACGAGCCGGTCCGCCAGCCGGGCCAGTTTGATCTGCCGCAGCGACCGGCCGATCCCCGGGTGCGACCAGGTCAGCCACGCCCCGTCGGGGGAGAAGGCCAGGTCGCGCACCGGGCCGTTGAGGGAGCGGATCAGCTCGGTGACCTCGCCGCCGTCGTCCTCGCCGGTGCCGAGGAGCAGCAGCCGGCCGTCGTGGGCGGCGACGGCGAGCCGCTCGCCCTCGGGGTCCGCGACGAGTTCCAGGACCCGGCCCAGCCGTCCGGCGGCGAGCCGCCGGGCGGGGCGCTGGCCGGTGGCGCGGGGCAGGGAGGCGATCTCCACGGCGTCCTCGCCCTCGGCGTCGGTGACGTAGGCGACCTGCCCGGTCGCGCCGAGCATCTCCGGGAGCCGGACCCGCACGCCCGGGGTGTCGGTGAGGGTGCGGGCGGGGCCGTCGCGGTGGGTGAGCCAGTACAGGCTGCCGCGGACCACGACGGCGCTGGCCCGGCCGGTCTCGTCGACGGAGATGGCGTCCAGGTGCTGTGCGGCGGGCACCTGGTGGCGGCGGCGCCCGGCGCGCGGGCTGCTGAGGCGCACGTCGAGGCGGTGCGGGAGGGAGCCGGGGGACAGGTCGTCCACCATCCACAGGTCGCCGGCGCACTGGTACACCACCCGGGTGCCGTCGCTGGAGGCGTGCCGGGCGTAGAAGGCGTCGTGGTCGGTGTGGCGGCGCAGGCCGGTGCCGTCGTGGGCACAGGAGTAGAGGTTGCCGACGCCCTCGTGGTCGGAGAGGAAGGCGATCCGTCCGCCGACGAACATCGGGGAGTGCAGGTGGCCGTCGATGCCGTCGAGCAGCCGCCGGCCGTGCAGCCACAGCCGGCCCGTGGCGCCGCCCCGGTAGCGCTTCCAGGAGGCGGGTTCGTGCGGCGGGGTGCCGGTGAGCAGCAGGGACTTGCGTTCGCCGTCGATCTCTGCGGTCTGGATGTCGCTGACCGGGCCCCAGGGCAGTTTGCGGCCTGGGCTGCCGTCGCAGGGCAGCTTGTAGGCCCAGGTGAAGTAGGAGAAGGGTTCGCCGTGCGAGGCGACGGCGAGGATCTCGGCGTTGCCGTGTTCGTCGGGCGGCTCCCAGCCGCAGACCCGGGTGTCGTCGCTGCCCCAGTACGTCAGCCGGGTGCCCGGGCCGCCGTCGACGGGGATCACGTGCACCTCGGGGTCGAGGCTGTGCCAGCTGGTGTACGCGATGTGGCGGCCGTCGGGGGAGAAGCGGGGGTGGCCCAGTTTGGTGCGGTCCACGGTGAGCCGCCAGGCCCGGCCCGGACGGTCCAGCGGGGCGATCCACAGGTCGTCCTCGGCCACGAAGCACAGCAGGTCGCCGTTGAGGTGCGGCAGGCGCAGGTAGGTCACCCTTCCCATGCTTTTCCGGGGGGTGTACCGGGGCAAGTCGGCCGAAGCGGGCGCATGCGCGCGAGGGCGCGTGATCCACGACACGTACGAAACGGTTTCGTTCCCTTAAGGGGCGGGGTATCGTCGTCACGTGTACGAAACCGTGTCGTTCGCACGGTGGACCGGAACGGAGAGGTGGACGGGATGACGGAGACGACGGCCCCACGTCGCAGCCGGATCACGCCCGAACGCGAGGCCGAGCTGTACGCGGCCGTGCTCGACCTGCTCCGCGAGGTCGGCTACGACGCCCTCACCATGGACGCCGTGGCCGCCCGCACCCGGTCCAGCAAGGCCACGCTCTACCGCCAGTGGGGCGGCAAGCCCGAGCTGGTGGTGACGGCGCTGCGGTTCCAGAAGCCGGGCAGCATCGCCGACATCGACACCGGTTCCCTGCGGGGCGACCTGCACGCGATCATCACGCGCGAGGACGACTGCGCCATGGAGCAGAACGCCGCCCTGATGCGGGCGCTGTCCATGGCCATCCAGGCGAACGAGGACCTGCGTCAGGCGTTCAAGGAACTGCTGGTGGAGCCCGAGGTGGAGGAGTTCCGCCGCATCGTCCGGCGGGCGATCGACCGCGGTGAGGTCAGATCCGACAACCCGGCCCTGTCGTACATGGTGCACATGCTCGTCGGCGCGTTCGCCACGCGGACGCTGATCGACGACCTGCCACCGACCCGGGAGTTCCTGGCCTCGTACATCGACGCCGTGGTCCTCCCCGCACTCGGCGTCTCCCCACGCTGACCCGGCGGCCGCCCCGGCCGCCGCACTCCCTTCACTGACCGCACCCCCGGTCAGCCAGTACCTGACGCCTCCGCTCACGTCGTCGGGCCGTACGCCCCTGCCCTGAAAGAACCACGACTGACCGGGAGACCTCCCTCGTGGCCACATTCCTCTATCGACTCGGTCGACTCTCCTTCCGGCGAAGGCACTTCGTCGCCCTGATCTGGGTCGCCCTGCTGGCCCTCGCCGGGGTCGGCGCGGCCGGTGCCCCGGCGGCCGGGAACAGTTCGTTCTCCATCCCGGGCACCGAGGCCCAGAAGGCCTTCGACCTGCTCGAGGAGCGCTTCCCCGGCACCAGTGCCGACGGAGCGACCGCCCGCGTCGTCTTCAAGGCGCCCGACGGCGAGAAGATGACCGACGCCGCCCACAAGGCGACCGTCGGCAGCACCGTCGAGGAACTGTCCGGCGGCGCGGAGGTCGCCCGGGTCACCGACCCCTACCAGGGCGGCGGCATCAGCCAGGACGGCAGCGTCGCCTACGCCTCGGTGAGCTACAAGGTCTCCGGCATGGAGCTGGAGGAGTCCTCCCGCGAAGCCCTTCAGGCCGCCGCCGAGGACGCCCGCGACGCGGGGCTGACCGTCGAGATCGGCGGTGACGCCCTCCAGGCCGTCCCGGAGACCGGCGCCGCGGAGATCATCGGCATCGGCGTCGCCGCGGTCGTCCTGGTCATCACCTTCGGCTCCCTGCTCGCGGCCGGACTGCCGCTGCTCACCGCGCTGATCGGCGTCGGCATCGGCGTCTCCGCCATCACCGCGCTGGCCGTCACCCTCGACCTCGGCTCCACCACGTCCATCCTGGCCACGATGATCGGCCTCGCGGTCGGCATCGACTACGCCCTGTTCATCGTCTCCCGCTACCGCGCCGAACTCGCCGAGGGCCGCGAACGCGAGGAGGCGGCCGGCCGGGCCGTCGGCACCGCGGGCTCCGCGGTCGTCTTCGCCGGTCTCACCGTCGTCATCGCCCTGGTCGGCCTGTCGGTGGTCAACATCCCGATGCTGACCAAGATGGGTGTCGCCGCCGCCGGCACGGTCGCCATCGCGGTCCTGATCGCCCTCACCATGATCCCCGCGCTCCTCGGCTACGCCGGCCGCCGGGTCCGCCCGGCCGGCGAGAAGAGCAGGCTGCTCGGCGGAGGCCGCACCTCCGGCAAGCCCGGCCGCGAGAACATGGGCACCCGCTGGGCACGCTTCGTCGTCCGCCGGCCCGTGGCCGTGCTGCTGCTCGGCGTGGTCGGCCTGGGCGCCGCCGCCCTGCCCGCCGCCTCCCTGGAACTGGGCCTGCCCGACGACGGCTCCCAGCCCACGTCCACCACCCAGCGCCGCGCCTACGACCTGCTCTCCGAGGGCTTCGGCCCCGGCTTCAACGGCCCGCTCGTGGTCGTCGTCGACGCCGAGGGCAGCGACGACGCGCAGGGCGCCTTCGAGCGCACCGGCAAGAAGATCGAGGGGCTCGACAACGTCGTGGCCGTGACCCCGGCGGCCCCCAACAAGGCCGGCGACACCGCCACCATCACCGTCATCCCCGAGTCCAAGCCGTCCTCCGTGACCACCGAGGACCTGGTGCACGACATCCGCGACGCCGGGAGCGGTCTGAAGGCCGACACCGACGCCGAGGTCCTCGTCACCGGCGCCACGGCGATGAACATCGACGTGTCCGAGAAGCTCAACGACGCGCTCGTGCCCTACCTGATCCTGGTCGTCGGCCTCGCCTTCCTCCTGCTGATCGTGGTCTTCCGCTCGATCCTGGTCCCGCTGAAGGCGGCCCTCGGCTTCCTGCTGTCGGTGATGGCCGCCCTCGGCGCCGTCGTCGCGGTCTTCCAGTGGGGCTGGCTGTCCGGCCTCATGGGCGTCGAGGAGACCGGCCCGGTCATGTCGATGATGCCGATCTTCATGGTCGGCGTGGTCTTCGGCCTGGCGATGGACTACGAGGTCTTCCTCGTGACCCGCATGCGGGAGGCGTACGTCCACGGCGAGCAGCCCACCCAGGCCGTCGTCACCGGCTTCCGGCACGGCGCCCGGGTGGTGACCGCCGCCGCCGTGATCATGATCGCGGTCTTCTCCGGCTTCATCGGCTCCAGCGAGTCCATGGTCAAGATGATCGGCTTCGGCCTCGCGATCGCGGTCCTCTTCGACGCCTTCGTCGTCCGCATGACGATCGTCCCGGCCGTCCTGGCCCTGCTCGGCAAGCGCGCCTGGTGGCTGCCGAAGTGGCTGGACCGGATCCTGCCCAACGTCGACGTCGAGGGCGAGAAGCTGCAGACCGGCGGCGAGAAGGAGAAGGGCGACGAGGACCGGGAGCTGGTCAGGGTCTGACCACCCCGGACAGCGGCCGCGCGCCGGCCGCCGCACACCAGCCGGTGAGGGTTCCCGTGGGGACGGGGGCGCCCTCACCGGCTTCCCCTTCCGGCCGGCGGGCCGGGCGGTGCGACACCCCCGTCGCCCGCCCGGCCCGCCGGCCGCTAACGTGCCCCGCATGACCACCGCCGCCCACGACCCCGCACCCGACGGCTCCGCCGCCCACCCCCGCTTCGCCCAGGCCCTGCGCGACCTCGGCCTGGAGCACCTGATCGCCGAGGTCCGCCGCTTCCCCGACGCCACCCGCACCGCCGCCGAGGCCGCCGCGGCCGTCGGCTGCGAACTCAGCCAGATCTGCAAGTCCCTGATCTTCGCCGCGGACGGGGTGCCCGTGCTGGTGCTGATGGACGGCGCCTCCCGCGTCGACCTGGAAGCGGTCCGGCGGGAACTCGGCGCGGACAGGGTGACCCGCGCCAAGGCCGACATCGTCCGCGAGGCCACCGGCTACGCCATCGGCGGCGTACCGCCGTTCGGCCACCGCACGGCCACCACCCGGGTCCTCGCCGACCGCTCCCTCCTGGAGCACGACCTCGTGTGGGCGGCGGCCGGCACCCCGTACAGCGTCTTCCCGATGGAGCCCAAGACGCTCGTCGCCCACGCCGGCGGCACCCTCGTGGACGTGCGCGAACGGACGGCGTGACCCCGGCGGTCACCGCGGCCGTCCTGATCGCCGCGGTCACCCACGCCGGGTGGAACGCCATCGCCCACCGCATCACCGACAAGCTGGTCGGCTTCGCCCTGATCTCCGGCGGCGGACTGCTCATCGGGCTCGCGCTGCTGCCGTTCGTGCCCGTCCCGGCGGCCGCGGCGTGGCCGTACCTCCTCGGCTCCGCCGCCCTCCACATCGCCTACTACGCGCTGCTGATGCGGTCCTTCGAACTCGGCGACTTCGGGCAGGCGTACCCGATCGCGCGCGGCAGCGCGCCGCTGGTCGTCACCGTCCTCGCGGCCCTGTTCGCGCACGAGGTGCCCGACGGCCCGGCCGCCGCCGGCATCGTCCTGTCGTGCGCCGGCCTGACCGGCGTCGCCCTGTGGGGCCTGCGCGGCCGCCCCCCGCACTGGGCGGCGATCGGGGCCGCCCTCGCCACCGGCCTGTCCATCGCCGTCTACACGGTCGTCGACGGCCTCGGCGTCCGCGCCTCCGGCTCCTCCCTCGGCTACGTCGCCTGGCTGATGACCGTCCAGGGCACGGTGATCCCGGCCTACGCCCTGTGGCGGTGGCGCGGCTCGGCCGCCGCCCGGCTGCGCCCGCACGCCGCCGTCGGCCTCGTCGGCGCCGCGATGTCGGTCACGGCGTACGGCCTGGTCCTGTGGGCACAGACCCGCGCCGCCCTCGCCCCGGTCGCGGCGCTGCGCGAGTCGTCCATCCTCGTCGGTGCCGCCATCGGCGCCGTGTTCTTCAAGGAGCGCTTCGGGGCCCCGCGCATCGCCGCCGCTGTCCTGATGGTGGCCGGCATCGGGCTGATGCTGCGGGCCGGGTAGTCCGGGGAGTCCGGGGCCGTGGAGAAGGCGGGTGCGGGGGGCGGGTGGTGCGAGGAGAAAGCGGGTGCGGGGGGGGGGCGGGTGGTCCGCGAAGAAAGCGGGGGCGGGGGGCGGTGGTCCGCGGAGAAAGCGGGGGCGGGGCGGGTGCGGGGCGCCCGGGCCGGAGGCACCCTGGAACTAGGGATTCCGGAGGTGATCGTCATGGCGCACACCATTGTGGGCTGGCACGTCGAGCTCGAATTCAGCGAGGACGACCAGCACACACGCGCGGCCGCGATGGTGCGGCTGCCCGACGGTTCGGAGGTGCGGGCGCACGGACACGCGGTCCGGCACCACACGGACGCGAATCAGCCACGGGTCGGGGAGGAGATCGCCGGGGCCCGGGCGTTGAACGAGCTCGCGATGCAGTTGCTGACCAAGGCGCACGGGGAGATCGACGAGGCGTCGGGGCGCATCTCGCACCCGATCCACGTCTGACCCGCCACGCGCCGACGCGCTGACGCGCCGACGCGCCCGGCCGCCGTCCGCCGCCGCAGGACGGACGGCGGCTGCGCGGTGCTCAGGCGTCGAGGGTCGGACGGCGGCTGCGCGGTGCTCAGGCGTCGAGCGGTCGGACGGCGGCTGCGTGGTGCTCAGGCGTCGAGGGTCGGACGGCGGCTGCGCGGCTCAGGCGTCGAGGCAGGCCCGCAGCGCCCGGATCAGGGACTGCGCCCTCGGGTCCGCGGTGACCGTCCGGCGGAAGCCGTTGGTGACGTAGCCGAAGGCGATGCCGGAGCCGGGGTCGGCGAAGCCGAGGGAGCCGCCGCGGCCGGGGTGGCCGAAGGAGCCCGGGCCGAGGAGCGGCGAGGCGCTGCCGTGCAGCATGTAGCCGAGACCGAAGCGGGTGCCGACGACCAGCACCCGGTCGGGGCCCGCCGACTCCTCCGCGCGGGCCTGCTCGACGGTGTCCGGGCCGAGCAGGCGGACGCCGTCGACCGGGCCGATGAGCGCGGCGTGGAAGCGGGCCAGGGCGTCCGCCGTGGCGATGCCGTTGGCGGCGGGTAGGACCGCCGCGTGGAAGGCCGGGTCGTTCTGGTCCGGGGTGGGCGTGATCGCGGCGAACGCCCGGCGGGTGAGGGACGAGGGGTCGGCGTAGGCGTCGGTGACCGACGGCTTGGGCCGGGCGCGGAGCGCCCCGGACGGTTCGGCGCCCTCGACCGGGCCGACCCTGCCCACCCGGTGGGCCTGGGCCGCGGGCAGGCCCACCCACAGGTCCAGGCCGAGCGGGTCCGCGATCTCGGAGGCGATCCACTCGCCGGTGCCCCGGCCCGTCACCCGCCGGACGAGGGCGTCGGCCAGCCAGCCGTAGGTCAGCGCGTGGTAGCCGTGGCCGGTCCCCGGCTCCCACGCCGGCGTCTGCGCGGCCAGCGCCTCGGTGGCCCGCAGCGGGTCGTACGCCTCGCGCGGGGTGAGCGGTGCGTCGAGGACGGGCAGCCCGGCCCGGTGGCTGAGCACGTGGCGGACGAGGACGCCCTCCTTGCCGTGCGCCTTGAACTCCGGCCAGTAGTGTCCGACCGGCGCGTCCAGGTCCAGTGCGCCGCGCTCGTGCAGCATCAGCAGGACGGCCGCGGCGACGCCCTTGGTCGCGGAGCGCACCACCTGGGCGGTGCCGCGTCGCCACGGGTCGGTGCCGTCGACGTCCTTCGTGCCGGCCCACAGGTCGACGACGCGGCGCCCGTCGCGGTACACGGCGAGTGCGGCGCCCCGTTCGCCCAGCGCGGTGAAGTTGCGGGCGAACGCCTCACCGACGCGTTCGAAGCCCTCGGCCACTGTGCCGTGCACGTCGATGCCCACGCCCGTCGTCCCTTCGCTCACCTGTGACACAGGGTGCAACGGCCGTCGTCCGCCTGCGATTCCTGGGTTCGGGCGGCTCCGGGCGATCGTTACGCAGCCGTTGCCGCGGGCCCCGCGCCGTTCCCGTCCAGGCCGGGTCAGGCGCCGGGGGTCGCCGGCACGGACCGCGGGTCGAAGCCGTAGGGCAGTTCCAGGCGGTGGGCGCGCATCAGCGCGTCGTCGGACAGCAGCTCGGCCGTGGCGCCGTCGGCCGCGATCACCCCGTCGCTGAGGATCAGCGAGCGCGGGCACAGCTGGAGGGCGTAGGGCAGGTCATGGGTCACCATCAGCACGGTGACGTCCAACGCGCTCAGGATGTCGGCGAGTTCGCGCCGCGAGGCGGGGTCCAGGTTGGACGAGGGCTCGTCCAGGACCAGGATCTCCGGCTCCATCGCCAGCACCGTCGCCACGGCCACCCGGCGCCGCTGCCCGAAGGACAGGTGGTGCGGCGGACGGTCCTTGAACTCCGCCATGCCGACCCGGGCCAGCGCCCGGTCCACCCGCGCCTCGAGCTCCGGCCCCTTCAGACCGGCCGCGGCCGGGCCGAACGCCACGTCCTCGCGCACCGTCGGCATGAACAGCTGGTCGTCCGGGTCCTGGAACACGATGCCGACCCGGCGCCGGATCTCCGCCATGTGCTCCTTGCCGACGGGGAGTCCGGCCACCCGGACGGTTCCGGTGCCGCCGGTCAGGATGCCGTTGAGATGCAGCACCAGGGTGGTCTTCCCGGCGCCGTTCGGGCCGAGCAGGGCCACGCGTTCGCCCCGCCCGATGGCGAAGTCGACGCCGAACAGGGCCTGGTGGCCGTCGGGGTAGGCATAGGCGAGGCCGCGGACCTCCAGGGACGTCGTCATGGGGTCCATCACACCACCCACCCCAGCACGCACAGCACCAGGGCGGCGGCCGGGAGCGTGCCGGCGCGGGACCACTGCGCCCGGGACGCGGTCACCTCGTCGATGACCGGCATGGCGCCGGTGTACCCGCGGCTGAGCATGGCCAGGTGCACCCGCTCGCCCCGTTCGTAGGAGCGGATGAACAGCGCGCCCGCCGACTTGGCGAGCACCCCCCAGTGCCGCGGGCCCCTGGCCTCGAAGCCGCGTGACGCGCGGGCGATGCGCATGCGGCGCACCTCGTCGGTGACGACGTCGCTGTAGCGGACCATGAAGGCCGCGATCTGCACGAGCAGCGGCGGCAGTCCGAGGCGCTCCAGTCCGCGCAGCAGGTCCCGCAGGTCGGTGGTGGCGGCCAGCAGCACCGAGGCGGCGACCCCCAGGGTGCCCTTGGCCAGCACGTTCCAGGCGCCCCACAGCCCGTCCACGCTCAGCGAGAGCCCGAGGACGTCGGTGCGGGCGCCCTCCGCCACGAACGGCAGCAGCACCGCGAAGGCGACGAACGGCACCTCGATCAGCATCCGCCGGAGCAGGAACCCCGCCGGGACGCGGGCGACGCCGGCCACGACGCCCAGCAGCACCGCGTACCCGGCGAACGCCCACATCGCCTCGCGCGGCGTCGACACCACGACCAGGACGAAGGCGAACACCGCGGCCAGTTTGGTGTGCGGGGGCAGGGCGTGCACGGGGGAGTCCGCCGGGCGGTAGAGCCGGTGGGCATGGCCGGCGCCCACGGTCAGCCCTTCGCGCGGGCAGCGGTGTCCGCGTCGCTCGGGGTGCCGGCCGTGCTCGTGCCCCTGCTCGTGCCCGTTTCCGTGCTCGTGCCCGTTTCCGTGCTCGTGCCCGTTTCCGTGCTCGTGCCCGTTTCCGTGCTCGTGCCCGTTTCCGTGCTCGTGTCCGTGCTCGTCGGTGAGGCGTCGGTGCCGCGCCGCCTGCGCAGCACCCAGAACACGCCGGTGCCCGCGACCACGGTGACGCCGACGCCGATCACGCCCGCGAGGCCGCCGGAGAGCCGCTCGTCGGTGACGTCCCGGACGCCGTAGTCGGCGAGCGGGGAGTCGGCCGTCGCGTGTTCCTCGGCCTTCTCGGCGATGCCGTGGTCGGTGGCGACCTTCTCCAGGCCGTCCGGGTCGGCGGACGCGTAGAAGCTGACGAACCCGGCGAGGAGCAGCGAGGTGACCAGGCCGGCCGCCCAGATCCGGCGCGGTGAGCGGGCCGGCGCGGAGGCCGCCGGCTCCGGCTCGGGCGCGTCGACGAGTTCGCCGTCCACCCGCAGCTTGAGCCGCTGCCGCAGCCCGCGCGCCCCGTGCACCAGGTCCGGACGCACGGCGACGACGGCCCCCACGGTCAGCGCGGTGATCGCGGCCTCGCCCAGTCCGATCAGCACGTGCACGCCCACCATGGCGGTCGCGACCTTGCCGATCGGGACGTCGGTGGTGCCGCCCAGCGCGAAGAGCAGGGTGAAGACGAGGGCGGAGGCGGGCACCGAGACCAGGGCGGCGACGAAGGACGCGACGGTCACCGAGCGGCGGGAGCGGGGCAGCACCGTCACCAGGCCGCGGAAGAGCGCGTAGGCCACGACGGTCGTGGTGAGCGCCATAGTGGTGAGGTTGACGCCGAGCGCGGTCAGCCCGCCGTCGGCGAAGAGGACCGCCTGGAGCAGCAGCACCACCGACACGCACAGCATCCCGGTGTACGGCCCGACCAGGATCGCGGCGAGCGCCCCGCCGAGCAGATGGCCGCTGGTGCCCGCCGCGACGGGGAAGTTGAGCATCTGCACGGCGAAGATGAACGCGGCGACCAGCCCGGCCAGGGGAGCCGTGCGGTCGCCTCCGCCAGAGGGGTCCCCCGCGAGTTCCCGGCGCGCTCCCCGCAGGCTCACGGCGATGGCGCCGGCGGCGAGGAGACCGGCCGCGGCGGACAGGGGCGCGTCGATGAATCCATCGGGTGCGTGCACACATCGATGATGTGGGCAGTTGCGAATCCTTCGCAAGAGCGAGTGGCTCGTTTCTTGCCCGGTTCACATCCGTGCCGTGCTGTACGGCGGCCGGACGGGCGCATTCCGCTTTTAGGTGGGACATTGGACGGGGGTGGGTATACGGCCTGCAAGGCTTTCCCTGGACAGCACGCGAAGGGGCCCACGATGTCCGTAGTCGAGCAGTACGCGCGAGCCCACGTCGTCACGGACGCCGACCCTCTGCTGGGCGACCGCGGAGCCGTCCCCGTGGTGCTGCGCTACGACCCCGAGTCCGACCCCCGGTCCGTCCGCGTCGCGCTCCCCGGATCGGGGCCCCGCGAGTGGACCGTGCCCCGCGAACTGCTGGAACAGGGGCTGCACATGCCCGTCGGCCACGGCGAGGTGCAGGTCTGGCCGTGCGGCCGGGTGCAGACGGTGGTGGAGCTCCACACCGCGCGCGGGGTGTCGGTGGTGCAGTTCGAGAACAAGGTGCTGAACCGGTTCCTGAGCCGGACGTACGCCGCCGCGGCGGCGCCCGTCCCGCACTGAGCCCGCAGCGCACCGAGCCCGTTTTCATCGCGTCGAGTCGGCGGCCCGGACGGTCCCAGTCCCGGCAGCCCGGACGGCCCGGATCTCCGGGCGGTTTCCAGCCCGGAGCCCGCACCGGCCTACACCGGCGTACCCGGGCGGACGCCGGTGACGGGCCGCCACGGGGATCGCGTCGGCCGGGTCAGCCGCCCGGCTGCCACGGGGATCGCGCGGGGCGGGTCAGCCGCCCAGCTTCAGCAACGACGCCACGATCGGGCCGGCGGACGAACCGCCGTGCCCGCCCTGCTGGACGACCGCCGCACCGGCCACGTCCCCGCGGTACGCGGTGAACCAGCCGTTGGGCTTCTTCTGCCCGTCCACCTCGGCCGACCCGGTCTTCGCGCCCTTGTCGCCGCCGACCCCGGCCATCGCCTCCGCCGCCGTGCCGGCGGTCGCCGTGTACGCCATCAGGTCCCGCAGCTGCGACGCCGTCTGCGGCGACATCGTGCGCCCGGCCTTCGCCAGGGTGCGCCCGTCCACCTCCGGCGGGACCAGGTACGGCTGACGGAACACGCCCGCCTTGACCGTCGCTGACACCGACGCCATGTTCAGCGGGTTCATGCGCACCCCGCCCTGGCCGATCAGGGACGCCGCCATCGACGCGTCCTTCTGCACCGGCACCGAGCCGTCGAAGGTGGACACCCCGACCTGCCAGTCGTTCTTCGACAGCCCGAAGACCTGCTGGGCCTGCTTGGTCAGGTCGTCGTTCTTCAACTCGGGCGCCTGGCTGATGAAAGCGGTGTTGCAGGACCGGGCGAAGCCGGCCCGGAAGGTGCCGTCCTTGATCTGGAACTTGTCGAGGTTCTGGAACTTCCAGCCGCCGTAGCTGAAGAACTTGGGGCACGGGTGCTTCTCGTCGACGCCCGCCAGGTCCTTCTCCAGCAGCATCGACGCCGTGACGACCTTCATCGTCGAACCGGGCGCCAGCGACCCCTGGAAGGCGGTGTTGAAACCCCGCGAGGAGTTCGCCGCCGCCAGGATCTCCCCGGTCGACGGGCGCAGCAGCACCACCGACGCCCGCGGCTTCTTCGCGACCTGCTCCTCGGCGGCCGCCTGCAGCGACGGGTCCAGCGTCGTCGGCACCGTGCCCGGCGTGCCCTCGCGCAGCTCCAGCAGCGTCTTGTCGGCCAGCTCCGCCTTCTCCGCCGCCTTGCCGCGCACCACCTGGAGCTCGATGCCCGCCGTGCCGCCCGCCGTCTTGCCGTACTTCTCGCGCAGCCCGTCCAGCACCGGGCCCAGACTCGGGTACTTCCCGGTCGTCAGCTCGCCGCCGTCCCGGTCCAGCGCCTTGACCGGCGGGGTGCCCGACTCCCCGGTGACCAGCCGGTCACCGTCCTTCAGATCGGGGTGCACCACCGACGCCCGCCACGCGACGCGCGGTTCGCCGTCCCCGGCACGGCGTACGACGGTCAGCTCGCTGTCGTACGCCAGCGGCTTGCTGATCTCCTCGTACTCCACCGTGCCCTTGACGGAGAACGGCACCTTGGCCGCGGCCGGCGCCGCCGGGGTGAGGGTGACGTCCTTGACGCGGGCGTCCTTGGTGTAGCCGCTGAGCAGCGCGGTCGCGGCCTTCGGGTCGTCGGTGAGCGCGGCGGCCTCGCCCACCTTGCCCTGCTGCCAGGCGGTGAGGAAACGCTCGGCCGTGCCGGTGACCTCGGCGGCGGACAGCGGGCCGGTCTTGGCCTCGACCTGCTGCGCGGACGCCGCGCGGGTGCCGTCCTCGGCGGCGGCACCGCCCCCGAACAGCGCGTAGGCGCCGACCCCGGCGCCGGTGGCCACCACGGCGATCATCCCGCCGAGGACGACGGGTCTCGTCTTCCGCCGCTCGGCGACGCGCTTCCTGTTGCCCACTGCTGCTCGTTCCTCCGCTGCTCGCCGGGCCCCTACGGCCCCGGGGTGTGTCCCGCGACCGGCCCGTGACACCGCGATGTCCGGCACCGGGCTGCGCGGGACATCCGCCGGTGGCCGTCGTGACGGGCCTGTGCACACACGACGGCCCCACCCTAGAGTCCCCGTCCGGGCGGGGCCCGCTCAGCCTGCCGCTCGTAGCACGGCTGCGACAATCGGACCGGCCGCGTCGCCGCCGTGGCCGCCCTGCTGGACCATGGCCGCCGCCGCGGTGTCGCCGCGGAAACCGGTGAACCAGCTGTCCGAGGTGGCGTTGCCGTCGACCTCCGCGGAGCCCGTCTTCGCCCCGATGTCGCCGCCGAGCCCGGCCATCGCCTTCTGCCCCGTGCCCTGCGTGGCGGTGAGCCGCATCATCTGCTTGAGCTGGGCGGCGGTCCCGGCGGGCAGGCCCTTGGCCTGCGCCAGCTGACGTCCGTCGAGCCGGGGGGAGACGAGGTACGGCTGCCGGAAGGTGCCGGTGATGGCCGTGGCGGTCACCGAGGCCATGTTCAGCGGGTTCATCTGCACCTGGCCCTGGCCGATGGCGTTCGCCGCGCGGTCCGGGCCGCTCACCGCGGGAACCCGGCCGTCGAAGGAGGCGATGCCGGTCTTCCAGTCGTCCCGGCCCAGCCCGAACCTCTCCTGCGCCTCCCGGGTCAGCGAGTCGTCGCCGAGCGGCGGCTCGTCGACCAGCTTGATGAAGGCGGTGTTGCAGGAACGCAGGAAGCTGTTGGCGAGGCTGGCGTTCTCGTCGGGCCGCATGCCGGTGAGGTTCTTGAAGGTCTGGCTCTGCCACTGCGCGGTGGGCGGGCAGGGCGCCGGGCCGTTCATCGTGGTCACGCCGTTGTCGATGAGCATCGCCGCGGTGATGATCTTCATGGTGGAGCCGGGGGCGACCTGGCCCAGGAAGGCCGCGTTGAAGCCGTCCTCGCGGTGGTTGGCCACCGCCAGCACCTCACCGGTGCTCGGCTGCACCGCCACCACGGAGGCGTCGGCGTGCTGCTGCACCGCCTTCTCCGCCGCCGCCTGCACCGACGCGCTGAGCGTCGTGCGCAGCTTGCCCGTCCGGCCCTTCTCCAGGGTGACCAGCGGGGTGTCGGCGGGTGCTTCCCCCGAGGCGTCCCCGGCGTGCCGGATCACCAGCTCCACACCGGGCGTGCCGCCCGCCTTGTCGCCGTACTTCTCGCGCAGGGTGTCCAGGACCGGGCCCAGCGAGGGGTACTTCCGCTTCGTCAGCACCGTCCCGTCGCGGCCCACCGCCTCGATGGGCGGCTGCTCCGACTCCCCGGTGACGAGGGTGTCGCCCTCCTGCAGATCCGGATGGACGACGGACGGCTCCCAGTCCACCAGCGCCCGCCCGGTCGACTTACCCCGCACCACCGTCAGTTCGCTCCGGTACTCCAGCGCCTTCGTGGTGCCCTCGAAGCCCACGGTCGCCCGCACCCGGAACGGCACGGTGTTCCCGCTCGGCGCACCCGGGGTGATCTTCACGCCGGATATCCGGGCGTCGTCCCCGTAGGCCGTCAGCAGCGCGTCGGCCGCCTGCGCGTTGTTCGTGTACGCCGCCGCCTGCGTCGCCTGCCCCTTCTCCCAGGCCGCGAAGAACTTCCCGGACGCCTCCTTCACCTCGCCCCCGTCCGGCGGGCCCGACTTCGTCACCGACGCAGGCCCGGACCCCCCGTCACCGCCGAGCGCCGACACGAAGGTGTACGCGCCGTACCCCGCCCCGCCGACCATCACCGCGAACACCCCGCCGACGACGGCGGCCTTGACCCCCTTGCCCATCGGGCGATTCCCCTCCCCCACCGGGCCCCCCACGCCTTGTGGACGTGTCCATGAGGCACGATGCCCGAGCACTCTACGCACGGTCTGTGACAGGGGCACCACTGTTTCCGTTTGGTGGCCGAAGAGAAAGGAGGTCGTGTGCGGACGGGTGCGCCGGGCCCCCTGGGAGCGCCGACCGCCCGGCGGCGCGGACCCGCCGAACCCGAGACGGCCGAGGGACCTCCCTGGTGGACACTGCTGGTCCAGTGAGTGAACTCGGCGTCGATCAGACGGTGCGGTGGGCCATGCCAGGGGGCGACGACCAGTGCTGTGACTGCTTTCCGCGGCGGATCCGCGATCAGCCCGAGCACCAGCTGCCGTGCCCGAGGGCGGGTTCGACCCGGGCAAACCCATCCGCGATCCGCCCATCAAGCTCTCGAACGCGTCCCGCCAGCGATCAAAGTCTGCGCACCAACGCCGGTGGAACTGAGCACCTCGAGCGGCCACCCTGAGTGCTTCAGCTGGCCAGGAGTCGGCACGAACAGGACCATGACAAGATGACTGATCGCCTCTCTTCCGCATCACCAACCGTGGTACGGCTCACGGAATATACGAAGACCGAGCAGATCGAAATCCTCGGTGACAGTGCCGATCCCTTCGGCGTTGCAGATGCCGGATTGACGTGGCTGCCCAAGGAAGAGCATTTCGGCATCCGGCACGAAGGCCGCCTCGTGGCACACGCCGGCCTGCTGCAGCTGCCCATATCGATCGGCGGGGTCGGCACACAGGTGGTGGGTGTCGGCGGGGTGGCTGTCGCGCCTGATCTGCGAGGGCACGGGCTCGCACGGTGGGTCGTATCGGCGGCCCTGGAGCACGCACGAACGATGGGGCCGAAGCACGGGCTTCTCTTCTGCAGGCCTTCCCTCGTCCCGCTCTACCGGCGACTCGACTGGCAATTGCTTGAGCAGGACGTCCATGTCGAGCAACCCGAGGGGTCCGTGATCATGCCGCTGCGGACCATGTGGACGCCGCTGCGCGACGGTGCGATTTGGCCTACTGGGGCGGTACGCCTGCTTTCGTTCCCCATGTGATGGACGGCTCCGGTGAGGGCCGTCACCGGACCGTCGGCCGTCATCTTTATGAATGCCTGAGCACGGGGTCGGCCGACTCGGGCGCTCGTCGGCCAACTGAAAACCCAGTCACAGCCAGTGAGATCACGATCTACGGCTGTAGTGCCGGCCTCGGACACCCCACCTCGTGAAAGCGCGAGGCTGACGACGTACGACGCACCTGTGGGCATGCCATGCCGCCGTGCCCACAGGGCGTGGCTGCCCAGCTAGACCCACGTGTCCAGCCACATCCGTGCCCGCCAGTCGTCGATGGGGATGGCCTGGCCGGTGTACAGGGGCCAGAAGTAGATGAAGTTCCAGGCGATCAACAGGGTCAGGACGCCCGCTGCCGTGGCGCCGGCGACGCGGCGGGTGTCGGTGGAGCGGGGCGGGCCGACGAGGGCGCCCAGGAGCATGGCGACGGCGAGGCAGAGGAAGGGGACGAAGACGACGGCGTAGAAGTAGAAGATGGTCCGTTCCTGGTAGAGGAACCAGGGGAGGTAGCCGGCGGCGATGCCGCAGGCGATGGCGCCCGCGCGCCAGTCGCGGCGGAAGAACCAGCGCCACAGGACGTAGAGGACGGCGAGGCAGCCCACCCACCACAGCACCGGGGTGCCGATCGCCAGGACCTCGCGGGCGCACTTCTCGGCGGCATCGGCCGGGCAGCCGTCGGTGCCGGGGGCCGGGGACTCGTAGAAGTAGGAGACCGGGCGGCCGGTGACGAGCCAGCTCCACGGGTTGGACTCGTAGGTGTGCGGGGAGGACAGGCCGACGTGGAACTCGTAGACCTGGGCCTCGTAGTGCCACAGGCTGCGCCACCAGTCGGGGAACAGCCAGGACCAGTCGCTGTCGCGGCCGTCCCTGACCGCCCAGTCGCGGTAGTAGCCGCCGCTGCCGTCGGAGGGGGAGAGGATCCAGCCGGTCCAGGACGCGATGTAGGTGACGACGGCGACGGGCACCGTGGACAGGAAGGCCCAGCCCAGGTCGCGCCGGACCACCGCCCGGTAGGGGTGGTGGGCGCCCGCGACCTTGCGCGCGCCGACGTCCCACAGCACCGCCATCACGCAGAACGCGGCCATCACGTACAGGCCGTTCCACTTGGTGCCGATCGCCAGGCCCAGCATCAGGCCCGCCGCCACCCGCCACGGCCGGAAGCCGATGCGGGTGCTCTCCGCGATGCGGGCGTTCGGGCGGACCCGGCCGTCCGCGTCGGCGGGCAGCGCGGCGGCCAGCTTCTCGCGGGCCCGGTCCCGGTCGACGAGCAGGCAGCCGAAGGCGGCCAGCACGAAGAACATCAGCACCCCGTCGAGCAGCGCGGTGCGGCTCATGACGAAGTGCAGGCCGTCCACGGCCATCAGGGCGCCCGCGAGGCAGCCCAGGAACGTGGACCGGAACAGCCGGCGGCCGATCCGGCACAGCATCAGCACGGAGAGCGTGCCGAGCACCGCGGTCATGAACCGCCAGCCGAACGGCTCGAAGCCGAAGATGAGTTCGCCGAGCCCGATGACGTACTTGCCGACCGGCGGGTGCACCACGTAGGCCGCGTCGGCCGGGATGGGCACGTCGCCGCCGGACGACAGGATCTGGCTGTTGGCGTTCTTCGCCCAGTTGACCTCGAAGCCGCGGTGGACCAGCGCCCACGCGTCCTTGGCGTAGTACGTCTCGTCGAATATCACGCCCTTGGGGCGGCCCAGGTTCCAGAACCGCAGGACGCCCGCCAGCAGGGTGACCAGCAGCGGACCGCCCCACCCCGACCAGCGCACGAGGCGCTCGGCCCGCGACGGCGGCACCCCGAGCGCCGACCACATCCGGCCCGACGGCTCGGTGTACGGCGGGACCAGCTGATCACGGACGTCGCCTCTGTGGCCCGACGCCGTGTAGCCGAAACGGCGCAGCCGCTGCTGCCACGACGGCCGCTGCTCGTGCGGCGCCTGCTCCTGCCGGGTGTCCGTGGAGGACGCGGTACTGGTCACCGCGCCATCGTAGGGAACCGTGCGGTGGGAGTCCCGCCCATGGGCGGTATGCCCCGGCTCCGGCCGCGCCGGGTCCGCCCTGGGAGGATGGGGAGGTGACCGGAACCCTCGTACTCGCAGGCACTCCCATCGGCGACGTCTCGGACGCCCCGCCCCGGCTCGCCGAGGAGCTCGCCGCCGCCGACGTCGTCGCCGCCGAGGACACCCGGCGGCTGCGCCGGCTCACCCAGGCGCTCGGCGTCACGCCCAAGGGGCGCGTCGTGTCGTACTTCGAGGGCAACGAGTCGGCCCGCACGCCCGAGCTGGTGGAGGAACTGACCGGCGGCGCGCGGGTGCTGCTGGTGACGGACGCGGGCATGCCGTCGGTGTCGGACCCCGGGTACCGGCTGGTCGCCGCGGCCGTCGAGCAGGACGTGCGGGTCACCGCGGTGCCCGGGCCGTCCGCCGTGCTCACCGCGCTCGCCCTGTCCGGGCTGCCGGTCGACCGGTTCTGCTTCGAGGGGTTCCTGCCCCGCAAGGCCGGCGAACGGCTGGGGCGGCTGCGGGAGGCCGCCGGGGAGCGGCGCACCCTCGTCTACTTCGAGGCCCCGCACCGCCTGGAGGACACGCTCGCCGCGATGGCCGAGGTGTTCGGCGCGGACCGCCGGGCCGCCGTCTGCCGCGAGCTGACCAAGACGTACGAGGAGGTCCGGCGCGGTCCGCTGGCCGAGCTGGCCGAGTGGGCCGCGGCGGGCGTGCGCGGCGAGATCACCGTCGTCGTGGAAGGGGCGCCCGAGCCGGGGCCGGGGGACGTGGACGCCGACGAGCTGGTGCGCCGGGTGCGGGTGCGTGAGGAGGCCGGGGAGCGGCGCAAGGAGGCGATCGCCGCGGTGGCCGTCGAGGCGGGTGTGCCGAAGCGGGAGGTGTTCGACGCGGTGGTGGCGGCGAAGCGCGCCGGGACGTGACCCCGGGCCGCCGCTGACGGCCGGCCCGGCCGGGACGTCGACCCATGGGGTTCCCCGTCACACCCCACGGGGTCCCCAAGAGAACGGGGCCGTCCGGCAAGGAACGCCCAAATCGCCCTCAACTCTTGACAGGTCACGTGCCTGCGCGGGCGCCGGGGAGTCCACTGGGGACAGGGACGGATCCGGTCCTCCGGCGAACCGACAGGAGCGGGCATGACAGAGATCTCAGGACAGCCGCAGGGGCTGCGCGCAGGTGCCACCGCCGTCGTCAACGAGTCGTACTCCTTCGTCTGCCTGCGCTGCGGGTTCGGCTGGGAGCAGGCGTACGAGATCGAGCACCACACCCGGGCCGACGGCGGCGACCTGCTCGTCTACGTCGCGGACGGGGCCGTCGTGCCCTCGCCGCTGAACCGGCCGGTGTGCGGGAACTGCGACGGCCACCTGGTGCGGATCATGCGGTCCGGCCGTGTCGCCTCCGCCCGGGGCGCCGCCGACCGCGAGCACCGGGTACCCGCCGCAGGCCCCGTCGAGGTGCCGCAACCGGGACGTCAGAGCCGGCACGAGTACTGGCACCTGTCCGCCCTGCTGCGCGGCCTGCACGGCGCCCACTGACGCGCCCGGCCGGCACGGGCGGGGCCTTCCGTAGGATCGGGGGCATGCCTGCGAACGCCCCCGACAAGAACGCCGCCCCGCCGCTCCCGGAACCCCTGCGGGTGCCGGTCGCGGACTCGCACACCCACCTCGACATGCAGTCCGGCACCGTCGAGGAGGCGCTCGCCAAGGCCGCGTCGGTGGGGGTGACGACGGTCGTGCAGGTCGGCTGCGACGTCAACGGCTCCCGCTGGGCGGCGGACACGGCGGCGGCGCACGACGCCGTGCACGCCACGGTCGCCCTGCACCCCAACGAGGCACCGCGCATCGTGCACGGCGACCCCGACGGCTGGTCCCGGCAGGGGGCGCGGGAGCCCGGCGGGGACGCGGCGCTGGACGAGGCGCTGGCCGAGATCGACCGGCTGGCCGCGCTGCCGCAGGTCAAGGGCGTCGGCGAGACGGGCCTGGACCACTACCGCACCGGGCCGGAGGGCAAGGACGCCCAGGAGCGGTCCTTCCGCGCCCACATCGAGATCGCCAAGCGGCACGGCAAGACCCTGGTGATCCACGACCGGGACGCCCACGCCGACGTGCTGCGCGTGCTGAAGGAGGAGGGCGCGCCCGAGCGCACCGTCTTCCACTGCTACTCGGGGGACGCGGAGATGGCGGAGATCTGCGCCCGCGCCGGGTACTTCATGTCCTTCGCAGGCAACGTCACCTTCAAGAACGCCCAGCACCTGCGCGACGCCCTCGCAGTGGCCCCGCCGGAGCTGGTCCTGGTGGAGACCGACGCGCCCTTCCTCACCCCGGTGCCCTTCCGGGGCCGGCCCAACGCGCCCTATCTGGTGCCGGTGACCGTGCGGGCCATGGCGGCCGTGCGGGGCATCGACGAGGACACGATGGCCGCCGCGCTCGGGGCCAACACGGCACGCGCGTTCGGCTACTGACCGGGCGGTCGACGGGCCGCCCTCGCGCACACGTTCCGTGGTCGTGCCGCTTTGGAGAGTGACCGCGGCTCGGCTACGTTGCGGGGGTTCGATCGGACCCTGGGGCCCTGGAGTGTGTCGGCGTGAGCAACGCGCGGTTCGGGACGCAGCCGGCGTACGGCGCGGCGTATCGGACGGTCCACGGTGACGAGCTGCACCTCGCGGAGACCGTCGGACACGGCGTCCCCGGCAGGCCGGGCCCGCCCGGCCCGCCCACCCTGCCCGACCCCGACGCCGTGCCCACCCTCGCTTCCGCCACCGTGCCCACCCACGCCACCGTGCCCGACACCGACCCCGCCCCCGCATCCGCCCCTGCCACCGGGCCCGCGCCCGACACCGCCCCCACCGAGCCCGGCCGACGGTCCGCGCACCGGCGCCGCCCCCGCTGCGCCGACCGGACGGACGGCATGCGCCGCCTGCTGCCGCAGGCCCTCGTCGTCGCCTTCCTGGCCGGGGGCACCGCCGCCTTCGTCGCCGAGGACAAGGCCGTCCGCCTCGACGTCGACGGCCGGACCCGCACCCTGCACACCTTCGCCGACGACGTCACCGGACTGCTCGCCGAGGAGGGCGTCCGGATCGGCCCGCACGACGCGGTGACGCCCGCGCCCGGCACCGGACTCGGCCACGGCGACCGGGTCGAGGTCCGCCACGGCAGGCCCTTGGTGCTCACCCTGGACGGCCGGCGCACCCGGGTCTGGACGACAGCCGACACCGTCGAGGGGGCGCTCAGACAGCTCGGGGTGCGCGCGGAGGGCGCGTACCTGTCCACCTCGCGCTCCCGTCGGATCGGGCGCGAGGGGCTGACGCTGGATGTGCGCACCGAACGCTCCGTGACCGTCATGGCCGACGGCCGGGCCCGCACCATCCGCACCAACGCGGCGACGGTGCGCGAGGCCGTCGCGCAGGCCGGGATCGGGCTGCACGGCCAGGACACCACGTCCGTCGCCCCCGACAGCTTCCCGCGCGACGGCCAGACCGTCACCGTGCTGCGGATCACCGACGGCCAGGAGGTCCGCGACGAACCGATTCCCTTTCACGAACTGCGCGTCGAGGACCGGACCCTGCCCCGCGGCACGGAGGTCGTCGAACGCCCCGGCCGGGCGGGGGTGCGCCGGGTCACCTTCGCGCTGCGCACCGTCAACGGGGTCCGGCAGAAGCCGCGCCGGCTGCGCGACGAGGTGGTGCGCGAGCCCCGCCCGCAGCAGGTGCGCGTCGGGACCGCCTCCGCGGCGGCCCCGGCCGGCGGGCTCCACTGGGAGCGGCTGGCGGCCTGCGAGTCCGGCGGCCGGCCCGACGCCGTCGACGCCTCCGGCACGTACGGCGGGCTGTACCAGTTCGACACCCGCACCTGGCAGAGCCTGGGCGGCCGGGGCCGCCCGCAGGACGCCCCCGCCGAGGAACAGACGTACCGCGCGCAGCAGCTCTACGCCCGCAGCGGCACCAGCCCCTGGCCGCACTGCGGCAGCAGGCTGCACGGATGACGGGCCGCGGCGGCCCCGCGCGTGCCGCGGTGCGCCCGGCCGAGGGGTGAACCGGGCGGTCCCCCCGCCCCGTACCCTTGTCCCGTGACCAGCCCCACCCCCGACGCCCTCCTGGGCCCCGCCGACGTCCGCGAACTCGCGGCCGCCCTCGGCGTGCGGCCCACCAAGCAGCGCGGCCAGAACTTCGTCATCGACGCGAACACGGTCCGCCGTATCGTCCGCACCGCCGAGGTACGCCCCGACGACGTGGTCGTCGAGGTCGGCCCGGGGCTCGGCTCGCTCACCCTGGCGCTGCTGGAGGCCGCCGACCGGGTCACCGCCGTCGAGATCGACGACGTGCTGGCCGCCGCGCTGCCCGCCACCGTCGAGGCCCGCATGCCGGAGCGGGCCGACCGGTTCGCGCTGGTCCACTCCGACGCGATGCACGTCACCGAGCTGCCCGGCCCGCCGCCGACCGCGCTGGTCGCCAACCTCCCCTACAACGTGGCCGTGCCGGTGCTGCTGCACATGCTGGAGACGTTCCCGAGCATCGAACGCACCCTGGTCATGGTCCAGTCGGAGGTCGCCGACCGGCTCGCCGCCGCCCCCGGCTCGAAGGTGTACGGCGTGCCCTCGGTCAAGGCCAACTGGTACGCGGAGGTCAAGCGGGCCGGCGCGATCGGCCGGACCGTGTTCTGGCCCGCACCCAACGTGGACAGCGGACTGGTGTCCCTCGTCCGCCGGGCCGAGCCGCCGAGGACCACCGCCTCCCGGCGTGAGGTCTTCGCCGTCGTCGACGCGGCCTTCGCGCAGCGCCGCAAGACCCTGCGGGCCGCGCTCGCCGGGTGGGCCGGTTCGGCCGCGGCGGCCGAGGCCGCCCTGGTCGCGGCCGGTGTGTCGCCGCAGGCGCGGGGGGAGTCGCTGACCGTCGAGGAGTTCGCGCGCATCGCCGAGCACGCCCCGAGCAAGGAGTCCGCCGCGTGAGCACCGGCGTCACCGTCCGCGTCCCCGCCAAGGTCAACGTCCAGCTCGCGGTCGGCGCCGCCCGCCCCGACGGCTTCCACGACCTGGCCAACGTCTTCCTCGCCGTCGGCCTGTACGACGAGGTCACCGCCACCCCGTCGCCCGGCGGACCGCGCGTCACGTGCGAGGGCACCGACGCCGGGCAGGTCCCCCTGGACGGCACCAACCTCGCCGCCCGGGCCGCCCTCGCCCTCGCCGAGCGCTACGGCCGCCCGGCCGACGTGCACCTGCACATCGCCAAGGACATCCCCGTCGCCGGCGGCATGGCGGGCGGCAGCGCGGACGGCGCGGGCGCGCTGCTCGCCTGCGACGCACTGTGGGGCACCGGCGCCTCGCGAGAGGAACTCCTCGGCATCTGCGCCGACCTGGGCAGCGACGTGCCGTTCAGCCTGGCCGGCGGGGCGGCCCTCGGCACCGGGCGGGGCGAGCGGCTGACGGAGCTGGAGGTCGGCGGCACCTTCCACTGGGTGTTCGCGATGGCCCCGCGCGGGCTGTCCACCCCGGCGGTGTTCCGCGAGTTCGACCGGCTGGCCGAGGGCCGGGACATCCCCGCGCCCACCGCCTCGCAGGACCTGCTCGCCGCCCTCGCCAAGGGCGACGCGGACGCCCTCGCCGCCGCCGTCTCCAACGACCTCCAGCCGGCCGCGCTGTCGCTGTTCCCGGAACTGGCGGACACGCTGGCGGCGGGCGAGGCGGCCGGGGCGCTGGCCTCGCTGGTCTCCGGGTCGGGCCCGACCACGGCGTTCCTCGCCCGGGACGCGGACACGGCGGAGGCGATCGCCGACGCCCTGCGCACCTCGGACACCTGCCGCACGGTCCGCACGGCGGCGGGGCCGGTCCCCGGGGCGACGGTTCTCTGAGGGGAGCGGCTCAGAGCTCGTCGACGGCGGTCAGGTCGATGTCGATGGAGTAGGGCTTGTCGACCTTGATGCGGTCACGGTGCATGCCCATGTGCACGTAGGACCGGGTGAGCGGGTCCAGTTCGTAGACGTGGATGACGGGCCTGCCGCTCGTACCGTTCTCCTCGACGCGCCAGAAGTTCGGGATGCCCGCAGCCGCGTACTTCTGCGGCTTGGTGGTGCGGTCGCGCGATTCGGAGTCCGGCGAGACGACCTCGACGGCGAGCAGCACGTCCTTCGCCGCGTAGCGCGTCTGGCCCGATCCGGTGATCGCGTCGGTGCGGACAACGCTCACATCGGGCTCCGGGCCGTTGCGCCGGTCGAGGACGATGGTCATCTCCCGCCTGATTCTGAGCCCGGGCGGCACAGTCTGACGAAGTCCGTTGACCAACAGGTCGATGACGATGCTGTGGAAATCCCGCTGCGGACTCACGAAGACAAGGCTCCCGTCGATCAGCTCGGTGTGCGGCGGGAGATCCGGCAGGGTGAACAGGTCGTCCACGGTGTAGCCGTCCACGGGCGGCACCGGCCAGGTGCAGCGGTGCTGTGCGGACTCGGCGGTCATGGTTCCTCCCATGGACGGGATCCTGCTGCCTGAGACCACGGTAGTCGCCTCTTTCCGATCACGTCATTACATCGAGTGACGGTCACCTCGCGCGCGGAGCGTCCTCCCCCAGGCCCTACGCTGGAAAGCTGATCGATCCACCGGGCAGGAGAGAAATGGCCGTCAACCTGGTCAATGTCGAGAACGTGAGCAAGGTGTACGGCACCCGTGCCCTGCTCGACGGGGTGTCGCTCGGCGTCTCCGAAGGGGACCGGATCGGGGTCGTCGGGCGCAACGGTGACGGCAAGACCACCCTCATCCGGATGCTCGCCAAGCTGGAGGAGGCCGACACCGGCCGGGTGACGCACTCCGGCGGGCTGCGCATCGGCGTGCTCACCCAGTACGACTCCCTCGACCCCGCCGCCACCGTCCGCCACGAGGTCATCGGGGACCTGGCCGACCACGAGTGGGCCGGCAACGCCAAGGTCCGGGACGTGCTGACCGGACTGTTCGGCGGGCTGGACCTGCCCGGCTTCCCCAAGGGGCTGGACACCGTCATCGGACCGCTGTCCGGCGGTGAGCGGCGGCGCATCGCGCTGGCCAAGCTGCTCATCGAGGAGCAGGACCTGATCGTCCTCGACGAGCCCACCAACCACCTCGACGTCGAGGGCATCGCCTGGCTCGCCGAGCACCTGCGCGCCCGCCGCTCCGCACTCGTCTGCGTCACCCACGACCGCTGGTTCCTCGACCAGGTCTGCACCCGCATGTGGGACGTGCAGCGCGGCGACGTGTACGAGTACGAGGGCGGCTACTCCGACTACGTCTTCGCCCGCGCCGAACGCGAGCGCATCGCCGCCACCGAGGAGGCCAAGCGGCAGAACCTGGTCCGCAAGGAGCTGGCCTGGCTGCGCCGCGGCGCCCCCGCGCGGACGTCGAAGCCGCGCTTCCGGGTGGAGGCCGCCAACGAGCTGATCAAGGACGTGCCCCCGCCCCGGGACACCAGCGAGCTGATGAAGTTCGCCTCCTCACGGCTGGGAAAGACGGTCTTCGACCTGGAGGACGTCACCGTCCAGGCCGGACCCAAGGTGCTGCTCCGGCACGTCACCTGGCAGCTCGGCCCCGGCAACCGCATCGGCCTGGTCGGTGTCAACGGCGCCGGCAAGACGTCCCTGCTGCGCGCGCTGACCGACGCCGCCCGCAGCGAGGGGCAGGTGCAGCCCGCGGCCGGCAGCATCCGCGTCGGCAAGACCGTGAAGCTGGCCTACCTCTCCCAGGAGGTCGCCGAACTCGACCCCACCTGGCGGGTCCTGCAGGCCGTGCAGCAGGTGCGCGAGCGCGTCGACCTCGGCAAGGGGCGCGAGATGACCGCCGGGCAGCTGTGCGAGACGTTCGGCTTCGGCAAGGAGAAGCAGTGGACGCCCGTCGGGGACCTGTCCGGCGGTGAGCGGCGCAGGCTCCAGCTGCTGCGGCTGCTCATGGACGAGCCCAACGTCCTCTTCCTCGACGAGCCCACCAACGACCTCGACATCGAGACCCTCACCCAGCTGGAGGACGTCCTCGACGGCTGGCCCGGCTCGATGATCGTCATCTCCCACGACCGGTTCTTCATCGAGCGCACCACCGACCGTGTCTTCGCCCTCCTCGGCGACGGCACCCTGCGGATGCTGCCGCGCGGCATCGACGAGTACCTGGAACGCCGCAAGCGCATGGAGGAGGCCGCCGCCGCGGCGTCGGCCGTGCCGGCCGCCGTGACGCAGACCACGGGGCAGCCCGAGCGCAGCGCCGCCGACCAGCGGGCCGCGAAGAAGGAACTGCAGCGGATCGAGCGCCGGCTGGACAAGGTGTCCGAGAAGGAGAGCGCGCTGCACGCCGCCATCGCCGAGCACGCCACCGACTTCGCCAAGGTCGCCGAACTCGACGCCGAGCTGCGGGAACTGACGGGGGAGAGGGAGGAGCTGGAGCTGCGCTGGCTGGAACTCGCGGAGGACGCCTGAGCTGCACGCCCCGGCGCGTGCAGGGGGCGCGCACGTCGTGAAGGGCCGGTGAAGGCGCGTAACGGGGGTATCACGGGCCGGTCCTCCCTTGGGAACAGGGGCGGACGGGGCCCGGTGGCGTGTCGGTGCCGGGTGATAGAAAGGGCCCGTCCGTATGAGAAACGTCTGAATACGACTCTGGGTTCATCGCTACCTCAGGGCGTGGCTAAAAATCAGTGAGTAAGGGGGAACGCGCTGATGACTCAGCCGCCCAACCAGCTGCCTCAGGGCGGCTTCGGAGCGTCGCAGGATCCGCAGTCCGGCGGCTTCGGACCTCCCGGGACGCCGCCGCCCCCGCAGGGGCAGCCCCCGGCCCCGCCGCCTCCGCAGGGCCCGCCGTCCGGTGCGCCGCAGCCCGGGTACGGCTACCCGCAGCAGCCCGGACAGCAGCCCGGCCCCTACGCCGCCGGGCCGTACCAGTCCGGTCCGTACGGCCAGCCGCAGCAGCCCGGCCCCTACGCGCAGCCCGGGTACGGCTACCCGCAGCCGCAGTTCCCCGGGGCGCCCGGAACCCCGCCCGGCGGCGGTTCCCGCAACCCGTTCAAGGGTAAACCGGCCATGATCATCGGTGCCGCCGTGGCGGCACTGCTCGTCGCCGGGGGCACCACCTGGGCGCTCGTCGGCGGTGACGACGACGGCAAGAAGGACAAGAAGCCCGTCGCCCGGACGTCCGACGACCCCAAGCCGAGCGCCTCCGACGACCCGGTCAACCCCGGCGACGGCAGCGGCGACGGCGACTCCGACCCCGAGGACCTCAACGAGGGCCGCCAGGCGGGCGAGTCCAAGGTGCTCTGGTACAAGGAGGCGCCCGACGCCCCCGGCTCCGGCGCCGAGGCCCCCGGCATGTGGATCACCGGGGACACCGCGGTCAAGGCCGCCTACAAGCAGCTGTTCGCGTACAACGTCTCCGACGGCCGCCCCGCCTGGGAGGCGCTGACCTTCCCCGAGAAGATCTGCGCGGTCACCCAGGAGGCGACGGCCGACAACAAGATCGTCGTCGCCACCATGAACGGCAGCAGCAGCCGCGCCAAGTGCAACCAGATGCAGCAGATCGACCTGAAGACGGGCGAGAAGGGCTGGTCCGAAGAGGTCGCCGACGGCGCCCTGTTCGACACGGTGTCGTCCATCGAGATGTCCCTGGCGGGCAGCACCCTGATGGTGGGCCGCTCCCAGTCGGGCACGGCCTACGACGTGTCCAGCGGCAAGAAGCTGTTCGACACCAAGAAGTACGGCGACGCCTGCTTCCCGACCGCGTTCGCGGGCGGCAAGAAGCTGCTCCAGGTCGCCTCGTGCGGCGCGGGCGGCGACAACGCCCACGACGAGCTGCGCGAGCTGGACCCGAAGACCGGCAAGGTGAAGTGGACCCAGAAGTTCGACAAGGGCTGGCGCATCTCCCGCGCCTACTCCGTCGACCCGGTGGTCATCTACAGCACCAACGACGACAAGAAGGCGTGGAACATCTCCACCTTCACGTCCACCGGCAAGTTCCGCTCCCAGGTCGGCTTCGACGAGGACTTCGCCCCCCAGTGCGGCTGGGCCATCCTCGCCCGCAACCTCCAGGGCTGCGAGGGCGTCGCCGCCGACAGCGACACGCTCTACCTGCCCACCGAGGCGCGGACCGGGGCCAACGAGATCGTCGCCGTCAACCTGGCCAACGGCAAGGAGAAGTGGCGCGTGAAGTCCCCCGCGGACGAATCGATGCGGCCCATCAAGGTCGAGGGCGGCAAGCTCATCGCCTACGTGGACCCGTCGTACGACGCGGGCGGCCAGATCGTGTCCATCCCCGTCACCGGCAGCAGCCACAAGCCGGTCAAGCTGATGCAGAACCCGCAGGGCGTCGCGCGGATCGAGAACGGCTTCTTCAACAAGACCGTCGACTGGGCCGACGGACGCTTCTTCATCTCGGCCACCCGGCTGTCCGGCAATGACGAATCGAAGGAGAAGTTGATGCTCGCCTACGGCAAGTGAGGCGCGTGACAACGGTGAGGAGCGCCGGCCCCCGACGGCCGGCGCCCTCGCTCCGTCCGGTCACTTCCCCGTCGCCCGTCCCCTTCACCGAGGTGTTCCCGTCATGACCCAGCCGCCCCCGCCGCCCAACCAGCCCCCGCAGCAGCCGGGATTCGGCCCGCCGCAGGACCCCGCGCAGCAGCCGGACCCGTCCGCGGCCCAGCAGCAGCCCCCGCAGCCGGAGCAGCCGGCCACCCCGCCGGCCACGCCGGCGCAGCCGCCCGCGGCCCCGGCCGGCCCGGACCTCACCAAGGCCCCCGAGCCCGGCTACGGCTACCCGCAGGCGCCGCAGACACCCCCGCCGGCCGGCCCGCCGACGCCCGCGCAGGGCCCCGGCTACGGCTACCCGCAGCAGCCGCCCGCCGCCGGCTACGGCTACCCGGGCCAGCAGCCCGGACCGTACGGCCACCCGACCCCGCCGGCCGGCTACGGCCAGCCCGGCCCCTACGGCCAGCCGCAGCAGCAGCCGTACGGCCAGCCCGGCTACGGCTACCCGCACGCCACCGTGCCGATGCAGCCGCAGGCCCAGCCGCCGGGCGGCGGCCGCAAGTTCAACCCGCAGCTGGCGATCATCGTGGCGGCCGTCGCGGCCATCGCCCTGATCGTCGGCGGCGGCGTCATGTACGCGGCCGGCAAGGACGACGACAAGAACACCTCCGCCGACGGCGGCGGCGACAAGGGCGGCAAGGACGCCAAGGGCGGCGACGACGGCGGCACCTCCGGGGGCACCTCCGGTGGCACCAGCGGTGCCGCCGAGAAGGCGCCGGACGACCCGGCCTCCAAGGTCCTGTTCCAGGTGCCGGCCCCGAAGCCCCCCAAGGACAGCTCCAGCATCGTGGTCGCCGGCTCCTGGCTGACCGACAAGGTGTACGCCAAGAGCGGTATCGCCGAGATCGTCGGCTACGACCGCGACAAGGGCACCAAGCTGTGGACGATCAAGCTGCCCGGCCCGGTGTGCGAGGCCAGCAGGCACGCGACCGACGACGGCCGGACGGCGATCGTCTACAAGCCCGACATGCCCACCAAGTCCGAGCCGCAGTCCTGCACCGAGGTCGCGGCGATCGACCTGGAGGCGGGCAAGGAACTGTGGACCAAGACCGCCAAGGCCGGCACCCGGCCGATCAGCTTCAACAACGTCACCGTCAGCGGTGACACCGTCGCCGCCGGCAGCACCAGCGGCGGCGCCGCCTGGGAGATCGGCAGCGGCAAGCAGCTGTGGGCGCCCAAGCCGTCCGACTCCTGCTACGACTCCGGCTACGGCGGCGGCCCCAAGCTGGTCGCCGTGCGCAAGTGCGGCCCGTACTCCCAGCGCCAGCTGCACATCCAGACCATCGACCCGAAGTCCGGGAAGGTGGTCACCGAGTACAAGATGAGCGAGGGCATCGAGTACGCGAGCGTCGTGTCCACCGACCCGCTGGTCGTGGCCGCCGACGTCGGCGACTCCGCCGGCGACGGCAGCGGCATCTCCGACTTCTTCTCCGTCGACAACAAGACCGGCAAGCTGCGCGCCCGCATCTCCGCCCCCGGCGACGACTACGCGGCCCGCTGCGACGGCATCACCAAGATCGAGAAGTGCTCGGGGCTCGCCGTGGGCCAGGACAAGCTGTACATCGCCACCGAGGAGCACGAGGGCACCGGCAAGTACAGCGACACCAACGAGATCATCGCCTTCGACCTGGCCACCGGCAAGCAGACCGGGCAGCGCGCCGACGCCGGCGACGGCTACACGCTGACCCCGCTGCGCATGGACGGCGCCAACGTCATCGCGTACAAGCGGCCGCCGTACGACAAGGGCGGCGAGATCGTCAGCATCGACGGCGGCTCGTTCAAGCAGACGACGCTGCTGCGCAACCCGTCGACGGAGTCGGTGCGCAACGCCGAGACGAGCATGCTGCCCGAGTACTCGGAGATTCTGTTCTCGGACGGACGGCTCTACATGTCGGAGGTGTTCGCCAGTGACTACGAGAGCAGCAGGAAGGAATACCTGGTGATCGCTTTCGGAACCGGCTGACCGGCTCCCGAGGCCCCGTGACACGGCCCCGTCCCTGCTCAGGGACGGGGCCGTGCGCGTACCGCGCATCCGGTGCGCTTCGCCGCCGAATGAGAGAATCTCGGTGATCCGGGGCGATTCTCGCCGGTAGGGGAAGCGCAACGTCGAACAAGCGTGTAGCTTCCGGGGGCATCCAGGGGATGCGCACGGGGGTGCGGGTGCGAGTGGGAGTCCGGTGGGGGACTGGGGGGTTGCTCGATGGGAGTGCGGCTGATGGTGGTCGACGACCACCGTTTGCTCGCCGAGGCACTGGCCTCGGCGCTGAAGCTGCGGGGACACCGGGTGCTGGCCGCGGCCGCGCCCGTGGCGGGTGCGGCGGACCTGGTGATCAGCCGGGCGCCGGAGGTGTGCGTGCTGGGCACGGCGGCACCGGCGGAGCCGGGGATCTTCGACCCGGTGGTGAAGATCAAGCGGGAGCGGCCGCAGGTGGCGGTCCTGGTGCTGGGCCCGGTGCCGAGTCCCCGGGGGATCGCGGCGGCGTTCGCCGCCGGGGCGTCCGGCTACGTGCGGCACGACGAGCGCATCGAGACGGTGGAACGCGCGATCACGAAGGCCCGCGCCGGGGAGGCCGCGGTGGCGCCGCAACTGCTCCAGGGGGCGTTCGGGGAGCTGCTCAATCCCGCGGTGCAGCCGGACGACGAGGGGCAGCGGCTGCTGCAGATGCTGACCCCGCGTGAGGTGGAGGTGCTGGTCCGGGTCGCCGAGGGCGAGGACACCCGCCTGATCGCGGCGGGCATGGGCATCGCGCCCTCGACGGCCCGCACCCACGTCCAGCGGGTGCTGATGAAGCTGGGGGTGGGCTCCCGGCTGGAGGCGGCGGCCCTGGCGGCCCGCACGGGCCTGCTGGACCGGGCGGGACCGCTCCGCCCGGCGGACCTGCCGTCGTCCCGGGAGAACTGACCGGGCGGCAGACCGCGCCGGGACCGCGCCGGGCCTCGTCACCCGGGGAGGCTCCCGGCCCCGGCCACGGCCACGGTCTCGGTTCCGGCCACGGCCACGGCCCCGGTCCCGGTCCCGGCCACGGCCCCGGCCCTGGTTCCGGCCACGGTCCCGGCCACGGCCCCGGTCCTGGTTCCGGCCACGGTTCCGGCCACGGCCACGGCCACGGCCCCGGTCCCGGTCCCGGCCCCGGCCCTGGCCCCGGCCCCGGTCCCGGCCCTGGCCCCGGCCCCGGTCCCGGCCCTGGCCCCGGCCCCGGTCCCGGCCCTGGCCCCGGCCCCGGTCCCGGCCCTGGCCACGGCCCCGGTCCTGGTTCCGGTCACCGTCCCGGTGACGCCCCCGCCGGACCGTCCCGGCGGGGGCGTCCGCCGGATCAGCCGGCCGTGCTCCCGCCGTCCCGGCCGGGGCCGCCGCTGCCGTCCGGGGTGCCGGTCCCGTCGTCCGGGCCGGTCCCGTCGGCGGCGTCCGGTGCGGTGCCGGGCGGGGGCGGAACCGTCGGGCGCAGCTTCAGCCAGAGCAGGAACAGCAGGCCCAGCGCCAGCATGCCCAGGCCGGTCCAGAGGTTGATGTTGACGCCCTCCGCCTTGTCGATGTCCTCGTCGGAGGCGGTGATGCCCGCGACGGTGACGATGATCCCGTAGAGGACGAACAGGCCGCCGATGATGCGGCGGATGTCGAAGAGGCGGGCGGCCGTCGTCGACTGGGCCTCCAGCTCGGTGATCTCCCGCTGCAGGTCGCGGTCGGAGTAGTGCTCGGACATGGTCTCTCCATCTTCCCGGTCGACGGCGCGATCAGAACGAGAACGGGATGTAGCAGGCGGCGGCCAGGATCACCGCGCCCCAGCCGAGGAGCGCGGGCTTGCGGTACCAGGCGTCGTCGCCCTCGGCCGGCGGTTCGGCCATGCCGGGGGAGCGGGTGCCGTAGACGAGTCCTTCGAGGTCCTCGGCCGGCTTGGGCGCGGTGAAGAGGGTGACGGCGACCATGACGACCGCGCCGGCGACGAAGCCCGCGATCGCGGAGACGAAGTTGGCGCCCTGATCGGTGGGGATGCCGATGACGCCCTGCTTGTAGAAGACGAAGTAGTTCACCATCGCGGCGGTGGTGCCGGCGAGCAGGCCCCAGAAGCCCGACTTCATCGAGGCGCGCTTCCAGAACATGCCGATGATGAAGACGACGAACATCGGCACGTTGAAGAAGGAGAACAGCGTCTGGAGGTAGGCCATGATGTTGGAGAACGAGGAGGCCAGGAAGGCGGTGCCGATGGACGCGAGCACCCCGATGGCGGTGATCAGGCGGCCGAAGCGGACGTAGTACCCGTCCTCGCGGTCCTTGACCACGTACCGGTGCCAGATGTCCGCGGTGAAGACGGTGTTGAAGGACGACACGTTCGCCGCCATGCCCGCCATGAACGCGGCCAGCAGGCCGGTCACCGCGATGCCGAGCACGCCGTTGGGCAGCAGTTGCTGCATCAGGTACGGGATCGCGTCGTTGTACTGCAGGTCCGAGCCCCCGGTGCCGATCTTCGGCACCAGGACGGCGGCGACCAGGCCGGGGATCATCACCAGGAAGACGATGAAGATCTTCGGGAAGGCGGCGATGAGGGGCGTGCGCTGCGCGGCCGAGAGGTTCTTCGCGGACAGGGCGCGCTGCACCTCGGCGAAGTTGGTCGTCCAGTAGCCGAAGGAGAGGACGAAGCCGAGGCCGAGGACGATGGTCAGCCAGTTGGCGCCGAGCGGGTTGTCGCTGCCGATGCCGGTGCCGCCCCAGGCGGTCATGAAGTTGTCGCCGCGGGCCGCGGTGAGGGAGTCGGACAGGCCGTCCCAGCCGCCGACGCTCCTGAGGCCGAGCACGGAGATCGGGATCAGCGCGGCGAGGATGACGAAGAACTGCAGGACCTCGTTGTAGATGGCCGAGGAGAGTCCGCCGAGGGTGATGTAGGCGAGGACGAAGAACCCGGCGACGACGATGGCCACCCACTGCGGCCAGCCCAGCAGGGCCTCGACGACGATGGCGAGGGCGTAGAGGTTCACCCCGGCGATCAGGATGGCGGCGGCGGCGAAGAGGATGGCGCTGAGCAGGTGGGCGGCCTTGTCGAAGCGCAGCAGCAGGAACTCGGGGACCGAGCGGACCTTGCTGCCGTAGTAGAACGGCATCATCACCAGGCCCAGGAAGACCATGGCGGGGATGGCGCCGATCCAGTACCAGTGCGTGGTGTAGACGCCGTACTGGGCGCTGTTGGCGGCCATGCCGAGGATCTCGGTGGCGCCGAGGTTGGCGGCGATGAACGCCAGGCCGGTGATCCAGGCCGGCAGGGAACGGCCGGACAGGAAGAAGTCCAGGCTGGTCCTGACCGAGTGGCGGGCGGCGAAGCCGATGCCCAGCACGACGGCGAAGTAGATGCCGAGGATCGTGTAGTCGAGCCAGTTGGTCGGCAGCCGCAGCTCGGCGGCCAGCAGGGTGGGGGCGGTCGGGCCTGTGGGGGTGTGCATGAGTACTCGCTTCGTTGCGCGAACCGATACCTCGCGGAACCTACGCCTCCGCGTTCGTTGATTGAACACTTCTGTTGGTGTTCTTTGTTTGATTGTGATGCTGACGGGGTCCGGTGGGTTGTGTTTTGGTATGTTGGGTTCTGTTGGAAGAGTGTGGTGCCCTGACCCGAGCGGCCCGAATGGAGCGTCCGGCGTGAAGAAGACCTCGACCCGACTGGCCGACGGTCGGGAGCTGATCTACTACGACCTCAGCGACGCCACCGTGCGCGACGCGGTCGACCGCCGCCCCCTCGACGCCACCGTCACCACCTCCGAGATCCGCCGCGACCCCCTGCTCGGCGACCGCGTCGCCATCGCCTCCCACCGCCAGGGCCGCACCTACCACCCGCCCGCCGACCAGTGCCCCCTGTGCCCCTCCGACGGCGACCGGCTCAGCGAGATCCCGGACTCCTCCTACGACGTGGTCGTCTTCGAGAACCGGTTCCCCTCCCTGGCCGGCGACTCCGGCCGCTGCGAGGTCGTCTGCTTCACCTCCGACCACGACGCCTCCTTCGCCGACCTGAGCGAGCGACAGGCCCGGCTCGTACTGGACGCCTGGACCGACCGGACCGCCGAGCTGTCGCACCTCGCCGCCGTCCGGCAGGTGTTCTGCTTCGAGAACCGCGGTGCCGAGATCGGCGTCACCCTCCAGCACCCGCACGGCCAGATCTACGCCTACCCGTTCACCACCCCCCGGACCGACCTGATGCTCCGCCAGGTGGCGGCGCACAAAAGGACGTCCGGCGGGGAGAACCTCTTCGACGTGGTGCTCCGCCGCGAACTCGCCGGGGAACGGGTCGCCCTGGAGGGTGACCACTGGGCCGCCTTCGTGCCGTACGCCGCGCACTGGCCCTACGAGGTGCACCTCTACCCCAAGCGCCGGGTGCCCGACCTGCTCGCACTCGACGAGGCGGCCCGCGCCGAGTTCCCGCGCGTCTACCTGGAACTGCTGAAGCGCTTCGACCGGATCTTCGGGGAGGCCGAACCGCCCACGCCGTACATCGCGGCCTGGCACCAGGCGCCCTTCGGCGGGCTGGAGGACCACGACGGGATCACACGCGACGACTTCGCGCTGCACCTCGAGCTTTTCACCGTCCGCCGCACCTCCGGCAAGCTGAAGTTCCTCGCGGGTTCCGAATCCGGCATGAACGTGTTCATCAACGACGTGCCGCCGGAACGGGCGGCACAGCGACTGCGGGAGGTAGCGAGTTCATGAGCGGGAAGTACCTGGTCACCGGAGGCGCGGGATACGTCGGCAGCGTCGTCGCCGCACACCTGCTGACGGCCGGTCACGAGGTCGTCGTGCTCGACGACCTCTCCACCGGCTTCCGCGCCGCGGTCCCCGCCGGGGCCGGATTCGTCGAGGGCGACGTCCGCGACGCCGCCAAGTGGCTCGACGCCTCCTACGACGCCGTCCTGCACTTCGCCGCGTCCTCCCAGGTCGGCGAGTCGGTCACCCGGCCCGAGAAGTACTGGGACAACAACGTCGGCGGCACCATGGCCCTGCTCGGCGCCATGCGCGAGGCAGGGGTGCGCCGCCTCGTCTTCTCCTCCACGGCCGCCACCTACGGCGAACCCGACCGGATCCCCATCACCGAGTCGGCGCCCACCCGCCCCACCAACCCCTACGGCGCCTCCAAACTGGCCGTCGACCACATGATCGCCGGCGAGGCCGCCGCCCACGGCCTGGGCGCGGTCTCCCTGCGCTACTTCAACGTCGCCGGCGCCCACGGCGCCCACGGCGAACGCCACCAGCCGGAGACCCACCTCATCCCCCTCGTCCTCCAGGTCGCCCAGGGCCGCCGCCCGTCCGTCTCCGTCTACGGCGACGACTACCCCACCCCCGACGGCACCTGCGTCCGCGACTACATCCACGTCACCGACCTGGCCGAGGCCCACCTGCTCGCCCTGGACGCCACCACCCCCGGCGAACACCTCGTCTGCAACCTCGGCAACGGCAACGGCTTCTCCGTCCGCGAGGTGATCGACAGCGCCCGCCGCGTCACCGGCCACCCGATCCCGGAGACCGCGGCCCCCCGCCGGCCCGGCGACCCCGCCGTCCTCGTCGCCTCCGCCGACACCGCCCGCGCCCGGCTGGGCTGGACCCCGACCCGTACGGACCTCGACGCGATCGTCGCGGACGCGTGGACGTTCGCACAGCACCCGGCGAAGGAGCAGTAGTGGTGGCGGAACAGCAGGTCACGGACCGCTTCACCGAGCTGTACGGCACCGCCCCGCAGGGCGTCTGGGCGGCGCCCGGCCGGGTCAACCTGATCGGCGAGCACACCGACTACAACGACGGCTTCGTCATGCCGTTCGCCCTGCCCCACCGCACCACGGCCGCCGTCTCCCCCCGCACCGACGGCATCCTGCGCCTGCACTCCGCGGACGCCGACGCGCCGGTCGCGGAACTCACCGTCGACGCCCTCGCCCCCGGCACCGACCGCACCTGGACCGCCTACCCGGCGGGCGTCGTCTGGGCCCTGCGCGAGGCCGGCCACCCCGTCACCGGAGCCGACATCCACCTGTCCTCCACCGTGCCCGCCGGCGCCGGACTGTCGTCCTCGGCCGCCCTGGAGGTCGTCGTCGCCCTCGCCCTGAACGACCTGTACGGGCTGGGGCTCGACGGCGGCCGCCTCGCCCTGCTGTGCCAACGCGCGGAGAACGCCTACGTCGGCGCGCCCGTCGGCATCATGGACCAGACGGCGTCCGCCTGCTGCGAGGCCGGCCACGCCCTGTTCCTCGACACCCGCGACCTGACCCGGCGTCAGATCCCCTTCGGCCTGTCCGCCGAGGGCCTGCGCCTCCTCGTCGTCGACACCCGGGTCGAACACAGCCACAGCCAGGGCGAGTACGGCCGGCGCCGCGCGGGCTGCGAGAAGGGCGCCGCCCTGCTCGGCGTCGGCGCCCTGCGCGACATCCCGCACTCCGGCCTGGACGCGGCGCTGGCCCGGCTCGGCGACGAGGAGGAGATCCGCCGCCTGGTGCGGCACGTGGTGACGGAGAACGAGCGGGTGCGGCGGGTGGTGGACCTGCTGGAGGCGGGCGACCCCCGCGCGATCGGCCCCGTCCTCGTCGAGGGGCACGCCTCGCTGCGCGACGACTTCCGCGTCTCCTGCCCCGAACTCGACCTGACCGTGGAGACCGCCCTCGCGGCCGGGGCCCTCGGCGCCCGGATGACCGGCGGCGGCTTCGGCGGCTCGGCCGTCGTCCTGGCCGAGGAGGCCGACGTCCCCGCGGTCACCGCGGCCGTCCGGGAGGCGTTCGCGGCGGCGGACCTCACCGCCCCGCGCACCTTCGAGGCCGTCCCGTCGGAAGGAGCGCGCCGCCTGCTGCCGTGACCCGCCCCGTCAGCGCAGGGTCTTGGTCAGCGTGTACTCCGTGATCCCCGGCGGATAGTCGGGGATCACGCACACCACCTCGTAGCCGTGCCGGCGGTAGAAGCCGGGGGCCTGGAAGTCCCAGGTCTCCACCCGCGCGTGCCGGGCCCCCCGCCCGGTGACCGCGAGGGCCTCCGCCTCCGCCAGGATCCGGGACCCGATCCCGGCCCCGCGGTGCCGGGCGTCGACCCAGAGGTAGGTGACGTGGAGCCAGGTCGTCCAGGTGTGGCCGACCAGGCCGCCGGCCAGCGCGCCGTCGGAGTCCATCACCCACACGTGCAAAGCCGACTCGCGTGCGCCGGGGGTTCCGCGCAGGGCGCGCAGCACCGGGGAGGCCGCCGTGTTGGTGTCTCTGAGCCGCCTCCGGAGCAGATCACGTCGTGCGTTGTCGACTTCTGTCTCCAGACGAAACATGGGGCTCACCATAAACGCGGGGGAGCGCCAGTTCTGCAAATATCCTTCCCCTCCCGGCGCCCGCCCGTACTCTGAAGCACAGCGCCGGTGGGGGCCGGTGCCGGTCGGAGAGCGGGACAGCCGGGCAGGACGCCCGGGCGGCAGGTGCGGTCACCGCGCGGCAGCGGCCGGGTGGTCCCGCGGCGATCCGTCCGGCGTCCCCGCGCGACAGGGCGTGGGCCCCGTCGTCGTGTGCGCGGTGGTGTCGTCTCCCGGCGATGGGGTAATCCCCTGCTCTACAGAGAGCCCGGGGAAGGGGGTTTCGTGGTTCGCATCCGAGTCCTGGTCGTCGACGACCATCGTATTTTCGCCGAGTCACTCGCCGCGGCCCTGGCCGCAGAGCCCGACGTCGACGTGTCCGCCGCGGGCAGCGGCCCGGCCGCCCTGCGCTGTCTGGAACGCGCCGCCGCCGAGGGCCGCCGGTTCGACGTGCTGCTCGTCGACGCCGACCTCGGCGGGAGAGTGCCGGGCGGCCGCCCGGCGGTGCCGGTGCAGGACGGCGACGAGGACGGGCTGGTCGACGGGATCTCCCTGGTCGCCGGGGTCCGCTCGGTGCAGCCGCAGGTCCGGACCGTCGTCCTCGCCGAGAAGGACGACCCGCGCCGGGCCGCCCTCGCCCTGCAGGCCGGGGCCGGCGGCTGGGTGGCCAAGGACTGCTCGCTGAGCCGGCTGCTCACCGTGATCCGCGGCGTTCTGCGCGACGAGACGCATCTGCCGCCCGCGCTGCTGACCGGGGTGCTGCGCGAGCTGACCGCGGCCCGCAGGCACCGCACCGAGAGCGAACGGCTGGTGGAGTCCCTCACCCCGCGCGAGCGGGAGGTCCTGCGGTGCATGGTCGCGGGCCTGGGGCGCAAAGCAGTCGCCGAGCGCCTCTACCTGTCCCCGCACACCGTCCGTACCCACATGCAGAACGTGCTCGGCAAACTGGGCGTCCACTCCACCCTGGCCGCCGTCGCCCTCGCCCGCCGCGCGGGCGTGGGCCCGGCCGACCTGGGGCCGCCGGCCCGCATCCCGGAGGAGAGCAGCAGCGCCTGAGCGGCGTGCCCCGGCGTCGGCGGCGGGCCGCCGGTCAGCCGGGGATGTTGTCGAACGGGGCGGTGAGCTGCCGGAGCAGTCCGGCCAGTTCGCCGCGCTGGGCGGCGGACAGCTCCGCGAGGATGGCGCGCTCCTGCGCCAGCAGCCCGGCCAGGGCCTGGTCGGCCCGGTCGCGTCCGACGTCCGTGAGACGGACCAGGACACCGCGCCGGTCACTGGGGTCCGGGAGGCGTTCCACCAGGCTCTTCTTGGCCAGCCGGTCGATGCGGTTGGTCATGGTGCCCGAGGTGACGAGCGTCTGGGTGAGAAGCTGTCCGGGGGAGAGCTGGTACGGGGTGCCGGCCCGGCGCAGCGCCGTCAGGACGTCGAACTCCCAGGGTTCCAGGCCGTGCTCGGCGAACGCCAGCCGCCGGGCACGGTCCAGGTGCCGGGCGAGCCTGCTCACCCGGCTGAGCACTTCGAGCGGTTCCACGTCGAGGTCCGGGCGCTCCCGGCGCCACGCTGCGACCAGCCGATCGACCTCGTCCTCCATGACGATCAGTGTAGTGGTTGTGTCGACGTGAAGTCTCTTGATGTCGAGTCTCTTGACGTCGAGAGGTTGGGTGGGTGACGGTGGTACCCGACCGCCGTTCCGCCCGCACCGCAGGAGGCCCCGTGACCCGCACGACCCCCACCTGGGACCCCGCCCAGTACCTGCGGCACGCCGGCCATCGCGGCCGCCCCTTCACCGACCTCCTCGCCCGCGTCCCCGGCCTCCCGTCCCACCCGCCCCGCATCGCCGACCTCGGCTGCGGCCCCGGCAACGTCACCGCGCTCCTCGCCGACCGCTGGCCCGCAGCCCGCATCACCGGCTACGACACCTCGCCCGAGATGCTCGACCGGGCCCACGCCGACCACGCCGGCCCCACCCCGGGCGGCGGCCGCCTCGACTTCGCCCGCGCCGACGCCCGCACCTGGAGCCCCGCGGAACCCTGCGACCTCATCGTCAGCAACGCCACCCTGCAATGGGTGCCCGGCCACACCGGCCGGTTCGGCGACTGGACCGACGGGCTCACCCCCGGCGGCACCCTCGCCTTCCAGGTGCCCGGCAACTTCGACGCCCCCAGCCACGTCCTGATGCGCGAACTGTCCGCCTCCCCCCGCTGGCGCGGCCGCCTCGACGGCGTCCTGCGCCATGCCGACGCCGTCCAGCCGCCCCGCACCTACCTGGAGCGGCTGACCGCCCTCGGCTGCACCGCCGACGTGTGGGAGACGACGTACCTGCACCTGCTGCAGGGCGAGGACCCCGTCCTCGACTGGGTCAAGGGCACCGGACTGCGGCCCGTGCTGACCGCCCTCGCCGACGACCCGCAGGCCCGGGACGCCTTCGTCGCCGAGTACCGGACGGCCCTGCGGACCGCCTACCCGGGCGGCCCCCACGGCACCCCGTTCCCCTTCCGCCGGATCTTCGCCGTCGCGACGAAGGGCAGTTGATCTCAGGGGGTGCGCCCCAAGTGGGTGACCAGGATGCGGATGACGTGGTCGTCGATGACGTACAGGACGCGGTAGTCGCCGATGCGCAGACGCCGGATGTCCGCCGATCCATACGGAACCGACCCTGCGGGACGAGGGTCCTCGGCGAGCTTGTCGACGGTGTCGAGGACCAGCGCCAGGCCGCTCGCGTCCTCCTTCAGAAATCGGGCTGCGGAATCGAGGGCGTGCGGCTCGAAGACGATCTCGTACGTCACTTCTGCTCAAGCCCCAACCGCCTGCGGACCTCGGCCATGGGGATGCCCGGACCGAGGGTCCCCTCGGCCTTGCGGCGCTCGTAGTCGGCGACCGCCAAGGCGTCTTCCAGATCCTCTATCACCTGCGGCGACACGAGCAGTGCGGCCACGTGCCCGTGATCCGTGAGGGCGATGGTCTCGCGTCCGTGGGCGGCACGACGGACGAGGTCGCCGAGCTGGGCACGGGCCGCGCTGATCGTGATCTCAGTCATGCACACATGATGGCACAACATTCATCTAGTGCACCATTGATTCAGTTCTTGCGGTGGCCTATCAGCCGCGGCTTCGGCTCCAGGCCGTCCAGGCCGTGCCACGCCAGGTTCACCAGATGCGCGGCCACCTCCGCCTTCTTCGGACGGCGCACGTCCAGCCACCACTGGCCGGTCAGCGCCACCATCCCCACCAGCGCCTGCGCGTACAGCGGCGCCAGCTTCGGATCGAAACCGCGGCTCTTGAACTCCCGGCCCAGGATGTCCTCCACCTGGGTGGCGATGTCCGAGATCAGCGACGCGAACGTGCCCGTCGACTGCGGGATCGGCGAGTCCCGCACCAGGATCCGGAAACCGTCCGTGTACTCCTCGATGTAGTCCAGGAGCGCGAACGCCGCCTGCTCGCACAGCTCCCGCGGATGCCCCGCCGTCAGCGAACTGGTCACCATGTCCAGCAGGCGGCGCATCTCGCGGTCCACCACCACCGCGTACAGGCCCTCCTTGCCGCCGAAGTGCTCGTACACGACCGGCTTGGAGACCCCGGCCTTCGCCGCGATCTCCTCCACCGACGTGCCTTCGAACCCCTTCGCCGCGAACAGGGTGCGGCCGATCTCCAGCAGCTGCTGGCGGCGCTCCGCACCGGTCATCCGGGTGCGGCGCGTCCGCCGCGGCTTGTCGTTGCCGGGAGTGTTCGAGTCGGTCGCCACAGCGACCATCATGCCGCCTCGGCGGGCTCCTTCCCGCGCCGGGAGCCGCCTTCCACGGTGTTGCGACGCGAATCGATACGCGAGCGTGACGGCCAGCGCACGTCGTACGCCCAGCCCGCCAGCTCGAAGAAGCGGATCAGCCGCGCCGAGGAATCCAGCTGGCCGCGCTCCACACCGTGCCGCGCCGACGTCGGATCCGCGTGGTGCAGGTTGTGCCAGGACTCACCGCACGACAGCACCGCCAGCCACCACACGTTGCCCGAACGGTCCCGCGACCTGAACGGCCGCTTGCCGACCGCGTGACAGATCGAGTTGATCGACCACGTCACGTGGTGCAGCAGCGCCACCCGGACGAGCGACCCCCAGAAGAACCCGGTGAACGCCCCCCACCACGACATCGTCACCAGACCGCCGATCAGCGCCGGCAGCGCCAGCGACAGCGCCGTCCACAGGATGAACTGGCGCGAGATCGCCCGCAGCGCCGGGTCCTTGATCAGATCCGGTGCGTACTTGTCCTGCGGCGTCTGCTCCTCGTCGAACATCCAGCCGATGTGCGCCCACCACAGGCCCTTCATCAGCGCCGGCACCGTCTCCCCGTACTTCCACGGCGAATGCGGGTCACCCTCGTCGTCGGAGAACTTGTGGTGCTTGCGGTGGTCGGCCACCCACCGCACCAGCGGCCCCTCCACCGCCATGGACCCGGCGATCGCCAACGCGATCTTCAGCGGGCGCTTCGCCTTGAACGAACCGTGCGTGAAGTGCCGGTGGAAACCGATGGTGATGCCGTGGCACCCGAGGAAGTAGAAGAACACCAGCAGGCCGAGATCCAGCCAGCTCACCCCCCAGCCCCACGCCAGCGGCACCGCCGCCAGCAGCGCCAGGAACGGCACGGTGATGAAGAGCAGCAGGGTGATCTGCTCGATGGAACGCTTGCGTTCCCCGCCGAGCGTGGCGGAGGCCGCGGCGTCGTCCGACCGGGGTTTCTTCGAGGCTTCTTCGATCACGTCGGAACTTGAGGTCATACCTGTCCCCTGGGGGGTGTGTGGACGGAGGGTGTGCCCGGGCGACCGGGACCGCGTCCTTCCTACGGTCCCGTAACCTACGGCAACGTAAGTATGGCAGTGCGCCGCCCCGCGGCAAGAGCCCGTGGCCCAGCGCGTCCGGCCCGACACCTATCCTGGAGGCCGGTCGGACAGCGCGGTCCGCTCTGAACCTTCTTCCCGGATGCCCGCCCCGTATGCGGCAGCCCCGCGCACGAGACGCCGTCCGGGCCCCTCCAGACGAGCTTCAACACTGCAAGGAGCCGCACCTGTGAGCAGTGCCGACGACCAGACCACGACGAGCAGCGAGCTGCGCGCCGACATCCGCCGCCTGGGTGATCTCCTCGGAGAGACCCTCGTCCGGCAGGAAGGCCCCGAACTCCTCGACCTCGTCGAGAAGGTCCGCCGCCTCACCCGCGAGGACGGCGAGGCCGCCGCCGCCCTCCTGCGCGGCACCGAACTCGAAACAGCCGCCAAGCTGGTCCGCGCCTTCTCCACCTACTTCCACCTCGCCAACGTCACCGAGCAGGTCCACCGCGGCCGCGAACTGCGCGCCCGCCGCGCCGCCGAGGGCGGACTCCTCGCCCGCACCGCCGACCGGCTCAAGGACGCCGACCCCGAGCACCTGCGCGAAACGGTGCGGCACCTCAACATCCGGCCCGTGTTCACGGCCCACCCCACCGAGGCCGCCCGCCGCTCCGTCCTCAACAAGCTGCGCCGCATCGCCGCGCTCCTCGACACCCCCGTCATCGCCTCCGACCGGCGCCGCCTCGACACCCGCCTCGCCGAGAACATCGACCTCGTGTGGCAGACCGACGAACTGCGCGTCGTCCGCCCCGAACCCACCGACGAGGCCCGCAACGCCATCTACTACCTCGACGAACTCCACGCCGGAGCCGTCGGCGACGTCCTCGAGGACCTCACCGCCGAACTCGAACGCGCCGGCGTCAGACTGCCCGACGACACCCGCCCCCTCACCTTCGGCACCTGGATCGGCGGCGACCGCGACGGCAACCCCAACGTCACCCCCCAGGTCACCTGGGACGTCCTCATCCTCCAGCACGAACACGGCATCAACGACGCCCTGGAGATGATCGACGAACTGCGCGGCTTCCTCTCCAACTCCATCCGCTACACCGGAGCCACCGAGGAACTCCTCACCTCCCTGCAGGCCGACCTCGACCACCTCCCCGAGATCAGCCCCCGCTACAAGCGCCTCAACGCCGAGGAGCCCTACCGCCTCAAGGCCACCTGCATCCGCCAGAAGCTGGAGAACACCAAGCTCCGCCTCGCCAAGGGCACCCCCCACGCCCCCGGCCGCGACTACCTCGGCACCGAGGGCCTCCTCACCGACCTGCGGATCATCCAGGCCTCCCTGCGCGAACACCGCGGCGGACTCTTCGCCGACGGCCGCCTCGCCCGCACCATCCGCACCCTCGCGGCCTTCGGCCTCCAGCTCGCCACCATGGACGTCCGCGAACACGCCGACGCCCACCACCACGCCCTCGGCCAGCTGTTCGACCGGCTCGGTGAGGAATCCTGGCGCTACGCCGACATGCCCCGCGACTACCGCACCAAGCTGCTCGCCAAGGAACTCCGCTCCCGCCGGCCCCTCGCCCCCACCCCGGCCCCCGTCGATGCCGACGGCGAGAAGACCCTCGGCGTCTTCCAGACCGTCCGGCGCGCCCTCGAAGTCTTCGGACCCGAGGTCATCGAGTCCTACATCATCTCCATGTGCCAGGGCGCCGACGACGTCTTCGCCGCCGCCGTCCTCGCCCGCGAAGCCGGACTGATCGACCTCCACGCCGGCTGGGCGAAGATCGGCATCGTCCCCCTGCTGGAGACCACCGACGAACTCAAGGCCGCCGACACCATCCTGGAGGACATGCTCGCCGACCCCTCCTACCGGCGCCTCGTCGCCCTGCGCGGCGACGTCCAGGAGGTCATGCTCGGCTACTCCGACTCCTCCAAGTTCGGCGGCATCACCACCAGCCAGTGGGAGATCCACCGCGCCCAGCGCCGGCTGCGCGACGTCGCCCACCGTTACGGCGTCCGGCTGCGCCTCTTCCACGGCCGCGGCGGCACCGTCGGCCGCGGCGGCGGCCCCACCCACGACGCCATCCTCGCCCAGCCCTGGGGCACCCTCGAAGGCGAGATCAAGGTCACCGAACAGGGCGAGGTCATCTCCGACAAGTACCTCATCCCGGCCCTCGCCCGGGAGAACCTCGAACTGTCCGTCGCCGCCACCCTCCAGGCGTCCGCCCTGCACACCGCGCCCCGCCAGTCCGACGAGGCCCTCGCCCGCTGGGACGCCGCCATGGACGTCGTCTCCGACGCCGCCCACACCGCCTACCGCAAGCTGGTCGAGGACCCCGGCCTGCCGGCGTACTTCCTCGCCTCCACCCCCGTCGACCAGCTCGCCGACCTGCACCTGGGCTCCCGGCCCTCCCGCCGCCCCGGCTCCGGCGTCTCCCTCGACGGACTGCGCGCCATCCCCTGGGTGTTCGGCTGGACCCAGTCCCGGCAGATCGTCCCCGGCTGGTTCGGCGTCGGCTCCGGCCTCAAGGCACTGCGCGAAGCCGGCCTCGACACCGTGCTGGACGAGATGTACGGGCAGTGGCACTTCTTCCGCAACTTCATCTCCAACGTGGAGATGACCCTCGCCAAGACCGACCTGCGGATCGCCCGCCACTACGTGGACACCCTCGTCCCCGACGAACTGAAGCACGTCTTCGCCACCATCGAGGCCGAACACGAACTGACCGTCGCCGAGGTCCTGCGCGTCACCGGCGAACAGGAACTCCTGGACGCCGACCCCGTCCTGAAGCAGACCTTCGCCATCCGCGACGCCTACCTGGACCCCATCTCCTACCTCCAGGTCGCCCTCCTCAAGCGCCAGCGCGAAGCGCTCGACGCCGGCCAGGAACCCGACCCGCTGCTCTCCCGCGCCCTGCTGCTCACCGTCAACGGCGTCGCCGCGGGCCTGCGCAACACCGGCTGACCGGACGGCCCCGGCCCCGAACAGACCGGTGCCCCCGGCCCGCAGCACACGCTGCGGGCCGGGGGCACCGCTGTGTTCACTTCGTCAGCGGGACGCGCCGCCCGGTCCCGGGGTGCTCACACCGCCAGGAAGGCCGCCGTCAGCAGCCCCGCGCCCGACAACCCCATCACCCACGCGAGCCGCGTGCGCAGCAGACCGCCCGCCACCACCACCGACGCCAGCAGCAGCGCACCCGCGAACGGCACCCACGCGTACAGCACCCCCGCCGGACCCGAACGCACCGCCCGGTCACCGCCCGGCTTCAGCACCACCGTGTAGGTGTGACCCACCTCCAGGGCCACCGAGTCCTCCAGGACCACCTCCGGGCGCGGCTGCGACCCCGGCGACAGCGGCGCGTACGGACCCGCACAGGACCCGTCGCCGCACTCCGTCACCTCGACCGTGCCGCGCTCGCGCCCCTTCGTCAGCATCACGTGCTGCGCCGTGCCCCACGACGCCCACACACCCGCGATCAGGATCAGCGCCGTGACCGTGCCCATCGCGGCGAACCGGCACAGCCGCAGCACGGAGGAACCCCGTCCGGACACGACCGCAGAACGCATGGCCGAGATCCTTGGCCATCGTTGTACGAGGCGTCAACTCAGGTGGGGGACAACACGGCACAAGGCCGCACAGCACGTCACGAGTTGTACGAACTCTGCGCCCGCCCCAGCCCGTCGATCACCAGACACTCCACCGCGTCCGCCGCACGGTCCACGAAGTAGTCCAGCTCCTTGCGCTCCGCCGACGAGAAGTCCCGCAGCACGAAATCCGCCACCGGCATCCGCCCCGGCGGCCGCCCGATCCCGAACCGCACCCGGTGGTACTCCCGCCCGAACGCCTTCGTCATCGACTTCAGCCCGTTGTGGCCGTTGTCCCCGCCACCCAGCTTCAGCCGCAGCACCCCGTAGTCGATGTCCAGCTCGTCGTGCACCGCCACCACCCGCTCCGGCGGCACCTTGTAGAACTCCCGCAGGGCATTGACCGGACCCCCCGACAGATTCATGTACGACATCGGCTTCACCAGCACCACCCGCCGGCTGCCCGGCCCCGGCGGCCCGATCCGGCCCTCCACCACCTGCGCCTGCGCCTTGCCGGCCCGCTTGAACCGGCCCCCCACCCGCCCGGCCAGCAGATCCGCCACCATGAACCCCACGTTGTGCCGGTTCATCGCGTACTCGGGGCCCGGATTCCCCAGCCCCACGACCAGCCAGGGAGCCGCCGCATCCGTCGTCACGTCCCAGTCTCCTCACTCCGGTCCTCGTCCACCGCACACGACGGCCGCCGCCCCCGCACCGGGAGCAGCGGCCGCACGTGAACGAAGACTACGAGAACGATCAGGCCTCGTCGGCCTCGTCCTCGTCACCCGGGAGCTCCTCGGCCTGCGGCGAGAGCACCTGCAGGACCGTGGCGTCCTCCTCGGTGACCAGCACGGAGCCCTTCGGCAGGTCCAGGTCCTTGGCGAGGATCGCCGCACCGGCGTCCAGACCCTGCACCGACACCGTCAGGGTGTCCGGGATGTTCGTCGCCTCGATCTCCACCGAGACCGACGACAGGACGTGCTCCAGCAGGTTGCCACCCGGGGCCAGCTCGCCCTCGGCGACCACGGGGATCTCGACGGTGACACGCTCGCCGCGCTTCACCATCAGCAGGTCCACGTGCTCCAGGAAGCCCTTCAGCGGGTCACGCTGCACGGCCTTCGGAATCGCCAGCTGGCTGCCCTTGCCGTCCACGACCAGCTCGATCAGGACGTTCGGCGTACGCAGCGCCAGCAGCAGCTCGTGACCCGGAAGGGACACGTGCAGCGGGTCCAGACCGTGCTCGTAGACGACGCCGGGAACCTTGTTCTCACGGCGGATGCGGCGCGCGGCGCCCTTGCCGAACTCGTTACGGGTCTCGGCGTGCAGAACGACGTCAGCCATGCTCATCACTCCTCGAAGTCAGAAAACGGACGTGGTCACCCGGCCACGAACGGCCTGCTACGAAGAGCGCGTCGATAACGGACCACCGCCACCGCTCCTCACGAAGCGGCACGGCCTCCCTCGCCGAGCAACTCGGGCAGTCTACTCGGACAGGGAGGCCGCACCCAAAACGATCACCCGGGTCCGCCCGGAACCCCGGCCGGACCCGACTGCAGAACCCTTACTGCTCGTCGAACAGGCTGGTCACCGAACCGTCCCGGAAGACCTCACGCACCGCACTCGCGATCGTCGGCGCGATCGACAGCACCGTCAGCTTGTCCAGGTCCTTGCTCAGCTCCACCGGCGTCGGCAGCGTGTCCGTGAACACGAACTCGCTCACCCGCGAATTCTTCAGCCGGTCCGCCGCCGGCCCCGACAGCACACCGTGCGTCGCCGTCACGATGACGTCCTCCGCGCCGTGCGCGAACAACGCGTCCGCCGCCGCACAGATCGTGCCGCCCGTGTCGATCATGTCGTCCACCAGCACACACACCCGGCCGCGCACCTCGCCGACCACCTCGTGCACCGTGACCTGATTCGCCACGTCCTTGTCCCGCCGCTTGTGCACGATCGCCAGCGGCGCACCCAGCCGGTCGCACCACCGGTCCGCCACCCGCACCCGGCCCGCGTCCGGCGACACCACCGTCAGCTTCTCCCGGTCCACCTTCGCGCCCACGTAGTCCGCCAGCAGCGGCAACGCGAACAGGTGGTCCACCGGACCGTCGAAGAAGCCCTGGATCTGATCCGTGTGCAGATCCACCGTCAGCACCCGCGTCGCCCCCGCCGTCTTCATCAGATCGGCGATCAGACGCGCCGAGATCGGCTCACGCCCCCGGTGCTTCTTGTCCTGCCGCGCATAACCGTAGAACGGCACGATCACCGTGATCGACCGAGCCGACGCACGCTTCAACGCGTCGATCATGATCAACTGCTCCATGATCCACTTGTTGATCGGCGCCGTGTGGCTCTGGATCAGGAAGCAGTCGGCACCCCGCGCCGACTCCTGATACCGCACATAGATCTCGCCATTCGCGAAATCGAAGGCCCTCGTCGGGACAACCCCGACACCCAACTCCTGGGCGACCTCCTCGGCAAGCTCGGGGTGGGCGCGGCCGGAGAAGAACATCAACTTCTTCTCGCCGGTCGTCTTGATCCCGGTCACAGCACTTTCTCCTCAGAGGTGTCGCAGCTCGGTCACCACCGGCCCCCGGCCCCCTCGAACGAGGCCATCACGGCAGGTGGGGTGCGGATGTGCAGTTATCACGGTACGCCTGTTTCCGGCCCCGCCCATCCGGTCAGCCCTCCCCGGACGCCTCCCGGGCAGCAGCCTCCGCCGCCTTCGCGGCAGCACTCCCCGGACGCTTGCGCGCCACCCAGCCCTCGATATTCCGCTGCTGACCACGGGCCACGGCCAGCGAACCCGGCGGCACGTCCTTCGTGATCACCGACCCCGCAGCCGTATACGCACCGTCCCCCACCGTGACAGGCGCCACAAACATGTTGTCCGAACCCGTCTTGCAGTGCGAGCCCACCGTCGTGTGGTGCTTGTGCTCCCCGTCATAATTCACGAACACGCTCGCCGCACCGATGTTCGAAAACTCGCCGATCGTCGCATCCCCCACATACGACAGATGCGGAACCTTCGTCCCCTCACCGATCGACGCGTTCTTCGTCTCCACATACGTGCCGATCTTGCCCTTACGGCCCAGCCGCGTCCCCGGCCGCAAATACGCGAACGGCCCCACCGACGCCTCCGGTCCCACCTCCGCATCCACCGACACGGTGTTGTCCACACGCGCACCCGCACCCACCCGGGTATCCGTCAAACGCGTGTTCGGACCCACCTCACAGCCCTCCGCCAAATGCGTCGACCCGTGCAACTGCGTCCCCGGATGCACCACCACGTCCTGCTCGAACGTCACGGACACATCCACCCAAGTCGACGCCGGATCCACCACCGTCACCCCCGACAGCATCGCCGCCGTCAGCAAACGGTCGTTCAGAATCCGCCGCGCCTCCGCCAACTGCACCCGATTGTTGATCCCCGCGATCTCCCTGTGATCACCCGCCACCGACGCACCCACCCGATGACCCGCCGCACGCAGAATCCCCAGGACATCCGTCAGGTACTCCTCACCCTGACTGTTGTCCGTCCGCACCTGCTTCAACGCCTGCGCCAGCAACGCACCGTCGAACGCGAACACACCCGAATTGATCTCACGGACCGCCCGCTGCTCCTCCGACGCGTCCTTGTGCTCCACGATCGCCGTCACCGCACCCGACGCCTCGTCCCGCACGATCCGCCCGTAACCCGTCGCGTCCGGCACCTCGGCCGTCAGCACCGTCACCGCGTTCCCGTCCGCCGCATGCGTCTCCGCCAGCTCCCGCAACGTCGCACCCGTCAGCAGCGGAGTGTCCCCGCACACCACGATCACCGTCCCGTCGACGGCACCGCCCAGCTCCTCCAGGCCCATCCGCACGGCATGCCCCGTACCGTTCTGCTCCGCCTGCACCGCGGTGCGCACACCCGGGGCGACCTCCGCCAGATGCGCGGTCACCTTCTCGCGGGCGTGCCCCACGACGACGACCAGATGCTCCGGCTCCAGCTCACCGGACGCGGCGAGCACATGACCCACCAGGGAACGGCCACAGATGTCGTGCAGGACCTTCGGAGTGGCCGACTTCATACGGGTGCCCTCACCCGCTGCGAGAACGACGACGGCTGCCGGGCGATTGGCGCTCACGGGATGCCCTTCGGCTGTTGGGTGGGGTTGGACATCCGCAGGATAGCGGGGGGTTTCCGGGGGGCATGAGTGCGGGCCCTGACGGAGAGGTCAGGGCCCGGACGGAGCAGCTCCGCCAGCTGGATTCGAACCAGCACTACAGAGCTTCAAAGGCTCGCGGGCTACCAGTTACCCCATGGCGGATGGCTGCGTCAGACCTTACCCGAGGGAGACCGCCCCGTGATCCCGGAGAGCATCCCCGCCCACCAGCCTTCGATGCGCCGGTACAGGTCGGCGCCCTGTGAGACGCGAATGACCAGGCATCCGTGATAGGTCTCGCCCACATTCTTGCGGACGGTCTTCGGATTGTGCTTCTTGATCGTGGTCTTCTGGAAGCAGGAGGCGTCCACTCCGACGAGGTCGGCCCAGTACCGCTTGGCGCCTTCCACGTCCGCCGTCATGTGAATCATGACGCGATAGCGGACTCGTTCGGGCTCGACGCCCAGCAGGAGCAGCCAGGCGAGGTAGAGCTTGATCACTCCGGGGTCGCTGTTCACGAAGAGGACGTTCTCCCGCCGGTCGTACGGCTTGTCCTTGGCTCCTTCAGCCCAGTAGAGGGAGACGCCGGCGATGAAGAGATCGCGGTCCGACATGGCCCCGATCTCCTGGGCGGCGACCTCCTTCGTCCGTCGGCGCTGCTCGTCGCGGACCGCCAGCTCGTGCTCCCAGCGCTTCCGGGCCGCGAGTCGGGCCTGCTCGGTCGGATCGCGCCGCTCCGGCTTCGGCAGATCCCGCACCCACAGCGAGATCGACCCTTTCGAGCAGCCGAGCTCCACCTGGATGCGGTCGTACGTCCAGCCCTGGAGGCGGAGCTCGCGGGCCCGTGCGCGGAGGTCGTCCTTCGCGTTCGGGCGTTTGGTCCATTCCGGGGCGGGCTCTCCCTGGAGGAGGCGATTGAGGATGTCGTTGTTGTCGACGTGGAGGCGGTCGCGGATCTGGCGCCGGCTGAGCCCGGCTCGCCGCAGCGCCACCGCCCGTTCGCGCAGGTTCTCGAAGTCGGCGTACTTGCCGTGCGTGTGTGTCACATCCGTACCGTCCGGCCGGAATGGGGGCCTCCGGGGTCGAACGGTGAGCGGTTCAGCAGTTCGAGGGAATTCGGGCGTACCGCATGCGATCGGTCACCCTCTGTGGTGTGGACCAGGAGCGGAAACTCGCCGGAAAAGCGGGGGCGGGCGCCCGTAGGCTGGAGTCATGACCGCGACGGGGGAAGAGCATGTGACGGCCCGGGGTGGGCCGTGGTGGTGGACGAGGCGGCGCAGCGCGGCGCTGGATGTGGGCCTCGCGGTGGTGTCTGCGCTGGAGTGCGGGCTGGAGGGGGTGCCGTTCGCGCGGGAGACGGGCATCCCGGTGGTGGTGGGGGTGTTGTTCGGCCTGCTGGCGGGGTCGGTGCTGGTGGTGCGCCGCAGGTGGCCGATCGTGGTCGTGCTGGTGGCGGTGGCGGTGACGCCGGCCCAGATGGGGTTCGTGCTGGCGGTGGTGGGTCTGTACACGCTGGCGGCGTCGGAGCTGCCGCGGCGGGTGATCGGGTTGCTGGCGGGGATGTCGCTGGTGGGGACGCTCATCGTGACGTTCGTGATGGTGCGGCAGGACATGGCGCGCGGGGATCTGGGGGTGGGTGGCTGGTTCCTGCCGTTCGCGTCGATCACGACGGCGTTGGGGGTGACGGCGCCGCCGGTGTTGCTGGGTCTGTATGTGGGGGCGCGGCGGCGGTTGATGGAGAGTCTGCGGGAGCGGGCGGACAGTCTGGAGCGGGAGCTGCAGTTGCTGGCGGAGCGTGCGGAGGAGCGCGCGGAGTGGGCCAGGAACGAGGAGCGGACGCGGATCGCGCGGGAGATGCACGACGTGGTGGCGCATCGGGTGAGTCTGATGGTGGTGCATGCGGCGGCGTTGCAGGCGGTGGCGCGGAAGGATCCGGAGAAGGCGGTGAGGAACGCGGCGCTGGTGGGGGACATGGGGCGGCAGGCGCTGACGGAGTTGCGGGAGATGCTGGGCGTGTTGCGGTCCGGTCGGGCGGGGGAGCCGGAGTCGGTGCCGTTGGTGGCGGTGGGGGCTGCCGCGGCTGCGGCGGCGTCGCGTGCGGCGGAGGTGGAGGAGGAGTCGGCCGAGGGTCAGGGGCCGTGTCTGTCGGAGATCGACGAGTTGGTGGGGCAGTCGGCTGCGGCGGGGATGGTGGTGGATCTGTCGGTGGTGGGGGAGAGCCGGTCGTATGCGCCGCAGGTGGAGTCGACGGCGTATCGGGTGGTGCAGGAGGCGTTGACGAACGTGCACAAGCATGCGGCGGGTGCGAAGACGTATGTGCGGGTGGCGCACCGGGTGTCGGAGATCGCGATGCAGGTGGAGAACGAGCCTCCGCCGGAGGCGGCGTCGTCGGCGCGGTTGCCGTCCGGGGGGAATGGTCTGGTGGGGATGCGGGAGCGGGTGTCGGCGTTGGGCGGGGTGTTCGTGTCGGGGCCGACGGATGCGGGGGGTTTCCGGGTGTCGGCGGTGATTCCGGCGTCGTAGGCGCCTGCTGTGGCGCTGTTGGCGTCAGCCGGTGGTGAGGCGGGTGGGCGGGGTGCCGGTGAGGAGTGCGGTGAGGGCGTGGTCGATGCCGGGGCCGAGGTACCAGTCGCCGGTGTGGTCGAGGGTGTAGACGCGGCCTTCGGTGTCGATGGCGAGGAGGGCGTCGGTGTCGGTTTCGGCGCCGAGGGGGGTGAGCCGGGTGTCGAGGGCGCGGCCGAGGTCGCCGAGGGTGCGGGTGAGGTGGAGGCCGTGGAGGGGGTCGAGGTGGAGGGTGGCGGGGGCGATCTGCCGGCCGGGTGCGGTGGGGTGGATGTGCAGTCCGCCGAATTCGGCCCAGGCTTCGACGGCGGCGGGGAAGACGTGGTGGCGGTGGCCGGCGGGTGAGGCGTGGTCGCGCAGGGTGTCGGCCCAGATTTCTGCTTGTTTGATGTCCCAGCGTCCGGTCTGCCAGCCGGCGGTGCGCAGGGCGGCGTCGACCGGGGTGGGGAAGCGGGGTGCGGGTGCCCCTGGCTCGGTGGGGGTCGTGGGCCGGGGGGCGGGGGCGCGGTCGGTGTGCATCTGCCGTTCGTTCGTCGGGGACGGGGGATCGGGGCCGGTGGGTGGGGTGTCCGGGTGTCCGGGTGGTGGGGCGGGCGGTCCGGTGGGTCAGTCGCGGGTGGTGCCGGGGTCGACTATGCGGACGCCGAAGTGGGCGCTGAGGGCGGTGCAGGCGCGGCAGGGGGTGGCGAAGGCGCCGTGGAGGGGGTCGCCGTCCTCGCGGATGCGGCGGGTGGTGAGTTTGGCGTGTTTGAGGGCTTTGCGTGCTTCGCCGTTGGTCATGGGTTTGCGTGCGGCGCGTTTGCTGCGGGCGGCGTCGGCGGTGGTGAGGTGGCGGGAGATGAGGATGGTCTCGGCGCAGCGGCCGGTGAAGCGGTCGCGTTGGGCGCTGGTGAGGGTGTCGAGGAAGTCCTGGACGAGGGGGTGCAGGGCGGGGGGTGTGTCGGCGCGGGCGGGGGTGCCGGTGAGGGTGGTGCCGCGGACGGAGAGGGCGGCGGCGACGGTGGGCAGGATGCCGTCGCGGCGGTGGTGGAGGAGGGGTGCGGGGCTGGTGTCGGTGGCGCTCCAGCCGATGCGGGGGTCGCCGGTTCGGGGGTCGCCGGTGTGACCGGTCGGTGTCCCCGTTTGCGCCATGTTCATGATCGTCTTCCCCTCCCGAGCATCCCCCCGGTGGTCACAGAGTGCCAAACGGCGTGGCTGAAGCGGAAGCTGGGGCGGGGCGACACGCCCGGGTTTGGGCGGGCTGTCACGGGAGGGTGACGGTTGGTCACGGAAGCGGAGGGGCCGGTGCCCGGTGCCCGGTGACCGGTGTCGTCGTACCGCATAGGCTGTCGGCACCGCGATTCCCGCGGTGTTCCGCGCGGTTTCCGTGGGGGCGCCGGTGGGGCCGCGGGACGGTAAGCAGTCGAAACAGACGTGAGAGTCGAATACGTTCCGTAGTGGTCCACACGTGGTCGGTGCGGGTCGTACAGAGTGCCGCAGGGGGCAACCGCCATGACGACAGGTCGGCTCGGGCAGCAAGCCGCGCCGCCGAACGCGGCCTATGCCGGGCAGGTCGTGCACTTCCCGGATCCGGTGCGGGCGGCCCGTCACCCGAGAGGGGTACGAGTGGACGAGCGTGGTTACCCCGATTTCTCGCCGTACGCGCGCGCGGCGGCGCAGATCGCGGATCCGCCGGAGGGCTTCGGTGTCGACGAGCTGCGGCTGACGGACTACGTGTCGGCGAACGCGGCGCTGGCGGCGAGCGGTCATCCGCTGTGGGACACGGTGCCGGCGGTGGCGACGCCGCACGGCTGGACGTGGCACCACGTGGTGGGGTCGCGGCGGCTGGAGCTGGTGCCGGTCGAGGTGAAGGCGCTGCTGCGGCATCACGGTGGTGTGGCGACGGCGAACGTGGACCAGGCCAAGCGGGGCACGCGTCCGCTGCAGGAGACGCGTCCGGCGCATTTCGGTCTGCCGAAGTCGGGTGTGGCGGTGACGGAGGCGCAGGTGCTGGGGGTCGAGGAGGACCTCGGGTACCGGCTGCCGGGCGCGTACCGGTCGTTCCTGAAGGCGGCGGGCGGGTGTGCCCCGGTGGGTACGGCGCTGGACGCCGAGCTGGGGCTGCTGGTGGACCAGCCGTTCTTCACGGTGCGGGACGAGGCGGCGGTCAATGATCTCGTCTACGTCAACAAGTGTCTGCGGGATCACCTGACCAAGGACTATCTGGGCGTCGCGTTCGTCCAGGGTGGTCTGCTGGCGGTGAAGGTGCGGGGCGACCGGGTGGGTTCGGTGTGGTTCTGCGCGTACGACGACGTGCGGGACGTGGACCCGTCGGTGCCGCCGGCCGAGCGGGTGGAGCGGCTGCTGCTGCCGTGCGGGGACGATTTCGACGCGTTCCTGTCGCGGCTGGCGGGGTCGCCGCCGGAGCTGGAGACGGTGGCGAATCTGATGGTGGACGGCGGCTTCGCGGAGGTCGTCCCGGTTTCTTCCCCGGGGAGTGAGCGATAGCGATGGTGACGTTCGCGCAGGCGCAGGAGCGCGCCGAGGAGTGGATCAACGGCGATGTGCCGTCGTACCAGCACCGTGAGGTGCGGGTGCGGGAGTTCGGCCTGGGGTTCGTGGTGTGGGCGGAGGACCGTGCGGACGGTCCCCGTTCGGACGGCGGGACGCAGCGGCTGGTGATCGCCCGGGACAGTGGTGAGGCGACGCTGTGGCCGGGGCTGCCGGTGGGTGAGGTGATCCGCCGGTTCGAGGAGGAGTACGGCCGTGCGGAGCAGGAGCCGGAGGCGGCGCCCGCGCCGGCGGCCCGGGTGGACCTGAACCAGACGTCGTTCCTGCTGAGTCCGCCGGAGTGGTTGCAGGAGGCGGCGGACCGGATGGGCATCCCGGACCGGCGCGGGGATGCGGCGGCCGGTACGGCCGCGAGCGACGGCGACGACGGCACCGGTGACGGTACGGGCGGCGGCAGCGGCGGCGGTGCCGGGTCGGCGCCCGCGGTGCCGTCGCCGACCCGGGCGACGCAGGTGCCGGCCGCCGATTCCGCGCCGGCCGCATCGAGCACGCCTGCCCCTTCCCCGTCTCCTGCCCCTTCCCCGGCTCCCGCGGCCGGGAGCGGGACCGCCTGGCCGGCCGCCGGGGGCGTTGACGAGCCGGCGGACGCGGTGCCCGGCGGGTCGGCGGAGGCGACGCCGTGGGCCGGTACGGACACCACGGCGGACGGTGAGGACCGTTCCGTTCCGCTGCCCGACACGGTGTTCGCGCCGTCGCTGAGCGAGCCCGGCGAGGACCCGCCGCCGCCGTCGGCGACGGCGGACGCCAAGACGGCGCTCATGTCCGGCGGCAGCCGGCTGCCGGCCACGGCCGTGGCGCCGGCCCTGCCGGAGCCCGGGGCGGCCCCGATGCCTCCGGCCGCGGACGCGTCGCGGGGCGCTACGCCCCCGCCGCCCACGCAGGCCGGTCCGTCGCCGTACGACAGCGGGCCGGGCGCGGGGCCGGGTGCGGGCCCGCAGCGGCCGCTCGCGCCGAACGCGGGCGACATCGCCGACGCCGCGACCAGCAAGGCGACCCCGCCGCCGCGCCGCAGCACCGGTCCGACGACTCCGCCTCCGCCGGGTGCGCCGGGCACGCCGGGCGCGCGGTCCGGCGGCACCCCGCCGCCCCCGGGCACCCCGGGTGCGTCCGGGACGTCCGGTGCGGGGACGGGGGGTGCCGGTTCCGGTGGGGCCGACGCCTATGTGCCGACGCAGCTGGGCTCGGCGCTGCGGCTCGACGCGTCCGGTGCCCCGGACGCGTCGCAGGGCGGCACGCCGCCGCCCCCGGCTCCGCCGAACGCGCCCGGTACGCCGCCGGGCGGGGTGCACCACGCGGCGACGATGCTCGCCGGCCCGGGAGCCCAGCAGCCGGGCGGCCCGCCCACGCCCGGTGCGCCCGGCGCGCCCGGCGCACCTGCCGGCCCCGCAGCCCCCGGCGCTCCCGGAGTGCCTGGTGCACCCGGAACTCCCGGGTCCACCGGTGGTGGGTCCGGGCCCGTCCACCACGCCGAGACGGTGCTGGCCGCGCCCCCCGTCTCGGGCCCCGGCACGCCGCCTCCCCCGCCGCCGCCCGCGCCGGCTCCGGGCCTGCCCGGTACGCCGCCGCAGGGAATGCCCGGGATGCCCGGCGCCGGCCACCGCATGCCGCCGGGGGCGGTGCCGCCGCCGGGCGGTCCGGTGCCCGGGCCGCCGCCGGCCTACGGCTATCCGCCGCAGCCCACGGGGCAGCCGACGGTCGGCCCCGGCTACCAGGCGGTGCTCCGCTACCGCGCGCAGGACGGTTCCGAGCAGCAGCTGATCCGGCGTTCGGCGCCGGGCACGCCGCACCCGGAGTGGCAGATGTTCCACGAGCTGCGGGGCATGAACGTGCCCCCGGACCAGGTGCTGGAGCTGCACACCGAGCTGGAGTCGTGCGAGCTGCCGGGCGCGTACTGCGCGCGGATGATCCGGGAGCAGTGGCCGCAGGCGCGGATCACCAGCATCGCCCCGTACGGCACGGATCATGCGAGCCGGCAGCAGGGCATGCAGCAACTGCTGGCGCACCAGGGCGAGTTGCACCAGGTGGCGGACGGTCCGGCGCGCCCGGCCCCGGTGCGGGCGCCGATTCCTCCGGTTGCTCCGGTGCCTCCGGTGCCGCCGGAGGCGGTCGCGCAGGAGCTGGCGGCGGCGTTCGGCCCGGGCGTGTTCCGGTTCGAGCAGGCGGCGGTGTCCCGGCAGGGCGTGCCGCCGGTCGTGGCGCACACCCTGGTGGTGGCCGGTCTGCCGCTGGACATGGGCCCGTTCTTCTGGGCGCAGGCGCAGCCGGGCCGTCCGGTGCCGACGCTGGCGGAGCTGGCGGCGGAGCGGGGGGTGCAGCCGGCGCCGGACGCGGGGTCGTACCTGGTCATGGGCAGCGACTTCGGCAAGGCGCTCTGTGTGCAGTACGGCACGGCGAACATCGTCGCGGTGCCGGTGGAGGCGGGTCCGGGCGGGACGTCCGTGCCGCCGCAGTTCGTGAACACCGGGTTGTTGGAGTTCGCGCGCTGCCTCGCGCTGCTGGGGCGGATGTGGCGGCTGCGGTTCGGGCTGAACCAGGAGCAGGCGGGCCGCTGGACGGTCGACTTCCAGGCGCAGTTGGCCGCGCTGGATCCGGCGGCGCTGGGTTCGCCGGAGAGCTGGTGGTCGGTGCTGCTGGAGCAGATGTGGGACGGGCTGCTGTGAGGCGCCGTCCCTGAGGTGCGACGGGCCGGGCCCGGTCGGAGTGTTCCGACCGGGCCCGGCCCTGTTTCTGCCGGCGGGGGTCAGTCCTTGCGGCGGGCGGCGCCGGCGAGGATCCAGCCCTCGACCGCCTCGTACTGGCGGCGGTGTTCCTCGGACCGGGCGCGGCCGGAGGCGAGGGTGCCGAGCCAGCCGCAGGCGAAGCCGATGGGGACGGTGAGGATGCCGGGGGTGGTGAGCGGCAGCCAGGCGAAGTCGGCCTCGGGGAAGGCGGACACGGGGGATCCGGAGACGAGGTTGGTGCCCGGCATGAGCAGCAGGACGGCGAGGGTGCCGCCGATGAGGGTGGCGAGCAGGCCGGTGCGGGTGTAGCGGCGCCAGAAGAGGCTGTAGACGAGGGCGGGGGCGATGGCGGAGGCGCCGAGGCAGAACGCCAGGGTGATCAGCGGGTGGAGGCTGCGGTGCTGCACCTGCGTGGCGATGAGGATGGCCGGGGCGCCGACGGCGAGGGCGGAGAGGCGGGCCAGGGTCATCTCGCGGCGGGGGGACATCTCCTGCACGCGGGAGGCGAAGACGTCGTGGGCGAGGGAGTTGGCGCAGGCGAGGATCATGCCGGCGACGGAGGCGAGCAGGGTGAGGAAGATGGCGGTGGTGACCGTGGTGAAGAGAAAGGTTTCGGCGGTGGACACCTCCGCGCCGAACGCGGCCTGCGAGCCGAGCAGGTAGGCGGTGTTGCCCTGCGGGTCGATCCCGGCGATCGTCTCCCGTCCGATCATGGCGGTGGCGCCGAAGCCGACCACGGTGAGGACGAGGACGAACAGGGCGACGGTGGAGACCGCCCAGGTCATGGAGCGGCGCACCTGACGGGCGCTGGAGGCGGTGTACATGCGCATGGTGACGTGGGGGAGGCAGGCGCCGCCGAGGACGACCGTCAGGTGTGAGCTGATCATGTCCAGGCGGGGGTGGGCGCTGCCGGTGAACTGCAGGCCGGAGGAGAGGAAGGCGTCGCCCACGCCGCTGCGTTCGGCGGCGGCGCCGAACAGGGCTCCGGGGCTCCAGTCGAAGCGGTTGAGGATCAGCGCGGCGACGACGAGGCCGGAGCCGAGCAGGATCACCATCTTCAGGAACTGGATGAGGGCGGTGCCCTTCATGCCGCCGATGGCCGCGTAGCTGATCATCAGGGCGCCCACGCCGATGATGCAGCCGGTCTGCAGGGACTCGCCGGAGAAGCCGAGGATGAAGGCCAGCAGCTGCCCGGTGCCGGCGAGCTGGACCACCATCAGGGGCAGCAGCGCGGCGAGGGTGACCGCGCAGGCGGTGATGCGTATGCCGCGGCCGGGCATGCGCCGGGTCAGTGCGTCGCCCATCGTGAACCGGCCCGCGTTGCGCAGCGGTTCGGCCAGCAGGAACATCAGCAGCATCAGGGACAGGGCGGTGCTCAGGGCGAGGACCGTGCCGTCGTAGCCGAAGAGGGCGATGATGCCGCTGGTGCCGAGCACGGTCGCGGCGGAGATGTAGTCGCCGGCGATGGCCAGCCCGTTGCGCAGCGGGGAGAGGGAGCCGTAGCCGGTGTAGAACTCGTCGAGGTCGTCGCGGTCGGGGCCGGTCATCACGCACAGCAGCAGGGTGACGGTGGCGACGGCGGAGAAGCCGACGAGGGACATGGCCTGGGCGTTTCCGCTGAATTCGGTGTTCATCGCGTCTCCCCCCGGCGGGCGTCGAGTTCGGCCTGCTTGCGGATGAGGTCGGCCAGGGGGTCGACGCGCCGCCGTGCGGTGCGCTCGTACAGGACGATGGCCAGCCAGGTGACCGGGACCTGGATGAGGGCGAGCAGCAGTCCGGCCGGGAGGCCGTCGGTGACCGTGGACGTCATGAACGAGGGGGCGAACGCGGACAGGACGAGGAAGAGGACGAAGTAGCCGAGCGCGGTGAGGGTCGCCACCCGCCGCTGCCACCGGTAGGCGGTGCGCAGGATCCGCAGGTCGCTGTGGTGGCCGAGGGCCGTCCGTTCCCGGGCGCGCCGCGGCGGCTCCGGCGGGGCCGGCGGCGGCTGCCACGGGTAGGTGGCGTAGGAGGGGGAGGAGGGCGGCGGCGGGGGCGGGGCGAAGGGGTCGTGAGCGGGGCGGGCGGGGACGCCCTGGTGGGGGGAGGACTGCGGGGACCGCGGTGGGGGCGGGTCCCAGTGGGACGTGTACGGATCGAAGGACATCCCGTACTCCTTGCGGGCTCGGGTCCGTGCGGGGACGGCAGGGAGGTGGGGGGTGGGATCGAGCCACGCGCACGTTACCCCCGCGTACGGGGCCGCGCTGCGTTTTGGCCGAACTGTTCGGTCGGTGAGTCCGGACCGTGCTGACCAGGGGTGTTACCCGCGTTAACTCAGACTTTTCGGTGGGTGAGGGGCCGGTGGCGGACGGTGCGGATGCCGTGGGACGCGGCCGGACCGGGGTGGGTGAACCGTGCGCCGGGCCGGGGCGGGTGAACCGTGCGCCGGGCCGGGGTGGGTGAACCGTGGGCCGGACCGGGGTGGGTGAACCGTGCGCCGGGCCGGGGTGCGTGGGGCGACCCGGTGGGGGCGCGCACCGTGTGCCGGGCCCGCCCCCGCCCCGCCGCTCCGGCGCTGAGGGGCCTCAGACGCTCGGGTCCCGGCGGACCGGGCGCACGCCGGGGCGTCAGGTGGGCAGGTCTCGGCGGATGTAGCGCACGCCGGGGCGGCCGGTCAGGACGGTGTCCCCGGCGCGGGTGAAGCCGTTGCGGGTCAGGACGCGCATGGACGCCGGGTTGTCGAGGGTGGTGGCCGCGGTCAGCGTGGTCAGGCCGTAGGACCGGGCGGCGAGCCGGCAGATCTCGGCCACCGCGGCCGTCGCCACGCCCCGGCCGGTGGCGTCCCCGCCCACGCGGTACCCGAGTTCGGCGGAGCCGTCCGCCACGTCGACGAGGTTGACGCGGGCCACGAGCGTGCCGTTCTCCAGCACGACGTGGAAGTGGCAGACGCCCGCGTCCTGGTCGGCCAGCAGGGCCGCGTGCCGGGCGGCGAAACCGGCGGGCGTGAAGTACGCGTCCCCGCGGTCGGGCACCGTGCGGGCGAAGTGGGCGCGGTGGGCGCGCTCGAAGGCCAGCACGGCGGGCGCGTGATCCGCGCGGAGGCGTTCCAGCGTCAGGGTGGCCATGCCGGGCAGCCTACGCAGCGGTCAGTCCTTCAGCACGGGGAATTTCCGCGGGGCGAGGAACAGCAGCACCAGGAACGCCAGGGCCGCCGCGCAGGCCGCGCCCAGGTAGACCGCCTGCACGGCGTCGGCGACGGCCCGGCGGGTCGCCTCCGGGACGGCGCCGCCGCCGAGGGGGCCGGTCACCGCGTCCAGGTCGCCCGAGCCGCCGAGGCGGGCGGCCAGGACGCCGTTGGCCACGGCGCCGAACAGGGCCGCGCCGACGGTCTGGCCGGTCTGGCGGCAGAAGAGCACCGACGCCGTCGCGGTGCCGCGCTCCTCCCACGTCACCGACGACTGGACGCCCACCACCAGCGGCAGTTGGAACAGTCCGAGGGCCGCGCCGAGCAGCATCATCAGCAGCATCGGCTGCCAGGCCCGGCCCGGGTAGGGCAGGAGGGGGAACGCGGCGAGCACGAGGGCGGCCGCCCCGATGCCGGCCAGGGCGGTGTTGCGGAAGCCGATGCGCCGGTAGACGTGCTGGCTGAGGGCCGCCGACACGGGCCAGGTCAGGGTCCACACGGACAGCACGAACCCGGCGGCCACGGGGGCCAGTCCGAGGACGGTCTGAGCGTAGGTGGGCAGGAAGACGGCCGGGGCGATCATCAGCAGGCCGAGGGCGCCGAGGGCGAGGTTGACGGCGGCGATCGTGCGGCGCCGCCACACCCAGCCGGGGATGATGGGCTCGGCCGCCCGGCGTTCCACCACGACCACGGCCACCACCAGCGCGAGCCCGGTGCCGAACAGGGCGAGCGAGGGCGTCGACAGCCAGTCCCAGGCCACCCCGCCCTGCACCAGGGCCGTCAGGAGCGCCCCGCCGCAGGCGAACACGGTGAACGCGCCCGCCCAGTCGACGCGCGGCGGGGACGTGGACGCGGGCCGCACCTCGTGCAGGTGACGGACGATCAGCCACAGGGCGAGCGCGCCGACGGGCAGGTTGACGAGGAAGATCCAGCGCCAGTCGGCGTAGGTGGCGAGGAGCCCGCCCAGGCCGGGCCCGGCGACGGACGAGACCGCCCACACGGTGGACAGCCGGGCCTGGATCCTGGGGCGCTGCTCCAGCGGGTAGAGGTCGGCGGCGAGGGTCTGCACGGTGGCCTGGAGGGCCCCGCCGCCCAGGCCCTGCACGATGCGGAAGGCGACCAGGGCGCCCATGTTCCAGGCCAGGGCGCACAGCAGGGAGCCGGTCAGGAACACGACCGCGCCCGCGACGAGGACGGGTTTGCGGCCGAAGGTGTCGGACAGCTTGCCGTAGACGGGGAGGGTGACCGTGACGGCGAGCAGGTAGCCGGAGAACAGCCAGGAGAAGTAGGAGAAGCCGCCGAGGTCCCCGACGATCTGCGGGACTGCTGTGGAGACGATGGTGGAGTCGAGCGCAGACAGGGCCATGGCCAGCATCAGGGCGGCCACGACGGCCCCGCGCCGGTCGGTGGCGGCCGTGGGCGAGCCGGCGCGGGCCGGCGCACCGGTGCCGCGCACGGCGGGGTCGCCTCCCGGCGGTCCGTGACTGTCGCCCATGTCCCCGTGGTGTCCTTCCCGGCCCCGCCCGATGTCGGTCGCCCGATGTCGGTGCCCCTTGCATCTACCTGTTGCGGGACAGCTTCGCATTGACCCTGCCGCAGCGGGAGGGTGCAGTCTGGACCCGCCCGGCGGAGGACGCGACCCCGAGACGGTCTCCCCCTGTGGGGGGAGGGCCCTTAGGGGTAGCTCCGTAGGACGGCTCGGGGAGGGTTCGTTCCGTCGGAGGACGAGACGGGCCGGGTGGCGTCCTTAACCTGGCTTTACGCCGCTGGGGGGCGGCTGGGCCCAGCAGCGGGGGTGGGGTTTTCCTCAGCAGAAGACTGCGCTGAACACCAGGGCGCCCGACCCCTGACCGCCGCCAGACTGAAGCACGTCGCACCACGAGAACGAGGAACGGCCGTCCCGGGCACCACGGCGGCCGACGGCACCACCGCACACATCTGCTGACCGACATAGGAGACTTACCGTGACATCGGCTGTGACCATTCCCAGGCACGGGGGTACTGGAGGGCGTACGGCCGTTGCCGCGCGGGCGCGGCAGGTCGTGAAGGCGTACGGGTCCGGGGAGACCCGGGTCGTCGCCCTCGACCACGTCGACGTGGACATCGACCGCGGGCGGTTCACCGCGATCATGGGCCCCTCGGGGTCCGGCAAGTCCACGCTGATGCACTGCCTCGCCGGGCTCGACACCGTCACCAGCGGTCAGATCTATCTGGACGAGACCGAGATCACCGGCCTGAAGGACAAGAAGCTGACGCGGCTGCGCCGCGACCGTATCGGCTTCATCTTCCAGGCGTTCAACCTGCTTCCGACGCTGAACGCGCTGGAGAACATCACGCTGCCCATGGACATCGCCGGCCGCAAGCCCGACAAGGCGTGGCTGGACCGGGTGGTGGAGACCGTCGGGCTCGCGGAGCGGCTCAGGCACCGGCCGACGCAGCTGTCCGGCGGGCAGCAGCAGCGCGTCGCGGTGGCGCGGGCGCTGGCGGCCCGGCCGGAGATCATCTTCGGTGACGAGCCGACCGGGAACCTCGACTCCCGGGCGGGCGCCGAGGTCCTCGGCTTCCTGCGCCGCTCGGTGGACGAGCTGGGCCAGACCATCGTGATGGTCACCCACGACCCGGTCGCCGCCTCCTACGCGGACCGTGTGCTGTACCTGGCGGACGGCCGCATCGTCGACGAGATGCACCAGCCGACCGCCGAGCAGGTCCTGGACCGCATGAAGGACTTCGACGCCCGGGGGCGCACGTCATGACCGTCCTGAAGACCTCGATGCGCAACTTCTTCGCGCACAAGGGGCGGATGGCCCTCTCGGCGGTGGCGGTGCTGCTGTCGGTGGCGTTCGTGTGCGGGACGCTGGTGTTCACGGACACCATGTCCACCACCTTCGACAAGCTGTTCGCGGCCACCTCGTCGGACGTCACGGTGAGCGGGAAGGACGCCTCGAACACCGGCGAGACCACCTCCCGCAACGGCAAGCCGCCGGTGATCCCGGCCTCCGTCCTCGACCAGGTGCGCAAGGCGGACGGCGTGCGGGTGGCGGAGGGCACCGTGTTCTCCACCTCGGTGACCGTCGTCGACTCCGACCGCGACGACCTGTCCCCGACCAGCGGCGGACCCACCATCGTCGGCTCCTGGAACTCCAACGACGCCCGCACCATGGAGATCACCTCCGGCAAGGCGCCCAAGGGCCCGGACCAGATCATGGTGGACTCCGACACCGCCGACAAGCACGGCCTGGAGCTGGGTGACGAGCTCGGCGTGATGAGCGCCGTCGGCACCCACCGCGCCAAGATCTCCGGCATCACCGACTTCACCGTCACCAACCCCGGCGCCGCGATCTTCTTCCTCGACACGAAGACCGCCCAGCAGGCCCTGGTCGGCAAGGGCGGCGTCTACACCAACGTCCAGGTCACCGCCGCCGACGGCGTCAGCCACGAGCAGCTCAAGAAGAACGTGCGGGCCGAACTCGGCACCGGCTACAAGGTGCAGACCGCCGCCGAGACCGCCGAGGAGAACCAGAAGGACGTCGAGGGCTTCATGAGCGTCATGAAGTACGCCATGCTCGGCTTCGCCGGCATCGCCTTCCTCGTCGGCATCTTCCTGATCATCAACACCTTCTCCATGCTGGTCGCCCAGCGCACCCGGGAGATCGGCCTGATGCGGGCCATCGGATCCTCCCGCAAGCAGGTCAACCGCTCGGTCCTCGCGGAGGCACTCCTCCTCGGCCTGGTCGGCTCGCTGCTGGGCGTGGGCGCGGGCATCGGGCTGGCGGTCGGTCTGATGAAGCTCATGGGTAGCATGGGCATGGAACTGTCCACCAAGGACCTCACCGTCGCCTGGACCACCCCCGCGATCGGCCTGTTCCTCGGCATCGTCGTCACCGTCCTCGCCGCCTACCTGCCCGCCCGCCGGGCCGGCCGGATCTCCCCGATGGCCGCCCTGCGCGACGCGGGCGCCCCCGCCGACGCCCGGGCCGGCTGGGTGCGCGGCATCACCGGCACGGTCCTGACCGGCGGCGGCGCGCTCTTCCTCTACCTGGCGGGCTCCGCCGACAAGGCCACCGAGGGCTCGCTGTGGCTGGGACTCGGCGTGGTGCTGTCGCTGGTCGGCTTCATCGCCGTCGGCCCGCTCCTCGCCGGGGGCGTGGTCCGGGTGCTCGGCGCGGTCCTGCTGCGGGTCTTCGGCCCCGTCGGCCGCATGGCGGAGCGCAACGCGCTGCGCAACCCGCGCCGCACCGGCGCGACCGGCGCCGCCCTGATGATCGGCCTCGCCCTGGTCGCCTGCCTGTCCGTGGTCGGCTCCTCCATGGTCGCCTCGGCCACCGAGGAACTCGACAAGACGGTCGGCACCGACTTCATCATCGGCAACGACAACGGCGCGCTCCTCACCCCGCAGGTCGTCGAGGCCGTCAAGGGGACCCCGGGCCTGGACCACGTCACCGAGTACCGGTGGACCGGCGCGGACTTCACCACGCCGGACGGGAAGACCACCAAGGACTCCTCGATCACGGGCGCCGACCCGACGTACGCGAGCGACCTGCGGGTCGAGACCGTCGCCGGCAGGCTGTCGGACGCCTACCTGCCCGGCGCGATGTCCGTCCACGAGGACTTCGCGAAGGACCACGGCATCACGATCGGCTCGAAGGTGAAGGTCGCGTTCGAGGACGGTACCGCGGGTGACCTGACGGTCCGCGCGATCACCAGCAGCGAGGGCGTCGTCGACGCCGGGGCGATGTACACGTCGATCGAGACGATGTCCCGGTACATCCCGGCCGACCGGATGCCGCTGAACCAGATGATGTTCGCCGCGGCGAAGGACGGCCAGAAGGACGCCGCGTACACCGCGCTCAAGGAGTCCCTCGACCCGTTCCCGCAGTACAAGGTGCGCGACCAGACCGACTACAAGGAGGCTCTGAAGGACCAGATCGGCCAGCTGCTGAACATGATCTACGGTCTGCTGGCGCTGGCGATCGTCGTCGCGGTCCTCGGTGTGGTGAACACCCTGGCCCTGTCGGTCGTGGAGCGGACCCGGGAGATCGGCCTGATGCGGGCCATCGGCCTCTCCCGCCGCCAGCTGCGCCGCATGATCCGCATGGAGTCGGTCGTCATCGCTCTCTTCGGTGCCCTGCTGGGCCTCGGGCTGGGCCTGGGCTGGGGTGCGACCGCCCAGCAGCTCCTCGCCCTGGAGGGCCTGAAGGTCCTCGACATCCCGTGGCCGACGATCATCGGCGTGTTCATCAGCTCGGCCTTCGTCGGCCTGTTCGCCGCCCTCGTCCCGGCCTTCCGGGCGGGCCGGATGAACGTCCTGAACGCCATCGCCACCGAGTAGCCGCCGCGCGGGCCGCCTGACCGGCCCCGCACGGCCACCGCCCGCACGACCACCGCACACGGGGGTTGCGGGGGAACATCCGGCGCCGGGAGTCCCACGGGACCCCGGCGCCGGACGCGTGCGACGGGGGAACGGCCGGGCGCCCGGCCCGCGGCCCTGGCGTCGCGGCCCACGGCCCTGGCGTCCCGGCCCACGGCCCGGGCGTCGCGGCCCGCGTGGTCTGGCCCATGGCCCGAGGGGCTCGGCCCGTCGCACGTGACCCATGGCCTACGCCCGCGATCGGCGCGGCCAGCGCCCCACGCCCACGGCCAGCGCCCCACGGCCCATGGCCCGCGCGGCAGGGCTCAGGGCCCGTGCCACATGGCCTGCGCCCCCTCGATCCCCGCGATCCGCGCGGCTCGCGCCCCACCGCCCGCCCCCGATCCGCGTGGGACGTGCTCCTGGCGCGGCCCTGCGATGCCCCCCGGCGCACGCCGGAGTCCGTCGGTGCCACGCCCCTCGGAGGGAACCGGACTGCCTCGCCGTGACCGCCCCCGCCGCCATCGGGACCGGTCGCGGTGACCGCCCTCGCTGCCACCGGGACCGGTCAATGGTGACCGTCCCCGCAGCCCCCCGGGTACCGGTCCCGGCGCTCCACCCGTGGCCGAAGGCCCAGGTCACGCGGCATCGGAGCCCGCCTCCCGGGTACCCGGGCCGTCCACAGGGCGCCGCACCCGTGGGTGTGGCGTCGTACGCTGGACACCCCCGGCCCGCAGCGCGCGTCGGGCCCGTCGTGTTGCACACCCCCGCACGGAAAGCGCCCCGAATGAGCCTGCACGGTCTGCTCGACGCCGTCGTCAAGGACACCGCCCTGGCGGAGGCGATCTCGGCCGCCTCCGACGGCGACCGCATGCACGTCGACCTGGTCGGCCCGGCCGCCGCCCGCCCCTTCGCGGTCGCCGCCCTGGCCCGGGAGGCCGGCCGCCCCGTCCTGGCGGTGACGGCGACCGGACGGGAGGCCGAGGACCTGGCCGCCGCCCTACGGTCCCTGCTGCCGCCCGAGGGGATCGTGGAGTACCCCTCCTGGGAGACGCTGCCGCACGAGCGGCTCAGCCCCCGCAGCGACACCGTCGGCCGCCGCCTGGCCGTGCTGCGCCGCCTCGCCCACCCCCGCGCCGACGACCCGGAGACCGGCCCCGTCTCGGTCGTCGTGGCACCGGTGCGCTCGGTGCTGCAGCCCCAGGTCAAAGGGCTCGGCGACCTGGAACCGGTGGCCCTGAGGGCCGGACAGAGCGCCGACCTGGGCGAGATCGTCGAGGCTCTTGCCGCCGCCGCGTACGCGCGCGTGGAACTGGTCGAGAAGCGAGGCGAGTTCGCCGTGCGCGGCGGCATCCTGGACGTCTTCCCGCCCACCGAGGAACATCCCCTGCGGGTCGAGTTCTGGGGCGACGACGTCGAGGAGATCCGCTACTTCAAGGTCGCCGACCAGCGGTCCCTGGAGATCGCCGAGCACGGCCTGTGGGCCCCGCCCTGCCGGGAACTCCTCCTCACCGACGACGTGCGGGAACGCGCCCGGGTCCTCGCCGAGGAGCATCCCGAGCTGGGCGATCTGCTCGGCCGGATCGCCGAGGGCATCGCCGTGGAGGGCATGGAGTCCCTGGCGCCCGTCCTCGTCGACGACATGGAGCTCCTGCTCGACGTGCTGCCCAAGGGCGCCATGGCCGTCGTCTGCGACCCGGAACGGGTGCGCACCCGCGCATCGGACCTGGTGGCCACCTCGCAGGAGTTCCTGCAGGCGTCCTGGGCGGCCACCGCCGGCGGGGGAGAGGCCCCGATCGACGTGGGCGCCGCCTCCCTGTGGCCCCTCGCCGACGTCCGGGAGCGGGCCCGCGAGCTGGGCATGATGTGGTGGTCGGTGTCGCCGTTCGCCGCCGACGAGGAACTCGACGAGTCGACCCTCAAGCTGGGCATGCACGCCCCCGAGACCTATCGCGGCGACACCGCGCGGGCCCTCGCCGACACCAAGGGCTGGCTCGCCGACGGCTGGCGCACGGTCTACGTCACCGAGGGCCACGGCCCGGCGTCCCGCACGGTGGAGGTGCTGGGCGGGGAGGGCATCGCGGCCCGCCTGGAGGGGGACCTCGGCGAGATCGCCCCGTCCGTCGTGCACGTCTCCTGCGGCTGCATCGACCACGGCTTCGTCGACCCGGCGCTCAAGCTGGCGGTGCTCACCGAGACCGACCTGACCGGGCAGAAGGCGTCCGGCCGGGAGGGCGCGCGGATGCCGGCCCGGCGCCGCAAGACCATCGACCCGCTCACCCTGGAGGCGGGCGACTACATCGTCCACGAGCAGCACGGCGTGGGCCGGTACATCGAGATGGTGCAGCGCACCGTGCAGGGCGCCACCCGCGAGTACCTGGTCGTCGAGTACGCGCCGGCCAAGCGGGGCCAGCCCGGCGACCGCCTCTACATCCCCACCGACCAGCTGGAACAGATCACCAAGTACGTCGGCGGCGAGGCCCCCACCCTGCACCGGCTCGGCGGCGCCGACTGGACCAAGACCAAGGCGCGCGCCAAGAAGGCCGTCAAGGAGATCGCCGCCGACCTGATCAAGCTGTACAGCGCGCGGATGGCCGCCCCCGGGCACCCCTTCGGCGCCGACACCCCCTGGCAGCGGGAGCTGGAGGACGCCTTCCCCTACGCGGAGACGCCCGACCAGCTGACCACCATCGCCGAGGTCAAGGAGGACATGGAGAAGACGGTCCCCATGGACCGCCTGATCTGCGGCGACGTCGGCTACGGCAAGACCGAGATCGCCGTGCGGGCCGCCTTCAAGGCCGTCCAGGACGGCAAGCAGGTCGCCGTCCTGGTCCCCACCACGCTGCTGGTGCAGCAGCACTTCGGCACCTTCAGCGAGCGGTACGCGCAGTTCCCCGTCGTCGTGAAGGCCCTGTCCCGCTTCCAGAGCGACTCGGAGGCCAAGGCCGTCCTGGAGGGGCTGCGGGACGGCTCGGTGGACGTCGTCATCGGCACCCACCGCCTGTTCTCCTCGGAGACGAAGTTCAAGGACCTGGGCCTGGTCATCGTCGACGAGGAGCAGCGCTTCGGCGTCGAGCACAAGGAGCAGCTGAAGAAGCTGCGCGCCAACGTCGACGTGCTGACGATGTCCGCCACCCCCATCCCCCGCACCCTGGAGATGGCGGTGACCGGCATCCGCGAGATGTCGACGATCACCACCCCGCCGGAGGAGCGCCACCCGGTGCTCACCTTCGTCGGCCCGTACGAGCAGAAGCAGATCGGCGCGGCCATCCGGCGCGAACTGCTGCGCGAGGGCCAGGTCTTCTACATCCACAACCGGGTCGAGTCCATCGACCGGGCGGCGGCCCGGCTGCGCGAGATCGTGCCGGAGGCGCGCATCGCCACCGCCCACGGCCAGATGTCGGAGGCGGCGCTGGAGCAGGTCGTCGTCGACTTCTGGGAGAAGAAGTACGACGTGCTGGTGTCGACGACGATCGTCGAGTCCGGCATCGACATCTCCAACGCCAACACCCTGATCGTCGAGCGCGGCGACAACTTCGGCCTCAGCCAGCTGCACCAGCTGCGCGGCCGGGTGGGCCGGGGCCGGGAGCGCGGGTACGCGTACTTCCTGTACCCGCCGGAGAAGCCGCTGACGGAGACCGCGCACGAGCGCCTCGCGACCATCGCCCAGCACACCGAGATGGGCGCGGGCATGTACGTGGCGATGAAGGACCTGGAGATCCGCGGGGCCGGAAACCTGCTCGGCGGCGAGCAGTCCGGCCACATCGCCGGCGTCGGCTTCGACCTGTACGTGCGGATGGTGGGCGAGGCGGTCGCGGACTACCGGCGGCAGCTGGAGACCGGTGAGATCGAGGAGGAGCCGCCGCTCGAGGTGAAGATCGAGCTGCCCGTCGACGCGCACGTCCCGCACGACTACGCGCCCGGCGAGCGGCTGCGCCTGCAGGCCTACCGGGCGATCGCCTCCGCCAACTCCGAGGAGGACGTCAAGGCGGTCCGCGAGGAACTCGCCGACCGCTACGGCGCGTTGCCGGAGCCGGTGGAGAATCTGCTGCTGGTGGCGGGTCTGCGGATGCTCGCCCGCGCCTGCGGGGTCGGGGAGATCGTCCTGCAGGGCAACAACATCCGTTTCGCGCCGGTGGAGTTGAGGGAGTCGCAGGAGCTGCGGGTCAAGCGCCTGTACCCGGGCACGGTCATCAAGCCGGCCGCGCACCAGGTGCTGGTGCCCCGCCCGAAGACGGCGAAGGTCGGCGGGAAGCCGTTGGTCGGCCGGGAGCTGCTGGGCTGGGTCGGCGAGTTCCTGACGTCGGTGCTGGGGTCCTGACGGCGCCGGACGGATCCGGGCCGGGGCCTTGACGGTCTCCCGGCCCGGTCAGGTCCCGTCCGGGAGGCCCGGGCCGCCGGACATGAGGGAAGCCGCCGCACGGCCGCGGGCCGTGCGGCGGCTTCCGTTTCACAGCTGACACCTGGGGGGTCCCGGTCCGATGGCTGCGGGGAGACCTACGGCTCGTCGGTACGGTCGCCTTCCATGCCCAGGCGGCGCTCGGCCTGTCGCTGAGCGGTGTCGACGTGCTTCTCGTGCTTGCCGCCGGTCCTCTCGTTGATCTTCTGTTCCGCGGCGTCGGAGGCCTGCTTGGCCTTGTCCTGAGCCGTCTTGTTGCTCTTGAACTTGTCGAAGATGCCCATCCAGGAGCTCCTTCCGAGGTGACTCACCTTTGACCATACGCGTGGCTTGCCCGGAATGCGCACTTTCGCCCAGATGTGGTCTGGACCTCTCCCTCGCTACGGTGGGGGCGGCACCACCGGCCAGCGCGGGCCGGGCACAACAGCACCAGGGGAGGGGCCACCGTGACGTGGTACGCGAGGCGGCGGGGCAGAGGGGGAGCAGTCCGGCGGACCGGGGCGGCCGTGGCCGCGGCCGTCGTCCTTCTGACGGGCTGTGAAGCGCTGGAGGACGTCGACGCCCCGGCACCGGGAGCCGGGGCGGCCGGGGACGGACGGGCCGTCTCCCCGCTGGACAACCCCGACGGCACCGGGCCCGGCCTCGCCCCCGTGAGCGGCGCCGACCGGGAGAAGGCCGCCGCCCTCGTCGAGAAGGTGGCGACCAAGGGCCGCGGCCCGAAGACCGGTTACGCCCGCGACGAGTTCGGCTACGCCTGGATGGACACCGCCGACGGTGTGCCGCTGGCCCGGAACGGGTGCGACACCCGCAACGACCTGCTGAAGCTGCACGGACGCAACGTCGAGTTCCGCAGCGGTTCCGACTGCGTGGTCGTGGCGATGGACCTGTACGACCCGTACACCGGCAAGGACATCGCCTGGAAGAAGGCGAAGGCCGCCGAGGTCCAGATAGACCACGTCGTGCCGCTCTCCTACAGCTGGCAGATGGGCGCCTCACGCTGGCCGGAGAGCAAGCGCAGGCAGCTCGCCAACGACCCCCTCAACCTCCTCCCCGTCGAGGGCCGGGCCAACTCCGCCAAGTCGGACTCCGGCCCGGCGGCCTGGCTGCCGCCGAGCAAGGCGATCCGGTGCGCGTACGCGGTCCGCTTCGCCCAGGTCGCCGTCAAGTACGAGATGCCGGTGACGACGGCCGACAAGGAGATGATGCTGCGCCAGTGCGGCGGCTGACGGGGGGCCGGCCGGGGCCGGTCAGCCCAGCGCGTCCAGGTCGATGACCGGGCCGGACGGCTTGCGGGCGGGGACCGGCTCGTCGAAGGCGCTGAAGGTGACGGACCCCGGCTCCTCGGGGGACGCGTTGTCCAGCCGCAGCAGGTAGGGCTCGCCCTCGGTGGCGACGTAGAAGGTGTAGTCGTCCTTGCCGTCCCGCTCCCTGAGCGTGAGGGCCCGCTTGCCACCGATCGTCGTGGTCTTGCCGCGGGTGGCGTCGGAGGAACCGTCCTCGGCGCCGCCGAGCATCACATCGAGGTCGCAGAAGGCGGCGACGTCGTCGGCGTCGGCGCCCTGGACGGACATCTTCGTCCACTTCCCGGCCAGCATCGCCACGGTGGCGTCCACCTGGCCCTTCGGCTCGCCCTCGCTCTGGGCCCGCAGGAACGCCTCGTCGTACTTCATGTAGATGCTGTCGCCGGTCTTGATCAGCTCGGCGGTGCCCTGGTCGTCCAAGGACAGCGTGCCGGCGCAGTCGCCCTTCTTGTTCAGGGACATGTCGATGTGCAGGGTGCCGCCGCTTTCCTCGTCCGGCATGTCGCCCTGCATACGCAGCGACTCGGCGCCGGTCGTGGCCTTCAGGGCGCGCTCGGTGATCTCGCCGCCGCTGAGCCCGGGGAAGGGCTCCTTCTCCCGGTCCGCCCCCTTGGCCGCCCCCTGTGAGCGCGAGCCGGACGGTGAACCGTCCTTCTGCTGGGTGCCACACCCGGTGAGACCGGCGGTGGCCACGGCGGCGAGGCAGACGGCGGCGATTGCGGTGCGACGCATGGGGATCCCCTGATTCGAAGCGATGAGGACGACGTGACGGACGGCGCGGCGGCGCGGCGCCGCGACGACGGGCACCTGGCGGACACCTGGGGAGGTGTGACGACGCGGCGGTGTGCCGACGCGACACGGGCTGCATGACGACGACGTGCATGACGACGTGACGACGGGACGTGACAACGAGACGTGACGACGACGTTGCAACGACGGGAGGCGATCCGGCCGTTGTGTTCGTCGGGTCAATGACAGCAGAGCTTGTGAACCGAGTCAACATGGTTCACTGAAGGTGGGTAGTGCACGGCTGTGAAGGCGGGTGAAGTTCGTTCGTCGGTATGCTCTGCGCCACACCGCGACGAGGGGAGCCGGGCACGTGCCGGACACGCAGGGCAGCAGGAGGGTGAGCGGGCCGGACGGGCGGCACGGCGGGAGGCCGGACGACGACGGGCCGGCCGAGCGCCCGCCCCTGGGCCCCGGCGCGTCCGGGACCGGGGCCGCGTCCGGGGCCGGGGAACGGTCCGGGCAGGACGGCCGCGGACAGGGCGGTCCCGATCGGGACGGTCCCATGCAGGACGGGCCCGGCCGGGTGACCGCGGCCGGGATCGCCCGGCTCGCCGGCGTCGGCCGGGCCGCCGTCAGCAACTGGCGCCGCCGCCACCCCGACTTCCCCCGGCCCGTGGGCGGCACCGGGACCAGCCCGGCCTTCGCCCTCGCCGAGGTGGAGGAGTGGCTCCGCCGGCACGGCAAACTCGCCGAGGTCCCCCTGCGCGAACGCGTCTGGCAGCACCTCGCCGGTCACCCGGCGGACCCGGTCACCGCACTGCTCCACGCCGGCTGGGCGCTGCTGCTGATCCACGACCGCCCCACCCTGTGGCTGGACGTGAGCGACGGCCCCGACGAGCGCCTGGCCGCGCTGCTGCCCGAGAAGCTGAAGGAGGCGGTCGCCACCCGCCCGGGCCCCGCCCCCGCTCCCGGCGCCACACCCGGCCCCGCGCCTGCCCTCACGCCTCCCACCGCCCCCCGGCTTCTGCCCTCCGTCCCCCTCCTCCGGGGCGCCGCCGAACTGGCCGCCGAGATCGGGGCCCGGCAGACCTTCGAGTTCCTCCTCGGTCGCCACCTCGACGCCAACCCGCGCCAGTACACGCTCACGCCCGGCGGCCTGGCCGACCTCATGGCCGGCCTCGCCGCCTCCGCCGGCCCCCCGCGCACCGTCCTGGACCCCGCGTGCGGCACCGGCGCCCTGCTGCGCGCCGTCACGCACCGCCCCGGCCAGGAGCTGTACGCCCAGGACACCTCGGCCGAACTCACCGCCCTCACCGCGCTGCGGCTGGCCCTGCACACCCGCGGCGCCGTTCACGTCCGCACGGGCGACACCCTGCGCGCCGACGCCCACCCGGCCGTCCGCGTCGACGCGGTCCTGTGCCACCCCCCGTTCAACGAACGCGACTGGGGGCACGACGAACTCGCCTACGACCCCCGCTGGGAGTACGGCCTGCCCGCCCGCACCGAGTCCGAACTGGCCTGGGTGCAGCACGCGCTCGCCCGGCTCACGGACGGCGGCACCGCCGTCCTGCTGATGCCGCCCGCCGCCGCGTCCCGCCGCTCCGGCCGCCGGATCCGCTCCGACCTGCTGCGCCGGGGCGCCCTGCGGGCGGTGATCGCCCTGCCGGCCGGGGCCGCACCGCCGTACAGCATCCCGCTCCACGTGTGGGTGCTGCGCCGTCCCGGACCGGTGCCCGCGGTGCCGGAGGTGCTGCTCGCCGACACCGCATCCTTCGCCGGTGAGGGCCGCGGCGGACCGGACTGGCCGGGCGTGCGGGAGACGGTGCTGGACGCCTGGCGGGACTTCGACCGGGCCGGCCACCTCGCCCCCCGGCCCGGCCTCGCGCGGTCGGTGCCCGTCCTCGAACTGCTCGACGACGACGTCGACCTCGCTCCGGCCCGCCACCTGCCGCCCGCGACCCCCGCGGACGACGCCGGACGCCTCGACGCCGTACGGGACCGCCTCACCGAGACGCTGCGGCTGGCCGTCGGCCTCACCCCGCCGCCCGCCGCACCCGCGCCGCCCGAGACCGGGACTCCGCAGACGGACCCTCCGCCCGCCGGGACGGCTGCCCGGCCCGCGCCCCTCGCGCGCCGCCCCTCCACCACCGTCGGCGAACTCGCGCGCGCCGGCGCACTGCTGATGAGCACGGGCGGCAACGGCGGGCCCGCGCGCGTGCCCGTGCTCACCGACCACGACGTCCTCGCCGGAACCGGACCCTCCGGGACGCTGCCGGAGAGCGACGACGAACCGGTGCTCACCGAACCCGGTGACATCGTCGTGCCCGTGCTCGGCGGCGGCGCCGTCACCCGGGTCGTCGACGCGGCGGCCGCCGGCGCCGTCCTGGGCCGCAACCTGGTCCTCCTGCGTCCCGACCCGGCCTCGCTGGACGCGTGGTTCGTCGCCGGGTTCCTGCGCGGCACCGCCAACCACCGCCGGGCCAGCAGCTATGCCTCCACCGCCACCCGCCTCGACGTGCGCCGCCTGCGCCTGCCCCGGCTCCCGCTCGACGAACAGCGGCGCTACGGCGCCAGGTTCCGCGCCCTCGACGAGTTCGAGCGGACCCTGCGGCACGCCGGCCGGCTCGGCGACCAACTGGTCCGCGGCCTCTACGACGGCCTGACGGACGGCACCGTCACCCCCGACTGAGCACCGCCGGACGCGGCGCACGACACGGCGCCCGAGGCGCTGAACTGAACGGCCCCCGCGCGTGCCCCGGTCGGCACGTACACACCGGACACCGGAGTGGGCACGAGGGCGGGCGCGGCGACGGGCGCCGGAGTGGCACGGGGGGCGGGCGCGGCGACGGGCGCCGGAGTGGGCACGGGGGCGGGTCCGGCGACGGGCGCCGGAGCGGACACGGAAGCGGACGCGGCGGGAGGGACACCGAAACCGACCCGGAAGCGGGCGGGCTGCCGGCCCGGAACGGGCGCCGGACGGCCACCCCGCCGCCCGTTCGGGCATCGGCCCGTCCCCCGGCCGCCCCGGACCGCGCCCCGCACCCGGGCCCGAGAACCACCCCCGACCGCCGCAGGGGAAGATGACGGAAGTGATCGGGTCGACAACGGTTCGGTACAACGCGGGACCGGTTGTCCCCATCGGCCTATACGCTCGTGGCTCGACCGAGCTTCGACACTCGCACTACCGTCCTCGTCGGCCACACCGGTTCAGGAGCAGTCATGTACGGCCACGGCGCGCCGCAGCCCCCTCGCAGCGCGGCAACGGTGATCACCCTGCGCGTACTGATCACCGCCGCCGGATTTCTCTCGTGCGGCCTGCTGACCTGCGTCCCCCTGTTCCGGGTGGCGCTGCTGCGGGGCCGGACCCTCGACTGGGTCGCCTCCTGGGCCAGCATCCCGCTGTCCATCACCTTCCTCATGGTGATCGGCTCGCTGCCGGAGTCGGACCCCCGGACCGACCTCGCCCTGGCCCTGCTGCTCCTCATGGGCGCCGGCGCCGGCGCCTACTTCCTCACCGTCGACATCCGCCTCCACAGCCGGCAGCGTCCCTACCCCGGCCCCCTGGGACACGGCACGGCCCCCTACGGCTACCCCCAGCCGACGCCGCCGCCGTCCCCGTACGCGACCACGGCCGCCGGACATCCCCCCATGCCGCAGCACCCCACGCCCCCGGTGCCCCCGCAGCAGACCCCGCACCCCGGGCCGGCCACGCCCGTCCCGCCGCCCACGGGAGCGCCCCCGGCACCCCAGCGCATCGACCAGGTACGGGCGGAACTCGACGAGCTCAGCGACTACCTGCGCAGACACGACGGCCATGACGGCCACCACGGCCCCGGCGGCCACCACGACAGCGGAAGGTGAGCGTGACGGCGGGACGAGTCGTCGCCGGCCGCTACGAACTGTCCACACTCATCGGACAGGGCGGCATGGGACAGGTCTGGACGGCCTACGACAAACGGCTGGACCGGCGGGTGGCGGTGAAACTGCTGCGCCCCGACAAGGTGGCCGGCCAGGAGGCCGATGAGCTGCGCCGCCGCTTCGTGCGCGAATGCCGGGTGACCGCCCAGGTCGACCACCCCGGCCTGGTCACCGTCCACGACGCGGGCAGCGAGGGCGAGGAACTCTTCCTCGTCATGCAGTACATCGACGGCGCCGACCTCGGCGACCACCTCGCCGAACACGACCCGTACCCCTGGCAGTGGACGGTCGCGGTGGCCGCGCAACTGTGCGCCGTGCTCAGCGCCGTGCACGCCGTGCCGATCGTCCACCGCGACCTCAAGCCGCGCAACGTCATGGTCAAACAGGACGGCACGATCACCGTGCTCGACCTCGGCGTCGCCTCCGTCATGGACAGCGACACCACCCGCCTCACCCACACCGGCTCACCCATCGGCTCGCCCGCCTACATGGCCCCCGAACAGGCCATGGGCGGCGCCGTCGGCCCCTACACCGACCTCTACGCCCTCGGCGTCCTCATGCACGAACTGCTCAGCGGCGACGTGCCGTTCGCCGGCTCCACCGCCCTCGGCGTCCTGCACCGCCACCTCTACGAACCGCCGGTACCCGTCCGCCGGCTCCGCCCCGAGGTCCCCGAAGCCCTGGAATCGCTGGTGCTGCGCCTGTTGTCCAAGGACCCGCAGCACCGCCCCGCCTCCGCCCAGGAGGTCTACGAACACCTGGCCCTGCTGCTGCCCTCCCGCGGCACGCCCACCGGATCACCCCTCGACCCCACCCGCCCCTTCCTGCGCCCGCACGCGCCCTGGCCCGACCGCGCCCGCATCCCCGCACCCCAGCCCGCCCCCGCCACACCCCCCACGCCCGCCGCGGAGAAGGCGGACGTCGCCGTCGCCGTCGACGAGGTCAAACGCCTCCTCGGCGAGGGCCGCATCACCCAGGCCGTCGACATCCTCGGTGGCATCCTGCCCGTCGCCGCCGAACAGCACGGCGAGCACTCTCCGGTCGTGCGCACCCTGCGCAAGCAGTACGCGGCCACCCTCCTCGACGACGGCCAGTACCGGCGCGCCCTGCCCGAACTGCGCCGCCTCGCCGAGGAACGCGCCGCCGAGGCCGGCCAGGCCGACCCGCAGTCCCTGCGCTACCGCTACGAGGCCGCCCAGTGCCTCGAACAGCTCGGCGAACCCGCCGCCGCCCTCGCCGAGTACCGGTCGCTGCTCGCCTACTTCGAGAACCAGTACGTCTCCGGCGACCCGCAGCTCGCCCACGACGTCCGCCGCCGCATCGGACACCTCCTGCTCGCCCTCGGCGACCGCGCCGCCGCCCACAGCACACTGATGCGGCTGCTGCACGACGTGGAACGCGTACAGGGCCCGGCACACCCGCTGGCCGCCGAGGTCCGCCGCACACTGCAATGGCTGGGACAAGTGCGCGGATAGCGGACGCGGGCGCGGCGGGCCCCGCCGGCGGGCGCGCGGCGGTGCCGGAAGTCCCGGTGAATCGTTGGTCGAATGGGTTGGCCAGAGCTTGGCCGATGCCTACCATCGATCATCGCAAGACTTTGTGCACCGCCGCACAAGCTCCTCAGGAGGTTTCCTTGCACCGCCGTCGTCGCACCGCGCTCCTCCTCACCGCCGCGCTCGCCGTGGCGGCACCCCTGCTCACCGCCTGCGGAAACGAGGCGCATCCAGGAGCGGCGGCCGTCGTCGGCGGCCAGCGGATCACCATCGCGCAGCTGGACAACCGGGTCGACGAGGTCCGCGAGGCCCAGCGCGCCGCCGTCCCGGACGACGCCCAGTACGAACAGGCCATCGCCCGCACCGGCAGCCTCACCCGCGACACCCTCCACAGCATGGTCCTCGACCAGGTACTGGAACGCGCCGCCCAGGACGCCGGGGTGACCGTCACCGACCGCGAGGTCCAACAGCTGCGCACCGAACTCCAGGACCAGGCCGGCGGCGCCGACGCACTGGAAGCGGCCTGGCTGCAGCAGTACGGCATCCCCCCGCAGCGCCTCGACGACAACCTCCGCCTCCAGGTCACGGCCCAGAAGCTGGCCGAACAGCTGGGCACCGACACCAGCAGGCCCGAGTTCTGGCAGGCCCTCTCCGCGGCCGGCAAGAAACTCGACATCGACCTCAATCCGCGCTACGGCACCTGGGACCCCGAGAAGAGCAGCCGCGTCGACGCCACCACCCCTTGGGTGCGGGACGTCACCAACGCCGGAGCCCCCCAGACCGCCTGACCGCCCCCGCCCGCCCCGCCGGACACGACGGCAAAACGGCCGGCGGAACGGCCGGCGGAACGACCGGCGGTACGGCCGGTGGAACGACCGGCGGTACGACCGTACGACCGCGCCGACTGCCCTGTGGACAACCTCCGGGGGCCGTCGGCGCCGTGCGTTAGTTTCGAACCGTGAACGCAACCAGTGCCACGCCGGCCAGCCCCGACACCGCCGACCCCGGCCGCATCGTCCTGCTCACCACCACCCACCGCGTCGCCCCCGGCCTGCTGTCCTGGCCCGCCTGGCAGGCCCTCCACGGCGCCGACCGGGTCCTGTGCGCGGACGGCGCCCACCCACAGCTGCCCTACCTGCGGGAGGCCGGCATATCCGTCGAACGGACCGCCCCGGCCGCCGAGGACCTCGTCGACGCCTGCGCGGGCGGCCGCACGGTGGTGGTCGTCGCGACCGGCGAGGGCGAGCCCGCACTGACCGACGGCCTGGCCCGCCTGGCCGGCAGCGGCCGGGTCAGCATGCCCGCACTGGAACTGCTCCCCGGCTCCTACGACCTGCCGGGCGCCCGCATCCTCGACCTCGTCCAGGTCATGGACCGGATCCGCGCCGAGTGCCCGTGGTCGTCCCTCCAGACCCACCAGGGCCTCGCCAAGTACGGCATCGAGGAGGCGTACGAACTCGTCGAGGCCATCGAGGAGGGCGACCGCGACGAACTGCGCGAGGAACTGGGCGACGTCCTCCTCCAGGTCGTCTTCCACGCCCGCATCGCCGAGGAACACCCCGACGAGCCCTTCTCCCTCGACGACGTCGCCGGCGGCATCGTCGCCAAGCTGATCCACCGGCACCCGCACGTCTTCGGCGACGCCTCCGCGACCACCCCCGAGGAGGTCAAGGAGCACTGGCTGCGTACCAAGGCCGAGGAGAAGCGGCGCACCTCGATAACCGAGGGCATCCCCCTCGGCCAGCCCGGTCTGGCCCTCGCCGCGAAGCTGGCCTCCCGGGTGCGCACCGCGGGTCTCGACGTGCCGCTGCCCCGGGGCGAGGGCATCGGGTACGAGCTGCTCGCCCTCGCGGCCCGCGCCGAGGCCGAGGGCACCGACCCGGAGGCAGCCCTGCGCGCGGCGGCCCGCGCCTACCGGGACGCGGTCCGGGCGGCGGAGGGGGCGGAGGCGGCCGAGGGATCGTGAGGCTCGGCAGGGTCGGGAGGCTCGTAGGGGCCGGGGGCTCGGAGGGGTCGCGGGCTGGGCGGGCCAGTAGGGATCGGGGGAGGGCTGCGCGGAGTAGGGGGGTGGGGCAGGGGGACGGGGAGGGTGGGGGGGAGGGGAGGGGGACCCCCGGCCCCCGCCCGGATACCGTCGAGTCGTGACCGACCAGCTCCCTCCCGACCCCCCCGAACCCTCCGGGTGCCCCGCCGCGGCTCCCGGATCTTCCGTGCCCCCCGTGCCCCCCATGCCCGAGCTCTTCACCTGGGAGTTCGCCGCCGACCCCTACCCGGCCTACGCCTGGCTGCGGGAGCACGCGCCCGTGCACCGGACGCGTCTGCCGAGCGGGGTGGAGGCGTGGCTGGTCACCCGTTACGCCGACGCCCGCCGGACCCTCGCGGACCACCGCCTCTCCAAGAATCCGGCGCACCACGACGAACCCGCGCACGCCAAGGGCAAGACCGGCATCCCCGGGGAGCGCAAGGCGGAGCTGATGACGCATCTGCTCAACATCGACCCGCCGGACCACACCCGGCTGCGTCGTCTGGTGAGCAAGGCGTTCACGCCGCGCCGGGTCGCCGAGTTCGCGCCCCGGGTGCAGGAACTGACCGACGGGCTCATCGACCGGTTCGCGGCGCGGGGTTCGGCCGATCTGATCCACGAGTTCGCGTTCCCGCTCCCCATCTATGCCATCTGCGACCTGCTCGGTGTGCCCCGCGAGGACCAGGACGACTTCCGGGACTGGGCGGGCATGATGATCCGTCATCAGGGCGGCCCGCGGGGCGGGGTGGCCCGGTCGGTGAAGAAGATGCGTAGCTATCTCGCCGATCTCATCCACCGCAAGCGCGCGGCCCTGCCCGCCGAGCCCGCGCCCGGCGAGGACCTCATCTCGGGTCTCATCCGGGCCTCGGACCACGGTGAGCACCTCACCGAGAACGAGGCCGCGGCGATGGCGTTCATCCTGCTGTTCGCCGGTTTCGAGACGACGGTCAACCTGATCGGCAACGGCACCCTGGCGCTGCTCACCCACCCGGGGCAGCGTGCCCGTTTGCAGGAGTCGCTGGCTGCCGGGGAGCGGGGGCTGCTGGAGACGGGCGTGGAGGAACTGCTGCGCTACGACGGCCCGGTGGAGCTGGCGACGTGGCGGTTCGCCACCGAGCCGGTGACCATCGGCGGGCAGCGGATCGCGGCGGGGGATCCGGTGCTGGTGGTCCTCGCCGCCGCCGACCGGGACCCGGAGCGGTTCGACGGGCCGGAGGTACTCGACCTCGGCCGGCGTGACAACCCCCACTTGGGGTACGGCCACGGCATCCACTACTGCCTGGGCGCTCCGCTGGCCCGTCTGGAGGGGCAGACCGCGCTCGCCACGCTGCTGACGCGGCTGCCTGATCTCCGCTTGGCGGTGGATCCTGGCGAACTGCGGTGGCGGGGCGGGCTCATCATGCGCGGGCTGCGCACCCTGCCGGTGGAATTCAGTCCTCCGCAAAGCTGAGCGAACCGGACGGGTCGCCCTGCCCCCGATCCGACCAGCGGAAACGTGACACAGTCTCACACTCTGTGATCTTCACGTGATCTGCGCGGCATTAACTTGTGACAAGAGATCCTTCCCGATACGTTCACCCATCAACAGCGTGGCGGACGTGCGTTCGTGTCCGCCGCGCCGGCAACTGCTGTCGTGTGAAAGGTCTCCGCATGCTCTCCGGGAACGGTCGGCACCGTCGCCCCCGCCAGGCACCGGCTTTCGTCGTCGCGGCCGGAGTCACCGGCTCCGCCATCGCTCTCCCGCTGCTGGCGGCCGGCAGTGCCAGCGCGGCCGACGGCAAGACGTGGGACCGGATCGCGGAATGCGAGACCGGCGGCAGCTGGAGCGAGAACAGCGGCAACGGCTACTACGGCGGCCTCCAGATGAGCCAGGAGAAGTGGGAGCAGTACGGCGGGCTCGAGTACGCGGCGAGCGCCGACCTGGCCAGCCGCCGCCAGCAGATCGAGATAGCCGACAAGGCGCTCGCCGCCGAGGGTGTCGGCGACTGGGCGACCTGCGGGCTCATCGCGGGGCTCCAGCCGGACAAGAAGGACGGTGCCGCCGGGCAGGACGAGTCCGGCACGGGCGGCGAGGGCCTCCTGGGCTCGCTGGGCCTGGGCAACTCCTCTGCCGCGCCCGGCACGTCCGAGTCCGGTACCCCGTCCGGCGCCCCGTCCGCCTCGGCCTCCGCCACGCCTTCGCCGTCGCAGAGCACCCCGGGCACGGCGGGCACGGCGGGCGAGACGGCGGACCCGGGGTCGTCCGGCGCGTCGGCCGAGGAGTCGACCGCTTCGCCGTCCGCTCCCGCCTCGCCGTCCGCCGCCTCCCCATCCGCGAACGGTACGGAAACGGCCAACCCGGACAAGAGTGACGTTCCGTCGGCGTCCACCGGCGCGCCGTCCGAGGGCACCGGACGCCACCGCGGCGCCCCCGCCCCGGAGGAGGCCGCAGCGGGCGCCGCGGACACCCTTCCGGCCGCCGGTGCCGCGCGCGGCGTGCTGGACGCGGCGGCGGGCGTGAGCGGCGTGGGGGGCCTGTGGTCCCTCGCCTGGTCCCTCGCTGAGCCGTCCGCGCCCTCCGTCCCGGCCGAACCCTCCGGCGCGCCCGACGCCTCCCCGTCCGCGACGGGGGAGAGTTCGCTGTCGGGGTGGAACCAGTAGGTCCAATAGTCCACTTGCTCGGCAACGCCCCCGGTCGGACGCTATGACCGGGGGCGTTCCGGGCGAAAGGGGCGGGCGAAAAGCCCTCCGGATGAGGCCAGTTGACGTCATGATTCGCACTGAATGTCCGGTTTAAAGTTTGTGAGACATAGGTCTCAGAAGCCGTGATCGTCTTTGAAATTCCGCCGGACGCGTGTCTACGGTCAGGACCGCTCGCCATCGCGGGCCCCGGCTGCCGCCACGCCGAATCCTGCCAGTGGCAGCACGGGAACAGTCGTCGCGTCATGCGCCGTAGGCAGGAGCGGGGGACCCAAGGTAGGTGCCGGATCCGGTGGTTGACACCGCATGCGGCTTGGGGTGAAGCCGCGTCCCGTGAGGGACGTGGCCGGGCAACTCAACCGGCCCGAACCCGACAGCTCACCTCGTAGGCGTCGGTGAGGGGATCCAACCATGCTGTTTTCCGGCAAGGGCAAGCACCGTCGTCCGTCCAAGGCCACTCGCGCCATCGCCATCGCCGGTGTGACCGGCGCCGCCGTCGCCGCCCCGCTGATGGCGGCCGGCAACGCCTCCGCCGCCACCGCCGCCGAGTGGGACGCCGTCGCCCAGTGCGAGTCCGGCGGCAACTGGTCCATCAACACCGGCAACGGCTACTACGGCGGTCTGCAGTTCTCGGCCTCCACCTGGGCCGGCTACGGCGGCACCAAGTACGCCTCCACCGCCGACCAGGCCACCAAGGCCCAGCAGATCGAGATCGCCGAGAAGGTCCTCGCGGGCCAGGGCAAGGGTGCCTGGCCGGTGTGCGGCAAGGGTCTGTCCGGCGCCGCGTACACCGGTGGCGGCTCCACCCAGAACCAGGGCGGCGGCTCGCAGCAGAGCGCGCCGAAGCAGGACACCGGCTCCACCGCCGAGCGCTCCGCCGAGCAGAAGGCGTCCCGCTCCGCCGAGCGTCCGGCCCAGAAGAAGACCGTCACCACCCCGACCGGCAAGAAGGTCAAGAAGGGCGACGGCGAGTACAAGGTCGTCAAGGGCGACACCCTCAGCTCGATCGCCGAGGAGAACGACGTCAAGGGCGGCTGGGCCAAGCTGTTCGAGCTGAACGACGACATCGTCCAGGACGCCGACCTGATCTACCCGGGTCAGCAGCTGCACCTGAAGTAAGGAAGCGGCCGCAGGGCGGGGGGGGCGGGCGGCCCCCGCCGGGGGGGGGGGCCCCCCCCCCCCGGCCCCCCCCCGCCCCCCGCCCCCCCGGGGGGCCCGCCGCCGGGGGGGGGGGGGGGGGGGCGCCCCCCCCCCCCCCCCCCACGGCCGACGACGCCAAGAGGGCCAGGAGCGCCAAGGGCCGCACCGACGCCCAGGACGCCACCGCTTCCGG